>CAUUGL010000012.1:0-56497 GCA_963544845.1 uncultured Alloprevotella sp.
ACTCATGTTTTGCACGTTCTCCGTCTTGAAGTTGGAGAGATTGAGGGAAGTTAAATTTGAGCAGCCATAAAACATTAAAGACATGTCTTGCACGTTCTCCGTCTTGAAGTTAGAGAGATTGAGGGAAGTTAAACTCTTGCAGCCATAAAACATTTCACTCATGTTTTGCACGTTCTCCGTCTTGAAGTTGGAGAGATCGAGGGAAGTTAAACTCTCGCAGCCAGAAAACATAGAACTCATGTTTTGCACGTTCTCCGTCTTGAAGTTGGAGAGATCGAGGGAAGTTAAACTTGAGCAGCCAACAAACATTCTCCTCATCGTAGTGACTTCAGATGTATTGAAATTTGTCAATCCTTCTATTTTCTTCAGGTTTTCAAAATAAGAAAACCAGTTCTCTGTGCTTTTGGGAAGATAGTTCTTGAAGGAAGCATCGAAAACAGCGGTAGTAACTTCGGACTCTGTCGTATTCCACGCTCCAGACCAAGCAGGGCATATATATCCATATACCTCCTTCGTCTCCTCAATTCCCCACACATTGCTGCCCGCGCGGGAGGATTTTTGATCGTCGTAGTAGAACGTTAGCGTTTTCTTATCGCTGCTTTTCACTACATAGGCTTCTCGTACTTTCTTCGTGAAGTATCCTGTTTCGGGATTCGCCATGGAAGCATCCACCTTACTTGAATTGTAGACCACTGCACCTTTGAGATTCGTACAACCAGAGAACATTCTCCAAGATTGTGAACAAGTCCAAGTATTATTGCAATAGATGTTTTGTAGAGAATTGCAGCCCCTAAACATTTCACTCATGTTTTGCACGTTCTCCGTCTTGAAGTTAGAGAGATCGAGGGAAGTTAAACTTGAGCAGCCATAAAACATATAACTCATGTATTGCACGTTCTCCGTCTTGAAGTTGGAGAGATCGAGGGAAGTTAAACTTAAGCAGTCATAAAACATTCCCCTCATCGTAGTGACTTCAGATGTATTGAGATTTGTCAATCCTTCTATTTTCTTCAGGTTTTCAAAATAAGAAAACCAGTCCTCTGTGCTTTTGGGAAGATAGTTCTTGAAGGAAGCATCGAAAACAGCGGTAGTAACTTCGGACTCTGTCGTATTCCACGCTCCAGACCAAGCAGGGCATATATATCCATATACCTCCTTCGTCTCCTCAATTCCCCACACATTGCTGCCCGCGCGGGAGGATTTTTGATCGTCGTAGTAGAACGTTAGCGTTTTCTTATCGCTGCTTTTCACTACATAGGCTTCCTTGCTCTGCGCTTGAGCCGCTTGCGGAAGGAGTAATAAAGCTATGAATCCTGCAAGGAACACAGCACAGCAATGCTTGAGTAATTGCTTTCTCATAAATTGTTTGCTTCCCCTTTGTCTCCTTGTCGTCTTTTAGCTTTGCAGGAGTGCCGTATCGGGAAGTTGGGCATTGGATTGAAAGTGAAAAAAATAGGATTTGCAACAGAGTATCTTGCTCGATTGTCTATGGGGTTAGAAAGAAAATTGCAAATGTTTTGCTGCGTACAAGTAGTAAATCTCTAAAATTCATTATCTTCAACTGCAAATATAAGGAATCTTTTTAAACTATTAAAAAAACGGCACTTTTTTCTACACCACCTATCTCACACACCTTGTTCTAATTGAGCCTTTCTTTTTCAAATCAGCCCCCTGTTTATATATAGACATCTCACCTTCGATTCTTACCACGAAGCCTCGACTTTAACACGACTTTAGCATTTCAACGCCCTCCGAGCGAGGCGGGGCAATCTACCTCAGAGGTAGTTTGATTTAGATAGGAACTAAAAAAAACTACCTCTGAGGAAAATGCTCGCCCTCCTCACGCACGCCTGCGCGCTGCGCTCGAAATCCCGACCTATCTCCGTGGCGCCGTGACGCTCAACAAGGCCTTTGCCAACCAGCCTGCCCTCAAAGGGCTGAATGAGGGCATGCCCATCGACATTGATGCCGAA
Source organism: uncultured Alloprevotella sp. (assembly GCA_963544845.1). Lineage (GTDB taxonomy): Bacteria > Bacteroidota > Bacteroidia > Bacteroidales > Bacteroidaceae > Alloprevotella. Next base: position 1,974 of record CAUUGL010000012.1, read on the forward strand.
CTCACCCTCACGCTCCCGGCCCACACCGTCTACATCTACGACGGCACCGATGCCACGAGCCCCACAGGCATCGCCGACATCCCGTCTGCCGGCACACCGCGCAATGCCTATCACGACCTTGCCGGTCGCCGCCTGGCGGCTCCTCCCGCTTCGGGTGTCTACCTCCACAACGGGCAGAAGCAGGTGCGCTGATGCCTCTTTCCCCCAATCCTTATCCCCCACCAATCGCCTTTGGTGGATTTTTTGTCTGTCTCCTCTTGTTCTCTTCTATTTATCCCTCGTGTCGCTCCCCCGAAAGGATTTTTAAGAGGTTGTGTAACCTATGTTACGCTCCGCACTCGTGAGAAACCGTACTTTTGCCCTCGAAAAGCCGTGCACAATGCAGTGTGGCTTTGCTGTTGGGCTTTTACTCAACCCCCGAAGAGGAAATGGGCGGAACCCCAAAAGAAAAAAACTACTCACGACAAAAAGTTGTTTTCATCAAGCGCAAACTATAAACCAAAGTTTGAATTATATAAACCAAAGTTTGAATTAAAGTTTACTCCTGAGCTTTTCAACTTTTCTCGTTAGGTAATCGACAATGTTTCTTGTTGATCGAAGTTCATTGCCTCCCTCAGAAAAAACAATTTATCAATAACAATATCTTACTCTTATGGACGCTCAAATGTTTTGTTTCCAATGTCAGGAAACCGCTAAAAACCAAGGTTGTCTCATCAAAGGCGTTTGCGGCAAACTGCCCTCTACTGCCCGACTGCAAGACCTTCTGCTCTTTGTGGTGCGCGGCATCTCCGTGGCTGAACGCCTTCTGCGCCAAAACGGCATCAACGTGGAACGCGAGATTTACGTGTTCAACACCGATGCACTCTTCTGCACCATCACCAACGCTAACTTCGATGACGACAGCATCGCTGCCCGTGTCGAAAAGGGACTGCAACTGCGCGACCGGCTCAAAGCGCTGCTCATTCAGCACGACATCAACGTGCCACAGGTTGATGCACTGACATGGAGCGATGTACGCGAAAACTTCGACGCCAAAGCCGGAGAAGTAGGTGTGCTTGCCGAAAAGGACGAGGACAAACGCTCTCTCACCGAACTGATTATCTACGGACTGAAAGGGCTTGCTGCCTATGTGGAGCACGCCGAACGTCTGGGCTACGAAGATTTGGACATCAACCACTTCATGTGCGATGCATTGGCCGCCCTCACCGTAGACCTTCTTGATGTAGAAGCTCTCATTGCACTAACCCTCCGCACAGGAGAATTTGGTGTGAAAGGTATGGAAATCCTCGACCGAGCCAACACCGGCAGTTATGGTCATCCCGAAATCACAGAAGTGAGCATCGACGTGCGTTCCAATCCCGGTATCCTCATCTCCGGCCACGACCTGAAAGACCTGGAGATGCTGCTTGAACAAACCGAAGGTACGGGCGTAGACGTCTACACTCATGGCGAAATGCTCCCCGCCCACTACTATCCTGCCTTCAAAAAGTATGAGCACTTCGTCGGCAACTACGGCAACGCATGGTGGCAGCAACGTGCAGAGTTCACCTCCTTCAACGGCCCCATCCTCTTCACCACCAACTGTATTGTTCCACCCCTCTCCAATGCTTCTTATAAAGACAAGGTGTTCACCACCAACGCCACGGGCTATCCCGGCTGGAAGCACGTAACCACAGGTACGGATGGAAAGAAGGACTTCTCCGAAATCATCGCCTTGGCCAAGACCTGCCCCGCTCCCACCAGCATCGAGAAAGGCAGCATTGTGGGTGGATTTGCCCACAACCAAGTATTTGCCCTCGCCGACAAAGTAGTCGATGCCGTCAAAAGCGGTGCTATCAAAAAGTTTGTCGTGATGAGCGGTTGTGACGGACGGCAGGCCGGTCGTGACTATTACGCCGACTTTGCCAAAGCCTTACCCCAAGACACGGTTATCCTCACCTCGGGTTGCGCAAAATATCGTTACAACAAACTCGCTCTGGGCGACATCAATGGTATCCTCCGTGTGCTCGATGCCGGCCAGTGCAACGACAGCTACTCGCTCGCCCTTATCGCGCTCAAACTGAAAGAGGTGTTCGGATTAGACAACGTGAACGACCTCCCCATTGTCTACAACATCGCGTGGTACGAACAGAAAGCCATCATTGTCCTGCTCGGGTTGCTCTACCTCGGTGTGAAAAACATCCATGTCGGCCCCACGCTTCCCGGCTTCCTCTCGCCCAACGTGACGAAGGTGCTTGTCGACAACTTCGGTATTGCAGGCATTACCGATGTAGAAAACGACATGAAGCTCTTCGGCATCGCATAATAAGCAAAAGCAAACCTCAAAACTCCACCAGCGACGGCGGACTTCTGAGGTTTGCTTTTGTTTAGACTGCTTTGGAGTCTATTTCGCCCTGTGGGCAATCTCGTAGCCTTCGGTTGTGCGCTCCACGACTCCCTCGGCAGCCAAGTCGGAGAGCATGCGCGAGAGTGACGGCCGCTGCACGCCCATGGCTTGTGCCGCACTTTGTACGCTGTCGATGCGACCTTTCTTCACCAGATATTCCAGCGTGCGGGCTCGCAGCGTTTTCAAAGCAAAAGTGCGCACCTTGTTGCTCAAGAAAGCGCAGCGGTTGGAGATGTCGGCCATGAAGTGCCGCATCATGTTGGGGTGAGCCACCATGAAGTCGAAAAAGGCGTCTTTGTTGATGACCCACACCTCGCAGTCGCTCTCGGCCACAACCGTCACCGGGAAACGATTGGTTTCACCATAAATAAAAGCCGATGCCAAAATCTCGGGAGCTTCGAGGTGGTCGATGGTCAGGTCGCGTTCGCCCTCACCCATAGCGGTGATGATGTTTCCTCGTGAGAGGATGTAGACCGAGCGGCAGAGTTCCCCCTGCTGCACAATCTGTTCGCCGCGGCCGAAGTGCTCCTTCCGGCAGGACACATGCTGTATCCATTGGGTGAACGCTTCGAAGGAAACGTGGGCAAAAAGCGGATGCTGAAACAGATGGTTCATAAAGCGAAAGGGTGGAGTTGTGAAAAAAAGAGGACAAGAAGAGGCTGCAAAGATAGGCATTTTGCCACATTGCCGCAAGAAGGTTTGCGGTCGATACATGGGGATTTTTCGGAAACTCTGTAAAAACTCTGCTATCTATTTGGAAGATAGCGCGGTTTTGTTTATCTTTGCAGCATATAAGAAAGAAATAGTGAAAGAAGTTCAGTGCCGGATTGCAGTTCTGGAAGATTGCTTTTTTCTCTATTTCTTTTTTAGAGCAAGTGGGATGGATACTTTCTTGAAACAATTCCAAGCCTGTGAAGTTTCGTGGGTAGCAAACGGCCGCAAACAGCTTGATATTTTTAAGTCAGGCATTCGCAAAATCACTAAATTAGGTGATTGTGCGTGCAAAGAAAATTGCGTACTTTTGCAACCAACATAAAACCCATTAAACTTTATTTTTATGACAGGTATTTTTTACGGTAGCACCACAGGCAATACTGAAGCTGCTGCCAACGACATTGCTGCTGCTCTCGGCGTAGATGCAGCTAACGTACACAACGTAGGTGAAACTTCTGCCGATACTGTGGCACAATATGACACCATCCTCCTCGGCTCTTCCACTTGGGGCTGCGGCGATTTGCAAGACGATTGGTACGATTTCCTCGATGCCCTCAAAGCACAAGACCTCTCCGGCAAGAAAATCGCCCTCTTCGGTTGTGGCGACAGCGACGGCTACCCCGACACTTTCGTGGGCGCTTTGGCACAAATTTACGATGCTTTGGCCGATAGCGGTGCCACTTTCGTAGGACAGGTAGATGGCGAAGGCTATGGCTCTACCGACACCGACTCTTTCCGTGATGGTAAGTTTGTTGGTCTTCCCCTCGATGATGCCGACACCGATGCCAATGCCGAACGCATTGCTGCTTGGGTCGCCACCCTTTAAGTTTGCTCTTTCAACCTAAACTTATCAATAATTTAAATTCTGCGTAACAATGAGAATTGAACAAATCGTAGCTCGCGAGATTCTTGACTCTCGTGGCAATCCCACAGTCGAAGTTGACGTAACCCTCGAAAGCGGTGTTGTAGGCCGTGCTTCCGTTCCCTCCGGTGCTTCTACCGGCGAACACGAAGCTCTCGAGCTCCGCGACGGCGACAAGCAGCGCTACCTCGGTAAGGGTACGCTCAAGGCTGTAGAAAACGTGAACACGAAGATTGCTCCTGCTCTCGTTGGCATGTCAGCCCTCGAACAGCGCGCCATCGACCACAAAATGCTTGCCCTCGACGGTACGAAGACCAAGAGCAACCTCGGTGCCAATGCCATCCTCGGCGTATCGCTCGCCGTGGCTAAGGCTGCTGCTGCCTACTTGGACATCCCCCTCTATCGCTACATCGGTGGTACGAACACCTTCACCCTCCCCGTGCCCATGATGAACATCATCAATGGTGGTTCGCACTCCGATGCTCCCATCGCTTTCCAAGAGTTCATGATTCGCCCCGTAGGTGCTCCCACCTTCCGCGAAGGTCTCCGCATGGGTGCTGAAGTGTTCCACGCTCTCAAGAAGGTGCTCCACGACAAGGGGCTTTCTACCGCTGTCGGCGACGAAGGTGGTTTTGCTCCCAACCTCGCCGGTGGTACTGAAGAAGCTCTCGAAAGCATCCTCACCGCCGTGAAGAACGCCGGCTACGAACCCGGTAAGGACGTGAAGATTGGCCTCGACTGCGCCTCTTCTGAATTCTACGTGAATGGTGTGTACGACTACACCAAGTTTGAAGGCGACAAGGGCGCTAAGCGCACTGCCGACGAACAAGTGGCTTACCTCACCGAACTCATCACCAAGTACCCCATCGACTCTATCGAAGACGGTATGGCAGAAAACGACTGGGACGGCTGGCAGAAGCTCACCGCCGCCATCGGCGACCGTTGCCAACTCGTGGGCGACGACCTCTTCGTGACCAACGTGGACTTCCTCCGCAAGGGTATCGAAATGGGTTGCGGTAACTCTATCCTCATCAAGGTAAACCAAATCGGTTCGCTCACCGAAACGCTCGACGCCATCGAAATGGCTCACCGTCACGGTTACACTTCGGTGACTTCTCACCGTTCCGGCGAAACCGAAGATGCTACTATTGCTGACATCGCAGTGGCTACCAACTCCGGCCAAATCAAGACCGGTTCGCTCAGCCGCTCCGATCGTATGGCTAAGTACAACCAACTCCTCCGCATCGAAGAGGAACTTGGCGATCTCGCTGTTTACGGTTACAAGCGCATCAAGTAAGCGAGCCCTTCTCGCATCAACTCTTAGGACATTCGTCCTGACCACAGCCGACTTCTTTGCAAAAAGAGGTCGGCTTTTTATTTCCGCTCCGCATCGTGCTCTGCTTGGCTATCCCATTCCCTCCTTCTTGGCTCCGTAGGTATAAAAAGTCGGCATTCGCGTCCTTGTTCGTTGAGGCACTACAAACCCCTCATTATTGGCGAAGTCGATGATGTAGAATAGTGTATTATCCACAGAAACTCCATTACTGGTTGCGCGAGTGGTATTCATTCCTACTGTGATAGGATAAGCATTCCCGACAGATACTACTGCTGCATTAGAAGGAGTGTGACGTTTGGAGCGCATAGCAAAATCTATGGCATTTGCATTTGCTTGATCCAAAGAAATACGGGTCGTTGAAGTTTGGATGGAATTTGCAAGTTCGATATCCGCTTCTTGAGAACAAACTCTAAGTAGGAGAGGATCCATTAGAAGAAAAAGTTTTTTTTGTATACTTGTTTTAGTCGTTTATAAGTGATTTTATTAGACTATTTTTCAATATTTTAGAGAGGGTGCAATTCGACGCCAAAAAGATAGAAAATAAAAATCAAACAAAAAGCAAAAATCATTTTTTAATAATATTGTAATCCGTAGAGTCTGGCAAAAAACAAACTTTGAGACACTAAAAGAACAATTCTACAAAAGAATAAACTAATTTTGCACTTGCCGGTTGACTCTACGTGAAAAATACTGCAATGAAAATACAAATTCAAACCTAAATAGATTGCAGGTTTACGCATTTTGTACTAACTTTGCAAGGCTAACAAAGTATAACCCTTAAATCCATGCAAACCATGGCTTCAATTAAAGAAAAAATCGGATATGGTCTGGGAGATATGTCCTCGTCCATGTTTTGGAAAGTCTTTTCAGCCTACCTCCCTTTCTTTTATGCCAACGTCTTCGGCCTCAGTTTGGCGGCCACTTCCACCCTTGTGCTGGTGGCGCGCATTTGGGATGCCGTGAGCGACCCGATGATGGGCGTACTGGCCGACCGCACGCAGACCCGCTGGGGTAAGTATCGCCCCTATCTGCTTTGGATGGCTGCTCCTTTTGCCATCGCCGGTGTGCTGCTCTTCACCACCCCCGATGCGAGCGAAACGGTCAAAACCATTTGGGCTTACGTGACCTATCTGCTCATGATGACCGTCTACACGGCCATCAACGTGCCTTATGGTTCGATGCTCGGTGTGATGACGGCCGACTCTGACGAGAAAACCATCTTTTCCTCCTATCGTATGTTCTTTGCCTACGGTGGTTCGTTCATCGTATTGGCCGGCTGGGAACCGCTCTGCCGCTACTTCAACGCCCGACAGGGATTGGCGCTTGAAGCGAGCAACTCCAACAGTTGGCAGTGGGCAATGATGGTGGTGGGTGCTGCCTGCTTCGTCCTTTTCCTCCTCACTTTCGCCTTGACGCGCGAACGGTTGCGTACCGTGCCCAACGTGTCGATTGGCAGCGACTTCCGCGCCCTGCTTCGCAACCGCCCTTGGTGGATTTTGTTGGGCGGCGTCATCTCTTTCAACTTCCTCAATGCCATCCGCTACACCGTCATTCCCTTCTTCTTCGCTTCGGTGGTGAGCCGTGAAGCGCATCTCTCCCTCTTCTCGTGGGAAGTGCTTTTCTATGCCGGCCTCTTCCTCTCCGTAGGCGAGGTGGCCAATATGGTGGGTGTAGCCCTCGCCTCGCCTCTCTCCATGGCCGTGGGCAAGAAGCCTACTTTCCTCTTCGCCCTCGTGGGTGTGATGTTGTCGAGCGCTGCTTTCTATTTCCTTTCGGCCGAAGCCTATCTACCGATGCTCCTCTTGCAAATCGTCTTCTGCATCCTCACCGGTGTCATCTCGCCGCTGATGTGGAGCATGTATGCCGACATTTCCGACTATGCCGAACTGCGTTTCCGTACGGCCTCCACAGGACTGATTTTCTCCTCCTCCTCGATGGCGCAGAAGTTTGGCGCTGCCTTTGGTACGGCCGGTGTGACGGCTATGCTGGCTTGGGTGGGCTACAACACGCAGGCTGATGCCGTGCAAACCACAGCCGCCATCGACGGCATCCGTTGGCTCATGAGTTTCGCTCCTGCCTTCATTGCCGTGGTGAGCTTTGTCTTCATTGCCTGCTATCCGCTCGGCAAGAAGCGCATGGCCGAAATCAATCGCGAACTCAACGAACTCCGCGCCCAAGCCGGTGTGATTGAAAACTAACCCTTTCTCTTCGTCTATCTCATTAACTTCATAAACCCCTCTTTTCGGCCTATGCAACCCATTCCTTGGCAAGAACGCCCCGCAGGCTGCACCGACGTGGTGTGGCGCTACAGCGAAAATCCCATCATCGACCGCTATGCCATCCCTTCGAGCAACTCCATCTTCAACTCCGCTGTGGTGCGCCACGGCGAGGGATTTGCCGGCGTGTTTCGCTGCGACAACCGCAGTGTGCAGATGAACATTTTTGCAGGTTTCTCTCCCGACGGCATCCACTGGAGCATCAACCACGAGCCCATTCACTTCCAAGCGGCTCCCGGCACTGACCCCGCCGTGGCCGAACACCTCTACAAGTACGACCCGCGCGTGGTGTGGATTGACGACCGCTATTGGATCACTTGGTGCAACGGCTTCGGCGGTAGTCCCACCATCGGTGTCGGCTACACGTTCGACTTTAAGGAGTTCTTCCAGTGCGAAAATGCTTTCCTGCCCTTCAATCGCAACGGCGTGCTCTTCCCCGAAAAAATCAAGGGACGTTATGCCATGCTCTCCCGCCCCTCCGACAGCGGCCACACACCCTTCGGCGATATTTGGTTGAGCTATTCGCCCGACATGGATTTTTGGGGACACCATCGCCTTGTGATGCGTCCCACTCCCTTCCCCGACAGCGCCTGGCAGTGCACCAAGACAGGAGCCGGCCCTGTGCCCATTCGCACGGAAGAGGGTTGGTTGCTCTTCTATCATGGTGTCATCACCACGTGCAACGGTTTCCGCTACTCGATGGGAGCGGCACTCCTCGACCTCAACGACCCCTCTAAGGTGCTCCGCCGCTCGATGGACTACCTCCTTGCTCCTGCTGCCCCCTACGAACTCATGGGAGACGTGCCCAACGTGGTTTTCCCCTGCGCCACTCTGGTGGAGGGCGACCGCTGCGCCATCTACTACGGCGCGGCCGACACCGTCACCGCCCTTGCGTTCTGCCACATCTCGGAAGTTCTCGCTTTCTTGAAGACACAACCCTAAGGTGAGCGCGGCCTCCCTTTGCTGTTGAGGCCTACATTTTTCCGACTTTTTCACCGCGCCCTCTCTCTGTTCAGGATAGGGGGCGCGGTGTCGTGTATGGACAACTTGTGTTTTCACCTTCGGCTCTCTCCCGTTTTTTACATTCTTGCGCGCGCACGCGTGTGCGCATATTCCCTATAGTCTGCGTTAAAATCCTTCACTCCTTCACCGTGCGTGTAAATCGTTTATCTTCAATTTATTATGGGTGAAGGATTTCATTTCGTCTATCCTTCACCACCGTAGCGGATTTCTCCTCTCTGAATCCTCCGAATGCTCGCTTCGTCCAATTCTGTTATCTTCAGTTTTTTCTCTCATAAAATCCTTCACCATTAGTCTTTGAATATCAATTTCTTACGTTTTCGGTGAAGGAAGTGAAGGAAAAAATATAATTTTCGTGTAGTATACGCGCGCGAGGAAGTGGGTGGTCAGGGGCAGTACACCACTCTGCACCATCACTACCTGCCTTCTCGAAAAAAAATATCTCCCATCTAAATTCAACTACCTCAGAGATAGAAAAATTTATCTCTGACCTAAATTGCTTTTGCAGTCCTTCCGCTTTTGAAAATGTTAAATCTGTGTTAAAGTCGGCGATGAGTGGTAAGAATTGAAGTCGAGATGTCTATACATAAATAGGGGAGCGAAAAAGAGGAACCGGTGCAAAAGGGTAGGGGGAGATACCGGCATGATGGAGGAAAGCCCCCACACGCCAACACCCCCAACGGCCGAAACCGATTGGGGGTGTTTGGAGAAATGCAGCGTGCGCAGCTTTATTCGTTGACAAAGGTGAGGGCATCGCCTTCCTTTTTGACGAGGATGGGATGTTGATGAGTCACCTTTCCGCCGAGAATGGCACGCGAAAGGTCATTGAGCAAAAGGCGCTGGAGAGCACGCTTCACGGGACGAGCGCCATAGTCGGGATCATAGCCTTCGGTAGCGATGAAGCTCACGGCATCGTCGGAGACATGGAGGGTGATGCCTTGCTCTTCAAGGCGGTGGGCGATGCTCCGAATTTGCAGCCGGACAATCTGCTCAATCTCACTGCGTTTCAAGGCGGTGAACATGAGGATATCATCGATGCGGTTGACAAACTCCGGCCGCAATCCGGCGATGGGGGTGCCGGCAGGAGAGATGCGGGGCTGGGTGAGGGCTGCCACCAAGCGTTCGCGAGTGGCTTCGCTGCCGTCGCTCATAGCCTCGGCATCTTTACCGGTGAGGAGGTTGGAGGTCATAATGACAATAGTGTTCTTGAAATTGACCGTGCGACCCTTATTGTCGGTCAGGCGGCCGTCGTCAAGCACCTGCAAGAGGATGTTGAACACATCGGGGTGCGCCTTTTCGATTTCGTCGAAGAGCACGACTGAATAGGGTTTGCGACGTACGGCTTCGGTGAGTTGGCCGCCTTCGTCATAACCCACATATCCCGGAGGAGCACCGATGAGGCGGGTGGCCGAGAACTTTTCTTGATATTCGCTCATGTCGATGCGTGTCATCAAGTTCTCATCGTCGAAGAGGCATTCAGCGAGCGCTTTGGCCAATTCCGTTTTGCCGACACCCGTCGAACCGAGGAATATGAAGGAGCCGATGGGGCGCTTCGGGTCTTGCAGTCCGGCGCGCGAACGGCGCACGGCATCGGCAACGGCGGCAATAGCCTCGTCCTGCCCGATGACACGCTGATGCAGTTCGTCTTCGAGTGTGAGGAGTTTTTCGCGTTCGCTTTGCAGCATACGGGTCACGGGGATACCCGTCCAGCGGCTCACCACATCGGCAATGTCGTCGGCCGTAACCTCCTCCTTGACCATCGCCTCTGTGCCCTGCCGTTCATGAAGTTGCTGTTGCAGAGCGGCAATGTCCTGTTCGAGTTGCTGCACTTTGCCGTAGCGGATTTCGGCCACGCGGCCGTAGTCGCCCTCGCGTTCGGCACGTTCGGCATCGAAGTGGAGTTGCTCAATCTCTTGTTTGTGACTCTGAATGCGAGTAAGGAGTTCGCGCTCCCCTTCCCATTTGGCCTTCATACCCATTTCTTCTTCTTGGAGCGATTGAATCTCTTGGTTGAGGGCGGTGAGTTTGGCTTCGTGAGTGCCATCGGCAGCAGCATCGGCTTCGCGACGAATGGCTTCGCGTTCGATTTCAAGTTGTCGACGGCGACGAGAAATTTCATCGAGCTGTTCGGGTTGCGAGTCACGCTCCATACGGAGTTTTGCCGCCGCTTCGTCCATCAGGTCGATGGCCTTGTCGGGCAGGAAGCGGTCGGAGATGTAGCGGTGAGAGAGGGTGACTGCCGCAATCAGCGCATCGTCTTGGATGCGCACGCGGTGGTGGTTTTCGTAGCGTTCTTTCAATCCGCGGAGGATGGAGATGGCGTCTTCGGGCGTAGGCTCATCGACCAATACTGTCTGGAAACGGCGTTCGAGCGCTTTGTCCTTTTCAAAGTATTTTTGATACTCTTCGAGGGTCGTGGCTCCGATGCTGCGCAATTCTCCTCGTGCCAAAGCCGGTTTGAGGATGTTGGCCGCGTCCATCGCACCTTCGCTTTTGCCTGCGCCGACAAGGGTGTGAATTTCGTCGATGAAGAGGATAATTCCCCCTTCGGCAGCAATAACTTCGTTGACCACACTCTTCAAGCGTTCTTCAAATTCACCTTTATATTTCGCACCGGCCACGAGCGCACCCATATCCAAAGAGAAAAGGCGCTTGTCGCGCAGGTTGTCGGGAACGTCGCCGCGCACAATGCGTTGCGCCAACCCTTCCACGATGGCCGTTTTTCCCGTACCGGGTTCGCCAATGAGGATAGGGTTATTCTTGGTGCGGCGCGAGAGAATTTGGAGCACACGGCGAATTTCGTCGTCACGCCCAATCACGGGATCGAGTTTGCCATCTCGGGCTTCCGTCACCAGATCGCGGGCATACTTTTGCAAGGCTTGGTAAGTCTCTTCGCTGGAAGCCGAAGTGGCTTTGCGTCCTCCGCGCAGTTCGGCGATGGCCGTCGTGAGCGCTTGCGAGGTCAATCCGGCATCCTTGAGCATCTGTGCCGCGGTGCTTGGGATGTCGAGCAGGGCTTGCAGGAGAGGTTCGAGAGCAGTGAACTGGTCGCCGTTTTTGCGCGCCAGTTCTTGAGCCTGGTTCAACACGGCATTGGCCGCGCGATCCAGATAAGGTTCGCCGCCCTCCACGCGAGGGAGCGATTGGAGTTCGTGGTCTACGGTGGTGCGCAACGCCCGTTCGTTGACACCGGCTTTTCCAAAGATAAATTGTGTAACGTTTTCACCAACATCCAGCACACCATATAATAGATGTGTAGGCGTGATGACTTGATGGTGCAAGTCGGCGGCGCGTTGAAGGGCGTGCTGTACGGCCTCTTGCGCCTTGAGAGTGAAGTTTTCAAATTTCATATCGTTCTGCTTTTTAATGGATAAAATATTTATTTACCTCCACAAAAGCAAGGGGTTTGCCAAGCGTATAAAAATGCCTTTTTGTCCTTTCTTCCTGCCTTTTCGTCAGCGAAAAGATGAAAAAGTGTGCATTTTTGTCGTAAAAAAAGTAGAAGAAAGTTTGGAGGCTTGACATTCTTTTGCTATCTTTGCACTACAAATCATCAATTAAATATCCACTCAAAAACCAATCTGACTATGGCTTTTTGCGACACCCTTTTCGAATATCTTAAAAAAGATGGTTTCTGCCCTGAAACCACAGAATTTGGTCTTCAATTCAAGTTTGAATCGCTCGATTTTATCCACCTCCGCGATGATCAAGATGAATTGTTTTACAACATCTTCTTCCCCCAGATTTTCAAAGCCGAAGAAAATGCTTTGCAGGATGTGTTGACCGCCATCAATATGGCCAACCTCCAAACCAAGGCCGCCAAGGGTGCACTCCATCCCGACAATTTTGTATGGGTAGGCGTGGAATGCGTGCTGTCGGAAAACTATGATTTGGAAGATATCGTGCCCAAATCACTCAAGATGATGCAGTTTTATCGTGATGCTTTCTATCACGCTTATGCACAAACCCCCTCGGGCAAGGCTGCGCTCGAAGCCGCTCAGCAGAAACAATAAATGCAGACTCACTGCAAGAAAATGCAAAAGTGCAGCAGACCGTATCGGTTTGTTGCACTTTTTTAGTAAAAAGGGGCATTTTGTCTGAAAAAACGTAAGTGCAGAGAAGTTTATATGGAGGGAAAGTCGTAACTTTGTTGCGAATTTAAGCCTACTTTGGCTGTATTATGCAGTAACTTTTGCAAAAATAAGCGATATGACCTTAATCAAATCAATCTCAGGATTTCGCGGCACTATCGGTGGCCGCATTGGCGATACGTTCAACCCTGTGGACATTGCTAAGTCGGTGGCCGCCTTTGCCAGTTTGCGCGAACGCGTGGTAAGTCGGAAATATCGTCGTAAAATCGTTGTGGGTTACGACGCTCGTATGTCGGGCGAAATGGTGGCTCGTGTCACTTGCGGAACGCTGATGGGCATGGGCTTCGATGTGGTGAACATTGGTTTAGCCACCACGCCTACCACCGAACTTGCCGTTACGATGGAAAGCGCTTGCGGAGGTATCATTTTGACAGCGAGCCACAACCCCCGTCAATGGAATGCTCTGAAATTCTTGAATGAACGTGGCGAATTTCTTCCACCCGAAGAAGCAGCCGAAGTGGTGCGCTGTGCCAACAATGACGACTACGAATTTGCCGATGTCGACAGTTTGGGCTGTCATGTGCGCAACCGCACTTACGATCAGCGCCACATTGAAGTGATTAAGGATTTGGAACTGGTGGACGTTGAAGCCATTCGCCGCGCCCATTTCACCGTGGTGGTCGATGCCGTCAACTCCGTGGGCGGTATCATTATCCCCAAACTGCTTGGGCAGTTGGGAGTGACGCAGGTGACGATGCTCAATGGCGAAGCCACCGGCGATTTTGCCCACAATCCCGAACCGCTTAAAGAAAATTTGAGCGAAATTCGCGGTCTGATGCGCAAAGGTCGTCACGACATCGGCTTTGTGGTCGATCCGGATGTAGATCGCTTGGCGTTGGTGTGCGAAGACGGCACTATGTTTGGCGAAGAAAACACTCTCGTGGCTGTTGCCGACTATGTGCTTCAACACACGCCCGGCAACACGGTGAGCAATTTGTCTTCCACACGCGGTTTGCGCGACGTTACCGAAAAGTACGGCTGCAACTACACGCCTGCCGCAGTAGGTGAGGTGAATGTCGTGAGCAAGATGAAAGAAACCGGTGCCGTGATTGGCGGTGAAGGCAATGGTGGAGTGATTTATCCCGCAGCTCACTCCGGCCGTGATGCTCTGGTAGGTATAGCACTCATTTTGACTCATTTGGCCAAATTGGGTTGTAAGGCTTCCGAACTGCGCGACAGTCTGCCGCAGTACTTTATCTCTAAAAACCGCATCGACCTCGATCCCAAAACCGATATCTTCTCACTCCTGCAAAAAATCAAAGAGATTTATAAGGAGCATCAAGTGACGGATATTGATGGGGTGAAGATTGATTTCCCCGACAAGTGGGTACATCTGCGTAAGTCCAATACCGAACCCCTCATCCGGGTCTATGCCGAAGCGCACACTCGCGAAGAGGCCGACGCCTTGGCACAGCAACTCGTCGATTTGGCCTACTCTATGATTTAATTTAAGTTCGTCTGCTTTTATCTTCCCTCCTCTTAGGCGTCAAAAAGGAAGGCTTAATGGTCAAATGTACTCCTGAAAGGGTGCAAAAATGCTCTCTTTTTCATTTAATGGTCAAATGTACTCCTATAATAGTTGAACTCCTTAGTGTTTATCGGGGTTGAAAGCCCCTAATATGTTTCCAATAAGCAGTTCTCGCTTCTCTATCGAAAGTCCACGATGAAGCCGCAATCTCATCTTCAATACAGAGTTAAGAGACTCAATAGCATTGTTGGTGCGTGGAACTTGATCGCTTGGGAAATTCTCAAAGGTAAATAGTGCATTTAGATTGCGTTTTAAGCTATAAAAAGCACTTCGCGTTCTTCTATGAGTGAAGTGCCATTTGCCCTCTTCACCATAAGACTTCTCTTGCAAAAAATCTTTCCACTTTTGCCCCCATTTTTCAAGAGATTTCTCAAAGTCTAGGCGACTGACTGGTGTAAGTTTATGCGCCAAAGAATTGAGTTCTTTGGCCGCAGGTAAGCGAGGCTTAGTGGTGAGCAAATGTCTTATTCGCTGAAGTTGATGAAACTGACAATACTGATAAGGTATCTCAGGAAAGGCTTCCTTAATGCCTGATAATGCATCACTTACAATGGCTCTAATTGTAAATCCTTGATTTTGGAGATAGGAAACACCAGCTTGATAATCACAAATTCTCTCCTTACCACGTAAGAAGCGATAATGTAAGACTTTGTGTGTTGTTGCATCCATAAAAATGACTACTCCAAAGTTTCTACCCCAATACGTGGCATCCATTTGTAGCGTTATAGCAATGGGATGAATTCTGCAGGAAACATCCTGACTTTGGGGAACTTTTTTGAGATATCGTTGTAGGGTAGAAACTGAAATACCATATTTTTGCGCTGTTTCAAGCAATGTATGGCGCCCTTGTAAATAGAACTCAGCAATAGCAGCCTTATTAGGCTTTTCACGACCACTAAAATAGCATTGGCAACTCTTGCAATACCAATATGAGGAACCATGTTTAACTCCTTTGCGGATAACATCATGAGAACCGCATTTCTGGCACTTTTTTTACGATGATTTTTCATAATCGTACGATGAACACCTGCAAAGGTATGAAAAAGAGAGCATTATGCCCCCTTTCAGGAGTACATTTGACCATTAAGCCAAAAGGAATATCCACGTTTATTTTGAATACCGTTTTGTCTTCTAAAGAGGAGGGAATCATTATCTTATACCTTCGCTCATCGCAATGAAAACGCAAATTCTCCCCCTCTTGGCAGGCTTGATGCCGCTGACCGCCGCTGCACAACAGCGCTATAATGTGGTCTACATTATGACCGACGACCACACCGCGCAAATGCTTTCTGCTTACGACACTCGTAACATCCACACCCCCAACCTCGACCGAGTGGCGCAGGACGGTGTGCGCTTCACCCGCTCCTATGTGGCCAACTCGCTGAGCGGCCCTTCGCGCGCTTGTATGCTCACCGGCAAACATTCGCACAAAAACGGATTTACCAACAACGAACACGGTATTTTTGATGGTTCGCAGCAAACGATGCCCAAGTTGTTGCAAGCGGCAGGTTACCAAACCGCCATTATCGGAAAATGGCACCTGCACAGCACCCCTACAGGCTTTGATCATTGGGATATCCTTCCCGGACAGGGCGACTATTACAATCCCCGATTTATCAATGAGAAGGGACGCTACCAAGAGAAAGGCTATCTCACCAATATCATTACCGATAAAGCCATCTCTTGGCTCGATCAGCAGCGCGACAAAACGCGTCCTTTCGTCTTGTTCGTACACCACAAAGCCTGTCACCGCAACTGGTTGCCCGAAATCAAGTATTTGAGAGAATACGAAGATGTCACTTTCAAGCTGCCCGCTAATTTCGATGACGATTATGCAGGTCGCATCGCCGCCGGCGCCACTGAGATGGAAATCGGCAAAGATATGACGCTCGATTACGACTGCAAAATCTATCAACCCAACCACAAGACTCAGTACACCGAAGGCTATTTAGACATCCTCAGTCGTATGAACACCACGGAACGTGCTGCTTACGACTATTTCTACGATTCGCTTTCGGTAGATTTCAGCCGCCGCAACCTCACCGGCCGTGCTTTGACTGAATACAAATTTCAGCGTTACATGCGCGACTACGCCAAAGTTGTAAAAACACTGGACGACAACGTAGGACGCCTTCTCGACCATCTCAAAGCACAAGGTTTGCTCGACAATACCCTTGTCGTTTACACCTCCGACCAAGGTTTCTATATGGGCGAACACGGTTGGTTCGACAAGCGTTTTATATACGAAGAAAGTCTTTCTACCCCTCTGCTTATGCACTTGCCGAAGGGGCTGAAAGCGAGGGGCGACATCTCGGAGATGGTGCAAAACATCGACTACGCGCCCACCTTCCTCGATCTCGCCGGCGCTCCCATTCCTGCCGACATTCAAGGCGTGTCGCTGTTGCCGCTCCTGCGCGGAGAGCATCCCAAAAACTGGCGAAAGAGCCTCTACTACCACTTCTACGAATACCCCGCCGAACATGCCGTGAAGCGCCACTATGGTGTGCGCACCGAACGCTACAAACTCATTCATTTCTACAACGATATCGATGCGTGGGAACTCTACGATTTGCAGAACGACCCCACCGAAATGAACAACTTGTACGGAAAACCCGGCACAGAACGTATCACGCGTCACTTGCGCAAGGAGTTGCTCCGCCTGCAAAAGCAGTACGACGACCCGATTCAGGCTAAAAATTAAATTTATAGTGGTTTTTCAACAATAATCCCCTTGTCGAAGCCCAAGGCTGGAAGAGCGTAATTTCGTCAAAATGACACCTTAAAATAGCGTTTTTGACAAATTACCCTCTTTCAGCCTTGGTCGTTTTAGAGAAAAGTTGTAAATTTGCGCCGATACTTGTTTTTCCAATCCTGAAAATCCCCCACTTGTGAGAACAAAACATATCATTGCCATTGCCGTTGTTGCGGTTGCCGGATGGATGGCCACCTCCCACGTCAATGGACTTCAAGCCAAATATGAGCAGGACGTTGCCGACTATACCGCAGTGTTGGACGGCGATACTCTTCCCTTACAAGCGCGTGTAGAAGCGGCCCGCCCCACTTTGGAAATGGTCAATCTGGCCAAAGCCATCACCTCTTTCCGCATCGACCCCGCCAATCAAGCCGATTTGGCCGAAGCCGCTGCCACGGCCAACCTGCGCACAGGCAGTATGGCCGACAATCTGATCAACACCGCCATGCGCTTCCTTGGCGTTCCCTACCGCAGCGGACAAAGCAACCCTTCGGGTTTCGATTGCAGCGGTTTTACCAACTACGTTTTCAAACAGCAAAACATAGTCTTGACGCGCAGCTCGCGCAGTCAATACACCGAAGGTAATCCTGTGGCTGATGTCACAGATTTGAAAAAAGGCGACCTCGTCTTCTTCGGAGGTTCCCGCGGCGGTTCCAGCCATGTCGGCCATGTCGGCATCGTTACCGAAGTCGATCCCGAAAGCCGCAGTTTCAAGTTCATTCACGCCAGTCGCTCAAGCGGCATCAAGGTCGATGACTCCAAACAGGCTTATTACAGCCGCAGATATGTGGGAGCGCGCCGCATCTTGCAATAAATGCGCCCCTTTATATAAATACTTCTCTATCGTTCAATAGAAAGGAGGTCTTTTCCATCCCGGACATTTCTTAACCCTACACCAATCAATAACGAAGCCATTCTCAAGATGGCAAAAACGACGTTTTCAACGTCAAAACTTCACTTTTTATTTCTCAAACGCTTTGCAAATGAGAAATAATGCTTACTTTTGCACCCTGATTACGTGCGAAATATCTATTAAAACAATAAAATCAAACCATTACAATGATTGTAGTACCCGTTAAGGAAGGCGAAAACATTGAACGCGCCCTCAAAAAGTTCAAGAGAAAGTTTGAAAAGACCGGTGTAAATAAAGAGCTCCGTCGTCGTCAACAATTCGACAAACCTAGCGTGCGCAAGCGTCTTGCCATGGAACACGCCATCTACGTTCAGGCTCTCCACCGCAACCAAGACTAATTTTCGTCTTTTTGCTCAAACATAGCGTCGTCTTCTTTTGCAGGAGGCGACGTTTTTCTTTTCAAAATCCTTTGCCCATGTCTCCGCTCCAACCTTGGATTGACGACTTCCTTCAATACATGCAGGATCAGCGTGGGTGCTCTCCCCGCACCCGCGAAACTTACCGCATCTCCCTCACCGACTGCGCCGATGTGCTCACCGCGCTCCGCCCCGGCATCACGTGGGAACAGGTCGACACCGAATTGGTGCGCCGGTGGGTAGCCTGGCTCAGCCAGCGCGGCTATGCCCCCAACACCATCAATCGCTCCCTCGCCTCGCTGCGCTCATTCTTCAAGTTTCTCTTGCGAGAGGAGCGGGTGGCGGTCGACTCGGCGCGCCTTGTCCGCAATCCCAAATCGCCGAAACGGTTGCCCACTTTTGTGCAGGAAAACGAGATGGACCGCCTTTTTGAGTACTACCCTTTTTTCGACGACTATGTTGGGCTGCGCGACCGCACCATCCTTCTCCTGCTTTACCACACCGGTGTGCGAGCCGCCGAACTTTTGGGTCTGAACACGGGCGATGTCGAGCTCGGTCAGGGCGCCGCCCATCTTCGGGTGACGGGAAAAGGCAACAAACAGCGCATTGTGCCTTTTGGCGAAGAATTGCGGCAGGCGCTGTTGCTCTATTTGGACTATCGCGCGGAAACCTTTGCCGATGCTGTCCTTGACGAACCACACGCACTCTTTCTGACACCGCGCTGCCGTCGGCTCACCTACAACGCCCTTTTGCAAATGGTGCGCACCACACTCGGCGCCGTCACCACGCAGAAGAAACGCTCCCCCCACGTTTTGCGCCATAGTTTCGCCACAGCCATGTTAGCACATGGAGCCAATTTAGAAAGCATTCAGCAACTTTTGGGGCATGAGCGGGTAGATACCACCGCCATCTATACCCACATTCCCGACCTCGAACTCAAAGAAATTTATGCTCAAGCGCATCCGCACAGCAGCGGTGAACGCAAAAAAGCGACAGAAGAATAAGCAATAGGCAACGCCGCCCGACAAACTCCCAATCCGGAGTATGCGGGCGGCGTTGTGGATGCAGTCGGCAGTTCTCCTCATGTTAAGGCAGAATCAGAATTCCTGCCGACATTTCAGAAACAATCACTGGGCTTCGCCGAAGTGTTGTTGAGTGTCTTCTGCGTGACACTCCACCACATGGTAGCAGTTACCGTGTTTCGAGTGGATGCATTGCAACCCCAGCCCACGTAGTTGTCGTCCAAATCCGGCAGGCGTATGCCAGCAAGGCCGCAGGAAAGGCCTTCTGCAACGTTGTGAAAATCTCCGTAGCCGTGAGTTCTGTTGCGACGTCACCTGACTTAGGTAGGCGAAACTTCTTCCAAAAGATTTCCATCGCAGGGGTACGCACGACAAACGCCCGATTGTGCCGCTGCAAAAGTTGCTCCTCTGCACGAGTGAGATAGGTAGGCCGGCCTGCCATCACCTCCCACCGCAGTTGCGCAAAAAGTTGTGCGTGATCGATGGGGGAGCAGTCGATGGCCAATGTTACCTCGATGCAAAGAAAGCGGCGTGTTCCGGTGAGGTCGGTGAGCAATTCCCGTTCGTTACTGGTCGCGACAAACGAAGCCAGACGCGGCAAGGCCATCAACTGTTGCCGATAACTTCGGCGAATGCTCAACTGCCGGAGTTGCAGTAAGTTTTTGAGAACCGCCATTTGCCGCGGGGTGTAGCGGTCGAACTCATCCAAACTGATGAGTCCCAGCCGCGCCATGCGCTGCTCAATACCGGCCGTACCGCTGAAATCAAACTTGTCCGTGAAATAGGCCGACAATTCGGGCGGCATGAGAAGGCGTACGAAAGTGCTCTTACGCAACCCCTGTTCGCGGCTCACCAGAAGCGGAACGAGCGCATTGGCCGTAGGCAGACTACATCCCATCCATTGAGCGGTTAGGCTACGCAACCAAATGTGAAATCCCAACTTCCAAATGGCTTCGCTGCTCACCCGCAGCGCCAGTTCGCTCACGCGGTCGCGCCCGTCCCATTCGGGAAGATGGTTCAAGTACTCTTGCAACGGATGCACCATCGGAATGAGGGAGGAATGCAACAGTCGTCTGACATCGACACTCCATGCGCCCAGCCCCTCGTCGATAACTCCGATGGTGAGGGTATTGAAGGTGCGCGGATCAATGGTGCGAAAGGGAGCATTGCTGCCGCGTGGGCGAAATTCGGCCTCTTCCGTCAGCCTGTTGAAGCGCAGTTCGTAGTCGCGGTGGAGGTGTTCGAGCAGCCGTTTGTGCAGATTGACGAGGTGGAAATTCGTTTTCTCTTGCCCCGTCGGCTTTGCAGGAGGAGGGAAGGGCTTCGCCTCGCCCTCCTCATCGTCACTTGCGCCCTCTTCTTCCTGCGCTTCCGCCTTTTCTTTCCCGCTGTCGGACTTTTCCTTGTCGGAATCGCTCTCTTCGGCGGATTGTGCCACTCGTGCCGCCTGCTCGTCGGCATACTGCTTGGGGTTGTTCCATTTCTTTTCCAACTGACCCAACAGCCATCCAAGGCTGATTTCTAACGCACGAAACAATAGATTTTTGAACATAAATAGAAAGTGTTTAGAAGTTCTGTGAGAAAAAGCTCTCATTTATATATAGACATCTCGACTTCGATTCTTACCACTCAACCCTGACTTTAACACGAATTTAACATTTCCCCTCGCTTTCTCCCTTTTGGCAATATGGCTCAAAACACCGAGATTTTGTGAGGCTTTGCTCGTGGGAGGTATCGGCTAAGCGGCCACCGGTTGCAGGATGAAGCAGAGAAGGGCGAAGGCTTCGCGCGCGCATATTCCCCATATAGTTCGTGTATTCTTCCTTCAATCCTTCACCAGTATTGATAACTTATTCTTTTACAGCAGTTTGTAGGTGAAGGATTTCTATTGCAAAAATCCTTCACCCGATTCCGATTTTTTGAGTAGAAGAAGTGAAGGGTGAAGGAAGTGAAGGTAAAAAACACAAAAGCGATGTAATGCGCGCGCGTGAAGAGGACTGCTGTCTATCTCTGATGTAGTGGAATTTATCTCCTATGTAGAAAAATTTTTCTCTGATGTAGAGAGATTTATAAGCAGTGGGGTGGGGGAAGAGGCGGGAGAAAATATCTTTTGCATCGTTTTTGTCATCTCTGTTGAAGAAAATGAAGAAAATGAAGAAAATGAAGAAAATGAAGAAAATGAAGAAAATGTTTGTTAGTTTCAAAATAAATATCTATTTTCGCCTTGTCAATCCTCGTCTGTTTATTGCAGGAGAAAGGCAGTATTCAATTTCAAAAACCTTTATTTAAGAAAAGGAGGACATTATGGAATTCAAACTTCAAACCATCCGTTTCAATGCCACCGAGAAGCTCGTGGCATATATCGACAAGAAAATGGCCAAGTTCGACAAGCATGGTGAAATTCAAACGTGCGAACTGACCTTGAAAGTCGTAAAGCCTGAAACTGCAAATAATAAGGAAGCCAGTCTGCATCTGACCCTTCCCGGTAAAACCATTCATGCAGAGAAGGTAGCAGACACCTTTGAAGAGGCGATTGACCTTTGTGTGGATATCGCCCGCCGTGAATTGAATGAAAAAAAGGAAAATCGCGGATAGGACGAAAAAAAAATAGTCAAAAAATTTGTGGGTTTGAATTTTATGCTTACCTTTGCAGCCGAATTGAGGGAGCAACTATCTCTTGCGGCTGAAAAGATGAGCATGAGAAACCCACAATGACGGGCAGTTACCAGAGTGGCCAAATGGGGCAGACTGTAAATCTGCTGGCTTACGCCTTCGGTGGTTCGAATCCATCACTGCCCACACCCCTCTTCATGAGGTTTTGCGGAAGTAGCTCAGTTGATAGAGCACTAGCCTTCCAAGCTGGGGGTCGCGGGTTTGAGCCCCGTCTTCCGCTCTCAAGATTTTTCTTGCTGTTATAGCTCAGCGGTAGAGCACTTCCTTGGTAAGGAAGAGGTCGTGAGTTCAAGTCTCACTAACAGCTCTCTTTAAGGAGATTGGGGAGATGTGAAAAACAGATTTCCGGTCTTTTTTATTCTCAATAGAATTTTATAATCAAATAAACACCAATACAATGGCAAAAGAACAATTTCAGCGTACCAAGCCGCACGTGAACATTGGTACCATCGGTCACGTTGACCACGGTAAGACTACTCTTACTGCCGCTATTACTCATGTACTCGCGAAGAATGGTTTCTGCGAAGTGAGATCTTTCGACCAGATTGACAACGCTCCTGAAGAAAAGGAACGTGGTATCACTATTAACTCTTCGCACGTTGAATACGAAACTGCCAATCGTCACTATGCCCACGTTGACTGCCCTGGTCACGCCGACTATGTGAAGAACATGGTAACCGGTGCTGCTCAGATGGACGGTGCTATCATCGTAGTTGCTGCTACTGATGGTCCCATGCCCCAGACTCGTGAGCACATCCTTCTCGCTCGTCAGGTAAACGTTCCCCGTCTTGTTGTGTTCCTCAACAAGTGCGACAGCGTTGAAGACGAAGAGATGCTCGAACTTGTAGAAATGGATATGCAAGATCTTCTTTCTCAGTACGACTTCGAAGAAGATACTCCCATCATCCGTGGTTCTGCTCTCGGTGGCTTGAATGGTGTTGCCCAGTGGGAAGAAAGCATCCTCAAGCTCATGGAAGCTGTTGACAACTGGATTCAAGAGCCCCAACGCGACCGCGATAAGCCCTTCTTGATGCCTGTTGAAGACGTGTTCTCTATCACTGGACGTGGTACTGTTGCTACCGGCCGTGTGGAAACCGGTGTTGTTAAGGTAGGTGACGAAGTTCAGATTCTCGGTCTCGGTGAAGACAAGAAGTCTGTAGTTACCGGTGTGGAAATGTTCCGCAAGCTCCTCGATCAAGGTGAAGCTGGTGACAACGTAGGTCTCCTCCTCCGTGGTATCGATAAGGCTGAAATCAAGCGCGGTATGGTGATTACTCACCCCGGTGTGATTAAGCCCCACCAAAAGTTCAAGGCTTCTATCTACGTCCTCAAGAAGGAAGAAGGTGGTCGTCACACTCCTTTCGGTAACAAGTATCGTCCTCAGTTCTACCTCCGTACGATGGACTGTACGGGTGAAATTCACCTCCCCGAAGGCGTAGAAATGGTAATGCCTGGTGATAACGTAGAAATCACTGTTGAGCTTATCTACGCTGTAGCCCTCAACGTAGGTCTCCGTTTCGCTATCCGCGAAGGTGGTCGCACGGTAGGTTCTGGTCAGATTACTGAAATCCTCGACTAAGGCAATATGATTCTCGTTTTGGGGAATCTATAAATAAGATAGGTTCCGGACTCTCCGGAGTTCGGAACCTCTTCTACGGGAATAGCTCAGTTGGTAGAGCACTGGTCTCCAAAACCAGGTGTCGGGAGTTCGAGCCTCTCTTCCCGTGCCAAAACAATAGTGAACATGAATCGTATTATCAAATACTGCAAAGATTCATACTCAGAATTAGCGCATAACACCACTTGGCCCAATCGTCTTGAGTTGACGCATAGTGCAATTGTTGTACTCTTTGCTTCCATACTCATTGCAGCTGTGGTCTTCGCGGAAGATACGTTTTTTGAGTGGATCATGGGTTATATATACCACTAATTAACACCTTAACAAAATGGCTGAAGTTGAAATGAATTGGTACGTGCTGCGTGCCGTGAGTGGAAAAGAAGCCAAGGTAAAGGAGTACATCGATGCCGAAATCAAAAATGGTCGGCTCGGTGGTTTTGTATCGCAGGTGCTCATCCCGACAGAAAAAGTTTACCAAGTACAAGGCAATAAACGCGTTGTCAAGGAGCGTAACTATCTGCCGGGCTATGTTCTTGTAGAGGCAAAGTTAGTGGGCGAAATTGCTCATGAACTCAGAAGTACTCCCAACTGCCTTGGATTTTTAGGAGGTATGGATAACCCCACACCTCTGCGTCCGAGTGAAGTGAATCGTATCTTAGGACAGGCAGATGAGCTCGAAACAGAGCCTATCGATATGCCCATTCCTTTTATCGTTGGCGAGAGTGTCAAGGTGAAAGACGGTCCGTTTAGCGGTTTCTCCGGTGTCGTTGATGAAATCAATGAAGAGAAGAAAACGGTTACGGTGTCCGTTAAAGTGTTCGGCCGCGCTCAGCCGCTGACACTTGGGTTTATGCAAATCGAGAAAGAGTAGGGCGGCGCAGTTACGTGCAAAACTCTATAAATCACTTTCTCAACAAATCAATCAAAACAATAAAACAAAATGGCAAAAGAAGTTGCTGGATTAATCAAATTACAGATTAAAGGTGGCGCTGCAAATCCTAGCCCTCCCGTAGGTCCCGCCCTCGGTTCTAAGGGTATCAATATCATGGATTTTTGCAAGCAGTTCAACGCCAGAACTCAGGAGAAAGCCGGTAAGGTACTTCCCGTAGTTATTACTTACTACAACGATAAGTCCTTCACCTTTGAGGTTAAGACTCCCCCCGTTGCAATTCAGTTGCTCGAAGCTACTAAGAAGAAGAGCGGCTCTGCACAGCCCAACCGTACGAAGATTGCCGAGGTAACTTGGGAACAAGTACGTGCGATTGCTGAAGACAAGATGCCCGACCTCAACTGCTTCACTGTAGAAAGCGCAATGCGCTTGGTAGCTGGAACAGCACGCAGCATGGGTATCACCGTCAAAGGAGACTTCCCCGCTTAATGTATAACACTTCAATTTTTGAACAATGAGTAAACTTACTAAGAATCAAAAGTTGGTAGCCGGTAAGATTGAAGCAGGAAAGGCTTATTCTCTTGCAGAAGCTTGCAACTTGGTGAAAGAAATTACGACCACCAAGTTTGACGCTTCCTTCGATATCGATGTGCGTTTGGGTGTAGACCCCCGTAAGGCCAACCAAATGGTTCGTGGCGTTGTTTCGCTTCCCAATGGTACTGGTAAGACGGTGCGTGTGCTCTGCCTCTGCACTCCCGATCAGGAAGCAGCCGCTAAGGAAGCTGGCGCTGACTATGTAGGTCTCGACGAATATATCGAGAAAATCAAAGGTGGTTGGACTGACATTGATGTAATCATCACGATGCCTGCCATCATGGGTAAAATCGGTGCTCTCGGTCGTGTGCTCGGTCCTCGTGGCCTGATGCCTAACCCCAAGAGCGGTACCGTAACAATGGATGTTGCCAAGGCTGTCCGTGAGGTTAAGCAAGGTAAGATTGACTTCAAAGTCGACAAGGCTGGTATTGTACACGCTTCTATCGGTAAGGTGTCGTTCGACACTGACAAGATGATTGGCAATGCAAAGGAGTTTATCAACACCATCATCAAGCTCAAACCCGCTGCCGCTAAGGGTACTTATATCAAGAGTATTTATCTTTCTTCTACCATGAGCAAGGGTGTCAAAGTTGATCCCAAGGCCATTGAAGAAGCTTAATTTTTTAATAGGAAATCATGAGAAAGGAAGATAAAGCCCTGATCATCGAGAAGCTCGGTGAACAACTCAACGAATACGCACACTTCTACCTCGTTAATGTTGCCGGCCTCAATGCCGCACAAACCAGCAACCTTCGTCGCAAATGCTTTGCACAAGGTGTGAAGATGGTAGTTGTGAAGAATACTCTCCTCGAAAAAGCATTTGAAGCTGCTGAACTCGATTATTCTCCCTTGTATCCTGTCCTCAAAGGTAGTACTGCTGTCATGTTCTGTGACGTGGCTAACGTACCTGCGAAGTTGATTAAGGAAACCGGTAAGGATAGCGGTGTTCCCTCTTTGAAAGCTGCTTACGCTGAAGAAGGTTTCTATGTTGGTGCTGACCAGCTGGATGCTCTCTGCGCTATCAAAAGCAAGAACGAGGTTATCGCCGAAGTGGTATCTCTCCTCCAAAGCCCCGCGAAGAACGTTATTTCTGCGCTTTCCGGTGCCGGACAGACTATCCACGGCGTGCTGAAGACCTTGGGCGAACGTCCCGAGTAATCCTCAATAAAACTGCCCTTGCCAGAGGGCAAATTACCCAGAAAAATTATAAACAAATAAATAATTACTACAATGGCAGATATCAAAGCAATTGCAGAAGAACTTGTAAATCTTACTGTAAAAGAAGTAAACGAACTCGCTACTATCCTCAAGGAAGAATACGGCATTGAACCCGCTGCTGCAGCTGTTGCTGTTGCTGGTCCCGCTGCTGCTGGTGCAGCTGCTGCTGAAGAAAAGTCTTCTTTCGACGTTGTTCTTAAGAGCGCTGGCGCTGCAAAGCTCCAAGTTGTTAAGGCTGTGAAGGAATCTTGCGGTCTCGGCCTCAAGGAAGCTAAGGACCTCGTTGACGCAGTTCCCAGCAAGCTCAAGGAAGGCGTAGGCAAGGAAGAAGCTGAAGCTCTCAAAAAGGCTCTCGAAGAAGCTGGTGCTGAAGTAGAACTCGCTTAATTCGACTTCATATTTCCCCTGAAAAGGGGGTCGGTTAAGAATCCTCTGGTAGAGGGTTCTTAACCTTTTTGCGTCTATTTCCCTGCTCTCTAAAAAGAAGGCTTATGAACACTGAATTTGAACCTAAAAAACAGCAACCGAGTTTCGTTTTGCTCATCTTATCGCTGCTTTTTCCCCTGTTGGGTTTTATTCTTTATTTTTCAAAGCGTAACAAACAGCCCGGCGCGGCTCAGTATGGATGGGCAGGTGTGATAGGCATGGTACTGACCTTTACCGGAAAACATGTCTTTCCTGGTATGTTTGGTCGCGTTTTCAGTTTTGTTACCCACGAAATGGTTCCCCTATTGTTCGGGGTGCTTAACTGCTAACCCTTTTGGCCAATGGCGGCTGATACCTGCCTTTGGTCGCTCTCGAATAAAACGTAATAAGAAATAAACGACAATCGAATGTCCCAAGTAATCAACAACCGAGTCAATTTCGCGTCGGTACACAATCCGATGCCTTATCCCGATTTTCTCGATGTGCAATTGAAGTCGTTCCGCGAGTTCCTACAACTCGACACGCCTTACAACTTGCGTAAGAATGACGGGCTCTACAAGGTGTTTGCCGAGAACTTCCCCATCACGGACTCTCGCAATAGTTACACACTTGAGTTTTTGGACTATTATATCGACGCCCCGCGTTACAGCATCGCAGAATGTTTGGAGCGTGGCCTGACTTATAGTGTTCCCCTCAGAGCCAAACTGAAACTTTCTTGTAGTGACTCCGATCACGAAGATTTTGAGACGGTAGAACAAAGTGTGTTCTTGGGACCGATTCCCTACATGACCGACAACGGCACGTTTATCATCAATGGTGCCGAACGTGTTGTGGTGTCGCAGTTGCACCGTTCTCCCGGTGTGTTCTTCGGATCTAGTGTGCACGCCAACGGTACGCAGCTTTACAGCGCGCGCATCATTCCCTTCAAGGGCAGTTGGATTGAATTTGCAACGGACATCAACAACGTGATGTATGCTTACATCGATCGTAAGAAGAAGTTGCCGGTGACGACTTTGCTCCGTGCCATTGGTTTTGAGGAGGATAAAGACATTCTTTCTCTCTTCAATCTGGCCGAAGAAGTGAAGGTGACCAAGACCAACTTGAAGAAGGCTTTGGGTCGCAAATTGGCCGGTAATGTGGTGAAGACTTGGACGGAAGACTTCGTGGATGAAGATACAGGAGAAGTGTTCTCTATTGAACGTGTTGAAGTGGTTTTGGAACGCGAAACCATCCTCGATGAAGACAACATTCGGAGTATTTTGGAGAGTGGGGTAGACCTCGTACTGCTCCACCATGCAGAGTCTTCCGGCAGTGACTACTCCATCATCTTCAATACGCTTCAAAAAGACTCTTCTAAGTCGGAACGTGAAGCTGTTCTTTACATCTATCGCTTGTTGCGTAACGCCGATCCTGCCGATGATGCCGGTGCACGCGAAGTCATCAACAATCTTTTCTTCTCGGAGAAACGCTATGATTTGGGCGAAGTGGGTCGCTACCGCATCAATAAGAAGCTGGGGCTGGACACCGAAGCCGATGTGAGAGTGTTGACGCGTGAGGATATTATTGAGATTATCAAATATCTGGTTGAACTCATTAACTCGAAAGCCACGGTGGACGATATCGACCACTTATCGAATCGTCGTGTGCGCACGGTGGGCGAACAGCTTTCTAACCAGTTCTCTATCGGTCTGGCACGTATGAGCCGCACCATTCGCGAACGCATGAACGTGCGTGACAACGAAGTGTTCACTCCGACCGATTTGATTAACGCCAAAACCATTTCGAGCGTAATCAACTCATTCTTCGGCACCAACGCTTTGTCGCAGTTTATGGACCAAACCAACCCGCTGGCCGAAGTGACGCACAAGCGCCGTCTCTCTGCCCTTGGCCCTGGTGGTCTGTCGCGTGAACGTGCTGGTTTTGAGGTGCGTGACGTACACTATACTCACTATGGTCGTCTCTGCCCGATTGAAAGCCCTGAAGGTCCGAACATCGGTCTGATTTCCTCGCTCTGTGTTTACGCCAAAATCAATGATTTGGGCTTCATCGAAACTCCTTACCGCGTCATCAACAACAGTGGTGAGAAGGATGCCAATGGCAATGATATTTACAAGGCCGACCTGAACAATGACAACGTGGTCTACCTCAGTGCTGAGGAAGAAGAAGATAAAATTATCGGTCAGGGTAATGCGCCGCTGAATCCCGATGGTTCCTTTATCCGTACGACCGTGAAAAGCCGTCAGGAAGCCGATTATCCCGTCGTACCTCCCTCGGAAGTGGCCTTGATGGACGTCGCTCCCCAGCAGATTGCTTCGATTGCAGCTGCCCTCATTCCCTTCCTTGAACACGACGATGCCCACCGTGCGTTGATGGGATCGAACATGATGCGTCAGGCTGTGCCCCTCATTCGCTCCGAAGCTCCTATCGTGGGTACGGGCATTGAAAAGCAAGTCTGCGAAGACAGCCGCACGATGATTACGGCCGAACGTGATGGTGTGATTGACTATGTAGATGCTACAAAGATTGTCATCACTTACGACCGCACGGAAGACGAAGAATTTGTGTCGTTTGACTCCGCTACGGTGGAATACAGCATTCCCAAGTTCCGTCGTACCAACCAAAACATGACCATCGACCTGCGTCCGATTTGCGATAAGGGTCAGCGTGTGAAGGCCGGTGATATTCTGACCGAAGGTTATGCCACTGAAAACGGTGAATTGGCCTTGGGACGCAACCTCCTCGTAGCCTACATGCCTTGGAAGGGTTACAACTACGAAGATGCTATCGTGCTCAACGAACGTATGGTGCGCGAAGATATTCTCACCTCTGTCCATGTGGACGAGTATTCGCTCGAAGTGCGCGAAACCAAGCGCGGTATGGAAGTGCTCACCAACGACATTCCCAACGTTTCGGAAGAAGCCACTCGCGATTTGGATGAAAACGGTATCGTGCGCATCGGTGCACGCGTTGTGCCGGGCGACATCCTCATCGGTAAGATTACTCCGAAGGGTGAAAGCGATCCTACGCCTGAAGAAAAACTGCTTCGCGCCATCTTCGGTGAGAAGGCGGGCGATGTGAAGGACGCTTCTCTCAAAGCCAATCCTTCGCTCTCGGGTGTGGTGATTGATAAGCACCTCTTCAGCCGTGTTCACAAAATCTCACGTGCAGAAAAGAACGCCGACAAACTGAAACTCCAGAAGTTGGACGATGAGTTTGAAAAGGAAGCTGCAGCGCTCAAAGACATGATGCTCGATAAGTTGGTGGCACTCACCAAAGACTTTACTTCGATGGGTGTGAAAGACAACATCGGTGCTGAAGTGATTGCCAAGGGAGCGAAATTCTCGAAATCCCTCTTCCAAACGCTTGATTTCACGGCACTCGAACTTTGCAACTGGACGGGTGAGGCTCGCATCGACGATATGGTGCGCGACCTAATCATCAACTATTTGCGCAAATATAACGAAATGGACGCTGTCCTGAAGCGCAAGAAGTTTGCCATCACCATCGGTGATGAACTGCCCAGCGGCATTATCCAAATGGCCAAAGTTTACATCGCCAAGAAACGTAAGATTGGCGTGGGTGACAAGATGGCCGGTCGCCACGGTAACAAGGGTATTGTGTCGAAGATTGTGCGTCAAGAAGATATGCCTTTCTTGGCCGACGGTACTCCTGTCGACATCGTGCTCAACCCCCTCGGTGTGCCTTCGCGTATGAACATCGGTCAGGTGTTTGAAGCCGTTCTCGGTTATGCCGGTAAGAAGCTCGGCGTGAAGTTTGCCACTCCCATTTTCGACGGTGCCCACCTCGAAGACCTCTGTGAATGGACTGACAAGGCCGGTCTGCCCCGCTACTGTGCAACGCAGCTTTACGATGGTGCAACGGGTGAGCAGTTCGACCAAAAGGCAACCGTGGGTGTGACTTACATGCTCAAACTCGGCCATATGGTGGAAGACAAAATGCACGCACGTTCCATCGGTCCTTACTCTCTCATCACGCAGCAACCCCTCGGTGGTAAGGCACAGTTTGGTGGTCAGCGTTTCGGAGAAATGGAAGTCTGGGCCATCGAAGCCTTCGGCGCGAGCCATGTGCTTCAAGAAATCCTCACTATCAAGTCCGACGACGTTACAGGCCGCTCCAAAGCCTATGAGGCCATTGTCAAGGGCGACGCTATGCCAACGCCCGGTATCCCCGAATCGCTCAACGTGCTCCTGCACGAATTGCGCGGATTGGGTCTCAGCATCACGCTCGACTAACCTCTTTTTGCAGCGCGCAAAGGTCGCTTGAGTCTTCAAGCAACCTTTGCACTGCAAACTATAAAAGAATCTTTCTTACACACAATATACAAGTAAGTTATGGCTTTCAAAACAGACAGAAAGATAAAAACCAATTTCACAAAAATCACCATCGGTTTGGCCTCTCCCGAAGAAATTCAAGCCAACTCCTATGGTGAAGTGTTGAAGCCCGAGACGATCAACTATCGTACCTACAAGCCTGAGCGTGATGGCCTTTTCTGCGAGCGCATCTTCGGTCCTACCAAGGACTATGAGTGCCATTGTGGAAAGTACAAGCGCATTCGCTATAAAGGTATCGTCTGCGATCGTTGCGGTGTGGAAGTTACTGAAAAGAAGGTGCGCCGCGAACGTGCCGGCCACATCTCTTTGGTTGTGCCCGTGGCTCACATTTGGTACTTCCGTTCTCTGCCCAATAAAATGGGCTACTTGCTGGGTATTCCCACCAAGAAACTCGACATGATTATCTACTATGAGCGTTATGTCGTGATTCAGCCCGGTGTGCTGGGCGATGAGTTGGCAGTCAACGATCTTCTCACCGAAGACGAATACTACGAACAACTCAAAAAGCTCCCCAAAGAAAACCAATATCTCGAAGATACCGATCCCAACAAGTTTATTGCTAAGATGGGAGCAGAGGCTATCCTTGAGCTTCTCCAACGTATCGACCTCGACAGCCTCTCCTACGAACTGCGCGACCGTGCCAATACCGATGGCTCCGTGGCTCGTAAGAGCGAAGCGCTCAAGCGCTTGCAGGTGGTAGAGTCGTTCCGTGCGTCGAAAGACCGCAACAAACCCGAGTGGATGATTATGAAAATCATTCCCGTGACTCCTCCCGAGTTACGTCCGCTCGTTCCCCTTGATGGTGGCCGTTTTGCCACTTCCGACCTCAACGACCTCTATCGTCGTGTTCTCATCCGCAACAACCGCCTCAAGCGCTTGCTCGAAATCAAGGCTCCCGAAGTCATCCTCCGCAACGAAAAGCGTATGTTGCAAGAAGCGGTGGATAGCCTCTTCGATAACAGCCGTAAGTCGAGTGCCGTGAAGAGCGAAAGCAACCGTCCGCTCAAGTCCCTTTCCGACTCATTGAAAGGTAAGCAGGGGCGTTTCCGTCAGAACCTTCTCGGTAAGCGTGTCGACTATTCCGGTCGTTCGGTTATCGTGGTCGGCCCTGAACTGAAAATGGGCGAATGCGGTTTGCCCAAATACATGGCGGCAGAACTTTACAAACCCTTCGTTATCCGCAAACTCATTGAGCGCGGTATCGTCAAAACCGTTAAGAGTGCTAAGAAGATTGTAGACCGTCGCGAACCCATCGTTTGGGACATCCTCGAACTGGTCATGAAGGGACACCCCGTCTTCCTCAACCGTGCTCCATCGCTCCACCGTCTTTCCATTCAGGCTTTCCAGCCCAAGATGATTGAAGGTAAAGCCATTCAGTTGCACCCCCTCGCTTGTACGGCCTTCAACGCCGACTTCGACGGCGACCAAATGGCTGTTCACCTTCCCCTCTCCAATGAAGCCATCCTCGAGTCGCAGATGCTCATGTTGCAGAGCCACAACATTCTCAACCCTGCCAACGGCGCACCTATCACCGTGCCTTCGCAGGACATGGTGTTGGGTCTCTATTACATCACCAAACTACGTCCTGGAGCCAAGGGTAGCGGACTCACTTTCTATGGTGCAGAAGAAGCCATCATCGCTTTCAATGAAAAGCGTGTGGCACTCCATGCCCCCGTTAAGGTGTTGGTTGATGACATCAATGAAAACGGCCTTCCCATCCGCCATTTGGTAGAAACCTCTGTAGGACGTGTTATCGTCAACGAAGTAATCCCTGTCGAAGTGGGTTACGTCAATACGGTGGTTTCCAAGAAATCTTTGCGCGACATCATCACCAAAGTCATCAAGAGCGTGGGTATGGCTCGTGCTTGCGAATTCCTTGACGGTATCAAAAACCTCGGTTACCGCAAAGCCTATGAAGGCGGTCTTTCCTTCAACCTCGATGATATCATCATTCCCGAAGAAAAGAAGGCTATCGTACAAGCCGGTCACGACCGCATCGAGCAAATCAAGGGCGACTATGGTATGGGTTTCATTACCGACAACGAACGTTACAACCAAGTAATTGATACGTGGACGAAGGTGAACAGCGACATCAAGACAACCTTGATGAAGCAGATGACCGAAGCCGACCAAGGTTTCAATGCCGTGTTCATGATGCTCGACTCCGGAGCCCGTGGTAGCGCCGACCAGATTGCCCAGCTCGCCGGTATGCGTGGTCTGATGGCGAAGCCCCAAAAGGCCGGTGCTGACACACGTTCTACGATTGAAAACCCCATTCTCTCCAACTTTAAGGAAGGAATGTCGGTACTTGAATACTTTATCTCCACCCACGGTGCTCGTAAGGGGTTGGCTGACACCGCTTTGAAAACAGCTGACGCCGGTTACCTGACCCGTCGTTTGGTCGATGTGTCGCACGATGTCATCATCAACGAAGAAGATTGTGGTACGTTGCGCGGCCTTGTCTGCAGTGCACTCAAGAATGGCGATGAAATCGTTTCGCCCCTTGCCGAACGCATCTTGGGTCGTGTCTCTGTGCATGATATTGCCCATCCCGAAGACGGACATTTGCTGATACATGCCGGTGAAGAAATCACCGAACCCATCGCTCTTGCTATTGAAAAGGCCGGAGTTGAAGAAGTCGAAATTCGTTCCGTCCTCACCTGTGAGTCTAAGCA
Organism: uncultured Alloprevotella sp.; assembly: GCA_963544845.1. Classification (GTDB taxonomy): domain Bacteria; phylum Bacteroidota; class Bacteroidia; order Bacteroidales; family Bacteroidaceae; genus Alloprevotella. Next base: position 35,735 of record CAUUGL010000012.1, read on the forward strand.
TGGTGTCTGCATGAAGTGTTACGGCCGCAATCTCGCCACCTCTAAGATGGTGCAGAAGGGTGAAGCAGTCGGTGTTATTGCTGCCCAATCTATTGGTGAGCCTGGTACGCAGTTGACGCTCCGTACTTTCCACGCCGGTGGTATCGCCGGTGGTGCAGCGGCCAATGCCTCTATTGTTGCGAAGAATGAGTGCAAGATAGAGTTTGACGAACTGCGTACAGTCGATGTGCTCGGCGACGATGGTACCCCTGGTAAGGTCGTTGTTTCCCGTTTGGCCGAAGTACGCTTCGTCAACGACCACACCGGTATCGTCCTCTCCACGCAAAACGTCCCCTACGGTTCGCAACTCTTCGTCAACGAAGGTGAGAACGTCGAAAAGGGTACGCTCGTAGCCAAGTGGGACCCCTTCAATGCCGTCATCGTGACCGAATCGGCAGGTCGCATCGTCTTTGAAAATGTCAAGGAAGGTGTTACCTACCGCGTTGAAGAAGACGAAGCCACGGGTCTACGTGAGCGTATTATTACTGAGTCGAAAGAGCGCGGCCTCGTGCCCACCGCCCACATCGTCGATGAAAACGGACAAACGCTCCGCACCTACAACTTCCCCATCAACGGACACATCACTGTAGAAGACGGACAGAGCCTCAAAGCGGGTGACATCATCACCAAGATTCCTCGTGTAGTGGGTTCTGCCGGCGACATCACCGGTGGTCTGCCTCGTGTCACCGAACTCTTCGAAGCGCGCAATCCCTCCAACCCTGCAGTTGTTTCCGAAATCGATGGCGAAATCACGATGGGTTCCGTCAAGCGCGGCAATCGCGAAGTCGTGGTCACCTCCAAACTTGGCGAAATCAAGAAGTACCTCGTACCCCTCTCCAAGCAAATCCTTGTACAGGAGAACGACTTCGTACGTGCCGGAACGCCCCTCTCCGATGGTTCTATCACCCCCAGCGACATCCTTGCCATTCAAGGACCGACGGCGGTGCAGGAATATATCGTTAATGAGGTTCAGGACGTTTACCGTCTCCAAGGTGTGAAGATCAACGACAAGCACTTTGAAGTCATTGTACGTCAGATGATGCGTAAAGTGCAAATCAACGAACCTGGTGATACCTGTTTCCTCGAACAGCAGATTGTCGACAAAAACGACTTTGCTGAAGAAAACGATAGAATCTGGGGTAAAAAGGTGGTAGTTGATGCCGGTGACTCCGATACGATGAAGAAGGGTATGATTGTAACGGCGCGTAAGCTCCGCGACGAAATCTCCCAACTCAAGCGCCGTGATCTCCGTCCCGTAGTGGTTCGCGATGCCATCCCCGCCACTTCCACCCAAATCCTCCAAGGTATCACGCGTGCTGCTCTCCAAACCAAGTCGTTCATGTCGGCAGCATCCTTCCAAGAGACCACCAAGGTGCTCAACGAAGCTGCCATCTCTGGCAAGACTGACTACCTCGAAGGTATGAAGGAAAACGTCATCTGCGGTCACCTCATTCCTGCAGGTACCGGCCTTCGTGAATTCAACCGTATCGTCGTTGGTGATATGGACGATTACAGCAACCGAGAACGCAACCGCGATGAAGCCTCCGAAGAATAGTTTATTTCCATTTTCTATGATCAACAAGAGGAGGGGGCGTCAAAACCCCACTTTCTGAAATAACTATTATCATCTGCAAAGTACAACCGCCATCAAAGAGTAAAAACTCTAAGATGGCGGTTGTATTGTATGAAAAGATAAGGATGAAAACTTTCCCCTCAACCAACGGCTTCCTATGTTTAAGGAAGCCGTTGGTTTTTCTTATCCCCTTTCTGTTTTTTCTTTATCACCCACTCCGTCAGGAATTCCTGTAAGTCCTCTTCTTTCTGTACCCCCAGTTTTCGGCGGATGTGTGTGCGTACCACATCAATGTTGTTTCCCTTTTTGTTGAGCAGTTGGCAGATTTCACTGCGCTTCTTGCCTTGTAGGATGAGTGTAGCTACTTCTATTTCCGATTTTGTGAGATCGGAGAAGACAGTGTCTAAGTCGCATTCTTTCATTAAATGCTGTTTCAGATGAGTGCGTACCGCGTTGATTAAGTTCTGTTGAGAGGTTGGGGTGAGCATCTCAAACAAGCGATCTACATCCTCGCCCGTAGGAGAAGAACTGCGGCTCATTCGCAGGTAACCCTCTATCTCACGAGGGTTGAGACGGATAGCACGCAATAGGGCTGCTTCACGGTGTTGCAGCGCAGTGTTCTCCGTTTGCACACTCTGCACGTTGCGGCGCAACAGTTCTCCCAGTACACAGAGCAGGCACTTAGCAAGAACGAAAAAACTAAAGCTTTTCCAAAGCGAAGGCTCGTTGAGGTAGATCGCCATACTTCCAAAACTTGATAGACTGATGCTTGCAATGATAAACGGTGTATATTTGACAAAACTCATCACCAAAAATACTATTGCCAAAAGTGAGGTCACCTGATTGAGTAAAATGAGTTGTAGAAAGTACTCGGGGCGTACTGCTGCGAAATAAGCAAAGCGCCCCGCGATGGTGACTTGTGCCACGAGTGTCACAAGCGAGAAGGCTGCAGGGACGTTCAACCGACGAGTGAGAAAGAGAAAGAGCGCAATGATGCATATGCCCAAATGGATGGCGCTCATGGTGAGTGGCACTACCTCTTGCGAACCCCCTCCTCCTAAAAATTGTGTGGTGATGACAGTCATTACGAGGGAGGAGTGCAGCAGGTAGACGATAATCTGATGGCGCTCAATGGAGTTTTTCGAACGCGACCATAGCAAAGTGCCGATTTTCTCGGACATCATATGAAGAAAAAACATAGTGTTCTTTTTTGAAGAGAATAAGATGGGGCAAAGTTAAGTATTTGATTTGATTGTACCAAGCCTTATTTGAGATGATTTAAGATGATTCTTAAGGTTTTTAAGAAGTTAAATTGCTCTTAAAAAGAATGCTTTGTTACCATGAAGAATAAAAAGATGTCATTATTTATCATTTCGTTTTTTAATGCAGAAATGTTTACTGAGGGCTTGGCAGCCTCTCTCTCTTTTTGTAATTTTGTTGCTGTGAATTCCTCAAGCTCATTCGCGCTCTATGGTTTCCACTTCATCATCGTTTTTTGCATTTGTCGACTATGATACTCTCTCTCCAACACGATCCCATGGGACAAGCCGTCTTAGACTACCTCGAGCATGGTAAAGCCGCCCCCATCAAGGTGCATTCTTCCCTTTTTGAAGATGACGAAATTCCCGTCGGCCACCTCTTCCGCTCCCCTTCCGAAATGCCCCTCCTCGAGCGGGCGGCGCTGACCTACGCCCACGGGCGCGTGCTGGATGTTGGAGCAGGAGCCGGCTGCCATACCCTTGCCTTGCAAAACCAAGGTGTGGAGGTGACGGCCGTTGATGTCAGTCCCGGTTGCGTGACGGCGATGCGCCGCCGTGGGGTGCGCGATGCGCGGTTGGCCGATTTCCTTACCGACGATGTCGGGCAACACTACGATACCATCTTGCTCCTGATGAACGGCCTCGGTATCTGCGGCGGACTCAACGAACTGCCCGTTTTCTTCGCCCGCCTCAACCAACTGCTGGCTGCCGGTGGCAGTGTCATCACCGATGCCTGCGATCTGTCCTACATCTACGAAGACGAAGCGGGGCGCATAGACCTCACCGATGTGGAGGGCTATTATGGTGAGGTGGATTATCGCATGAGTTACGAGAAGGTGGAGGGCAAACCTTTCAACTGGCTGTATGTCGATTTCGACACACTGGCCACGGAAGCACAGCGCTACGGCTACACGGCCGAACGGCTTCGCGACGACCCCGACTCCACTGCCTATTTGGCACGGCTGGTGTCATCTCGATAAGCCCTACTGCGGCAGGAGTCTTCCCCTGTATGCTCACTTCCTGCGATGTTCCCACAACTACGACTTACTCCATTCCCCCTTCAAGGAGGCAAAATAAGTGGCTGCAAGGCCGAATTTATTGTTGTCCCCTAAAATATGCACTTTTGCTCATCTTACGAGCGTTTTTTTGCAACAAGCAAAGTAACAAAATAGGCTGAAATCCTGAGATAGGGTTTCAGCCTTATTTTTTACAGCAAAAATACCGAATGTCAATATCAGTTTTAAGGTATTTAGGGGTAGTTTTAGGGTTTTTAGGGTGTAAAGATTGCTGGCAAATAACGTTTTCAAAGTGTTTTTTAGCCAAAAGAAATTTTTTATTTATATCTTCGTCTCACCGTTCTCTCTTTTGAGAGAAATCAATCGCTAAAAGGAGTGTGGCTGTCCGCACAGAAATCTCACTAATCGGAACAAAATAGATTCTCAGAGAGAATACAAGCAATAATTTCTAATCTAAAATAAAATGAAGACATGAAAAGATTATTTGCTTTCATGGCACTGGTAGCAGTCAGCCTCAGTGCCATGTGTCAAGTCTCTTTCACCGCTGTCGGAGGTTCGGACTGGACCGACGCAGAAGGTTCCGCGAAGGCATTTGACGGAGATCTCAACACCAAATGGTGCAAGAGAACCAGTGCTAATGTAGATAGGTGCTACCTGATGCTGGAAGCCAGCGAAGCCACTTATCTCCAAGGCTTTAAGATGACTACGGCCAATGACAATACTGACGACCCTGGGCGCGTTCCTGCGGAGTATACCATCTTCGGCAGTAATAACAAGTCCCAGTGGGACGTTATTTACCACCAGAAGGAAGATAACCTCATCGAGGACAAGAACTTCACCGAATACACGGTGTATTGCAACAGCAAGCAGAAGTACAAGTTCTTTAAGCTCTGGATTAAGAGGAGCTCATCTCGTTCTTCCGCTCCTAGAAAGCGTCTTTTTCAACTTTCTGAATTTGCGCTGCTGCCGGCTGCTTTCGGCATGACTTTGGAGTCGGACAATGCCAAGGCAATGGATGGTGACACTGGAGAGAAATGGGAGGGAAAGACACCCCAGACAGTAGTGGTGAAAGCCACATCGACCTGCCAGCTCATAGGCTACCAGTTCACGACAGGTAATGACAACCGCTTATATCCTGGGCGCAATCCCAAGGACTGGACGGTGGAAGGTTCCAACGACCAGCAGACGTGGACGACTATCGACAGTAAGACGGACGACAATGTGATGCAGGACAAGAACTACTATCCCTATTTCTTCCCCGTAACCCCTCCGGAAACGGCTTACCAGTACTATCGCTTCACCATCATCCAAAGCGTAGGTGAAGAGTATTTCCAGATGAGCGAACTGGCACTGAAGACCATTGCGGCTCACACCCACAAATGGAAAACTACTCAGACGGTAGCTGCTACATGTGGGGCAGAAGGATATGAGATGCAAACCTGCTCCATCTGCGAGGCCACTCGAAAAGCAAATCTCGTACCTGCCACCGGGGCGCACACCTATGTGGATGGCATCTGCACCGTCTGCGGTCAGATCGCTCCCTCCTGCATGACCCTCAATGCCGAGGGAATTTATGAGCTGAGCACAGCCCTACAGCTGAAACTATGGGGCAAGGCGATTGAAAACGGTCAGTATGCCGCCAAAGCCAAACTGATGACAGACATTGACCTGAAAGGGACGGATTTCAACGGCATCAACATTCCCGAAGGGTCTCCCTCCTTCAGCGGAGAACTCAATGGCAACGGGCACTGGATTCAGCATATGACCCTGAAGGGTGCTCGCAATAACCTCGCTTTCCTCAGTCGCACGAAGAACGCAAAAATCTATGACCTCGGTTTCCGTGATGCCCAGGTAGAGCTCAGCGGATCTTTCAATAATACGAGTGTCATCGTGGGTACTGCCGTCGGCACCGAGATCAGCCGGTGTGCCGTGATGGAATCTTCCGTAAGAGGCCATGACCATGTGGCTGCTTTCGTCGGCGAATCGAAAGCAACTACTGTCATTTCCAATTGTCTAGCCAAGGCCAAAATCGTATCGAACGAACATCAGGCCGGTGGACTGGTGGGCACCAGTACCGGACTGACTCTCTCACGCTGCCTCTTCAGAGGTACGGTGGATAATGAAAAGTTCCACGCTTCCGGTATCTTGGGGTTGATAGATGCAACTGCCGTTCCCACCCAACTGTCTCATAATATGGTGGCAGCCGATCATATCTTTAGCACAATCTTTAGCACACCAAGCTTAACTCATCCATTACTTCAAACTTCCGGAAGAGTTTGCACCTTGGAGTCTAACTACACGCTGGCGACTACCCTCTACGATTCTCCCGGCTCCCCCTCCACCAAGAGCTACACCAATCCGAATGACGAGAACGGCCAGCAGGTAACCGAAGACATAGCCAAGTCCTACGCACACTATGCCACTACGCTCGGATGGGATATGGAGAACGTTTGGGTACAGGACAACAACGACTATCCCATCCTGCGTTGGATGCAGGCCAAGGATGAATGTCTTCTCATCAAGGATGCGAGCGATTGGAAGCGTTTCTGCAATCGTGTGAAAGGCGGAGAAAACCAACTGAAGGCCAAACTGAAGGCCGACATCGACCTCGACACGGACATCGCAATGGTGGGAGACATGAATCATCCCTACATGGGCACCTTCGATGGCGAGGGGCATACGCTCTCTATCCGTTGGGAAAGCGATGCCAAGATATTGGCTCCATTCGTATTGGTGGGCAATGCCACCATCAAGAATCTGCATGTCAGAGGAGAGCTCACATCCCAAAAATCCATTTTGTCCGGACTGATTGCCGGAGCGTTAGGCGAAACCACTCTCTCCAGCTGCTCCACCGATGTGATGATTACGAATAGTAGCAATGTGAAGGAGAGCTCAGCGGCAGGTATGGTTTTGTTTAATGACCAAAATGCCCGGCTTACTATCACCGACTGTTCCGTCAAAGGCAGCATCACCGCCATGACGGATGCTGCCAAGAAAGCAATGGGCGGCTTTGTATGTGACCAAACCGGCACTTGCATCTTGAACAACTGTCTTTACGTCGGTACGAACAACGCCGGCGACGAAGGCTGCTACACCTTTGCTGCCAATGCCACGCTCAACAACTGCTACTACCTCAACCCCTGCGGCCAACCACAGGAGGGTACGAAACTCACGGAGAAACAAATCAAGAACGGTGAAGCGGCCAAACTTTTGCAAGCCAACCGTACAGACCAGTGCTACTGGACGCAGCAGCTCGGCGAAAGTCCGCTCCTGTACAGAGAAAGCGATACGAACCGAGGGAATAATATCTATTATGACACGGAAAAGGCCAAGTGGGTATGCAACAAATTCTACTTCTCTGAACAATCGTATTTGCCCATCGGCATTGACTTCACTGCTGCCAAAATGGAGGACGATCGCACCTTCCCCGCTGCTTCCGACCACGGCATCACCATGTGTCTGCCTTTCGAGTTTCCCATCCAGGGATTCAAAGCCTACACCCTCTCGGGCGGCGATGAAAACACCGTCCGATTCAAGGAAGTGACGGGCAAGTTGGAGGCCTATCATCCCTATTACATCCTTCTCGATGGACTGGAAAGCCGTTCGGGCAATGACATTCAGGTAAAAGCCTTTGATGCCGCGGCTTTGAAGAGTACCATAGGCCGCTATGCCTTTGTGGGCACGGTAGACAGCCTGGAGAATGCTGCCGCTGCCAACGCCTACATCCTCCAACCTGACAACATCTGGCACAAGGTGACGGCCGGCAATACTGACATAGCGATTCCTGCTTATCGAGCCTACATCACGACCTCAACTTCCGGATCCACTCAGGCCTTATCCATCCGCTTCGGCGATGGCAGCGTGACCGGTCTGCGCACCATTGAAACCACCGACCGCGATGGCACCTTGCGCTACTACGATCTCAACGGCCGCTACATCGGCACTTCGCTCGAAGGACGCCCCAAGGGGATCTATCTCGGCAACGGCAAGAAAGTCATGAAATAACCACAATAACCCACCTCCTGCTCTGCTCCTCCCTCAAAGAGAATCCAGCAGAGCAGGAGGTACAAAAAACAAAATACAAGTATGAAACAATATCTCAAACCCACTGTCACGATGTTGTCCATCGAGACCCAATCCATTCTCGCCGGTTCGCTCTCCGTCGGCATCAGTGACAAACCCGCCACCGGCCCTGCCTGCTCCTACGAGAAGGACGAACCCGGCGGCAGCTCCCTTTGGAGCGATCTGTAAGTAGGTGCTTAAAGCCAACCGTAGTTGCCTGAGTTGTAGGCGGTTTTCTATTTTGTTCGTTTTTTAGATAATCGCCGATGAAAGACAACACTACGTATTGCACTTGCTGCTTGACTCTATGATGAAGAGCGAATGTTAGAAAAACCTCTTTCTTCTTTTGCCGTTTTTTAAGAAAAGTGCTAACTTTGCACTGGTGAAACGGCATGAGCAGAGGTGCTCTGCTCCATGCCTCACAGATTGCTTGGCCGTTTCTTTGCTCCTCCTCGGCCGGATTATTTCCATTATTTTATGACTCGTGATGGGAGGGGCATGAGTCGCCTTATCCATTATGAGAAAAGCAAAAGCCCTTCTTTTGGCAGGAGTATTCACCTGTATGCTCACTTCTTGCTACACCACCAACAACTTTGTCGGTAATGCCAGTGACAATGAACCTATGGTTACGGTGAAGACCGTGAAAAACCATCACTTGATTTACGGTTTGGTTCCTTTGAAGAATACAGAGATGAAGGACAAAGAGGTGGTAGCCAACCACAAGAATTACAAGATTACTAAGAGCATGACTTTCGTAGACGGTTTGCTCCAATGGCTGACTTGGGGTATTTACACCCCCACAACTACTACTTACTCCATTCCCCTCAAGGATGCGAAATAAGCACCTGAAAGGTCGAACCATAAAGATGTGCCCCGTGCTCAAGAGCGTGGGGCACATTTTTTTGTAGAAAGGAGCTGTCGTGTAGGAGGCGGTATCAGGTAGAAAAATCCTCGCGCGCACGCGCGCGCATCCCTTGCAAAACGTGTTTTTTTCCTTCACTTCCTTCACCAAGCGAACTACCCTCTTGTTAAACAGTGAGTTGCGAGTGAACGAAATCCTTCACCATTCGAGGTGGTTTTGAGAAAAATGCCGACGGGGGTGAAGGCAGTGAAGGAAAAAATACGAAATTTGTGTGTATGACGCGCGCGTAGGCGTGTATGCCGAGGGCGAGTATTTTCCTCAGAGGTAGTTTTTTTCAGCTCTGACCTAAATCAAACTACCTCTGAGGTAGATTGCCCCACTTCCTTCGTAGGCAGGGGAGTGAAATGTTAAAGTTGTGTTAAAGTCGAGGCTTCGTGGTAAGTTTGGCGGGTGAGATGTCTATATATAAACAGGGGGACTTTTATTTCAGTATCGCATCGTAAAATTCAGATTTATCCTTAGAAAGAAGAGCGAAAAAGAAAACAAGGACAACTCCCATTACGGAAGTTGTCCTTGTAGATGTCAAAAAATCAATACTGCTGCTTATTTGGCCGCGCCGGGCTGTGCCGGGGCAGCAGGAGCCTGAACGGGAGTGGCAGGAGGAGTGGGGTTGCCCATGTTGGTGACGATTTCGGAAGGATCGGTCACTTCTTGATGGTCGAAGAAGCTGCAGGCTACGCTGAACACTACGAGAGCGGCAGCGAGAATCCAAGTGGCCTTCTCGATGAAGTCGGTGGTTTTCCGAACACCGAGCACAGAGTTGGCTCCGGAGACGTTGGAGGCAAGACCGCCGCCTTTTGACTCTTGAACAAGCACCACGATGGCGAGAAGGATGGCCGTAACAACGGCGAGAATAACGAATAGCGTGTACATTGAATTATGATTTGTGTTTATTATTGACAATGAGTTTTTGCAGAAAACGCATTTGATCTGCAAAGTAAATGCTTTTTTTTGGATTATTCAAGTGAAGCTTGGTGATAATTTCAAGCGCACGTTCATAACGCCCTTGTTTGATGTAGATGCGCGCCAATGTTTCGGTGAAACAACTCTCTTCGGGCTGGGCACTTTCGGCATCGATGGGGAGGGTGCTTTCCGGCCCTTGGGCATTGTTGTCGAGAACAATGCGTTCTTGCTTCTGCCCGATAAAGGAGTCGATCAGCGTGGCGGTGCGGCTGTGGGAAGGTGCGGCGGGCGGTGTCGGTTCGGGAGTTTCTTCCCGCGTTTGGAGGAGGTAGCTCATATAGTCCGAAGACGGGTCGGCCAATGGACGGCGCTGGGAGGATGGTGCAGGCGTCTGGCTGAGAAAGGAATTGATGAGCGAAGTGGTGCGGTCGCCCTCCGAGATATTGGCTGCCGAGGGTGTGGCGGGCTGTATCTTGTAGTCGTCGGCGTGCACCATGTTGAAGAGGATGCGGCGGTTGGGAAGATAGAGTGCCGCCCGCCGAAGTTCTTGGTCGAACGAAGGGTCGTGGAGCAAGAAGAGATTTTTCAGAAAGAGTAGTCTCGCCGCCTGAAAGCATGGAGCCACCGCCACGAGTTTTCGGAGCTCGTAGAGGGTCTCTTTATTGAGTTGTTCGGGGTGGTGAATCAAGTGGACAATATCCATGCGATGGGGCAGGGTGGAGGTTACCAGTCGGCAACGGTGGCGTTGAAGATTTGATCGGAGATGTCGCGCAGGAGTTCGCGAACGAGTTGTTCTTGCACCTGTGCAAGTTGTAGTCGGGCATCATAGGGCGCGGTGGCAGAGAACTGCCGTTCCCAACGCTGATTGTTCTTGCGGTTCTCGAAGCGAATGTTGACGGTTACGCGCAGTTGAACTTGCGAGGAGAAACCATCGGCCGAAACGGATTTGTTGAACTGGTCGTAGCTGACGATTTCGCCGGCGATGTGCAGGTCGCCTCCGCGTTTGACGAGGCGCAGTCGGGTTTGATTGGCGTAGAGGTCCTGCAACTGGTTGTTGAACATCGCCTCCATGGGTGCCCATCCGTAGGGGGCGCGGTTGGGCAGGTGGTCGATTTGGAGCGTCTTGATGACGTCGTAGTTGAGGTTGGTGCCCGTAAATTTGTAACTGATGCTGCACGCCGTCCATAGTCCTACTGACGCCAAAAGGAAGCCGAGCATGAGAGCGAAACGCTTGGTGGCATGAGGGAGGGAGGGGAAGCGAAAAGCAGACATGAGAGGGAGGGGATTATAGGTCGTCGAGACCGTATTCTTTAATCTTGCGGTAGAGGGTGCGTTCGGAGATACCGATTTGCTCGGCGGCTTGTTTGCGGTGTCCGTTGTGGCGGAGGAGTGCTTTGCGGATGAGTTCTTTTTCGAGATCGTCCTTGGTGCGCAGTTCGTCAATGGGCGTGCTGTGGTCGTCGTCGATGATTTCTTCTGCTTCGTCAAGGGGAATGGCCGTGGAGGCGGTTGCGTGATAGGGGAGCAGCGTGGCAGCAGCGGCCTCGGCCGGAGCGGTGTGCGGGCGGCGCTGTTTGAGCTGTTCCACCTCTGTGCGGAGTTTTTCGACCTCGTGACTGAGTTTGCTGATCATCTGGAAGATGAGTTCTCGGTCGGCATTGTAGGTCTCGCCATCGGTCATGGCCGGCGGTCGCACCCCTCTGCCCACGACCACTTGGGTGTGGCGCGTGTCGGTGGGGATAAAGCGGGCTAAAATGTCGGGCGTGATTTCGCGCTCGTCCACGGTGACCGACATACTTTCGGCTACATTTTTGAGTTGGCGCACGTTGCCCGGCCAAGAGTAGGCGAGCAGCAGTTGTTTGGCTGCTTCGTTGAGCCGAACGGGAGGGATGCCGTAGCGTTCGCTCATTTCGAGGGCGAACTTGCGAAAGAGAATGTCGATGTCGTTTCCGCGCTCGCGCAAAGGCGGCATACTGATGCTGATGGCGGCCAGACGATAGTAGAGGTCTTCGCGAAATCGACTTTCTGCGATGGCGCGGGTCATATCGACGTTGGTAGCGGCGATGATGCGCACATTGGTACGTTTCACCTCGCTTGACCCCACGGGAATGTATTCGCCCGTTTCGAGAACGCGCAACAGGCGCACTTGGGTTTGGAGGGGAAGTTCGCCCACCTCGTCAAGAAAGAGCGTGCCACCATCGGCGGCGGAGAAGTAGCCTTCGCGGCTGTCCACACTTCCCGTAAAAGCCCCCTTGACGTGGCCGAAAAGTTCGGAATCTATGGTGCCGTCGGGGATAGCGCCGCAGTTGAGCGCCAAATATTTTTTGCCTTTGCGGGCACCGGCATCGTGGATGATGCGCGGAATGATCTCTTTGCCGACCCCGTTTTCGCCTTGGATGAGTACGGATAAATCAACCTTAGCTAATTTCAGAGCAATCTCTACCGCACGATTGAGCGCATCGCAGTTGCCCACGACGCCATATCGCTGCTTGACGGCTTGAAGTTCTTTGAGTGGCATGAGAAAAGAGATTTTGGAGCGGACAGACTACCGCAAAATGGAATTGCAAAGTTACGATTTATTTTCTGTTTGCACGTGCTTTTGTGCATTTTTCCTAAGGAGTTGGCGGTCAATGTCTGTATTTTGTTAGAAACACCTGATCTTTTGACGGCGAGAGGTGTTGTTTTTTCAACATTATTGCCTATATTTGCAGGAGTTATTTTCAGATGAGGACGTCCCTCTTCTTCGCTTATTGAACCTTACTTTACACTTAGAAATATGACACGATTTCACGCTTTATTGAAGACTTTCTGCGTGCTGGTTTTGCTTTCATTTTCCGCAGCGATGCTCGCTCAGACGACCCCTCCCTCCTCCTCGCCGACTGCCGAAACGCCCGAACAACTGGAGAAGCGCATGGCTTGGTTTGCGCAGGCAAAGTTGGGCATTTTTATCCATTGGGGCATTTATGCGGTGGACGGTGTGAGCGAGAGTTGGTCGTTCCACAACAATTATCTGCCTTACGAAGCCTATATGCGTCAGTGCAAAGGGTTTACGGCCGCACGCTACAATTCTAAGGAATGGGTGGATTTGATTGCCGAGAGTGGTGCACGCTACACTGTCATTACCACCAAACACCACGACGGCGTAGCGCTGTGGGATACGAAAATGTCTAAACTTTCCGTACCGCAGGCCACTCCTGCCCGCCGTGATGTGCTCACTCCTTTTGTGGAGGAGGTGCGGCGGCGTCCGCAGTTGCGCCTCGGACTTTACTATTCCCTGCTCGACTGGTCGCATCCCGACTATCCGAACTTCACCCGCACCACAACGCGTTATGCTGTCAAGGACGACCCGGCGCGATGGGAGCGTTTTTGCAAGTTTAATTTTGCCCAACTCGAAGAACTTTCGCGCGCTTATCGTCCCGACTTGTGGTGGTTCGATGGCGATTGGGAACAAGATGCTGCCACTTGGCGCAGTGCGGAGATTGTACGCTTGTTGCGCCGTTATGCTCCCGACTGTGTGGTCAACAGCCGCATTCAGGGCTATGGCGATTACGCTACTCCGGAACAAGGAGTGCCTGTGGTGCGTCCGGAGTCGAAGTACTGGGAATTGTGTATGACGATGAATGATTCGTGGGGGTATCAGCCCACCGATCACAACTATAAAACCCCTCAAATGCTCTTGCGCACTTATGTGGACTGCTTGTCGAACGGCGGTAACCTCTTGCTCGACATCGCCCCGCGTGCCGATGGGACGCTGCCGCCGGAGCAGGTGGAGATTTTGAAAGTGTTCGGCCGATGGAACAAGAAGCACGCCGAAGCGGTTTATGCAACGCGTGCCGGTATTCCTGCCGAACATTTCCAAGGCTACTCTACCCTCAATGAAAAAGGGGATGTGCTCTATCTCTATCTGCCCTATCGTCCGAATGGGGCTGTGGAGATAAAAGGTTTGATGAATAAGGTGCACCGCGTTTGGGTGGTGGGCAATGGTGCGATGCTGAATTATAAGTTGTACAATAAGAACTATTGGAACGACCTGCCCGGCAACCTCTATATTGAGGTGCCTGATGCGGTGCTTGATGAGAACATCACGGTTTTGGCGGTGTTGCTTGACGGGCCGTGCAAACTCTATCGCGGAGAGGGCAAAGTGATAACGTCCAATTGATGTTTGGTGCGCCATGAAAAGTTTTCATAAATCTAAGGGTGTGCCGATGAAAGGGCTGCTGTTGCTCCTCTTATGCCTTCCCCTCTCGCTCGTTGCAAAAGACGGAGTGCTGGCGCGTTTTGCCCACAAACTGACTCCGCCAAAGGTGTATGCTTGCTATCCTGCCCACGGACGAATCACAGTGGATGGACGACTGGATGAGCCGGATTGGCAACGTGCCGCTCACACAGACCTTTTTGTAGATATTCAAGGTGAGCATTACCCACAACCGAAGTATAAAACCACGGCGCAACTGCTTTGGGATGCCGACTATCTCTATATTGCCGCCATGCTGGAAGAACCCAACGTCACGGCACGATTGAAAATGCGCGACACCATCATTTGGAAAGAAAATGATTTTGAGGTGTTCTTGGATCCCGAAGGGCGGGGTATCGATTATTATGAATTTGAGGTCAATGCCCGCAATACGATGATGGACCTGCTGCTCACCCATCCCTATCGAGCCGGCGGCGAATTTCTCCTCTCGTGGGATTGCACCGGACTGCACCACGCTGTGCAGGTGGAAGGTACCCTCAACGACGGCAGCGATACCGACCGAGGATGGACGGTGGAAATGGCAGTGCCTATCCGTTCGTTGCGCAAAAACTTTCGTAACACTGAGGGGATGACCGCAGGAGAGGTGTGGCGACTCAATTTCTCGAGAGTGGAATGGCTTCGCCCCAACGGCCCTGAGGAAAACTGGGTTTGGTCGCCGTGCGGAGAGATTGCTATGCACATGCCCGAACGCTGGGGTTATCTCTGCTTCTTGAACGAAGGTGAAGCGCCGACGCTACCGCCCTATCGTGCCGAGTATCGTCTCCTTTGGGCGCTCTACTATGCGCAGGAGGAACATCGTGCGCGCACAGGGGCTTTTGCCGCTTCGCTTTCCGAATTGGGATGCACGGAGAACGATTTGGCAACGCTCTCCCCCTCCACGCGAGTGGTGCTTGAGGCTGTGCCTTCCCGCTTTCTCTTGTGCATCCTCTTGCCCGATGGTCGGACGCTTTCGTTGGATGAACGGGGGCAGTATGATGAACGGAAACTTTAGCCTTCCACTGAAAAAATAACACATCGCCCTCAATACATCTACATTTGTATTGAAGGCGATGTTGTGTGAATGTCGAAAGTGGACGATGTCGTCACTATTCTACGATGGTGCAAACGGCAACTCGATTCCATTCTTTGTTGGAGGAACCTTGCTTGATACCGACCCCTTGGGCAGTGATGCGCTCAGGCTGAATGCCGTATTGTGCAATCAGAAGGGTTTTCACAATTTCGGCTCGTTGTTGTGCCATTTTGGCGTTTATATCAGGATCACCATCGGGAGAAGCATAGCCACGAATGTCAAGCCGAGCATGGGGGTGTTGATGGAGACAGGTCGCGACACGCTCTAAATTGGGAAATTGCGTTGGTCCGACGGTAGCGCGACCAGCACGGAAGGTGATGAAGCATTCGAGTACTTTTCTTTCGCTTCCTTCTTGTGGTTGAGGAGTGCTGTCGGAGTCACACAGCAACACATTGTTGCTTTTATTCTGAAGACTTTGTAGACGTTCCTGTAGTTCGGTGATGTCTTGTTCTTGTTGGGCGATGGTACACTTGAGGGTATTGATAGTATCTAACAGCATATCAAACATGGCATTTTCTTCCTGTAAGGGATCCGGGGTGGGTTGAGGCAGGATGGGGCGCGGTATGTTAACCAAAGCAGGGTAGTGTCCGCCGTGTCCGTTTCCGAAATGATAGGTGATTCCCAAAAGTGTTTGGATGTCGGCTTGGTTGATATTGTAAGCTTCGTGGTGTTGGGTGTTGGAGGAGCGCAAATCGTAGATTAATGCCGGTTGCACTATAATGCTCCACATACGTTTTCGGCCGAGATTGAAAATAAAGTTTCCACCTACCTTCGAAACTAAATAGTTTTCATCGCTAAGTTGCTGTCGATTGCGAAAAGTATGTCCCCAACCGATGCCGAATTTTGTTTCAAATTCAAATATGCGGGGACGACCACCATAGCTGCCGAAAAGGTTCATGAGATTGAACTCACTACCCATTATAGCCATTAGTCGGTTGTAGTAGGTCTGTTCCAGTCGCATATTTCCTTGATAGCCCTCACATTCCAATAAGAAACTTAATACGGGGGAGTATTGCTTCTTGAATTTGATGGAAACAGAGGGGTGGATGAGCTCTTTCGTGAAAGAGTAAATCGCAGGATGGTGAACTCCACCACTGAGTGTGATTGACCAGTTTTCCCACATTTTGGGTGCGTAAGTGCTTTGCTGTGCCACTGCCGGCAGGAGTAGCATAAAGTACAGAAGCAAGAGAGTGAAGCGTATATTCATATAATCGCGGAATATAATGGGAGGGGGCAAAAATAGGTGATTTGAAATTTCAGAAAATTGTTCTGAAATTTCGGAGAGGAATTATAGAAACTATATTTGTGGAAAAACGATTGCCTCACAATAAAGCGTGCAGAGTGCTTCAACTTTAAAAAGTGTGGAGGTTGATTGATTGTGGGAGATTAGGTTTAGAGTGCAGCGGTAGTGCAAAATTACATTTTGTCGCCCTAAAAAACAAATTTTTTGTTAGATTTGGGCTGTTTTGTTTGGCAGTTTCGAGATTTAGCCCTACATTTGCTACATTATATCGGCCTATCACCTCTCGTTTTACCACTTCGATTTCTTTCCCCTTGTGAAACGAATGTAACGACTATTATTCATCTAAAATATAAAATTCCCATGGAACAAGAACAAAATGCTCCTCAGCAACTTCAAATTGAACTCACGCCCGAAGTGGCTGGAGGAACTTATACCAACTTGGCCATCATCAACCACAGTAATCAAGAGTTTGTTATCGACTTCATTGCAGCACTTCCCGGTTTACCCAAAGCACGCGTGAGCAATCGTATGATTCTCACACCCGAAAGCGCCAAGCGTCTTCTCTTTGCCTTGCAAGACAATGTGGTGAAGTATGAACAGCAGTTTGGCACTATCGAATTGCCCGGTGCTCCTGCTCCCAAAGCCGAAGGCATCGGCCGTACCGCCACTCCTTTTGGGATGGGTGAGGGTAACGCCTAATGCCTACCGAAACGCTCATAATATACAGCCGTTCCTTTGGGGACGGCTTTTTTGTGGCTTTTCATTGGTGCTTTTTTACAGCCTCTCGGTTTTTGATTTTTGATGTGTGAAGGCTGATCGGAAATTCAAAGTAGTATTTTGAGGAGCTTTGTCTTCAATTTTAGACTTCTCAGACGCCGAAAATGTTTTCGTGCTTCAAGGAGTGGGTTTCAAAAGAAAAACTGCAACGCTGATGGAAGCGTTGCAGAGGGGGATGATAGAGTATGTGATGTGGAGAAAGAAGATAAAACAGTCTACTTTTTCACCTCCTTTTTAGGGCTTTCGCCTTCACTTTTGACGACCTCGGCTTTGTAACCGAACTTCTTGAAGCCTGCTTGTAGTTGCTCGATGTTGGTCTTATCGGCATCGAAGGTGAGGGTCACCGTCTTGTCGTCGAGGTTTGTCTTCATCTGCTTCACCCCTTTCTCGTAGGCAATGTTGCGTTTCACTTTGCCTTCGCAGTTGACACAAACCATTTGTTCAACCTTAAAAAACAACGGTTTTCAAGTCTTTGGCCGAAGCGATGCCGGCGATGAGGAGAGCGGTGAAGAGGAGGAAAATTCTTTTCATAAAGAGGGGATTGAGAAATTAGCGATCAATCGTGTAGCGGAAGCCCACGTAAATCATGGCACCGTCGAGTGGACCGTAAATCATGGTCGGGTCGAAACGATTGCCCCAAGGATTGTGGGCATCGACGATGGCATTGGGTTGCTGGTAAGCAGTGAGGTTTTCACCACCGATATAGACGGCCCATCGGCGGAAGTTTCGCGTGATTTGTGCTGAAAGTTGAGGATAAGCCTTGAAGCGCGAAGGCCAAGAGGGAGTGCCGTCGGGCAGGAGATAAGGAGTGGGCATACGTCCGCCGCCGTTGAGTTGGAGCGTAGCGTCAAACTGCCACCGCTCGAGAGGAGTAGCGTAGGAGACCGTGAAAATGCCTTTGTAACGGCTTTGCAGCGGTTTTTCGAGACGTCGGCGGCCGGTGGGCAGGTCGTAGGTGGTCTGCACATCGGTGTGTCGGAAAGCCGCGGTGAGGGTGAGTCCGTCAAAGAGCGGATAGGACGCTTCTAATTGAAAGACCGATGAATAACTGCTGCCGTTGAGCGAATAGAAACGAATGAGAGAGGGGGCGGAGTCGAAGTCGGTCACTGCCTGCCGACGAAAGTCGGTATAGTAGTATTCGCCCGTGAGGTTGAGCAGATGCCCGAAGACGGGATATTTGAGCGTCAGGCTCGCACCATAGTTCCAAGCTTCTTCACGCAAATGATCGTTCTCCAATTCCAACTGCCGCGATCCGGCAAGATAGAAGTTGTTTTCTTCCAAAAGGTGGGTGGTGCGATACCCCTTTCCTGCGGTAAGGCGGAGCGTGGCGTGGTGGTTGGGCATCCATTTGAAGTGGGCGCGCGGAGTGAAAAACGTGCCGTAGAGATTGCTGTGGTCAAGGCGCACTCCGCCCATGAATGTGATGACTTTGCTGAGTTGGTAAGTGTATTGCGCGTAGACACCGGGCACGGTTTCGTGGTTGCGAAGTGCCGCCGTCTTATGCAAGATGAGTCCTGAGGCGGGGAGGGCGCGCTTGTAGTCGTCGTGGTTGAGGCTTGCACCTATGGAGAGCGAATGGGCTTGTGTCCATTGCGTTTCAAACATCAACGAAGCGTAGGCATTACGTTGAGTGAGATCGTAGCGGCGCGCTCCGAAAACCGCATCTTGGTCGTGCACCGAACCCGACAGAATAACGGCCAGATTGGAGTGGTGTTCGTCGCCAAACATATAGGCGGTTTTGCCAAAAGCCTCCACGCGCTTCGTGTCGATGTGGATAAGGTAAGGGTTGAGGGGAAGCACGCCGTTATGGGCGACAATCTGTCCGCTTTCGCGCTTTTCCATCAAGCCTTTAATGCCGAATTGCGAGAAGAGATGGCCGCCGTTGTACGTCCAGCGGTTGAGGAGGTTTATTTGCTCCTGCTTGGGCATATCGGCAAAGCCATCGCCGTTGTCGTCGTGGGCAGAGAGGTGCTTATCGTAGTGTGCCAATACCGTTGTTCCCCATTGCTCACTGGGGCGTAGGGTGGTCTCGGCATTTCCTTCTATACGGCCGCGCAGGTCGGCATATCCGTTCACCGCGAGCCAGTTGGGATATTTTTGTTGAGGCTTCTTATATTCCACGTTGATTTGTCCCGTCACGGCCTCGTAGCCGTTTTTCACGCTCGATGCCCCTTTGCTCACCTGAATGCTCTCCATCCAAGTGCCGGGCACGTAACTTAGCCCATAGGGTTGTGCGGCAATACGAAAGTTGGGTAGGTTTTCCGTGAGCATCTGCACGTAGGTTCCGGCCAGCCCGAGCAGACGGATTTGGCGGGCACCCGTGGCAGCATCGCTGTAATTGACATCGACCGAGGGGTTGGTTACAAAACTCTCACCCAAGTTGCAACACGCCGCTTTCGTCAGTTCGTGCATAGAGAGGGTTTGCGTGTTCTCCACGTTGTCGAATGAGCGGTAGAGTCCGCGACGTTTAGTGCGCACCGTTGTTTCTTTCAAATCAACGCTCTTCTCCATGACATCAGGAGCCAGAGAGTCGGTCGGAGTGGCCGCGGGGGGGACTTGTGCGGCGGCAGTGGCCGCTACGGCGGCAAACATCGTGAGGAGTAGGTGACTTTTTCGGATTGTCATAACGGAACAAATTGATTTACAGCGGCAAAGTTACGCCTTTTCGAGGAGGGAGGGCTTACAAGATTTCTGTTATTACTTACACGTCTTTCGTCGGGATAAGGGAAACAGCAGTTCATAAAAAGAAAACCTTCTTGGCAAATCCGAGAAAAGTACTTACTTTTGCACGTATGACTTACCTGCTCACTTCGGCCTATCTTGCGCCAGTTCATTATTATACCAAACTTTACAGCGGTCGTCCCATCATTGAGGAGCGTTGCGACCACTATATCAAGCAAACCTATCGCAACCGCTGCATCATCGCGGCGAGTGATGGGCCGCTTGCCCTTACCATTCCCGTTGAGGGGCGACCGAAAAGCGAAGGGGGAACTTCAAAAACACCGATGCGCGACATTCGTATTTCCGACCATGGTCGTTGGCGCGACCTTCATTGGAACGCTCTGGTGTCGGCTTATGAAAACAGCCCTTACTTTGAATTTTATGCCGACGATTTTGAGCAGATTTATCGCACTTCTTTCACTTTCTTGGTCGATTTCAACGCGGCTCTCCAGCAACTTGTGTTGGATTTGCTCAATCTCCACCCTGACCTACACGTCAATACCCAACGCTACATAGAAGTAGAAGATATGGCACTTTCAATAGCCGCGGAAAGCGCTCCCTTGAAAGTTGCTTCTCCTCTCGGTGCAGCGCCTCAACCGATGATTGATTTGCGGGAGCGCATACGTCCTAAGATTGATCCGGCTTTCGATACCGAATTTCACCCCACTCCTTACTATCAAGTATTTGCCGCGCGTCATGGTTTTCTGCCCAATCTTTCCATCGTAGACCTTCTTTTTAATATGGGACCCGAAAGCCGAATCGTCTTGCAGAAAAGTTTTGTGCGTTGAGAGCTGGTGCAGCTTTTATTTTAATTTGCCTGCTCTTTTCGTTCTCTCGCGCGTACGCGCGCGTTTTCTGTTATAATGCGTAAAAATCCTTCACTTCCTTCACCGATGGCGTAATTGGGTTGATAATCAGTGAGAT
>CAUUGL010000013.1:0-54111 GCA_963544845.1 uncultured Alloprevotella sp.
AATGAAAAAGAGAGCATTTTTGCCCCCTTTTAGGAGTACATTTGACCATTAAGCCCAATTTCAACATACTCAACCTCCTTTTTTCTCCATAATGCCCTTTTAGAAGGCTGTTTTTACAAGATATGAAGGATTTTGCTTCAATTTTCTAACCTACCAAATTTTACCGGACAGTAATAAAAAAGAAATCGGTGAGGATGTTGAAGGACCTCACCGATGAGAAGAAAGCGATAGTGTCCTAAATTTGTGTGTAAACTCCAAAGTTCTTATTTTTGTGGTGAAAGCAAAAAACAAACAATACCAAAAGTTATTCATGAATGGGAGGAAGAACGATGATACGGAGATAATCTTTGAGGCGGAAGAGGGCGTTGCCCATACGGGCTTGGGAATCGTTGATACAAATCAAGGTGGGGCGACCATCAATAGTGGGGCGTCCGAGGCACATACCCTCATAGTTAGCGAGACTGCGGGAAAAGAGGCTGAATCGAGTGGTCCATGAAGCAATAAGAGATTTAGCGACAAACAGATGGGGATCTATTTCTGGGAGGGGAGTTTGAGAATCGATGGCTTGAGCAATGTTGAGATCCACGGCATAGAGTTTTACTGTCACCCACGATCCAAAGCGGTTGTGAGGGAAATGGCCTTCACGCTCCATCACCAGTAGACGCCCGTCAGGGAGGATGGATAAAGCAGGGACACCGAGTAGATAGGCACGTCCGAATCGGCTCACGCTACCAGAATCGCTGCGGTAGGCATATTGAGCACGCAAATTCAGAGTTTCATCATCGAAGGCCAATAGTCTCAAACGATTGTCGATATAAGGATATCCGCGTCCTGGTCGAGGTCCATCTTTCCGTAGTGAGCTTTCGGTTGTTGACCAAAAACAATGGTGCAAACTATCATAACACAAAGCCTCAAAGCCACGATTAGGATAGATGGCTGAGGTGGAAAATTGCTCTGGAACAATCAGACTGCGTCCAGTTGCTTCTCCCGTCAATTCGTATTCCAAAATAGCTTGATCACCTTCTCCTGAAATCCAAACAGTGTTGCTTTTGGGAAGGAACGCGATGCCCTCGCAGTCACGTTTTGTATTGCCCCAAGTATCGCGGTACAGCGGTGCCGAACCATAAAAACCTTCGAACTGCACATCTTTAACCTCTCCCGAAATACTATCCTGCTCAATGTGGAATAAGAAGAAGCCATCTTCTGAAGCTTTGTCGCTAACCACGGCGTAGCGCTGATTGCCCAGTGGGGTAATTCCGCTGTAATTACCTGTAGGTATTTTCTGCCAATGTGCGAGATTTTGTTGTGGAAGTACTTGTACTTGTTGTCCACTTGCGGTGAGTAAATTCATCGGCAGAAGTAAAAGAGGGATTATTTTCATTTTCGATATATTATTCTTGTTTTTCAGCAGGTTATGGTGTAAAATACTGTTTTTTTGCGATAAAGCAAGATTTTTCCTATGAAACAGTAGAAGAGGCAGAAATAGCCTGAGATGAATAGGTGATGAAAGCCCCTCTTCGCTAAAAGTGACTTTCCCCTTGATGGGTGTTTCAACCTAAATCAAGGGGAAAGTTTATGTGTACTCAGTCTACCTCAATCGTCCAAAAGCATTGGCATAAGTACGGGCTGTGCAGCAAGAAAGACGGCAGCTAGTCCTCCGGGAGTCATAAGGTTATCAGGTGCTTGGTCGGTGATGTGGAGCTGACCATCTATGAGTTGATAGAAACCATTGTTCTCGGGGATGTCATGGTCGTTTTGTATGCCCACGTGGAGTTGCAACCCTGGATGAATACGACCAATAAAAGCGAGGAACTTTTCGACATTGATGATGCGCGCCATAGCGTAAGGTTCCGCTCCCTTGAAACCACGTGCCGGGCATCCTCCCACCATAACCATTTCTTTTACGCCTAAGAGTTGGAAGGCACGTGCTTGTAGTTGTTGCATAATTTGCTCATCCGTCGTGAGCAGAAAACGGATACATCCTCTGAAGGTCTTGGTGGAGCGCTTTCCACTCTTCAAGGGTTTACCTTCGCGAATGGCCAAACAGAACCCCACAATCTTACCTCTTCGGCGGGCTACGATAATCAGACCATCTTCAAGGTCGTGGGTTTGAATAGCGGCAAAGAAAGCGTCTTCATCGAGCTTTATCTCATAAGGATGTCGCCCTCCAAAGGTATTGTAGTAAGTCCAAAGGTCACGTCCCCACTCGTATTCAGCTTGAATATCGATTTTGGGATTAGGTTTGCAGGAAGGGAGGGAGGGAACGTCGATAGTCAGTCGATGAGTGGCTGTCCAATAGGCACCATGGTCTTCGCTTTCGTAGAACTTTCGTAATTTTTCATCTCCAGGGATGAGGAAACTGATGAAAGTCCCTTCGTTGTACATTTTACGATGTGCTTCTTTCATCACTTGTCTAGCGTAGCCCTTACCGCGTTGTTTGGGATCGGTACAGAGTCCGCTGATGTAGCCGATAGGAATAAAATGATTGGCAAAGTGGAATTTGAAAGGAAGCACCTGCGTTGCAGCCACGACTTTGGCATTTTTTCGCACGGTTATGTTTCGTTCATCAGTGTAGCGGTCTTCAAAGTAAAGGTCCAGGAAGTCCTCACTGTCGTTGGGAAAGCAGGTGTGCCAGAGTTGGCGCGTCTGCTGTTTTACTTCTTCGGGAGTCAGGAGCATGTGATGGTGTATTTATCTAAGAGTATTATAGGTTGGTAACTGAGTTTTGCGCGGCGTAGTCCTTCTAAGCCTAAGTCTTCTTCGCGGTTGATGAGGGTGTATTGCTTTGGGAGTCGGCGTACAAACTCACGGTTGATGATTGCATACGCACCTTCGTAGTCGGTATCGGCTTTTTCGCAGCAAACATCGAAAGTGTCATAGTTGATAGAACCACCGAAAGTGAAAGCTACGACTTTACTATCGACAAGAATAGCAGCACCTCGTGCTTGCAGTTCGTCCCAATGCTTGAATACGCGGCGCATAGAGTGTTGTTCATCGTCAGCACCGATACGGGCATTTACATCGCTGTGTTTGGCAGCCCACTCTTCTTCGAGGCGCCAACATTCTTTGACAAGGTCAGGGGTAAGCTCACGATATTCGTATTGTGGATATTCACGCTCGAAGCGATTGGCATGATTACGTTTGGATTGAAGCTTTTTACCTGATAGGGTTTCCAACGCGGTACGGTCATAAATATAGTCGGTGAAGGAACGGTCGCTCGTGGCTTGAAACTGGCCGGGAAGCACGTTTTGTAGACGTCCCAGCATGCCTTGGCAAGCACCCATCATCAGAAAGGAGTGCCCTTCAGATTCTGCTTCTGCGACAAGGTCAAGCAGAACCGTAGCGTACTCCTCGCGCATTGTATCTTCCACATAAGGCGGAGGACAAAGCGGTGGAAGATATGCGGGTTTGCCTTCGAAGTGGAAGCGGATGATGAGCATACCACGATGTAAGGCCACTTGAGTGTTGTAAAGGAAACGCCACGACATGAGGTTCATAAAGTTGAAATCGCAGTTGCGACATTCAGAACCAAGGGTGTATTGTTGAACCAAGTCACGGTCGGTATAGTCAATGTCTCGAAAGAATATCATGGAAGAGAAGTGGATGGGGGTGTGAGCACAAAAAGCAAAGTTTCGGATAAAGTCTAGCGGAAAATCCCCGAATACTTTTGCTCACCTGTGGGAGTATTCACGACCATTGTAATGGAATCGACGCCAGCACGCAACTTACCTGCATAGCCGTAAATCGGGCAGGATAAGAGGGCTTCTTCAAAATAATCAGGACGATCACCATCGGCATCGTGATAGAGACGGAGTACTAAATGGCGGGCCTTTTGTTCATCGGTAGGCTGGTGGAAAGAGGAGGTTTGGAAACTAAAATAGTGTTTTTTAGTTGCTGTGCGTGGCACTGACAAGCGCAGATTGATATAGCGGCGAGTTTGCCAAACACTGATAATCTTGACAGGGTCGGTGCGCATCTTTTCGGGGGAAAAGGAACGGGCGTGAATGGTGAGGATAGAATCCCAATGGTGCACAGCCGCTCTGCCGGTGGTGCTGACTTGGTAACCCAAGAGCATACGATAAAGTGTGTCCGGGCGGAGGAGGGGGAGATTGTTGGCAGGAAGGAGAATCTGTTCATTGTCAAAGCGAAACTCTATTACCTGTCCTTTATCATCGGTGAGTGCTTCACAAAGGTCGAAACGAGCGGGTGGTAGCACTTCTCTATCTTCGGCATCGTTGCAACTTTGGAGCACACCTTCACCTCCTACAAACAAGAGCAGGAGGAGAAGTGGGAATGAAAAGAAGCAGCGGTAGAATTTACTCATTCGTAGTTGCCTTGAGATGATTGTAGAGTGGGTTGGCATACATAGTGAGCATTCGTTCACGGAGGAAAGTTTCGTCTTTATCCTTGATGTCAATCAAATCGAGACGCTGTTGTAAGTATTTTTCAAACCGATTCCGATCTTTAGATGTATAGTGCTGAGCGAAGTGTGCATTTCCTTCTAACAGGTCAGCAGCGATATAGTTGCTGGCAAAAATGCGATACCCTTTGTGGATTTCGGTATCAATACGCTGTGCTATGCCCTCAAAAAGTTCTTTGGTCGGCAAGTCTTTGTATTCGTCAATCCACTCGTTGATGCATGGTGCAAGCTGGTAGTGCACACGTCCCTTCTTACCGAAAATACCCACGCGCATATTGTCAAGGTCGTCTTTTTGCGATTTCTTGAAGGCAGGACTGTCTCGCTTCAGTTGAAACTCACGAGCCTTGAGGTAGTCGCAAGGGTCATACTCGTAGGAAATGGTGAGTGGTACGAGATGCATAGCACGTAGTGCTTCGAAAGGTGTGGTGTCACTACCGAGGGTCATCATACGCAACACAGAAGGTTGTGTGCGGTCGTTGCTGTCTTTTGCGCGTCCTTCGCGTTGTGCAATCCAAATGTTATCTTCCTTTGTTGCTATGACATAGTGCATATAACGACTCATCAGTTGGCTCGAAAGGAGCAACTCTTTTGGGGATAGCGAACGGCGGACGATGAAAGCTTTGTTCATACGTACGAAGCGCTTAATCCACGGATAAATGAGTAGATTGTCGCCAATGGCAATTTGTACCGTGTTAGGAAACTTATGATCAATAAGTATGACTGATAATATAGCCGAATCGAGTACAATGTCGCGGTGATTGGATATGTAGGTGTAGCCAGCCGATCGTGTGGGGAGAGCATCATGATTGAACGTGACACCACGTGTGGTGCGTTTCAATAAAATGTGCATAGCACGCAGCATATAGCGTTTCTGGAAGGCCAAAGCGCTGTGTACACCAATGGCTGTAATTCGCAGGAAGGTACGAATCACACTCTTGGACAACCAAGGAACAAAGCCACGTAGCACCTGCATGAACAAGCGGTCGTGGAGAAGAGATTCGAAATTCTCACGAATTTCCTCATCGGCAACAGGACGTATAGCGTCAAATTCGGAAGGTATCTTCAACACAGAAAGGAAAATTAGAAGTGAAAAAGGATATTAGCATTTACCTTCAATAATTTCAGACAGCACGTCAGCAATTTGAAATTCAGAAGCACGCACTTGCTGAGGAATGAAGGAGGCAGGCGTCATACCAGGTGTAGTGTTGATTTCGAGCAGGTTGATTTGTTCGTTGCCATATTCACCCGACAAGATATAGTCGATACGGATGATGCCATAGCAGCCCATCTGCTCATAGATGAACTTGGTCATAGCACTCACGCGGGTAGCTGTTTCGGGAGCAATTCGAGCTGGTGTGATTTCATCACTCTTACCCTCATATTTGGCTTCGTAGTCGAAAAACTCCACGCCTTTCACTACAACTTCGGTTATCGGGAGCGTCACGACTTCGCCACTCTTCCGACGGAAACAGCCACAGGTGATTTCAGTACCGATAAGCAGACGTTCAATCATGACTTCATCGCTTTCGTTCATCGCCTTCTCAATAGCAGGAACGAGTTCTTCGGGTGTCTTTACCTTGGTTACTCCAAATGAGCTGCCCCCTGCGTTGGGCTTGACAAAGCAGGGCAAGCCTACTCGTGCCACAATCTCTTCGGTCGAAGGCAGTGCCATTCCCTTTCTTACCATCAAGCTGTCGGAAACATGAATTTCAGGGAAAGAACGCAAGAAATTGTTGAGGGCAAATTTATTGAATGTCATTGCTTCGACAAGAACATCACTGGTATTGTAGGGCAGACCTATCAAGTCGAAATAGCCTTGTAGGAGGCCGTTTTCTCCAGGGGTGCCATGAATGGTGATGTAAGCAAAATCGAAAGTGTGGTGTACTCCGTCTTTCTCGAAAGAAAAATCGTTGAGATTGATAGGATACTGCATTCCTCCTACATTGACGTGCATGTCGCGTCCACGTTGTTCAACGATGTAGCAATCGTATTTGCTGCCGTCCATGAAAGAAAGGATGCCTGCTGCACTGCGTAATGAAACGTCGTGTTCAGAGGAGTCTCCTCCTGCTATAATTGCAATTTGCTTTTTCATAATGATGATGTTCTCTATTAGCGAAAGAAATTCCGATGGAGTTCTAAAAAGCTATGGTAGCTTTTCAGTCAAGTAAAACTAAACTTTATAATCACTTGCTGAAATTGGGGTGAGAGTTGTAGTTCCTCTCTTGTTATTTCTGCATACCCTTGAGATAGATGCGCCACTTTTCAAGAAGTTGTTGCATATCGAGGGCTATGTCGCTTTCGAAATCCATTTCTTTACCTGTTGTTGGGTGCTGAAATCCGAGTGTCTTAGCATGAAGGGCTTGCCGTGGACAGAGATTCATCGCGTTGCGTATGAAACTATTATAACTACTGCTGCGAGTACCCCACAAGATTTGGTCGCCACCATAGCGCTCGTCGGCAAAGAGAGGATGTCCTAAATGCTTCATGTGTGCGCGAATTTGATGGGTCCGACCTGTTTCAAGGATACACTCAACGAGGGTCACATAGCCAAACCTTTCCAATACGCGATAGTGGGTTACAGCGGGCTTTCCAACACCGCTGTCTGGTGGAAAGACTGTCATTTGCATGCGATCTTTGGGATGCCGTGCGATATTGCCTTCAATACGCCCTTCGTCCTCTTGAAAGTTCCCCCAAACGAGGGCTTGATAGCGTCGTCGCGTAGTTTTATGGAAGAACTGAGCACAGAGTTTGGTTTTTGCATCGGGGGTTTTGGCTATAACCAACAAACCACTGGTATCTTTGTCGATGCGATGAACCAAACCTACTGTAGGGTCATTAGGGTCATAATCGGGATTGTCGCGCAAATGCCAAGCTACAGCATTGACCAGCGTGCTGTTGTAGTTCCCACAGCCTGGATGAACCACGAGCCCGGCTGGCTTGTTGATGACTAATAATGCCTCGTCCTCGTAAACAATGTTGAGAGGAATGTTCTCGGGCTTTATGGTGCTGTCAAAACGCGGGCGATTGAGCATGAGTGTGATGACATCACCTGGTTTTACACGATAATTACTCTTTACTGCACGCCCATTGGCATGAATACATCCCACATCGGCAGCAGCTTGAATACGATTGCGCGAGGTATCGTGCATCACGTTGATGAGAAATTTGTCAACACGTAAAAGTTGCTGACCTTTGTCGGCCACTACACGATAGTGCTCATATAACTCACTGGAAGTGTTGTCAACGATTGGTAGGGCATTTCCCTCAAAATCATCTTCATCAAACAATAAAGCGTCTTGTTCGTTGTTCAGAACAGTGTGGAGGGTATCGTCCATAGGTTATTCTATTATTTCTTCTTCATAGACAACGGAGTCACGTCCATGAAGGAGGTAGTCGAGCGAGTCGTTACCATTGAAAATTTCCTCATCAGCACCATCTCCGACCACCAAAATCAGAGGATGATTGATAGGAATACGGTCGCCAGTATGTACTGTTTTTCCTGCCACTTCAATGCTGTAAACCCAATCGCGGTCACCTGTGATACGTTTGATTGCCCCGAGTTTGAAACCGATAGCCAATAAGCGCATTTTTGCTTCACGTAGAGAGCAGTTGTCTGCAATGTCCGGCAGGGTAATAGTACGTGCAGAAGAAGCATTGACCGTGAGTCGTATCAGACGATTGAGTTTGACGGGAGTTCCTGGTAGAGGTTGTTGATCCAAGATTAAATCTCCGGCTATGCGAGGCATGTAGCCCGTGTCACTCACTTCCACTTGGAAGCCTGCAGCCTGCAATTTTCGCAGAGCTACTTCACTGCTTTGTCCACGTACATCTGGTACCTCAATCGTTTGACCATGATAGGTGTAGAAATCAAGGAAAAAGTACAATCCTACACCTATGGATGTGAGCACAAGTTCCATAGCCAAAAGATTTCCCCAAAGGTAGCGACTGGTCAATTTCTGAAAGAAGGTTCTAAACGTCATATTTGGTAAGCGAGAAAACCAGCTCCTATCTTAATATGTTAAGTGTGAGTGGAAAAGGTGGCTATTGCTTCAGATAATTGGTGACATTCTGCTCAATGCGTGCGTGCAAATCGTCATTGGCCTCACGATTGAAGGTTTCGCCTGTGATATGCTCATAAAGTTCAATGTATCGTTCGGAAATACCTAATACAATGGTAGGAGTCATTTCGGGTACTTCTTGGCCGGCTTGTCCTTGGAAACCATTGGCCATCAACCATTCGCGTACAAATTCCTTGGAGAGTTGCTTTTGAGGTTCACCATTGGCAAATCGCTCAGCATAGCCTTCTGCGTAAAAGTAACGACTGGAGTCAGGGGTGTGAATCTCGTCCATCAAGTAGATGGTTCCGTTATGCTTGCCAAATTCATATTTGGTGTCTACCAAAATCAAACCACGCTCTGCTGCCATTTCTGTGCCACGCTTAAAGAGTGCCAATGTATACTGCTCCAATATTGCATACTCTTCAGGGGTAGCCAAACCTTGTGCCAAAATCTCTTCTTTAGAAATATCGGCATCATGCTCACCAATTTCAGCTTTTGTTGTGGGAGTTATGATGGGGGTAGGGAATTTCTCATTCTCACGCATTCCATCCGGAAGTTTTACACCACAAATTTCACGCACACCACTTTTGTAGGCACGCCAAGCGCTACCACACAAATAGCCGCGTACAATCATTTCAATAGGAAAACCTTCGCACATAAAGCCTACAGTGACCATAGGATCAGGAGTCGCCAGTTTCCAGTTGGGGCAGATATCTGTGGTGGCATCCAAAAACTTTGCTGCAATTTGGTTGAGCATCTGTCCTTTGAAAGGAATGCCCTCAGGCAGCACAACGTCAAAGGCCGAAATGCGATCGGTAGCCACCATCACCAAGCGGTCGCCAAGGTGGTAAACGTCACGAACTTTGCCATGATAGACACTTTGTTGACCGGGAAAGTGGAAGTCTGTTTGGGTTAAAGCAGTCATTGGGATTGTAAGTTAGGGGTTAAGGTTTGTTGCGAAGGGGAGGCCGAGTACTTGGAGTCTGCCTCATAAGCTTCGACAATGCGTGAAACGAGTCTATGACGCACAATATCCTTTTGGGTCATCTCGATAAATGCGATACCTGGTACACGAGACAAAATGCGGTGGGCTTCTATCAAACCGCTTTTTTGAGAAGTGGGAAGATCTATCTGCGTGCGGTCGCCGGTAATAATCATCTTTGTGTTCCATCCCATACGGGTGAGAAACATCTTGATTTGTGCGGTGGTCGTGTTTTGAGCTTCATCGAGAATGACTACAGCATCATTAAGCGTGCGGCCACGCATGAAGGCCAATGGAGCAATCTGAATGATATTGAGTTCTATGTATTCCTGCAGTTTTGCTGCTGGAATCATCTCTTGTAGGGCATCGTAGAGTGGCTGTAGATAAGGATCAATCTTATCTTTCATGTCACCTGGGAGAAACCCGAGTTTCTCACCGGCCTCTACGGCGGGACGGCTGAGGATAATTTTCTTAACCTCCTTGTTCTTCAGTGCACGAACGGCCAAGGCTATGGCCACATAGGTTTTTCCAGAGCCTGCAGGACCGATGGCAAAAAGCATGTCATTCTTTCGATAAGCCTCTACCAAACGAAGTTGATTAGCGGAGCGAGGGGTGATGGGACGCCCACTGGTGGAAAAAACAATCACATCGCTATCGTCTACTTGTTGGGGGGTACGATGCTTGAGCAGCCCTATCACATTTTCTTCTGTGAGTGCATTATATTTGACGCAATGCTTTTGTAAGGCTGTGATATGTTCTTCAAATTCAGCCATATCTTCTTCCGCGCCCATCGCTTTGATAACGTTGTCGCGCCCGATGATGCGGAGCTTGGGACAAAGGGCGCGTAGCAAGCGTAGGTTGGCATTGGCAGGGCCAAAAAAAGTCGCGGGATCGGCCTCTTCCAGCACAAAATGTCGTTCTATCATTTAGTGGAAATCTCCATTTTTGGGGTTTACTACTGCAAAAGTACGTTTTCGTTGCCAAAAACCCAAGTAAATCCTTATTTTATTGTTACTTTTGCAGGAGAAACTTTCATTGGTGAGCACTAAAAAATAATCTTGTAGAATTAGATTTCTCCAATCTCTTTATCGTGTTGTTCTATTTATCTTGTTTTTGTAAGCTACCGGAGTAAAGACAAGGGAGGAGAAAAGTAAAATAAAAAGGAATACTTGTTGAAACTCAACGCTAAATTTTGAACACTTATTTATGATCCGAAAACAAGCGAAACCGCATTTGAAAAAACGCCTCTTTTTTCTTTATTTCATAGGGGTTCTTGGTATTCTTATAGGTATTCGCCATTTTTTTCCAGAAGTGACTCGCTTGACTTATTCTTTTTGTAACAGAGAACAGAATGTTACACTTTATCAAGACTCTATTGCTTTAGCTGCTGCATATGTAGATTCTCTCTTTCGAAATCCGCGCCCTAAATTGCAGCTACTTGATAAAAAAGGCTACCCCGTTAAGCATCCCATCCTTTCTGTACCTGCTTTTGATACCGCATTTCCAGATTTGAATGATGTACAACTGGCCACGGCACAGCGAATCGGTGTTTCGGAGTGTGCCAATCGAGCAGAGGCAACACATCGCATCAAAGAATTGGTTTATATTGGAGATAGTCCTTTCTATGAACTAAAAAATCTCACTCATAGTACACCTTATTTAGTACCTCGTGCTGCGACTTTGCTCAATGAAATCGGGCGCTCCTTTCTTGATAGTTTAGCTGCAAAAGGATTGCCTTTTCACAAAATAATGGTGACTTCTGTATTGCGAACGAATGAAGATATCGACAGGTTGCGTCGCCATAACGGAAATGCCAGTGAGCAGAGTTGTCACCGTTTTGGTACGACTTTCGATATCGCTTACAATTCCTACCGGCGTGTGCAGGATCCCGACCTGCCTCAGCAGCCTGAAACGTGGGGCGTACATCTTAAAAGTGTGTTGGCCGAAGTGCTCAATGATCAGCGACGTTTGGGTACGTGCTATGTGAAATATGAAGTGAAGCAGGCTTGTTTCCACATTACAGCCCGCTAAGAATCCATTCAAGTTGGGTGTTTGGTAAAACTTCAGAAGCTCTAAATCTCCTACCCCAACCATAGTAGAATCTCACCTCTTGTCTTATAAACTCCAAAAGAGTTTTCATCACTCTTTTGACAGCCTAAGCAGGGTAGCATAAGCCCCCATCCATTGACAGTTATGACACTCAATGAGATGGGGGCAATTTGTATGAGGGGAAGAGTAAACTGGATGCTTATTTTCTTTCGATGAGAACAGTGGCGTAGGCAATGATTCCTTCCTCTCGTCCGGCGAAGCCCATGCGTTCATTTGTAGTGGCCTTGATTGAGATGTCATCAGCAGTGATTTGCAGTAGAGGGGCCAAACACAGCTTCATGGCTTCAACGTGAGGATTGATTTTCGGTTGTTCTGCCACAAGGGTACAGTCGATATTCCCTACGTACCACCTCTTCTGCTGAAGGAGAGAAAGAGTGCGGGAAAGAAGGATTTTACTATCGATGTTTTCATATTCTGCACCGGTATCAGGAAAGTGAAATCCAATGTCTCGTAAGTTGGCTGCACCAAGGAGCGCATCACAGATGGCGTGAATAAGCACATCGGCATCACTGTGTCCCAGAAGTCCGTGGTGATGGTTAATTTTGATTCCCCCCAGCCATAGAGGGCGACCTTCTACGAGGCGGTGTACGTCATAGCCGAAGCCTACTCTGATATTCATAGAGAAAAGATAAAAATAAAAGAAAGTTAGATAAGTAGAGCAAGAAGGAAGCGTTAGCGACGGCGGCCCATGAGTTCTTTGATGCCGTCCATATCGAAGGAGAGAGAAACTCGGAGCGTTTGATCAAGCGGATTGGAAGGAGTTGTAGCAACGACATAACCGGCATCAATACTGAGGACATTCATCTTAAAACCAGCGCCGAAAGTGAAGTATTTTCGATTACCCTGCATCATACTTTCATGGTGATATCCACCGCGCAGAGAAAATTTGTCGTTGTAGGTGTACTCTGCTCCTAAACTCCATTGGATTTCTTCGAGTTCTCCTTGCAGACCGCGCTCACTGTCGCTAAAACTCTTGAACATCCCTGAGATTGGGGAGATGTCGTAGTGGTCGCGGCGCACGCGTTGTTGATAATCTTCATTAGACTCGCCGGGAAGTTGTAGGGGGAGGGAAGGAACGAGGAACTTGTTGGCCTCGGCTGAGATAGCAAAGCGGTTGTATTCGTTGACAGGGAGGGTGAGATTTAGTCCCATACGTAGGTTCGTGGGCAGGAAGTAGGAGTAGTCAGAACCGAAGTTAATCTTCGAACCGATATTAC
The DNA here is from genome assembly GCA_963544845.1 of uncultured Alloprevotella sp. GTDB lineage: Bacteria > Bacteroidota > Bacteroidia > Bacteroidales > Bacteroidaceae > Alloprevotella. The sequence goes on from CAUUGL010000013.1 coordinate 12,787, forward strand.
TGATATTGAGTCCCCAAGCCAGATTGCATTCGCGGTTGCCGAAGGTAACATAATTATTCCAATACATCGAAACGTCGGCAGCAAAAGACGAACCGGCAGTCACGTTATCGTTATAGTGTCCGGTGAGGTCGGAATACATATAGCGTAAGGCTACGGCTGCCGAGAACTTTTCAGAGAGCATACGGGAGTAGGCCACATCAACAGCAAACTCATAAGGCTTAACCGTGAAACCACCTGCAGGAACATCGCCCACGGTGAAGTACTTGATACCGCCTGATACCGCTTGATAGTCGCCTAAACGCATGTAGCCCACAGCATTGGCCAAAGCAATACCTTCAGTAAGTTGGCGCAACCACGGCGTATAGTTGATGGCAAATCCTGCACGGGAAATGGTGAAGGGGTATTTGGAGGGATTCCACGTTTGGGAATGCACATCAGGCTCAGTGGCAGCACCGATGTCACCCATAGCTGCAGCACGTGCATCAGAAGCGATGGTTTGCGATACTACTGCTGTACGAATAGGATTAAACTTATCTTTGATGTTTTCTTGTGCAGTGGCAGTGAAGCCGACTGTCATATAAGGGATGAGGAGAAGAATTCGCTTCATGGTGAAGAGAGTTGTCTAATGGTGATGAGTAATGATGAGTTTTTGTGCGGGTATCTCTGTTATGCCCTTGCTGCTATTCAATAGAGCACGGAAAAGATAAATACCATCGGGTACGGATGCTCCCTCATTGGTGCACAGGTTCCAAGGGAGATCGTAGCTGTTGGCTCCTTCGGGAAGACTGCGGGTGGTGTTCCAAACTTTACGTCCGGTGCTATCGTAGACTTCAAATGTGAGGCTTGCCCCCTCTGAGGTTATATGGGGGAAGTGGGCGATGAAGTGCGTACTTGTAGTTGCCGGATTTTGAGTGGCAGTGATGAAAGTACCTGATGTGTCAACATCTTGTACTACAAACTTCAACTGTGTTGTAGTCACATTGTTGTTGACATCCCACACACGAAAATCAAGCGTGTGCTCACCTTTCGAAAGGTTGGTAAGAGGATAGACCACCTGCCCCTTTTGGTAAGAGCCTAAGTCGTAGGTAAAGAAGTCATAAAGACTAATGGTTTCATTGGTCTTACCATCTAAGGTCAGTTCCATATTGTGTCCCAAGCTCACACCGGTAGCATTGATGCCCCAGTCGTCACTAATTTGGGCGATGAAAGTTGGCGAACTATTCACTACAGCATATTCAGCATTAGACACATGGTTGAGATAAGCCAATACCTTGGGAGGGGTTGTGTCTTGTAGGGCATCCGGTGAAGTGCCGTTCAAGAAGATGTTCGTGTACACACCATTGCCTTCTGTCTTTTGGTCATTGCTGACAGCGTAGAAACTGATGCGGCCATCATCGCCGGAGTAGCTGATGTCGCGGGGAATGACCAGTGAAAGGGTAAAATATCCGTCTTTCACCAAACTTGTACCTCGGAAGATACTTCTTACTTGTTCCTTAAATACCAAAGGAGATTGCCGTGCTTTGGCCACACTGCCATCATTGTCTTTGCAAGTGATAGTCTCTGCACGGTCGAAGATTTCGGTGGTGAGCACACCCGAGAAAGAAGAGGCAATTTGTGATGAAGCACCGTAAGGGGAAATGTGTCCGCTCAGACGCACCACGCTTCCCGCTTTTAGTTGAGTGCGTTGTCCGGTTTTCAGAGCAACACCGTCAATGCTGTCCAACACAACACTTTCTGTCGGGATGGCCAGTGCCAAAGCAGGGTCGCCGAAATAGACATATTTCAATTTGTTGATGGTAGGGTCGACGGAACTGGTCACTAAGTTGTTTTTAGCCAGTCGTAAGGCTTCTCCCATTGTGATGCGTCGTCCTCGGCTGTCACGCTCCACAACGTATTGGGAGAAGAGGCGGTTGAGAGCACTGTTTTGAGAGGCATAGACTGCTCTTGTAGCGCACATAAAGGCTATGCTGCCGCCTTGTGATAGGAAGAGTGAGGGCTCTGCCAAATTTTCTTCATGCGAATCGAAGGGGAAAATTTCACAAGAAGCCAACACCCACAATGCCAAATGCGGAGAGAACGCATGTTTGAAATCCTCGGTGGTTAATGCCCGCTCGTGAGAGATTTGGAAAGGCGAACCATGTCCGCTGTAATTGAACATGACAGCTCCTGATTTCATGAGATTGTGCAACCGTTCGGTCACTATCGGGTAGGTGAAGCCCGTAGCACCAGACTGGCGGGAATACCTATCCCAATAAACTTTCTGTAGAGTGAACTTGTTGCTGCCATGTTTTTGCAGCACATTGGCCACGGTTTCAGAATCGTCCATGTGTTCATTGACATCTCCATCATCACCTAAGAGCGCAATGGTATTCTTCCAAGAACCGGCATCTTTATTGTCAAGATAAGTGATGACTTTCTCTACCAAACGTTGGGCTTCGGCTTCTGTGGTGCAAACCATACGCCCGACTGCCACATCGGGTTTTTCAAGGCGGATGTTTTTCCCTTCGCTGTCATCTAACAGGGTGAAAAAGTCGTCTGTAACGTAACTGTTGACCGTGCCGATACTTTGCTGTGAATGGTCCACTTCGTAAGCCAAGAGGAAATCTTCAGTTTTGAACTTGGACCAGTAATCGGTGATGAGGCGATTATCCCAAGGACTTTTGCCCATCAACAAAAGAAATTTCGGGGCTTTCTCTATGTCGTCAGCGCGGTCGTAGAGCATCTTCAAATAGCGACGATAGGCATTGGCATCCGGAGTTCCGGAAGAAAACTCATTGTAGAGTTGGTCGGCACGTACTACCTTTACTTTCATTTGCTCCCGTTGGCGATGAACTTCAGCCAGTTGCTCGGCGGGAGCTGCCAGTTTGTTGCTTTCCGGAATAATGATAACGTAGTCGATATCTCTATCGGCATGCAGATTTTGTGGCTCAATACGCCCCACCACTTCCGGTTCCGGATAAGCCATTGAGGCATCGAAAGCGACAAATCGGCGTAAAGGGGTATCGGTGGTGAAGAGCAAACCGGCATCGGTGGTGGCTGTGGCCGATATTTGTGCTGTAGGATCGCCAGCTTGTCCGATGCGCCAAACACGGGTATTGCCATCGGCTTTGTCGAAGCGCATAGTTACAGGCGTTGTGCTTTGCGGAGAGAAGCTATAAGGCTGTTGCACAATCCCTAATCGACGCATATAGCTGATGCGGATGTAGTCTAAACGTGCCGCATTTCCCTGAGTTGTGGTAAAGGTGAAGTTGAGGTCGGGAGTAGTCACATTGTGTGTGAACTTGCTGCTTGCTGCTTTTGCCGTTTCGATGAGCGAGGTGTAGCGGCTCAAAAGCATTCCTCCCACCTTGCTTCCATTGAGTTTGATATCTACAACTGTGTTAGAGAGCGTTGAAGAGGCAGAGAAAGAGATGTCTCCTCGTATTTTTCCATCATTGACGTCGGCGGCAAAATCCGGAAGTGAAAGACGATAAGTATGACTATTGCCATCAATAAAATTGTAACGGTCAAACAAGCGCCGTCCTCCTTCATACCAGCCCACGGCATCCTCATCCAACGCGCAACCATAAGGAACGGAGGTCGTCGTAGTCGTTTCTGCGGGAAGAGTAGGGAGCTCGCTTATAGCCAAGGGACTCTCACCTTCGGTAATGAAATAATAAGAGAAGCGCGAATAGTGGTTGGGCGTATGTGTCCATTGCTGTGTTCCGGTATGGTACTCCCAGCGCGTCGTTCCCTCTGCCCAAAAGAGCAGATTGTCGGTACGGCGCATCGTGGCCACTTCCACTAAGTCGTCGGGAGTTTGCGTGTTCGGAGATGAAGAGGTAGGGGAAGAGAAATCGAAAGTTTCGTTTTGCAGCAGTCCGCCATAGCCGTACACTTTGACACGGTCTAACTGATTAAACCCCCACTTCTTGAGCAAACCGGCAGAAAGGGAGTAAATTCCCTCTTTGGCGACCCTGATTTTGACCCATTTGCCATCGCTCAACACAGACTTATCCGCCCAGCGTGTCGATGTGGAAGGAGCCCGATGGACGGCTGTTTTGGCAAAGCGTGGAGTGACGCGCAACTTACAAGAAGACAAGCGCATCCATTTGCCCGACTGCTTCACAAAGGGGCAGAAACTCACGGTTAAGAAATGAGATTTTCGGTTTGTTGAGAGATGTTGCTCTAGCCGATAATCACCATCGGCCAAGCCATGGACCGGCATCGTTTTCAGAAGTGCACGTTCACCCGCAGTAAGCGGTGTGTATTCGGGATAAACCAGTTGCACATCAAATGCCGAGGCGGCTGTTTCACCCAATGGAATTTGCTCAGTATAGACGGGAATACTATCGACCACTTCGTAGTCGCCAACTGCAATATGGATAAACTCTTTGTTTTGCGCTTGTCCGCACAATAGCGAAAAGGCAAAAGCACAAAGAGAAAGGAGAATACGGATGTTCATGAGAGTTGAGAAAAGAGAAGAAGAGGGCTATTTAACGTTGAAGGCTGCAACACGCTCATCTTCCACGAAAGTTTCAATATGATGGTCGGGCTCCACGAAAATCGGTGCTTGTGGTGCACCGAGCAAGAGGAGGTCACCCCGACGGAAAGTGTAGAAGCGGCTCAACCGAGCTATGGTATCGTCAATGCTGCAAAGCATCAAGGAGCTGTCTCCTTCGATGCAGGTCGCTCCATCCACAGTGAGATGGAAGCGAGGCATAGGGGGGATACCCGGAGCGAACGGAAGGAACTCCCCCACCGGCAGAGCACCATCAAATCCCATTGCCATAGACCAGGGATGTCCTTGCAGCTGACAAGTATTGAGCAGGGGGGAGGAAAAGAAATGGGGTATGGCTGTCACTGCATCATAATAGCGATGAGCAAATCTCGGACTGATGGAGCGCCCCAAGCGGCAAATACGAACGGCTAAATGCAGTTCTAAAGCAGCAGGATTGGCATAATCAGGGAGGAACACGGGTTTCCCATTCTTTTGGACGGCTGTTTCGGGCAAGGCGTAGCAGACGAAAGTATCTACGTCTGATAACGCTGTTTGAGGGTAATTATTGTGTAGGGCTAAGATATTCATCGGTGAGTGGGTGAGGCGCTTAGGTGATGTTTTCAAACAAAGATAGGGAAACGAAACCGACCATCATGGTGGGAAGATGGGGCGTGTCAATCGTTGTATCTGTCTCCTCCTTGGGAGAATAGTAGGAAAGAGTAATTGAACGGCCGCTTCTTGCAGTCGTTATCAGCTGCGTAAGAGTGATACTGCGAATAGAGTAGGTCTGCATTAAACCTTCGTTTTACAGACGTTTTCTTTCCACGGAATTGCTCAAGACTCATTCTTTGTTTTGGCATTGCTCGTTTGGCTGAACGAAAACCTTGAATAATAAACGTCCGTACATGTAAGGAAGTTCTTCCGTACACGTAAGGAAATTTGTCCGTACACGTAAGGAAGATTGTCCGTACACGTAAGGAAGTTCACTCTTTACGTATAGAGATAAGCTCCGTTTAACTCAAGAAACACGCGGTACATACTCCTATATTAAAACCCGCTAATTCTTCTCATTCTCCGTTTTTTGAGTTGCTAACTGTTGAGAAATAGTTTGCGAGAGGGACAAACCTCTGCCAATCCGCAGGCATTGCATTTGGGCTTGCGTGCCAAACAAGTGTAACGTCCGTGAAGGAGCATCCAATAGTGTCCTGAAGCTACTTTTTCAGTAGGGATGTGTTTCATCAGAGCCATTTCAACAGCATAGGGTGTTGTGGCAGTTTTAGGCACGAGTTTTAGGCGGTGTGCAACACGAAACACGTGGGTGTCGACAGCCAATGCAGCCTTGTGGAAGGCTACAGCTTGAACAACATTGGCTGTTTTACGCCCGACACCGGGTAGGCTGGTGAGCTCTTCGAGTGTAGAGGGTACCTCGCCATGAAAATCCTTGACGAGTTTTTGAGCTAACCCGACAAGATGCTTGGCCTTGTTGTTAGGATAGCTGACCGAACGAATGTATTCAAAAATGATTTCGGGAGTGGCTTCGGCCATCGCCTCGGGGGTGGGGTAGTCTGCAAAAAGTCGCGGAGTGACGAGGTTGATGCGTTTGTCGGTACATTGTGCAGAGAGCACAACGGCTACGATAAGTTGGAAGTTGTCCTGAAAATCCAGCTCGGTCTCGGTCGCATCCATGGTACGCTCAAAGAAGTCGAGGATATGAGTGAAGAGCTCTTTCTTTCTCATGTAAGTTTGTAGGTTTTAGAATTGAAAAAAGTTGCTTCCTCGCCTCTTACGCAAAATGCTGGAGACGTGCGATGTATTTGCCAATGATGTCAAACTCGAGATTGACTTGTGTACCGATTTCGATGTCGTGAAAGTTCGTGTTGTCGTAGGTATAAGGAATGATGCAAACTTGGAAAGTATCTTCGGTAGGGTTACAGACGGTAAGGCTCACGCCATTGACGGTAACGCTGCCTTTGTCGACACAGAAATATCCACGCTGATCCATTGTTTTGTCGGCGGCATATCGGAAAGTAAATCGGTAGCTGCCTTCTTCGCTTTCTTTGGCGATGCAGGTCGCGGTTTGATCGACATGTCCTTGAACGATGTGACCATCTAAGCGTCCATTCATTATCATAGAACGCTCCACATTGACTTGACTGCCGATGGTGAGTTTTCCGAGATTGGAACGTTGAAGGGTCTCGTTCATTGCTGTTACGACATATTGTTTGCCACTATGACGCACAACGGTGAGGCATACTCCATTGTGTGCAATGCTTTGGTCTATTTTGAGTTCATCGCCAAAGGGGCATTCGAGGGTGAAATGTACGTTATCTTGTTCTTTTTCGATGGCCACAACCTGTGCAGTGGCCTCAACAATTCCTGAAAACATAAAATGTGATTGAGAGGGTGGATTGATATTTACAGAGCAAAATTACTGATTTCTCAATGCTTGACGAAGGTTTTAAGTACTATTTTGTGAAATCACAGGTAAAATCCATTATTTTGCCGAGTTTACTGCCCCAAAATCTGTTAATCGTTATGGCAACTATTGAGAAGTGCTTATCTTTGCTGACACAAAAGATAAGACGGGCTGAAAATCTTATCAAAATTTCAGAAAGTCATCACTGCTTTCTATGCTGTTGCTTTCTGAATATGAAAGGATAGAATTTGTCAGAGGGCTTAGTTCCGCGACGAGCAGTTCTGAAGTGTTCTTGGCTGTACCGTGTCGTTTATCTTATTTTTACAGAAGTCGTCCAGCATGAGTAATCGTATCAGTAATCGACAAATCATAGAGCTTGTGCTCCATGTGGTGGTTTGGAGCTATATTTTTACCGCTCCGCTTTTCACACATCCGCAAGATAGTGTCAATGTGGAACGCTTGGCTATGCGCACGCTCTTTTCGCTGGCCTTGTTTCTAACCTTCTATCTCAACTACTTCTGGTTCATTCCTCGCTACTTCTGGCAGCGTCGTTTCCGTCTTTTTGTATTGAGCAATTTGGTGGCACTCGTTCTGCTTTCGAGTAGCGTGGAAACTGTCTTGCATTTCCATATGCTTAATTATATCGGCCTGCATTCTGCCTCTGCACACAATGTATCCAAAGAGTTTCGTGGAGAAATGTCGCCGGGAATTATGATAGTTCTCTTCATACGCAACATTCTCACCTTTGCTTTTGCTTGGGGAGCCGCAATGGCAGTGCGCCTTTCGGTGCGCTGGCACGACAACGAACGTGCCCGCAATGCAGCAGAACTCGGACGAACGGAGGCAGAGTTGGTCAATTTGAAAAGCCAAATCAGTCCACATTTCCTGCTTAATACGCTCAATAACATTTATGCTTTGACGGCATTCGATACCACTCGAGCTCAAAAAGCGATTCTTGAACTTTCAAAAATGCTCCGCTATCAGCTCTACGAAGAGTTGGGCTCACGGGTAAGTCTACAAAAAGAAGCTGAATTTCTTCACAACTACATTGCCCTTATGCAGCTGCGCCTCACCCGCCACGTGGAAGTTGTGGCCGACTTCAATCCCAATGATTTTCAAGGATTGAGTATTGCACCACATATTTTTATCTCCTTGGTGGAAAATGCTTTTAAACATGGCATCAGTCCTACCCGAGAAAGCTATATACACATCTCGTTGATCAATGAAGATGGACAGATTACTTTCCTATGCCGCAATAGCAATTTCCCGAAGACACACGAAAACAAAACTCCCGGGGGCATTGGTCTGCAACAAGTGGAACGTCGCCTTCAACTGAGCTATCCTAATACTTATACTTGGGAATATGGCACCACCCCTGACGAGCATGAATACTTTTCGCGCATCGTGTTGCAAGCCGACAATACAACTTCTCTTAACTCTCAATCCTCTCTGTTATGACACTTACTTGTGCGATTATAGATGATGAACCCTTGGCAGTCAAATTGCTTGAAGCCTATGTGCAGAAGACTCCCTCCCTCGATCTTGTGTCTACTTATTCAAGTGCAGTGGAAGCTATTTCTGGATTGGAAGAAACACCGGTGGATCTTATATTCTGCGATATCCAAATGCCAGAGTTGGATGGATTGCAGTTTGCACAAATCATCGCTGCCACGCACTCTCGTATCATCTTCACCACGGCATTTGACAAATACGCCCTTGAAGGTTGGAGGGCCGATGCTTTAGATTATTTGCTCAAACCTATCGGCTATGATGATTTTTTATCGGCTGTACGAAAGGCCGTGAAGTGGTTTGCGCGAGAAACGCAACCATTGCCTCCTGCTATAGAGAGCTTTTTCATTAAGAGTGATTACAAGTTGTTACGGGTTCACTTCGATGAAATTCTTTATATAGAAGGATTGCGTGATTATGTGAAAATCTACCTTACCGGTGCACGTAAGCCGATTTTATCGCTCACTTCGATGCGCACTATCGAATCAGCCCTTCCAGAAGACCGATTTATGCGCACTCACCGTTCGTTCATCGTCAATCTCCAACAGGTTGAGATTATTGAGCGGGGACAAATTGTTTTTGGTGAGAAGTATATTCCTGTGTCGGATTCCTACAAAGAAGCTATGCAAAATTACGTATATAGTCGGTTGCTACAAAGCAAAAACGATAAATAAGTAGTTGTAACTCTTTGTATATTCAAAAGGAATAACTACCTTTGCAGCCAGAATATGAAGTTTGTACTTCAATCATGTAACAAACACTCGGGGCTGACTGGATTTGACGGCGGTTCGAAGTGATTTGTAAGCACGCAGTGCGGATGAAAGTGGGCACTTAAATCTCGGCTTTCGACAATTTATCTGGCGAAAATCAATTCGCTCTCGCTGCTTAGTCGAAGTAGAGTAGATTAGCTTTATCCCTTTGCAAGGCATTGGGACGAGACATCACCCAAGAGCACTTGCTCCTTTGCATCTTGAACCGGTGGTGTTGCAAAATAGGAGATTGGTCGGTAAGGCCTCGATTACTAACTGAAATTTTAGAGGATAAGGCACAGAATAAGGCTGCTTCTGCCCCGTTCTATGCACGAAAAACCAATAGGAAGCTAAGCGTGTAGAAAGCAAGTTGGTTCTCCGTTCGGACGAGGGTTCAATCCCCTCCAGCTCCACTATTTACCTTTTAGGTTAATCTCAAATATGGTTCCGTAGCTCAGTTGGATTAGAGCAACAGCCTTCTAAGCTGTGGGTCTTGGGTTCGAACCCCAACGGAATCACTAAAATGAGTAAAGGGAAGAGATAGTTTCAAACTTGAAACTATCTCTTCCCTTTTTGTTATTTGATGATTTTTCACATTCTTGCGTATGGCAACTTATGCTCAGCACAGAGTCGTCTTTTCAAGCGTGAGTAGGGTTATTTTACGTTCTAAACCACCAGCATAGCCACACATACGACCATCGCTGCCGAGCACGCGGTGGCAAGGTACGATAAGTGAGATGGGGTTTCGACCGATGGCAGTGGAAACGGCACGTATGGCAGGATAGGCACGTCCCAAACGCAGAGCAGTGCGCTGAGCTATGTAAGTGTAAGTTGTAGTGGTGCCATAAGGAATGAGAAGCAACTCTTGCCAGACAGCTTGCATAAAAGGAGTGCCTTGAAACTTCAAATCACTCGATGGGCTGATGTATCTTCCAGAGAAGTAGTTGTCAAGCCATTGGAAAGTGGCTATGACAAAAGGTGCTTCCTTGGGAGCATCTTCCCATTGTTCATGATTTTTTGGGAAGTGATTTTGTCCAATGAACCAAAGCCCATGTAATTCGTTGCCACGTCCAACCATCAGCATCTCACCAAGAGGAGAGGCATAGATAGCCTTTTGGAGAAAAGAACAAGATTTCATGGCAACCTATACTAAATGGGCAAAAGAGTGAGAGTGTGATGCTTTGGAAAAGCCATTCTTTTAGTCTAAGGAGCGAGAAGTCGAGAGAAAAACTTTACTTTATAAGTTGAGCGCATCGGCTGTGGGAAGTTCTTTCCAGCGATAGCCGTAGGCATCATAAGCATCCGTTACTACAACGAAACAATGAGGTGCCATTTGCTTGATACCATCTGTGATGGCAGGCAGCTCCTTGTTGCGTACGACCATAAGTAGAATTTCTTTCCCGGCTTCGCTGTAGAGCCCTTGGGCATTAGTGCGTGTAGCCGTACGATCGAGAGTGGTGAGAATCCAATTACGAAGGATGGATGACTCTTCTTTTGTGCAAATGATATGTACCAACATACAGTCCTTGGCACCACTCAACACGATGGCGATAGAACGGTTGAGTAGATACATCGTAATGAGCGAATAGAATGACAACATCCAAGAGCGTGGAGCGACACTGCTGCTCTCTGGTAGGCCAAAGCCCATGCCGATAACAATGAGACCAGCGAGCACTATCGAACCATCAACGAACATCATGGCGTTGGCAAAACGGACATGAGTGAATTTGTGTATCAGCATTCCAATCACGTCACTACCTCCGCTGGAAGCTTGTTGGCGAATAATCAATCCTGTGCCTATTCCTATAAGTGCGCCACCAATGAGTGCACTCACAATCAAATCGTGAGTCATGTTCAAATGCCCACCCAAGAGGAGATCTGGATCAAGACTGCGCAGAGCTTCGGGAGTAGGGTAGGACCACGAAGAGAGTAAGTTGACCATTAGGGGGAGAGCGATGGCGGCAATAAGGGTGCGAAATCCCAAACGACCTCCTAAAACCAAAGTAGAAATCAACAGTAATGGGATTTGGATAAGCAGGGCATAGGTGCCAATTTGTAAAGCTGGAAACAAAGCGTGCAGGACAATACAGATGCCAAATACCCCTCCGGGTACAAGTCCGTAGGGGTTGATGAAGTAGGTCAGTCCAATGGCCACGACAACACATCCAAACAATATGCTACCGATAGCGCGAAGAGAATTTGGACGCGCCAACTCCAACATTTGTTGTTGAAAAAAAACTTGTAGTACGCGAAAGAAGTTGAGATGATTGGCGTTAGTCGAAGGTGAGGTTAAAGAAGGTTTCATAAGAAATAAATGTGTCTGCAAAAGTAGTTTTTTTGTACGGATATGCAAAACTTTTTAGAGCGAAAATATGCGGTATCGGTATTTTTTACTATTTTTGCGCAAATCAATCATTCTCCCTTATGAAGAAAACAATTGTAGATGTATTTGAGGCCTCCGTACAGCAATATCCCAACAACACCTTCCTGATGGAAAAGGTGGGTACACAATGGCACAATTCAAGTTACTCTGATATTCGTGATCAGGTTTATGCTTTGGGAGCAGGACTGCAAGCATTAGGAGTACAACCTGCAGATCATCTGGCTTTGCTGAGTGAGGGACGCAATCTTTGGATTGTGAGTGAATTGGCAATGTTTTATGCTGGTGCAGTCAATGTACCCCTTAGCGTGAAACTTGAGGAAAGTAACGATTTACTTTTCCGCCTTTCTCATGGCGATGTTCGGGAAGTAGTGGTAAGTGGTTTACAGTTGTCCAAGGTACGCAAAGTGCGCAGCCGGTTACCCTTTTTGCGCCATGTTATTATACTTGATGCACAGGACCATTATGAGGAAGGTGAAATCTTTGTGGGCGATTTAATGGCGCAAGGCCGTCGCCTCATAGAGGAGCATGGATTGGAGCATTTCTTAGCGGTAGGGAGAACTTTAGCTAACGATACGTTGGCTACCATTACCTATACTTCCGGAACAACTGCTGATCCGAAAGGGGTATGTCTTACCCATCGTAACTATACTGCCAATGTGGAGCAATGCCTCACATGCGTGCCCATAGACCAAACATGGCGAACACTTATCATTCTACCTTTGGATCACTGCTTTGCTCATGTTGTAGGCTTCTATGTGATGATGATGCAGGGGGCAACGGTTGCTACTGTGCAGGTTGGACGTACAACTGGAGAAACACTTAAAAACATTCCGCATAATATTCGTGAGGTGCGTCCGCACTTTATCTTGTCTGTACCAGCCTTGGCCAAGAGTTTCAAAAAAGCCATTGAGCAAAATATTCGCCGTCAAGGCCCTGTTGTGCAGCGGTTGTTTGAACTGGGAATGCGAGCTCGTCAAGCTTATTACGGAGAGAGTTGTTTAGATCATCGGGGCGTACGCGCAGCATTGCTACCAGGAGTGAAACTCTTTGATAAAATACTCTTTGACAAAATTCGTGAGACTTTTGGAGGTGAATTGCGCTTTTTTATCGGGGGAGGTGCTTTGCTTGATAAAGAGTTGCAGCACTTCTATGTGGGTATAGGTATGCCCATGTTTCAAGGTTATGGATTGAGTGAAGCCACTCCCGTAATTAGTACGAATACGCCGGATTACTACCGATTTGGTAGTAGTGGGCGTTTGGTGGAGCCCTTGGAGTTGAAAATATGTGATGCGGATGGAAGTGAACTACCTGTTGGGCAGGAAGGAGAAATTGTTGTTCGAGGTGAGAATGTGATGGCAGGCTATTGGAAAAATCCTGAGGCAACGGCCGAAACATTGCGAGATGGGTGGCTCTTTACTGGCGATTTAGGCTATATGACCCCCGAAGGACTGCTTTACGTAAAGGGACGTTTTAAGAGCCTTCTTATCAGTGGTGATGGAGAGAAGTACAGTCCGGAAGGGATTGAAGAAGCACTCGTAACCCTTTGTCCGAGTATTGACCAGGTTATGCTTTACAATAATCAAAGCCCTTCCACATCGGCACTCGTAGTACCAAATCGAGAGTATTTGCGACGTTTGGGATATGACTTGCAGAGTAAAAAAGGCTGTCGTGAAGCTCTTTTGCAGATACAAAATGAAGTGGCGGCTTTTCGTAAAGGTGGTGAATATGAAAGTATGTTTCCCGAACGTTGGTTGCCAGCCGTTTTTGCTGTTCTTGCAGAACCTTTCAGTGAGAAAAATCGACAAATTAATAGTACGATGAAGATGGTGCGCCCCGTCATTGAGCGTGCTTATGCTGAGCGTCTTCTCTACCTCTATACGCCTGAAGGTAAATTATTGGACAATCCTCAAAACCTGATTGCGATGAGAGGGTAGTTTCTTGCTTTCTCTACATCACTCCAAATGTCGGATGAACCGCACACTTGACTATTAAGCCGGTATTTGTTGAAATGAAGGCTCGGAGTAGTGAGCACTCACTAATCCGAGCTTTGCATATCTCTCAAAGGACTATTCTTCCAACTTTCTGTAGCGAATACGCTTGGGTTCTTCGATGCCTAAGCGCTTAGCCTTGTGTACTTCATAGTCGGAATAGCTGCCTTCAAAGAAGAAGACGTTGCCTTCTCCTTCAAAGGCTAGAATGTGGGTACAGATTCGATCGAGGAACCAACGGTCGTGGCTGATGACAACAGCACAACCGGCAAAGGCTTCAAGACCTTCTTCGAGCGCACGGAGAGTGTTGACATCAATATCGTTGGTCGGTTCGTCGAGCAAAAGAACATTACCTTCTTGCTTGAGAGCGAGCGCTAAGTGAAGACGGTTTCGCTCACCACCTGAGAGAACACCACACTTCTTCTCTTGGTCTGCACCAGAAAAGTTGAAGCGTGAGAGATAGGCTCTTGCATTGATGTCTCGACCACCCATGCGCATGAGTTCGCTGCCTTGTGAGACGACTTCGTAGACACTCTTTTCGGGGTCAATGTCTTTGTGTTGCTGGTCCACATAGCTCAACTTTACGGTTTCACCCACTTCAAAGTTTCCACCATCGGCCTGCTCAAGCCCCATGATAAGACGGAAGAGAGTGGTCTTTCCTGCTCCATTCGGGCCAATCACACCAATGATGCCGTTGGGGGGCAACATGAAATTAAGGTCACTGAAAAGGACTTTATCACCGTAGGCCTTCTGTACATGTTGGGCTTCGATTACCTTATTGCCCAAACGTGGGCCGTTGGGGATGTAGATTTCAAGATGTTGCTCTTTCTCCTTTTGATCTTCGTTGAGTAAGCGGTCGTAACTATTGAGACGTGCCTTTCCCTTGGCTTGGCGGGCTTTAGGGACCATACGTACCCATTCCAATTCGCGTTCGAGGGTCTTACGGCGCTTGGAAGCCACCTTTTCTTCTTGTTCCATACGCTTCGACTTCTGTTCGAGCCATGAAGTGTAGTTGCCCTTCCAAGGAATACCTTCACCTCGGTCAAGTTCGAGAATCCAACCTGCCACATCGTCGAGGAAATAGCGGTCGTGCGTCACTGCAATCACAGTACCTTCATATTGGTTCAGATGCTGTTCGAGCCAGTCTATACTTTCTGCGTCAAGATGGTTGGTGGGTTCGTCAAGGAGAAGGACATCGGGCTTTTGCAGTAACAAACGACTGAGAGCCACGCGGCGCCGCTCACCACCGGAAAGAAACTCGCACTTTTGGTCAGCAGGAGGACAGTTTAGCGCAGCCATCGCCCGATCCAGACGGCTGTCAAGGTTCCAGGCATCTGTAGCATCGATGATATCTTGCAGCTCACCTTGTCGTGCAAAGAGTTCGTTCATTTTGTCAGCATCCTCATAATATTCCGGTAAGCCGAACTTGTTGTTAATCTCCTCATACTCTTTCAAAGCATCTACCACATGTTGGACGCCTTCCTGCACAACCTCGCGCACTGTTTTCTGATTGTCAAGATGAGGCTCTTGGGGTAAATAGCCTACTGAATATCCTGGTGAGAAGACCACTTCACCTTGATAGTCTTTATCCAAGCCGGCGATGATTTTCATCAAGGTTGATTTACCCGAACCATTCAAACCGATGATACCAATTTTGGCACCATAGAAGAAACTGAGGTAGATGTTTTTGAGAACCGTTTTGTTGGTCTGTTTGATAGTTTTGGTCAATCCGACCATTGAGAAGATGATTTTTTTATCGTCTACTGTAGCCATAATAAAATTATTGTGTTTATTTACTGTTTCAAAAGAAAGCGCAACATGGCCTCCATGGCCACTTGGCGCGTGGTGGTATCGGAAATACACTCAAAAGGAAAGCCCATTGTGATGGTACGGGAGCGTCCTTCAGCGTTGGCCACACCAGCACTATAACCATTGCGGCCGTAAGCAAAGGCTGAAAAGGCTTTTCCGGTAGGCTCTAATACATCGGTATGAGGGCAGGCGAAGTGTTCTGGATTCAAACGCGTATAAACAGGCAATCCGATTTGCAGTCCCCAAAAGTTGGAGAGGGTGTCGTTGGAAATGCTCCCCATATAATTGACTTTCAATACTTCGTTGAGGAAGTCACGCTCATCGTCTTGCTGCATATCACTCCCCACAAAACTGCCACTTACCAATAGATGGCCTCCGCGCTCCGTGAAACGGCGCAATAGCTGTCGAGCACGTGGAGGGAAAGTTTTGTAAGGGTAAAGGTTGTAAGAGGCATCTTTTTCCAACCCGCAGGCATAATCAGTCAGTTCATAAGCTGCCAACTCCTTTTCTTTGAAAGACAAAAATGCTTCTTTACTCACAGAGGAGATTGAAAGGTCGGAGCGTGCACTAATCATCGCTTCTGCATGAGTTTCAACCCCATCAAAGCGATTGCCAGCTATCATTTTTCCCATAAGTTCTGATGAACCATAGCCCAAAGCACTCGGTCCTTCTTTACCTAGCCCTGCTACAGAAAAGTTCGTTTGGCGCCCACAATAGGCAGTCGTGTAATCCCAAGCTACTCCGGCATCTGTATCAAGGTCGAAGCCCAAGCTGTCAGCAGTTTCCACACGTGCTGGCCCGCTCAATCGGTTGAATGCATTGACAATAAGCACTTCTTTCCCATTCCCTTGGGCATAATGAGGAGAACAATAGATGCTCAAAGGTTCAGAGGGAAAACTTTCTCCTCCCGCATTGATGGCTGCTACACGGAAGAGGTAGTGCCGGCCGGGGGTAACGGGGAGAGTCAAAGAGGTGCGGCCGTTGGTGAGTTGACCATTATCAAAATCAGAATCGGATGTACGCGTATAGACAATGTATTCGACAGGAGTTGCTGTAGACTCAAGAGCATCTTGAGAGGGTTGCCAAGAAAGATGCACTTGATTTTTTCCTTTCACTAAACGTGCGGAAAAATGGGTAATGGGCAAGGGCTGCACGATAGGGTTATGTTGTCCGTGGGTTGCGCTAACGTAACGCAATAGACTCTTATAGATGGCACGAGATACTGTAAACTTAAAGTTGGGGTCATCTGCATAAGTCATGTCCCGATAGTTTTGGTGTGCCAACAATTCAAGTATCATGGAGGGTACTAAGGGGCTTCGCGTCTCTCCATAGTTTTTATCACGTAGTTCACGTATCGGCCATACGGTTTTGTAAGTCGAAGAAAGATCTTGTACCACTTGATTGAGCACATACTTACCCAGTTCAAGTGAAACTTTTTGATCCACACCTGTGCGAAACAGACTGTCGCCTTGGTCACCATAAGTCGTAACAATTCCCAGTGTCCCATAAGGAGTGTTGGAGCGGTTGTATCCGGCATCAGTATGAAGCGCAAAAGAGAGTTCAAAAGGAACCCCACGTCCTATTGTATCTGGCACAAAAGCCGATCCACCGCTCAGCAGATTAAGCAGATGCGAGCGCGAGCGGATATCGTCGCTGTAATCATTGCGTCCCTCATTAAGATTATATAGAGAGTCTGGAAGTCCGGCCAACTGCGCATAGTAGCGGGCACCTTCGAGTTGGCGGGGTAATCCGCTAGTGACACCGTGCTCGTAGGTATAGACCTTCACGCTATCGGGAGTATATGAAACAGAAGGGACAGAGCGCTCTATAATACCCATACCTCCTCCAAAACGGACAGCATCGGCCGTTACCACTCCTTTATGTCGGCTTCCGTTGTGGAGTAGTACTCTCCCTCGTGGATTATGCCCTTCGTCAAAAAGAAAAGTACCAAGATAGACCCAAGTTCCACCACCTATACGTTGATTAACCCGAAAAGAAGTTTCTCCTCCGGCATGATAGACGGTGTAGTTTGCGTCGGAAACAGAGTTGGGTAAGGAAGTATAGCTGACGTAAACCGCATAACGCCCGCGTTTGGGAATGCTGGGCGTCCATGTAGCTGTAGCACGTTCACCATGTTCTCGTGTAGTTTCTACACAACGCACCGTACCCATCTGAAAGGGCATATTCAGGCTGTTGTAAGTGGTCAGCGGTGCTGCAAACCCTCGTCCTTCTGTTGTCTTCCAAACGTATCTTTCTGTGTTCCACTCTTCATAGGAGCCATAACGTCCGGGCTGATCGTTGTCGACAATAGCTTCGTTGGTTTGTGGATCACGCTCTCGGGGAGAATAAACTATGGCTCCTGCATTCTCCAGCATCGGAATGAGATAGGGGAATACAAAACTTTGGGTGAGCAAGTCTTCAGTTGTGCAAAACAAAGTGGGACGTTGCCACCGCCATCCCTCTCCATTAAAGTAGCGCCCATGGCTGGGAGAGATAAAAAGGTGACGGCCCACCAAGCCTTCTTTAATCTTGTAGGGTTTAGAAATGTTATAGACCCAACGATTTCCTTTGTAGTCGATATTTAGTTCAGAGAGTTTAATCCCTTTATTCTCAGTAGATGTAGAGTTTTGTCCTTTCAAAAAGAGCAAGGAGATAAAGAGCAGGAAACAAGAAAAGAATAAACGCAAATGTAAAGTCATGATTGGGCAGATAGAGAAGTGTCCAGCGCAAACTGTTCGGGATGGAAAGCACAACTTTCAAAAGGACGATAATAGTCTATGATAGTTTGGAAATCAGTTTCAAAATTGCCTGTGGGAAAGACTTCTTTTGTGCAAACAATCGTTTTGCTACGTGCATCAACGGCAAACAACTGAATCGGGATATTGGCTTTTTGAGCAATGAAATAGAAACCGCGTTTCCAGGTCTCTACCCGTGAACGTGTTCCTTCCGGAGTTACAGCTAAATTGAAGTAGTTACTGTTGCGTGCTATCTCTGCAAGTTGATCAGTTAGGCTGAGGTGTTTGGAGCGAAACACTGGAATTCCACCGATGTGGCGCAACCAAATGCCCAAAGGCCAAAAGAACCATTCTTTTTTCATCAAGAAGCCTGCCTTTCGTCCAAGAGAAGTGTAGAGTAATTCTCCGATGATAAAATCCCAGTTGCTCGTATGGGGAGCCACACAGAGGATGCACTTTGTTCGGTGGGGGACTGTGATATTCGTTTTCCAGCCCATCAGATTGAACAGGAGAAAATGTGCGATTTTTTGTAACATTCTGTTTGAAAATAAAAGAAACTATGCCTGTTGGAAAGTCTTAGATAGGTAGTTCGGCAGGATATAAATAAATCGTGTTTTGGGCTTTTTCGTTCTATTTTTCCTCTTTAATGATTGCTCTTCCAATGAAATCGTATACTCTGCCGACAGCATAAGTAGCCACCTTTATTGGTGTAGAAAAAAGAGTAGGAGAAATCTGTGTACTATGCACATTCAACCTTCACACTCAATAGTTGCTAATAAAATCACCAACTAAAGGTGTGAAGGTTGTAAAGGAAAAATATAGATTCCTCAGTGTGTGTACACACGCATAACTATTGTGTGTAGAGGAGGTTAGGATTTGATAAGTTCCTCGTGGATACGATTGGCCGTATCAGAAAACTCTTGACGTAGTTTTTTGTAGAACAAAGCTTCACTACCTTTTTCAGTGTGACTGATACGAGCTACGAAATCAGCATACATTGTAGCGATTTCATGCATCAGTTGTTCAATCTTTGTCTGATCAGCCTGTTCTGTTATGCGTAGTAATACGCAGTCTGCGAAAAGTTCACTAGAGATATTTTTTATCGCTTTCTTTAAATTTCTTCTGCTTGCCATAAGTTGGGTATTTTTGTAAAGTGGATAAGGGTTGAAGTAGATATAGAAAAATGTATCTCTCTAATAGAAGTGGGGTTAGAGAGTTATGAGGTCCATTCCCTTCAAGATAGCTTGTTCATTTGCAGGGAGCAGATGGTGGTGACGTTCTGGTAAAGTCTTACGTAGTGCGCTCATCACACTTTCAACCGCAACTATTGGGTGCACTTTGAGAAAACCACCAAGGATTATCATATTGAAGCATTTAGCCAACTTCATTTCAGTAGCGGCATTCATTGCTTGCATACAATAGTTGTGGATATCGGTTCGTTGAGGAGGATCCATTACCCCAAAGCCATCGTAGATAAGTGCACCATCAGCTTTGACCTTTGGCTGAAACTTGTCGATAGAAGGCTGGTTCAGTAAAATGGCAGTGTCGTATGCTGAAAGGATAGGAGACGAAATCTTCTCATCACTTACAATTACTGTAACATTGGCTGTACCACCACGTTGTTCGGGGCCGTAGGCCGGCATCCAACTTACTTCTTTACCTTCCATTAAGGCAGCGTAAGCCAAGATTTTTCCCATAGAGAGCACCCCTTGCCCGCCAAATCCGGCAATAATGATTTCTTGTGTCATGGCTATTGTACTTTGGTGATATCCTTGAGGTCACCCTTAGGATAATAGGGAAACATATTTTCTTTCATCCACTCATTAGCTTTGACAGGAGGTAGCTTCCACCCTGAAGAACAAGTGGCAACAACTTCTACCAAGCACGAACCTTTGTGCTCCATCGAAAGCTCGAAAGCCTTACGAATAGCCTTCTTAGTTTTCTTGATAGCAGCTACCGTTTCGACGCTTTGTCGTGTCACATAGGCTGTGCCCTCAAGCATAGCCGCCATTTCTGAAAGTTTGAGCGGGTAGCCGTGAATGGAGGGTTCGCGTCCATAGGGGCTTGTGGCTGTGGCTTGCCCTATTAAGGTGGTCGGCGCCATTTGTCCACCTGTCATACCATAAATGGCGTTGTTGATGAAAATGATAGTGATACCCTCACCACGATTAAGGGCGTGTAGAGTTTCATTCGTACCGATACCAGCGGCATCACCATCGCCTTGATAGGTGAATACGAGATGGCTGGGAAGGACACGCTTAATAGCGGTGGCTACAGCAGCAGCACGACCATGAGCGGCTTCTTGGAAGTCTATGTCAATATATTTGTACATAAAAACGCCACAGCCTACAGGGCTGACTCCCACAGACTTGTCGCTCAAGCCCATTTCTTCAATCACTTCGGCCACAAGTTTATGAATGACCCCGTGAGAACACCCTGGACAGTAGTGCATCGTGTTGTTATTGAGCAAGGAGGAACTTTTATAAGCGACCTGTCCTTGTTGGATAATTTCTTCTTTTGTCATGGCTATAGCTTATTGAAAATGCCTGGCATACGAAATATCGCCTCTACCATCTTAATAAGTATAGCGAGAAGGGCTATACCATAGCTGATGTAGAGTTTTATATCGCCTGCCTTAAAGACAAGCACCCCGATAATGGCCAAGGTTGCAAGCACCATAAAAATGCCATTCAGCCAATTGCGGATGATGAGCAGACGCCGTTGACGCCGCGCGGCTTCGAGTTCGCGTTGGGTTGGGATACTATGACTCATAGGTTAAAGCATCGATTTCAGTTTTTGTAAAATTTCGTTGGGGCTGGGTACAATGCCTCCTAAGCGTCCATAGTGTTCAACAGGAACACGGCCTTCGACCACTAAGCGGACATCATTCACCATCTGACCTGCATTGATCTCTACAGTGAGAATGCCTTTAACCTGTTCTGCCATTTTTCGTATCGCAGCTTTTGGGAAAGGCCAAAGGGTTATGGGGCGTAATAAGCGTACTTCAATACCTTCTTCACGGGCTAAATCTACCACTTTCTGCGAAATACGAGCGGCAGATCCAAAAGCTACAATACCCAAAACAGGATGATCAGATCCCGACCATTCGTATCTAACCTCATTCTCCTCCATTTCTTTATATTTAGCTTGCAGGTGGAGATTGTGCTTTTCCATAATCTCGGGTTGCAACTCCACTGAGGTGATAACATTCGGCTTGCGCTTTCTGCATCCTGTCGTTGCCCACGGATAGCGGCGTGCCACCTCCTCGTCGGAAAGACGCTCTTGCTGAGGTTGTAACTCTACCTTCTCCATCATTTGTCCAATGACACCATCGGCAAGCATCATGACAGGATTACGATATTTGAAAGCTAAATCAAAACCAAGGCCTACAAAGTCGGCCATCTCTTGCACGCTATAAGGAGCAAGGACAATCATTTCATAATCGCCGTTTCCCCCTCCACGAGTGGCTTGATTGTAGTCACTTTGAGAGGGTTGAATAGTACCGAGACCAGGACCACCACGCTGCACATTGACAATCAATGATGGAACTTCTGCACCTACCATGTAGCTGATGCCTTCTTGCATAAGAGCGATACCAACACTGGCGGAGGAGGTCATCACACGTTTTCCGCAACCACCAGCACCATAGAGCATATTTATGGAGGCCACTTCACTTTCGGCTTGCAGCACCACCATGCCTGTCGTTTTCCAAGGGGCAAGTTCGGCCAAAGTCTCTAGGACTTCGCTTTGCGGAGTGATGGGATAGCCAAAATAGGCATCACATCCACAGCGCACAGCAGCATGTGCCAGGGCTTCATTGCCTTTTAATAGCATTATTTCTTTTTCCATAGTCACAGAATTCAAAAGGAAAAATGAGAACTCGAAGTGTTCTCTCATTGGGAGCATTTGTCTCCTTTCAGCTGAGAGGACTATCCTTCTTTAATTTTATAGACAACGATACACGCATCAGGACATACCTCTGCGCAAGACGCGCATCCTATACAAGATTCTGGATGAACATCTTGGCTAAATGCATAGCCATGATGATTGACCACAGTCGTGCTCAACGCGAGAGTTTGAGTTGGGCATGCCACAACGCAGAGATTGCACCCTTTGCATCGCTCTTGGTCTATGACCACAGCACCTCTGATTTTTGCCATACACAAATAATTTTTAAGGATTTAAATTGTCTTTATAGTGGTAGTCGTAAATGTTCGTCAGCATTTCGAGCGTTTCGCGGGCAGGACTTTGAGGGTCAAGCGCAACCGCATGAAGAAAATGGGTTTGTGCCTGCTTCCAGTCGGAACGCTTCGCAAAGAGAAGCCCCCAAAGATAGTGTTGATCGGTTGCGGGGAGTTCGACTTCACCTATTGAAGTGAGCTGCAGTTCTGCTGTTGTTAGGTTCTGCTCCTCGATAAGTTTCAGAATGTGTTTGAAGGTCTTCATAGTACATAGGGAATCAATATTGTCGTTCCCCAAAAATTTTTGAGCCAACCCGCACGAGTGTACTTCCCTCTTCCACTGCAATGGGGTAGTCATCGCTCATCCCCCAAGAACATTGGGAAAAAGTGGTTACGTCGGCAAAATAGCATGCTTTGATTTGTTTAAAAAGTTCCTTTGCCTGATGAAATTCTTTGCGAATTTGAGTATCATCGTCTGTGTTGGTAGCCATACACATCAAACCAACCAAACAAACATGAGAGAGCTTGCGCCATTCTCCACCTTTTAAGAAGGTAAGCAATTCATCGGGCAGAAAACCATATTTAGTTTCTTCTTGTGCCACATGCACTTGGAGCAGGCAAGGTATGATACGCTTCTGTCGGGCAGCCTGACGGTCAATTTCGGTCAGTAGTTTGAGGCTGTCAACTGCATGGATAAGATCTATATAAGGCGCAATGTATTTCACCTTGTTTACTTGCAGATGTCCAATGAAGTGCCAATGTGTGTCGGGCGGCATCAGTGGTTGCTTTTGCATCAACTCTTGTACGCGACTTTCTCCAAAGATACGTTGTCCGACAGCATAGGCTTCTTCTAATGCCTCAATCGGGTGAAATTTAGAAACAGCCACCAAGTCTACCTGCTGAGGTAATGTGGAGCGCACCTGCAATAGTTGTTGTTGAAGGAGAGTAGGCATTGCATTCAGAAATTGAGAGTCACTCGCTCTTTTCGGGAATATCGGCTTTGTAGTGGAACACATCCATCAAAGGGGTTTCGGCAATTGAGGAAATTACATAGTCCATCATAGAGCCTTTCATACCTTCGTCTAATCGCTTAACTGAGTCACGCAAATCTGCGGCTTGTACCAATACGTTGTGGGACGACTTTTTTTCCTTTCCTGTCTTCTCGTCGAGTGTAACGAAGGTAAGTTTCACTTTGAACCAGCGGTCCGCGCTTTCATCTGTAGTTTCAAAGATTTCGGCAAAGCGGGCACGCTTAATGTCACTCACTTGAAATTCACCCATCATGAAAGGGGCAACTTCTTCAGTGATACGTCGTTCTGCCTCCGTAAAGTTCAAAGCATCAACAAGATAGGGTTCATTGACTTTCTTGAGCATACCATTTTCCATCGTACGCTCATATTTTATTTTGCATTCAAACCATTCGGCCATAGGGATAATCGTTTCGTTGAAAGGGGATTTTTATGGTAAAATAAACTATCATAGCACATATTCTGTCACTACGACTTTGCAAAGATACAAAGATAAATCTATTTCGGAAGCTCTAGTAAGTATTTTCTTCAAGAGAAAAATAAAAAACGGCTTATATGACAAAAGCCTACTCATTTACTTAGGCGTCCTACCTATTGTGTTCAAAATACCAGAACAGCACCTTTGCCTCTACAGCGAGTCTGTATCCTCTTGGGGCTTGCGCCCGAAATCAGCCGGCACCTCAATAAGGTGACACACCCAAAAGGAGAGTGGAATGAGTAAAATGACAAAGATGAAGCTATTGTAGTAGCCCAAAGTGTCGGCAATCCAGCCTGAGAAGAACCCCGGTATAATCATACTCAAAGCCATAAAAGCTGTACAGATAGCATAGTGGGCTGTTTTGAGAGCACCTTGGGAGAAGTAAAGCATATAGAGCATATAGAGAGTAAAGCCGAAACCATACCCGAATTGCTCGATACCAACAGCCAGATTTACCCAACGCAAGTCGTACGGCTGATAGTAAGCCAAAAGAACGTAGAAGATATTGGGTAATGACATAGCCAAGGCCATAGGCCATTTCCATCTGGCAAACCCATCGCGCGAGACCACTATACTTCCAATAATGCCGCCGAGCGTGAGTCCTATAACCCCTATGGTGCCTTTGACAAAACCGTACTCAGAGGTTGTCAGACCGAGGCCCCCTTGACTCATCCTCTCAGCTAAAAAAAGTGGGGTGAGTTTTACCAACAATGCTTCCGGCAAGCGGTAGGTGAGAAGAAAAGTGATGGCTATAAACGAAAGTGGCTTGTTAAAGAAATCTACAAAGGTGTCAATAAATTGCTTGACGACTTCTTGCACCGACCTCTGAGCGGAAGGTATTCCCTTGTCCTCACTCACACGTGGTAGAGCCCAACTATGGTAGGCTGCAATGAGGAAGAAAAGTAGGCCGATTGACCCAAGCCCCCAACTCCAAGCCACAACTGATTTGCGCGTGTAAACCTCAAGTAGCCCAATGAGCATCAGCAAGAGTCCTTCGCTGAAAATCATGGCGAGGCGATAGAAGGTGCTACGTACTCCCACATTGAGAGCTTGCTGCTGTTCATCTTGCGCCAACATGTAGAACCCATCGGCTGCGATGTCATGAGTGGCACTGCTAAACGCAATAAGAAAGAATAGGGCAAGAGTGGCTTGTAGAAAGAATGGAGTAGGGAGGGTGAAAGCGATTGTGCCCAAGGATATTCCAATCACAGCCTGCATAGCGATAATCCACCAGCGTTTCGTCTTGAATATATCGATGAAAGGACTCCAAATTGGTTTAATCGCCCAAGGAAGAGCCAGCCAGGAGGTGTAGGCAGCACAGGCTGTGTCAGACAGTCCCATTCGCTTAAAAAGAATGAGGGCGACACTGGTGACAATGATGTAAGGAATACCCTCGACGAAATAAAGTGAAGGAACCCATTTCCATGTGCTGTAAATTCTATTCATATTGGCGTTGAATTTCGGCGTTTTGATAATAGTGTAGCAGTATTTGCTCATAGGAGTAGCCTTGTTCTGCCATGACGGCTGCACCAATCTGACAGAGCCCTACACCGTGCCCCCATCCTGCGCCCAGCAACTTGAAGCGTTTGGGGATTCCATCCTTGTTAACATCTTCTTTTTCAATAACAAAAGCACTTGAATAAAGATGGCTTTCTGAAAGAGAACGGCGAATCTCCAGCTCCTTTCCGATGGTCATGGCGTTGAGGGAACCCACAATTTTAAGACGTAGGATGCGCCCGCTGCTTCCTCGCTCCATGGGGATAAGGTCGATAATCTGACCAAAGTCAACATCGGTCTTTTCCTTAAGTAAACGAGATAGTTCCTCTTGGGTATAGATGACTTCCCAACGATAGAAATCGGGGGTTTCTTGATCGTAGTCTTTCATCACCTGCGAGAGGAGTTGTGCATCCTTAGTGTTGCAGAATGCTGCGGGTTGCGAAGTTATCCAATGTCGAGCTTCTTCCTCATTGCTGAGATCGGGTATAGCTGTATTTTGTGGAGAGTGAGGGGCATCAAAAGTGGGGGAAAGGTAAGAGAAGTCTTGATTTTCCCAACAAGTAGAATAGCGCTCGGTGATACCGCCACAGCATTTAGAAAAACGTGTATCACACAAACTATCACCATCTTTTAATACTTGTCCACGAGTGACCTCGATGGCTCGACGCACTTCGGGACGTGTGATAGTGGTTATACCTTGATAACGCTGACAATGATCGTCGGCACATACGTCGAAAAGAGTATGATCCTCTCTTCCATACCAGCGAATGTATTCGTCACCTTTGCGTTGAAAGGAGAAGAAGCCTGTTTCACTACCTTCTTGCGTAGCTCTTTGATGCTGTTGCAACATCTTGAAAAGCCAAGAGCGACTGACGACTGCATGAGTTTTGAGAAACTCAAAAGAGGCATTTTCGCTCATTTCCGAAGATATCACGCTTTCCAAATATAACTCTGCAGGCAGGCGGTTGATAGCAACTAATTTTTCTTCATCGACGACAAAGCTTAATGTTCCATGGAAAGTTTGACATTGCTTACACTCCCAATGAAAGTTGATGCCGATGGGCACTTCGTTGAGTGTAAATTTTGCCTCAGTATCTTCATTTGTGGGGCGGAAGGCAAGTTCGCTATATACATTGCCATTCCACCAGATTCCTCCATCTCTATACTCCACGACTTGCTCTCCAGTTATGGTTTGACCTTTGGCCGTGTAAGGCGTATTGAGAGAAAAACAGATGCGTTCTGCTGTCATAATACCTACATCGACCAAGGGTTCTTTCCCTTTCTCAAGCATCGAGTTGCTGGAGTTTTCTGCTGAGTGGCGCATTGTATTGTGCAGGCGACGTCCTATTTGCAACATCTCGCTTTCGGGAAGTGTTACCTCACGAAGGATACTCACCGCTTGTTTAGCTGTGATACGTTGATAGTCCTCGGGGCGTGGGGTGATGATGAGACCTCCCATATCCAAAGCGCCGGGTGATACAAGCATTTGGGCCTTGCCTTCTGCTGTGTAGCAGTCGGGGCGGTGCTTTCGGCGAGGGAAAACAATGGTAATCATCGTGTTCTGCTGTGTGGTTGCAGTCTCCTCCATCCAAGCCAACAGGTTGACGTCGGGTTCTTGTCGTCCCTCCGGACAGGGAATCGCTGCCAGTAGCTTGCGTAAGAGAGAGTGGTCGCCTTCGGCTTGCTCACCAACGACGACAAATGCAGGGCAGGCATAATCACGTAGCAGGTAGATGCCAGCTCGCTTGTCGGTGTATCCAGCTTCCTCCACTTCTGCCACCTCTTCTGTATGTAGAGGATACAAACGCTCTATTCGGCCTTCATATTTTGCCCAGTTTCGCTCTAAAGGCACGATGCCGCGTGCTCCTGCTTGGAAGTGGGCATGATCAGGTGCCGAAGCCCCGCAACGTGCACCATTATAGAAACATAAGAAATGAGGTAAGGCAGCTGTCATGCGACAGAAGGCAGAAAGATGCTGGTCAATCTCTTGTGGTAAATGGCGTCGAGTGGGTATGGTGAGGTGATGTGGAAGAATGGGGAAAGGGTTAATCAATACTTGATAAAACTCTTCTATAGGCAATGCGACTTGTATGGTTGGGCGATGCAGGTCACACAAGAAGCATGGACGCTTTTTGAGATGTTTGGCATCGATTTTGGCTCCGGTCGAAACGAGGCGGGCAGGGTTGTGTTGAACTGCAATCTCTCCTCCTATGGTGTCAAATGATTTTATTTGAACCACATTCTGCAAGTCTTCAAACCGTTCGCGCACTTCGTCCCAACTTTTCAACTGCTTATCTAAGAAGTCGTAGACCTCACTTTCGTTGAGTGGATGTTTCCAAATGATATTCATCTGCTGGCGTGCACGAATTTCGATGGAACGCAACTCATCTTTGTAAGCGTTGTGTGCATTCACTTTATCAATACTAAGGGAGGCGTCAGAGTTGTCTTCCCAACGTCGGCAAAGATACAGTTCGTCGTAAATGCGTCCGATACGGTAGTGTCGTGAAATGGCCACTCCCAAGGCATAGTCTTCGCCATAAGATGTGTTGGGAAAGCCGATGGTTCGAAGAATTGAAGTATTAAATGCGCGAGGTGCTCCTAATCCATTGACACGTAGCGCATTATTTCTTCCATTGTCTGATGTCCATTCTGCGTGGGTGATAAGTCCTGGGGGAAGGGTATTGAGGGAGAAGTCAACCATGCGGTAGGCACCAATAACCATGGCAACCTTCTGTTTTTGAAAGACTTCAACGATACGAGTTAAGGTGTCTGTTCCGCTGTATAAATCGTCAGAATCCAATTGTACAGCATAACGGCCGCAGTGCTCGGAACGTATGCCCAAATCCCAACAGCCACCAATGCCTAAGTCGGTATGTTCGGGAGTGAGCAACACCACACGATTGTCTTGCTGCTGCCATTGGGTAATCACGTCAAGCGTGCCATCGTCTGAATGGTTGTCTATGATAATAAGGTTGAAAGAGAAATCTGCTTTCTGCGAGAGCACTGATTGAATGGCATCGCCAATGGTACGAACACGATTACGAACGGGAATAATAACAGAAGCCATAACTGGGAAGTCGCCTTCAAAAGCATGGTTAAGCAACTGTGTACCCGCCTTGTAACTTGAAACGACCTCTTTCTCGCTATCAAGAGCAGGAGAATACTCCATCGGAATGTTGTCAAACTCACTGGGATTGAGCCAAGCGTTGATATTTTTAAGATGATGGGTGCAGGCGCGTTCCATCTCCAGTTGCACCTCTCGAGCGGCAGGACTGACGTAGTCAAATTGCTTTTCGCCGCTCTTTCGCAAATCAAGTTGCAACTCAGTATAGAGAGGTTCTCGTAGATGATGTAACTTCTCTTTTTCGCTTAAAAAAAGACGGAGGGCATAAAAGGCAGCAAACTTGTAACGACTTTTGCTTTCAGCTACAAAGTTACGAAGTAAATCACCTCGTACGAACCATAAACCTCCAAAGTCGAAATCATCACGAACCGAACCTACTTGATAATCGATGGAAGGATGGAGTTGTGCAGGCGAGAGGGTGCCGTCAGCTTCTTCCCGCTGCATCCAATGGTCGGCATAGACCATCGCAGCTTGAGTGCAGGCAGCCACTTGGTGGAGCCGCTCCATGCAGCGGTAAGCGGGTTGAAACCGAGTGGGACGCAGAAATAAAGCCACGTAAGTTGCAGTGCTGCGCTGGGCGATGAGACGCAAGGTTCTTGATGAGGTAAGATTATCGACCACCAACCCCTTATTGTCAAAGGTAGTGAGATACTCATCTTGTACAATGGGGTGGACGGCTATGTTGGGGTGATTACTTGCATAGCTATGGGCATTGTGCAAATCTTGAGGACTGACACAAGTCCAAAATAGGTCTATTTCCGGCTGCATGATAAAAGGTGGTAAGATTTTGATAGAGGAAAAGCAAAAAGGTGATGGACGCCCTAAGCGGGCAGGGGCAATTTCTACATAGGAGATAAATTTTTCTACCTCAGAGATAGAAAAAACTACCTCTGAGGTAAAATAAACTACAACCTATATATGTGTACGTATTTTTCAAATGGATAGATTCTTTACACGGTTGTTCCGATGGATAAGACTATCTTTTGTGCCTCTTCGTCTACATCGGCTGTGAGGGGCTTTCCTGTCACATTCTCCAAGAAGAGGTCGCAAATAGGATCCTCAACATATTGCTGTAATGTGCGACGGAGGGCACGAGCCCCATATCGTGGGTCATAGCCTTTTTGGGCGATGAAAGAAATAGCCGCAGGAGTAAATGTCAAGGTGTGCCCCATTGCCGCCAAGCGCTGAGTGAGGGCTTGAATTTCGAGTTGGGCAATGCTTTCTACGCTCACGCGGTTGAGAGGCTCAAACATGATGATTTCGTCCAAACGATTGAGAAATTCGGGAGCAAACTGGCGCTCGAGGGCTTTGCGTACGATGCTTTCAGCGGCTTCTGCATTAAGGCCGTCGGCAGGAGCAGAAAAGCCAATGCCTGCACCAAACTCTTTCAGTTGTCGGCTGCCGCTGTTGGAAGTCATAATAATAATGGTGTTGCGGAAGTCGACCGTTGTGCCATTTCCATCCGTCATGCGCCCTTCGTCCATAACTTGTAGCAATGTGTTGAACACATCGGGATGGGCTTTCTCTATTTCATCCAGCAGCACAATGGAGTAGGGGTGGCGGCGCACTTGCTCTGTGAGTTGTCCTCCTTCTTCGTAGCCAACGTAGCCCGGAGGGGCACCCACAAGTCGTGAGGTGGAAAATTTTTCTCCATACTCACTCATATCTATGCGGATAAGAGCATCTTTACGGCCAAACATAAACTCGGCCAAAGTTTTAACTAAATGCGTCTTTCCTACCCCGGTAGGGCCGACGAACATAAAGGTGCCGATGGGACGGTTGGGGTCTTTTAGGCCAAGACGATTGCGGGTGATGGCACGTGTTAGGCGCATAATGGCACGTTCCTGAGAAATAACCTTCTCGGAAAGTGCTTGTTTCATCCCTTTGAGGCGAATGTTTTCGCTTTCTTTCATGCGCTCTGCAGGAACTCCGCTCATCATCGAAACAACACCGGCCACATCATCTAAATCCACAACGATGCGATGGTCTTGTAATTCTTTCTGCCATTGGGCTTTCAATTGAGTCAGTTCCCCTTCTGCCTGAGTGAGTTGGTCGCGTAAACTGGCTGCCAACTCAAAGTTCTGCAGGGTTACGGCCTCCTCTTTAAGGGTGCGCAAACGGTTGACCTCTGTCTCTTTGGCTTCGACGTGATGCGGCATACGCACATTGAGTAAGTGAACACGACTACCGGCTTCATCAAGTGCGTCAATGGCCTTGTCGGGCAGAGCGCGATCGGTGATATAGCGCTCGGTGAGGTGTACACAAGCTGTTAATGCTGCATCCGTATATTGCACATTGTGATGGGTTTCGTAACGCTCTTTGATGTTGTGCAAAATGCGTAGTGTGTCATCGGCTGTGGTGGGTTCAAGCAGTATTTTCTGGAAGCGGCGGTCAAGTGCGCCATCCTTTTCAATACTCTTTTTGAACTCGCCAATGGTGGTGGCGCCAATACATTGTACTTCGCCTCGTGCCAACGCTGGTTTGAGGATGTTGGCAGCATCGAGGCTGCCGGGGGCGCTGCCTGCTCCGATGATGGTGTGTATCTCATCAATAAACAGAATAATCTCACGATTTTTCTTAAGTTCATCAATGAGTCGGCGTAGACGTTCTTCAAATTGGCCACGATACTGAGTGCCTGCTACTATGGAAGCCATATCCAAACTTACAATGCGCTTGTTGAGGAGCAGGTGAGGCACTTTATTTTGAACAATAAGCTGTGCCAGCCCTTCTACCAAAGCACTTTTTCCCACCCCGGGTTCTCCTATTAAAATAGGGTTGTTCTTCTTGCGACGTGTGAGAATTTGTGCCATGCGCTCAATTTCAGTATGTCGTCCGACAATCGGGTCAAGTATGCCCTCGCTGGCCGCTTTGGTCAAGTCTGTTGCATAATTGTCGAGAATTGGTGTTTCGTTGTTGTTGGTTTGTGTGGAGGCACCATTTGAGGGCGTGGCATTACCGGAGGTTTCATCGTCGGCAAATCCGAGACCACCTTGTGGGGTGGGGGCGGTAGATTTTAAGTTCATCACACTGATTACTTTTTTGTAGTCAATGTCAAATGTTTTCATAATCTTACACGCGTCGTTGACATGATCGCGGAGCAATGCTAAAAGAACGTGCACATCAGTGGCTTCCTCTGCTTTTTGAAAGCGGGCTTCCAACTGTGAAAGGCGCAGGATACGTTCCACATCATTGTCCAAAGTTGGGTCTGGAGTTTGCTCCATGTCAGGGTCTTGCCCATTTAGGTGGTTCTGGAGTGTGGAGCGGAGCGTTTCAATGGGAAGGCCGAATTGGTCAATCACTTTTCGAGCCGAACTGCCTTCGTCGCGGAGCAGACCGAGCAGTAAAACAACAGATCCCACGGTGTGGCAGCTGTTGTTACGTGCTTCTTCTTTACTGAGAGCAAGTAGGTGGGTTATTTGAGGAGATAAGTTCTGAGTCATAGTTTTGTGTGAATGCTGTTTCTTTGAAAAAAGAGATATGCAAAAATACAAAAAACAAATGATACTACTTCTTTAATAGGCGAATTTAGTAGGCAAAAAGAAAAAAAAGACCAAAAAGTTTGTTGTCCCAAGAAAAAAGACGTAATTTTGCAGCGCTTTTTGAGGTAAAGACTCTACTTTTGAGAGGGCATGTTCCGATTAGAGCACAAGAAAACTAATTATTCACTCAATTCAATCACATCTCATGATGAATCAGTATGAGACCGTTTTCATTCTTACTCCCGTTTTGTCTGATGTTCAGATGAAGGAGACGGTCGAAAAGTTCAAGGGCGTTCTCGCAGCACAAGGTGCAGAGATTGTCAATGAAGAAAACTGGGGCCTCAAGAAGATGGCTTATGCCATCGACAAGAAGAGCACTGGTTTCTATCAGTTGCTGGAGTTCAAAGCTGAACCCTCCGTAGTAGAAAAGTTGGAACTCGGCTTCCGTCGCGATGAGCGCGTTATCCGTTTCCTTACCGTGAAACTCGACAAGTACGCAGCACAATATGCTGAAAAACGTCGTTCAAACAAAAAGGAGAACTAAACTATGGCACAAGCATCTGAAATTCGTTATTTGACTCCCCCTACAGTCGACGTCAAGAAGAAAAAGTACTGCCGTTTCAAGAAGAGCGGTATTAAGTATATCGATTACAAGGATCCCGAATTCCTCAAGAAGTTCCTCAACGAACAAGGTAAGATCCTGCCTCGTCGCATCACGGGTACTTCTTTGAAGTTCCAACGTCGTGTGGCACAGGCTGTGAAGCGTGCACGTCACTTGGCTCTCCTTCCCTTCGTAACCGATTTGATGAAATAATAAAGAGGAGGTACACATATGGAAATTATTCTGAAAGAAAACGTACAAGGTCTCGGTTTCAAGAATGAAATCGTAACTGTTAAGGACGGCTATGGCCGTAACTTCCTCATTCCTACTGGCAAGGCTATCATCGCTTCGGCTTCTGCAAAGAAAATGCTGGCAGAAAACTTGAAGCAACAGGCTCACAAACTCGAAAAGATTAAGAATGAAGCAGTGGCTTTGGCTGAAAAGCTCAATGCTGTTACTGACATTAAGATTGCGATGAAGGTGAGTGCAACTGGAGCTATTTATGGCTCTGTAACCAGCCTGCAAATTTCTGAAGAACTTGCTAAGCGTGGTCTCGAAGTAGATCGTAAGAGCATCGTTCTCAAAGATGTGAAGCAAGTAGGTAATTATACTGCTGTTGTGAAACTTCATAAGGAAGTTTCGGCAGAAGTTGCTTTCGAAGTTGTTGCTGAAGAAGCTTAATTCTCTATTGAGTAACTGCTCTATAGAACTAAAATATTATGGTGTGCTGCATTCTGCTTAGAGTGCAGCACGCTTTTTTAGGGATTCTCTTAATACCTACTGCTTACCCCATGCGTTATTTCATCACTTTTTCCTATGATGGCACTCGTTATCATGGATGGCAGGTTCAACCGAACGCCGACACTGTTCAAGCACGACTAAATGATGCCCTTTCAAAACTTCTTCCGATTCCAACAGAATGTGTGGGAGCCGGACGTACAGATGCAGGAGTGCATGCTTCGAAAATGGTGGCTCATTTTGACACAGTGCAACAGCTGGATGTTGAACAATTTGCTTTCCGTCTTAATCGTATTTTACCCACAGATATTGCTGTGGAAGAGGTGAAGTATGTGTGTGATGATTTGCATGCTCGCTTTTCTGCCATTCGGCGTACATACCACTACTTTGTTTACACGAAGAAAAATCCTTATAGAAGGCATTATGCGCATCGTCTGACGTTTGTGCCCAATTATACTTTGATGAATGAAGCTGCAGGATATTTGCTTGAAGTGGAAGATTTTACAAGTTTTTCAAAACTTAATAATGACCAAAAAACAAATATCTGTGATGTTCAGCAGGCTAAGTGGGTGCAGATTGAAGGAGATTATTGGCGTTTTGAAATTTCTGCCAATCGTTTTTTGAGAAATATGGTGCGTGCTGTTGTTGGAACTTTGCTCGAAGTGGGACGTGGGCGTATGTCGCTTGAAGACTTTCGAAATGTAATTGCCGCCAAAGACCGCTGTTCTGCAGGAGAGAGTGTTGCTGCCAATGCTCTGTTTTTAGTGGATGTTCAGTACTAATTTCCTTTCGTTGCTTCTCTATGTGGTTTTTTCTTGCTGTTTGTTCTGCCATCTTATTGGGTGGGTATGATGTATTCAAAAAGCAGTCACTACGATACAATGCAGTCATCCCTGTTCTTCTACTTAATACGCTTATATGTAGTGTATTATTCTTACCCACCTTATTCCTTTCTTTAACGGGAAAATTGTCTGCTGATAGTCATTGGTATGTGCCGATGCTGACTTGGGAAGCACATCGTTGGGTGATACTGAAGGCTGTGATTGTACTTTCTTCATGGATATGTGGCTACTTCGCGATTAAACATCTTCCTTTGACAATTGTGGGTCCTATCAATGCAACACGTCCTGTAATGACATTGATGGGCGCCCTTTTTCTGTTCAACGAACATTTTAACGTCTGGCAGTGGATAGGGGTATCTTTAGCCATCATTTCCTTTTTCCTACTCAGTAGAAGCGGAAAAAAAGAAGGGATTGATTTTGTTCACAATAGATGGATTTTCTTACTGGTTTTGGCAGCACTGCTCGGGGCTTGCAGCGGACTGTACGACAAGTTCTTATTGATTCCTCCAACTTCCGGAGGAATCGGTTTGAAGGCCATGTTTGTACAGGTTTGGTTCAACTTCTACCAAGTAGTATTGATGGGACTTATCTTTCTTACGCTGTGGTGGCCTAATCGAAAAAACTCCACCCCCTTTGTTTGGAGATGGAGTATTGTCGGAATTAGTATCTTTTTGACAGCAGCAGATCTTTTCTATTTCTTTGCGCTGGCGTATCCGGATGCGCTTATTGCTATTGTTTCTATGACACGGCGTAGTAGTGTTTTGGTGAGTTTCCTTTTTGGAGCATTTCTATTTCGTGAAAGTAATCTCCGCTCAAAGTCAATCGATTTGTTATTAGTACTATTGAGCTTGATTGCGCTTTGTATGGGGGCGTTATAAACAAGGAGATGTGTCACTGCTAAAATTGGAAACCAACTCCTTCTATTTCCTTTTATTGCTGTCTGGAAAACTTCAAAACTGCACAACCCGAAGCCCTTTAGAACAGTCCTCTCTTAAATAGGTATTTAAGGGAGGACTAGGTATATTTGCTCCAAGGCGCATACAAAGGCTATGGAACGTTGTAAGCGTTCCGCTCGCAATGCAGCTCTTGCCCCGGAATTGATGTGGAGAATCAAACAACTCATCATAGAAGAACAATGGTCACTTCGACAAATATCGGGCGTGTTTTTCACCGCAAAAATGCCCTCCCTTTTGTTAGGCCAGCCTAACAAAAGGGAGGGGGAACAGAAAAACTTATACACTTTTTCGGACAATACCATGTGTATACACGCTAAAAGCCCTTGGCTTATTTCTTCTTATAACGCTTGTTTAATCCTTCAATCATCTCTTGAGTAATATTCAACTGTTGGTCGGCATAAAGGACGTTATCGCCTTGTTTTGAGAGAATGAGTTGATAGCCTGCGGCCTTGTTGTAATCTTTAAGAAATGCTTGTAGACTATCGCGTAGCGTGTTGTTGAACTTCTCTTGTTCACTGGCCATTCGCTTGGTGAGTTGTTGCTCAAGCTGCACCCCTTCTTGCTGCAATTTCTGAATGTGCTGCTGAGAAGCTTGTGCTTGTTCCTGTGAAGTGAACGTACCTTTTTGCATCTTTTGCTGGAAATCTACGACAGCCTTCTGAAGTTGGTTTTGCTTGGCAGCAAGTTGTGCTTCGAATTGCTTGCTTTTAGATTCTAAAATCGCTTTGTGCTCTGTGCAGAAATTGTATTGTGTCATCAACGAGTCAATTTCAACATAGGCAATGCGTGGTTGGGAGGTGGCATCCGTATTCACTTTGGCTACTGTCTCTTTTTGTGAAGTGGAGGGCGTACCCGACTGCTTGTTACATGCTGTAAGAAGGAAACTTGAAGCCAGAATCGCAGTAGAGAAAAAATAAACAGATTTCATTATAAAAGATATTTCGGATTTGAAAAGATGAGGTTAAAAGAAGGTTCGAAGAAAAAACATTAGCTTTTTCTCAATAACAATGTCTTAAACACGATGTTCACAGACCTTGTGGGGATTGTGAGAGCGAGTTTCTCGATCTTGTGAAGTTGCACAGCGTATGCCTTTTTTTGCCAATGCTTTGTTGCTACTTACGTGTGTATTAACAAATCTTCCTTTGATAAAGAGACCCACAGAAAGGAAGATGATTGATATTCCAACAATAATTAAGGTCGGAAGAAGTAGTTTATCCATAGGAAATTTCTAAATTTGCGGTGCAAATATAGTACAACTACCGCAATGAAGCAAGTAATTTGCACTATTTAAGGTGGTTGAAGTCTCTAACTAAAATAATAATATCATGACGCAACTCTCTCCGAAGGTCGTTTTTGACTGTTTTGCACAAATCAACGCTGTGCCCCGTCCCTCCAAAAGGGAAGAGAAAATTCAGGCTTTCCTCGTGAAATTCGGCCAAGATCTCGGTCTTGATACTCAGATAGACGCAGTGGGCAATGTTCTCATCAAGAAACCTGCCACTCCTGGCTATGAAAATTGTAAAACTGTTGTTTTGCAGAGCCACCAAGATATGGTGTGCGAGAAGAACAAAGATGTGGAGTTTGACTTCGATAACGATGCCATCCAAACTTATGTTGACGGTGAATGGATGAAAGCCAAGGGCACAACCCTCGGTGCTGATGATGGAATCGGTGTTGCCATGCAAATGGCTATCTTACAGTCGACAGATATTGAGCACGGTCCTATCGAATGTCTTTTTACTAGTGATGAAGAAACAGGTTTGACAGGAGCCATGGGCTTGCAAGCCGGCTTTATGACTGGCGACTACCTGCTTAATCTTGACTCCGAGGACGAGGGACAACTCTTTGTGAGCTGTGCAGGTGGCGTACGTACAGAGGCAACCTTCAATATTCCCGAAGTGGCAGTGCCCGCAGATTACTTTGCTGTTGAACTACATGTTAAAGGTTTGACCGGTGGTCACTCCGGCGATGACATCAATAAGAAGCGAGGTAATGCCAACAAAATTTTAGTACGCTTCATACACGACGTAATGCAGAAGACCGATGTACGCATTGCAGACATCCAAGCCGGTGGTTTACACAACGCGATTCCTCGTGAAGCACGCGCTATTGTGGCCGTCCCCTCGAGTTATAAAGAGCAACTTCGTGTTGAATTGAATCTTTTCGCTGCTAATGTAAAAGATGAATTCTCAGCTACAGAACCCGATATGGTTATCGATCTCTGCAGTTGCCCAACCCCTGCTCAATGTTTGGAGAGTGAGGCTGCCGCTCGTATGATTAAGAGCCTTTTGGTCGTGCATAATGGTGTGTTTGCCATGAGCCAAGACTTGGAAAACTTTGTCGAAACCTCCAGCAATCTTGCCAGCATTCGTAAAGAAGGAAACAAGGTGGTAGTCAATACTTCGCAGCGTTCCAGCGTAGCCAGCAACCTCGAAAATATGGCTGCTACGGTGCGAGCCGCCTTTGAACTTGGTGGTGGCACATGTATCACCAATGAAGGCTATCCTGGTTGGAAGATGAATCCCAAGAGTGAGATTCTCAAGGTCGCCGTTGATAGCTACAAGCGTCTTTTTAATAAAGAACCCCTTGTATTGGCCATCCATGCAGGCTTGGAATGTGGTTTGTTTAGCGAAAAGTATCCCCATCTTGATATGGTGAGCTTCGGTCCTACTTTGCGTGGTGTACACTCGCCCGACGAACGTCTGCTCATTCCCACTGTGCAACTTGTCTGGGATCATTTGCTTGATATCTTGAAGAATATTCCCCGTCACGCTTAAACGTATTGCATTCGTGAAGCACATCCCTCTTATGGCAACACTTGTTGCATTATGCGCTATCTTCCTTGCCTCTTGTTGGGGCGAGGAAGATTTTAGCGTTTCTTCCCACCACCGATTACAGTTCAGTCGCGATACTTTGTCTTTTGACACTGTCATAGCCGGAATTCCCACTAATACCTATACGTTCTCCATTTACAATCGCACAAAACAAGGCATCCGAATTGAATCCGCGACTCTGGAGAAAGGCAGAAACTCATACTTTCGGGTCAACCTTGACGGCACCTTCGTGAGGGAGGGGGTGAAAGGAGATTGGGAAATAGCTGCAGGCGACAGTTTGAGAGGATTTGTAGAATTGACGGCTCCAACTACCGGACTTGACACGCCACAGCCGCTTGAAGACCAATTACAGATACGTCTTGCCAGTGGAATCAGCCAGCACATTACCCTTACCGCCTCCGGACAAGATGTACTGCTGCTGACGACTAAGGTGTTGAACCGTGACACCTTACTTTCAGCCCAACGTCCCTACCTAATCACCGATAGTCTTGTCGTATCGGCAGGAACTACATTGCAACTGGCAGCAGGAACACGCCTCTTTTTTCATGCTGGAACTTCGCTCATCGTACACGGTACGTTGAAAGCACAGGGCACAGTAGACCACCCAGTCATTTTTCGAGGAGCACGACTTGGAGAAATGTTCTCTGGGCAGCCTTACGACCGCATCCCGAATCAATGGGGTGGAGTAGTGCTGACCCGACAAAGTGTAGACAATGTTCTCAACTTCTGCGACATCCATAGTGGTGCTTTTGGCATACGTTGTGATTCGACAGGAATAGATAGACGAAAGCTCCTTTTAGAAAACTCCATCATTCATAATGTAGGTGGTCACGGATTGTATGCCAAGGACTGCCACACCGAGGTGGGTAACACCCAAATTTCCAATTCCGCAGGTGATTGCGTACATCTTGTTGGGGGACAACACAACTTTACTCATTGCACACTCGCACAATTCTATCCATTTATCGGAACAAGAGGCGTTGCCCTACGTTTCAGTAATACTGAAAATCAGCTACGCCACCCACTCCACGGAGCCAACTTCATCAACACCCTTATTACCGGCAGTAACAGCGACGATCTCATGGGAGAACAGTCCACCCGTTATACAACTGATGCCTTCAACTATGAATTCCGCAACTGTCTCATCAACACTCCCTTCCTGAAAGACAATCCTCACTTTATAAGTTGCCTCTTCGAAGAGGACAGTCCCGAAGAATACCGTCGATCAGCCAACTTCTTTCCGGCTTTCGATACCAAACACCTCATCTACAGTTTTACACTCTCACCCTCCTCACAAGCTGTGGGAAAAGCCGACCTTACAACAACCCTCGCTACCTACCCAAAAGATCGAAAAGGAACGATGCGTGACACTGACGGAAAATCAGATATCGGATGTTATGAAGCACAACCTACAAACCCATAACCCCCTCTTTCATGCCACAAACCAAGAGCCCTGTCACCAAACGAAAGAACGATACGCTTCCCATACAAGACATCTTCGGACGCCTACAGCCTCAAGCCCTCGATTTGGAAAAGGCCGTATTAGGTGCACTACTTCTTGAAAAAGATGCTTACTACGTGGTCAGCGAAATACTCAAGCCAAAAAGTTTCTACGACCCGAAGCACCAAATCATCTACGAAGCCATCCAAGTGCTCAATATTGAGCAAACGCCGGCCGACATGCTTACAGTAACGGAGAAACTCACGGCAACCCACCAACTTGAAGAAGTTGGAGGACCGGCTTATTTGGCGCAACTTACGATGGGAATGTCCTCCTCGGCTCATATTGATTATCACGCCCGAATCATCGCACAAAAAGCAACGGCGCGTGAACTCATCGGCTATACCGGGCGCATTCAGGACCTCGCTTTCGATCCCACAAGCGACATTGACCTACTTATGCAAGAGGCTGAAGGAAGTCTCTTTGAACTCTCTCAAAACAACCTTAAGAAGGACTATTCACAGATAGACCCAGTCATCAACGACTCCATCGCCATGATTCGTGTAGCAGCGGCAAGACCCGACGGAATGTCTGGTATTCCCTCCCTCTACACTCACCTTGACAAGATGACTGCAGGGTGGCAAAATTCCGATTTGGTTATTCTTGCGGCACGTCCTGCAATGGGAAAAACAGCCTTCGCCCTCTCCATGGCACGCAACATTGCCATTGAACAGTCTATACCTTTGGCCTTCTTCTCTTTGGAAATGTCAAAGGTACAGCTGATGAACCGTCTAATCTCCAACATCTGCGAAATTAAAAGTGAGAAAATCCGTAATGGTGATCTTGCCAATTATGAGTGGGCACAATTGGACAGTCGTATCAAAGAGGTGTACGGAAAACCCCTCTACTTAGATGACACGCCCTCTCTCTCCGTCTTTGAACTCCGTACCAAAGCGCGTCGTCTCGTCCGCGAACATGGTGTGCGCATCATCATGATTGACTACCTCCAACTGATGAATGCCTCCGGCATGAAATTTGTCGGACGCCAAGAAGAAGTTTCCATCATCAGCCGCTCGCTCAAAGGACTTGCAAAAGAACTCAATATACCCATCCTTGCACTTTCCCAGTTGAACCGTGATACGGAGAAGCGCACAGGATCTGGAATGCCAGGAAATACCGATAATGAGGCCAAACGTCCCCAGCTCTCCGACCTCCGTGAATCCGGAGCTATCGAACAGGATGCTGATATGGTACTTTTCATTCACCGCCCCGAATACTATCGTATTTATAAGGATAGTCAGAACCGTGACTTGCGAGGTATGGCCGAAATCATTATTGCAAAACACCGTAATGGTGCCGTAGGTGACGTGCTGCTCTCCTTCAAAGGAGAATACACACGATTTGAAAATCCCGATGACAGCATTGCTATTCCTTTGCCGGGTGAAAATATCTCTATTCCTTCCTCTATCTCATCCAACACGATGGCTGATTCTTCGGGATTCCCCGATATACTGCCCCCCATGGCTGATCCTTTTGACAACCTCCCTCAAGGAGCCGCACCTTTCTAATTAGTCTTCCCTTAAAAGTTTTGATAAGCGAGAAATCACTCCTCCCCGGCTTCTCGCTTATTATTTTGAGCAGCCACAAAAGAACTCTCATGGCTCTTTGTGAAGTTGTAAGCAGTCGCTGCCATCAGTATGTTTACAGCGTCTCCTGCCACACCTTTGTAAAAGTTGCGGCCTAAACGATGGTCTGCCTTCAAGTGTCCAATGGTAGGTTCTATACCTGACCGCTTGCAGAATAGTTTGTGTTTCTTGCGCCTTTGATATCTGCTCTCTGATGGCTTGGGGCTGTCCGGTATTAAAATCTGAGTACCATTCACCTCTTTCCTACCTCGATAACCTCTGTCTCCTGCAAGTATTTTAATCTTTCGTTGTGTGAGACGTTCAACTTGTGCTAACACAGCTTCTATCGTGTGTCCGTCATATTCATTACGAAAAGACTTGCCCACTATCTTTTTATGCAACTTGGCATCCGTAGGAAAAGTGATGTTCTTT
>CAUUGL010000014.1:0-52500 GCA_963544845.1 uncultured Alloprevotella sp.
GCTGAGATTATATGCTCTACATGATTGCCGTATCACTCCAAATGTCGGATGAACCGTATTTTGTCGTTGCCATGACGATTTGAAGTTTGCATGTATTTTGCACTGATTTCATTCCAAATACCTCAAAAAGCGACTATTTTCGGCATTTTTGAGGTCATCTTTTCGCCTTTCTCCCCCCTGAAAAGAACACAAAAAAAGGCATTGATTATCAAGATAATTCTTTGATAATCAATGCCTTAATTTTGAGTCGGGGTGACTGGGCTCGAACCAGCGACCTCACGCCCCCCAGACGCGTACTCTAAACCAACTGAGCTACACCCCGATTCTTTGGAGGGACTTGGAAGCAGAGGCTTCCTTGTCGTTTGCGAGTGCAAAGGTAATACAAACCCGTGAAACAGCCAAACAAAACTATGATTTTTTTGATAAAATAGTGCAAGAAAAAGGGTTTTAGGAGAATTTATAGGAAAAAGGCTCGTACAGAGGGTCGCCATTTATAGGAAAAGCCGTAATTTTGCGGCCGACTACCCACAAAGATTTTCGAATGATCGTCAAACTTCTCGTTCTCTTTTCGACCTTATGGTGCGGCGGCCTTTGGGGCGGACACCTACAAGCGCAGGAGCACGCGTCCCTGCCTGACACCACCGCCCTTCCGTGCGAAACCGGTGACCTCACCGCTGAGGCAGCCGTTGGTCACGAGCGTTCCTACGCATCTGTAACGGAAACCTATCTGCTGCCGACAGACACTGCTCGATCGGCTCCCGACACGCTCATCACCCCACTGACTCCGGATTCCCGACTCGCCCGACTGCTCAACAAAGGAGCCGTGAACGACAGCCTCAAAATCATCCCTCCCACCGGCTTCTCACCCTGCTTTTGGCGTCCGCTGCCGCAAGCCCTGTGTTTTGCTGGCGTAGGTCTTGGCGTTTGGGGATTGGGACACCGCACCTGGTTCTTTCGGAAAAAGCGGGAACTGCGCGAGGAGTTCAAGCGCCTCCGCGGCAATCGTTACTTCCACGCCGACGACTACATCCAGTATGCTCCTGCCGCAACGTTCATCTCATTGGGAAAAATGGCTTTCATTCCCCACCGCCACCGACAGAGTGAGCGTTTTCTCATTGGGACAACCGCCTTTGCCGTGATGGGCGTATTGGTGAACAGCCTCAAACACACCATCGACGCACGCCGTCCCGATGGTTCTGCTCACAACTCCTTCCCCTCCGGACACACCGCCACCGCCTTCGTAGGGGCAGAACTCACCCGCCTTGAATACGGCAACTACTATGGCTTGGGGGCTTACCTCATGGCCACAACCGTAGGCGTACTGCGCATGTACAACAACCGCCATTGGCTCAACGATGTGATGGCAGGTGCTGGCATCGGCGTGCTCAGTGCGCACGTGGCCGATTGGCTCTTCCCCATTCAGAAGCGCTGCATCAACCGCATTTTCTGCAAAAAGCAACCACCGAAAGCGGCAAACGCCCCCTCCACCGCCGACACCTCTTCGCTTTGGGTGCTCCCCTCCTATTCGGCTGAAAACCGCGCCCCACAACTTTCCCTCCAACTCACGTTCTAACCCCTCATCGGGCACGCACCACCATCTCCCCTCGAAAATGTGCGCGCCCGATGAGTTTTTGTGCTAAAAAACAGGCCGTTTCCACTTTTTTGCCGTATTTTTGCAGAAATTCCTCCAACTCCATCACCACCGTGAAAGATTTTCTTCTGATGATGCGCCGTTACGTGGCGCCCTACCAGCGCTATTTGGCCTTTTCGCTCTCCTTCAATGTGCTGAGCGCCGTGCTCAACATCTTTTCTTTCCTTTCCATCGTCCCGATGCTCAACCTGCTCTTTGGCACCGACCAAACGCACTATTCTTTCATCGCATGGGATGCCGCCGGAAAGTCTATGAAAGACATTCTCATCAACAACCTTTATTTCTATACCGCACAACTTATTGAGCATTACGGGGCGAGCACCACGCTCCTGATTATCGGTCTGTTTTTGGTCGTAACCACCGGCATGAAGACCGGCTGTTATTTTGCCTCCGTGGCCACGATGGTACCCATCCGCACGGGCATTGTGCGCGACATCCGCAACACGGTCTATCGCAAAATCACCCGCCTCCCCCTTTCTTTTTTCAGCGATGAGCGCAAAGGCGACATCATCGCCCGTATGAGCGGCGACATCAACGAGATTGAAAACTCGGTGATGGGAAGTTTGGAAATGCTCGTCAAAAATCCCATCCTCCTCCTGTTCTATCTTGGGGTTTTGGTCTACACCTCTTGGCAACTCACCCTCTTCACCCTCATCGTCCTGCCCAGTATCGGTTGGGCGATGGGCAAAATCGGGCGCAAACTCAAGCGCTCCAGTCTGGAAGCCCAAACGAAATGGAGCGAAACGATGTCGCAGTTGGAAGAAACTTTGGGCGGAATGCGCATCATCAAGGCCTTTGGAGCCGAACAAAAGATGCAGCGTCGTTTTGAACAAACCACCAACGATTTCCGCAACATCTCCGCTCACGTGGCCACGCGCCAAAGTTCGGCACACCCCGTGAGCGAACTTCTCGGCACCTGCCTCATCGTACTCGTCTTGTGGTATGGCGGCACGCTCATTTTCTCCAACAACAGTCCCATCGACGCCCCCACCTTCATCTTCTACATGGTCATGCTCTACAGCATGCTCCAACCCCTCAAAGACCTCTCCCGCGCCAGTTACGCCATTCCCAAAGGTATGGCTTCGATGGAGCGCGTCAATAAAATCCTCCTCGCCGACAACCCCATCCGCGAACCAGAACATCCCGTGCAGCTCCCTGCCCTGCAAGAGGAGATTGAGTTCCGCGATGTCGAGTTTTCTTACACCAACGCCGGTCTCGAAACCGCGACTCCCGTCATTCGCGGCGTCAACTTCACCGTACGCCGTGGGCAAACGGTGGCCTTGGTCGGACAGAGCGGCAGCGGCAAGAGTACCCTCGTCGACCTCCTTCCGCGCTACCACGATGTCACGGCGGGTAGCATCCTCATCGACGGCAACGATGTCCGCACCCTGCGTCTGAGCGATCTCCGCGCCCTCATCGGCAACGT
The DNA here is from genome assembly GCA_963544845.1 of uncultured Alloprevotella sp. GTDB lineage: Bacteria > Bacteroidota > Bacteroidia > Bacteroidales > Bacteroidaceae > Alloprevotella. Next base: position 3,078 of record CAUUGL010000014.1, read on the forward strand.
CAATCAAGAGGCCATTCTCTTCAACGACTCGTTTTTCAACAACATCGCTTTCGGGGTCGAAAATGCCACGATGGAGCAGGTGGTCGAAGCGGCAAAAATCGCCAATGCCCACGACTTCATCATCGCCACCGAAGAGGGCTACCACACCACCGTGGGCGACCGCGGTTGTCGGCTTTCGGGCGGACAGCGGCAACGGGTGTCCATCGCGCGTGCCATTCTGAAAAATCCCGACATCCTCATTCTCGACGAGGCCACCTCGGCACTCGACACCGAGAGTGAACGCTTGGTGCAGGAAGCCCTTGAGCGCCTCATGTCCACCCGCACCACCATCGCCATCGCCCACCGTCTCTCCACCATCCGCCACGCCGACGAAATCCTGGTGCTCCACGAAGGACGCATCGTGGAGCGCGGCACCCACGAAACCCTCTTGGCGCTCGACGGCTATTACAAGCGCCTCAACGACATGCAGCAAATGTAGCACAGCGTGAGGGCATCCCTTTCCCTGATGCCCACACGAAGCCCTGTGCGCAACGACAAACTATAAATACTCCAACCTCTACCATTGTGAAACCCAGATTGATTTTTCTTACCCAGTTTTACATCACCCTTGTCCTCACCTTTCTTTCCGCCAAACTCCTCTGTTTGCTCTACAACGGTTGGCCCTCGCTTGCCGACACCGGCCAAGTGTTGCTCCACGGTCTGCCGCTCGATCTCAACGTAGCGGCCTATGCCTCCGCACCCCTTTGGCTCGCGCTTTTGGTGAGCCTCTTTGTCGAAGGCCGACGCTGGGAGCGTGGGTTGCGCATCGCCTATCGCGTCTATGCCTACCTCCTCACCGTCATTATTCTCCTCACCGTCATTGTCGACACCATATTATACAGCAAATGGGGTTTCAAACTCGATGCGGTGTGCCTGTCCTATCTCGACAACCCATCGGGCGTCACTGAAAGTCTGAACCTCTGGTTCCTCTTGGGCGCCGTTGTGCTTTTCGGTGTCCTCATTTGGGGCTACTCGCGCCTTCTTCTGCGTCTTTATCCCACTCCCGAAACCCTCTCTACCCACCGCACCGCCGCCGGCAAATCGCTCATGGGCGGACTGCTCATCGTGGTGGGCGGACTGCTCTTCCTCGCCATTCGCGGCGGCGTGGGCAAATCGACGGCCAACGTGGGGATGGTCTACTATTCCACCCGCCAATATCTCAACCACTCTGCCGTCAATCCCATCTTTTCTTTCTTCTATTCGCTGTTGAAGGAAAAAGATTTTACCCAGCAGGCGCAGTATTTTCAACCCGAGGAAGCCGACCGCATTTTTGCCACCCTCGACTACAACACCGAGAGCCGACTACTGCCGGCCGACTCTCTCCTCACCACCACCCGCCCCAACGTGCTGCTCATCCTGATGGAAAGCTGCGGCGGCCGCGTGGTGGGCTGCACCGAAGGCACACGAGGTGTCACCCCCACGCTCGACAGTCTGTCGCGCGAGGGCGTGTTCTTCAGTCGTTGCTACGCCAACAGTTTCCGCACCGACCGCGGCACCATCTGCACTTTCTCCGGCTATCCCGCCTTCCCCGATGCCAGCGTGATGAAGATGCCCGCCAAGTCGCGCGTGCTGCCCTCCATCGCCGCTTCACTCAAGCGTGTGGGCTACGACACGGAATTTCTCTACGGAGGTGATAAGAATTTCACCAACATGAATTCCTACTTCCTCGCCACAGGCTACGACCGTGTTTTGGGCGATGCCGACTTCCCCGAGTCGATGCGCCACACCCACGTTTGGGGCGTGACCGACCACCTCATGTTCGGCCAACTCTCTCAGCGCATCGCCGCCATGCCGCAGGGTCGCCCTTGGTTCAAAACCCTCCTCACCCTCTCCAGCCACGAACCTTGGGAGGTACCTCATCAAGCCTTGGAAGACCCCATCCTCAACGCTTTCCACTACCTCGACCACTCGATTGCCGGTTTCTTGAAAGACTTCCGCCGCTCACCCCAGTGGAAGAACACGCTCATCATCATTCTGCCCGACCATGGCGTGACGTGGCCGTCCGACATCAACGAGTTTGACACGCGCAAATACCACATTCCCATGATTTGGGCGGGAGGTGCCGTCAAAGCCCCTCGGCGTGTCGATGTCCTTTGCAACCAAACCGACTTGGCCGCCACCCTCCTCGGACAGCTCAGCCTGCCTCACAGCGAGTTCCACTTCTCGCGCGATGTCCTTTCGCAAACCTACACCTACCCCTGCGCGCAACACTCGTGGCCGGAGGGCTTCACCTTCATCGACTCCACGGGTACGACCATCTACACCCTCGCCACCCGCGAAGCCTCCCGCACCACACCCGACCCCACCGGTGTGCGCCTCAACAAGGCCAAAGCCTTTATGCAAAAGGCCTATCGCGACCTCGAAGCCTTACGATAATCGGTAGATGTTCACCGGCCATTGCCTCTCCTCCTCGGCGATGACCGGTGGGCATCTGCTTCTCTTTTTCTTCCCGACCGCCGCACGCCGCCTCTCGAACGCCATACCTTCTTTCTCCTACTATGACCACACTCTCTCCCCGCCAACAGTTGCTCAATATCCTCATTGCCCACTACGACAAGGGCGAGGCACAAGCCATTGCGCGCCTCTACCTCGAACGCCGCTTCGGGCTTTCCCACACCGATGCACTGCTGGGCAGGCATTTCCTGCTCACGCCCAAACACGAACAGCAGTGGCTCACCGACCTCGAAGCCTTTCGCCGCGGTGTGCCGGTGCAATACGTCTTGGGCTATACCGAATTTGACGGCCACACCTTTGCCGTCACTCCCGATGTGCTCATTCCGCGCCCCGAAACCGAAGGGCTGGTGGAGTGGGCGTGGGAACTGGCCTGCGGGCAAACGTCCCGCATCCTCGATGCCGGCACCGGCAGCGGCTGCATCGCCGTGAGCCTCGCTCGGCGTCTTCCTTTGGCCGAGGTCACTGCTTGGGACATTTCCGAAGCCGCCCTTGCCGTAGCGCGCTGCAATGCCAAATCGTTGGGTGGCAAAGTCACTTTTCTTCATCGCGACATTATGGCCGAAGCCCTGCGTCCCACCGATGCTCCCTCCTCTTTCCACCTCATCGTAAGCAATCCGCCCTACATCCGCAAGAGCGAAGCCGTCACGATGGAACGCCACGTTGTCCACCACGAACCGCATTCCGCCCTCTTCGTTCCCGACTACGACCCCTTGCAGTTCTATCGCGCCCTTGCTCTCCTCGGGCAGCATCTCCTCTTCCCCGACGGCTCCCTCTTGGTCGAAACTCACCGCAACCATGCTCAGCAGGTGGCCCAACTCTTTGAAGTCATGGGCTATCACCACGTTGAAGTGCGCCCCGACTGCTTCGGACTTCCCCGCTTTGTCAAGGGGGTGCGCATTTAGCAAGAAGAAAATCTCATATTTTCTTAAATACATTCGCTATTTTCAAAATAAATCCTTACCTTTGCCCGTAGATTAACTTATTCTACTCATAAAAACATCTATTCTTATGAAAAAATTTTTTACGACATTGCTTCTTGCGCTGATACCATTCTTCGTGGTGGCTCAGACCATTAGTTTGCCTTTTAGTTATGATGGCGGTAAGAATAACCTTCCTGAAGGAGTTGAAGGAGAAAATTTAGGGAAAGATTATAAAAATTCGCCACATATTAAGTTGGACAATAACACAGCTAAGCTGACTTTCAATCTACCTGAACACAACGGTCTCACTTTTTCTTTCGACTGGAGCAAATCTGGTACAGCTAAAGAATATTTTTTAAAAGTACAAATCTCTACGAATGGAAAAGACTTTAAGGATGTAACTAGAACAAATGTATCTTCTAAAACAACCAAAAGTATTCTCATCACCCGATGCTTTGTGTCTATACCTAGAAACTACCAGTTCATAAAAATATCTTATCATAGGTCTAACAAGAAAGCCGTTATGCGTGTGGGTAATTTCCACATCAAAGCAGGCGTTTCTTTCAAGGTGACAGAAGCAGGATATGCCACGTTCTATTCTGACAAACATGTTTATCTTCCCCAAGAAGTGAAAGCCAGCATTGTTGAAGAGAACGGCAGTGGCATCAAGGTAAAAGAACTCAACAACCAAGTAATCAAAAGCCAAACCCCTATACTGCTCCAAGCTAAAGCCGGTGATTATGTAGCTGAACCTTTAGAAACTGCAAAAGGTGCTGCGAATACCACAGGCAATATCCTCAAAGGCAGCCTTACGGACGAAGAAGTTACGGCAACAGCCGGTCAAAAACTATATGTACTCACTACTGGCAGCAAAGGTGTAGGTTTCTATTGGCAGAAAGATACACAGGGTAATAGTGCCAAGGTAGGCGTAGGCCATGCTTACCTTTCCCGCCCCTTCACCAGCGGTGGCGTACAAGGTTTCTCACTCGTGGATCCGATCGTGACCGGCGTTGAAACCGTTGAAACACAAAACACCAAAGAAGATGCTCCCATCTACGACCTCTCTGGTCGTCGCGTGACCCACCCCACCCACGGCATTTACATCATTAGTGGCAAAAAAGTAATGCGATAATCTCTTTTTCTAACCTGTGTGCAGCGTAGACCTGTGTAGTCCTATGTTCCCTTTCAGGAACACACTTCACGCTTCACCCAATACTTTTATAGTTTTAACCCCCAAAAATCACTTATGAAATCTTATATTGCTCCTAAAATCAATCTGATTCATTTTGCTTCCGAACAAATGATGGCTCTCTCATCCCATAATGAAGAAGGCGGTCAACCACTTTCCAATGAATACACCGGTGGTTCTTCCATTTGGGACACCGAAGATGAATCTGGAAAATAGTAGTATTTTCCCATTCTCTCTTCTTGCGACGCAATCACTCTCCTTGTGCTTGCGTCGCAAGTGCATTTTGGCGAGATAGAGCAGGAGAACCTCTCTCTTTCTGCCGAGCCCCCTCAAAAGTATTGCTGTCCGGTAAACTTCAAAACCGCTAAAAAAACACCAGCTCGAAGCCCTTAAATAGGACTTCGGACTTTCTTTATCAAAAAGCCAGCCCCCCTGTTTATATATAGACATCTCACCGGCCAAACTTACCACGAAACCTTGACTTTAACATTTCAACGTCCTCTCAACGATGTAGCTCAATCTACTTCAGAGATAGTTTGATTGAGGTAAGAGCTGCAAAAAACTACCTCTGAGGAAAATACTCGCACTCGGCACACACGCATACGCGCGCGTCATACACACAAATTCTGTGTTTTTTTCCTTCACCTCCTTCACCTCATCGGCCATCCTCTCAAAATCACCCTACCTCAGTGAAGGATTTAGAAAAATAAACAATTTGCTCACAACTCATTGTCTGACAGGTAGATAATCCCCTTCGGTGAAGGAAGTGAAGGATAAAAACAAAACATAAGGGCAGTGACGCGCGCGTGAGGGAAGTGATGGGAAAGGAGGCTGTCCCCTCCCAATAAGTTCCATCCCACCGGCTCTGAGATAGTTTCATTTTTCTCAGAGGTAATTTTATTTTTCTCTGAGGTAGTTTTATTTATCTCTGATTCCGTTGAAACGGAGTCTTAGGAAGAGTTTCCTACCTTTCGCAAGGGTTGCCCCAAATGTTAAAGTTGAGTTAAAATCGAGGACAAGTGGTAAGATGGGCAAGCGAGATGTCTATATATCAGTGAGGGGTAGTTGAAAAATGCGGTGGGTGGGTGTTCGGCCGTTGAAATCCACCCAAAAGAGCATTGCTCCCTTTTATCGGGCATCTCCAAAACGCCAAATGGCCGCCCCGCAAAGAAAATTAACGCGTGAAACAGCGTGAAACAGCGCTTTTTTTAGTAACTTTGCTGCAAAATCAGGGCATTGCCCCAATACCAACAACAAACGTATGGGAAAAATCATCGCTATCGCCAATCAAAAAGGAGGCGTGGGTAAAACCACCACCTCGATGAACCTTGCGGCCTCACTGGCCACGCTCGAAAAGAAAGTACTCCTCGTTGACTGCGATCCACAAGCCAACGCATCGAGCGGTATCGGGGTCGACGTGGGCAAAATCGAGACGTCGATTTATGAAAGCATGATTGGGCAGCAAGATGTGCACGAAAACATCTACACCACCGACATTGAGGGGTTGGACGTCGTGCCTTCGCACGTCAACCTGACGGGTGCCGATGTCGAATTGCTCCAAATCGAAAACCGCGAATACGTGGTGCGCAACATGCTCGCCGCTGTCAAAGAGGAGTACGACTACATCCTGATTGACTGTTCGCCTTCGCTCGGTCTCATCACCGTCAACGCCCTCACAGCCGCCGACTCCGTGATTATCCCCGTGCAATGCGAATACTTCGCCTTGGAGGGCATCACCCAGTTGCTCAACACCATCCGCATGATCAAGATGCACCTCAATCCCGAACTGGAGATTGAAGGCTTCCTGCTCACCATGTACGACCGCCGCCTCCGTTTGGCCAACCAAATCTACGATGAGGTGAAGCGCCATTTCCAAGAACTGGTGTTCAAAACCGTCATTCAGCGCAACGTCAAACTCTCCGAAGCCCCCTCTCACGGCATTCCCGCCATCCTCTACGATGCTGATTCGATAGGGTCGGTGAACCACCTGAGTTTGGCTCGCGAAATCATCCAGCGCAACAGTTAAATATTAAGGCGGAATCCGACCAGCCGACTTAAAACCGGTCGCCTCAACAACTCCCCCATTCTCCCCACCCTATGGCAGTACAAAAGAAATATCCCGCACTGGGACGCGGCCTCGATGCCATCATCTCGACGAGCGAAGTGAAAACCAATGGTTCGTCGAGCATCAACGAGGTAGACATCCATCACATTAAAGCCAATCCCAACCAGCCCCGTCGTGATTTCGATACCGAGGCACTGGAAGAATTGGCCGAAAGCATTCGCCAAATCGGCATCATCCAGCCCATCACCCTCCGCAAAATGGAGGACGGCACCTATCAAATCATTGCAGGCGAACGCCGTTGGCGTGCCTCACAGATTGCCGGGCTGACCAGCATTCCGGCCTATATCCGCACCGCCGATGATGAGGGCATGATGCAGATGGCACTGGTCGAAAACATCCAGCGCGAAGACCTCAACTCTATCGAAATCGCTTTGGCCTATCAAAACCTCATTGAGCAATACGACCTCACACAGGATGCTCTCTCGGAAAAGGTGGGCAAGAAGCGCGCCACCGTGGCCAACTACCTGCGTCTGCTCAAACTGCCCGCACAGGTGCAAATGGCGCTCCAAAAAGGGGTGATGGATCAAGGACACGCCCGTGCCCTGCTCGGCATTCAGCAACCTGCGCTGCAAGTGAAGCTCTTCAACGAGATTGTGCAGAAAGGCTACTCCGTGCGACAGGTGGAGGAGATGGTCAAAGCCATCAATGCCGGCGAAACCGTGAAAAGCGGTCGCAAGGCGCTCAAAGACCGCAAACGGATGCTCGCCGAGGAGTATGTGCCGCTGCGCGAACGCCTCTCCGATTTTTTCCAAACCAAGGTGAACATGACTTGCCACGAAGGCAAGGGCAGCATCTCTATTCCCTTTGCCAGCGAAGAAGAACTGGAACGCATCATCACCCTTTTCGACAAAATGCGCTGATTGTGAAGCGCTGTCTTCTCCTCTTTCCTTTTATGAACCTATCTCGGTGCCGCCTCGTTGCGGCTTTCCTGCTGTGCCTGATGGTGCAAGGGCTATGCCCATCGGTTTGGGCACAGCATGCTCCGTCTACACCAACGCCCGAAGCGTTTGAAGCTGCTGCCGCACCCGCCGACTCGACCGATACCATCAAGGTGCGCACCGCCGCCCAAACGGAGGCATTGCCGTCACTGATGCTCCCGGCCGACACCGCCGTCTTGCGCACCTCGTTGCTCAAACCCGAGGAAACGAAAAAGGCATTACGCACCCTCCAAGAAACGGGTAGGAAGCAGTTTCTCCCCGACCCGCAGCGCGCACTCTGGCTCTCGCTCATCCTGCCCGGTGCAGGACAAATCTACAATCGGAAGTATTGGAAACTTCCCTTGGTCTACGGCGGTTTCTTGGGTTGCACCTACGCTTTCCTTTGGAATCAGCAAATGTATCTGGACTATTCGCAGGCCTATCTCGACCTCATGGACGACGACCCGTCGACCAATAGTTTCCGCAACATGTTCCCACCGGGCTACGATTTGAGCAGCAATCTCGATCGCTTTAAGACGGTTTTCAAAAATCGCAAAGACCGCTATCGTCGCTATCGCGATTTGAGTGCCTTTTGCTTTGTGGGAGTCTATCTGCTTTCGGTCATCGATGCCTATGTTGATGCGCAACTTTCAGTGTTCGACATCAGTCCCGACCTCTCTCTGCGCATTACGCCCACCACTTTTGAAAGCCGCAACGGCCATCTCTCCACCGGTGTAGGTGCCATCCTCACCTTCTGAGGCGCGCCCCCTTCTCTCGAAATTTTAGAACATACCCATAGGGCTTCGTTTTGCCCTTTGTCGGTTCACCCGCCGACAAGGCTGTTTTCCCTGCCTTGGCCGCAAAGCCCCTACTCTCCCCACGCATGAAATTCATCCCCCTTCTGCTCTCTCTTCTTTTCTTCATCGGCACGGCACCACTCCGTGCGCAACACCTCGACCCACAACAACACAACACCACCCGGCAAGACGATGTGCCCGATGAGGACGACCTCGACAACGGGCGCTCCGGCCGTCGTCCGCTCATTTCGGCACGTACACCGCGCATCATTCCCACAGAGGGCATGATTCACGCCACGGAAGGGCTGCTCGACGCTTGGTATGTCAAGGAATATATGCGCATCGACCCCTCTCTGCCCGACGGACCGAATCCGGCAGTCAGTCCTGAGGTGTATGCCGATCGCCTGCGCCGTCTGCCCACCGTCATCGAAATGCCTTACAACGATGTGGTGCGGGAATACATTGAGCAGTACACGGAATCGTTGCGCGCTTCGGTGAGCTTTATGCTGGGCGCCCAAAACTTCTACATTCCTATTTTTGAAGAAGCCCTCGAAGCCGAAGGATTGCCCCTCGAACTCAAATATCTCCCTGTCATCGAAAGTGCGCTCGACCCTACGGCGGTGAGCCGTGTGGGCGCTACCGGTCTTTGGCAGTTCATGACCCCCACCGCAAAGCGTTTCAACCTGACGGTCAACAGTTTGCTCGACGAACGCCGCGACCCGATCAAATCCAGCACCGCCGCCGCGCAGTATCTGAAAGAACTGCATGACGAGTTTGGCGATTGGGCTTTGGCTTTGGCAGCCTACAACTGTGGTGAAAAGATGGTGCGCAAAGCCATCACCCGCGCCGGTGGTGAGCGCGACTATTGGAAAATCTACCCCTACCTTCCCAACGAAACACGAGGCTATGTGCCGGCTTTCATCGCGGCCAACTACGTGATGCACTACTATTGTCAGCACAACATTCCTCCGATGACCATCACGCAGCCCATCGAAACGGACACAGTGATGGTCAAGCGCGACCTCAACCTACATCAGGTAGCGGATTTGTGCAACGTGTCGATGGAAGCCTTAGTGGCGATGAACCCCCAGTATCGCACGGAGATTGTGCCCGGCTATAGTCAGCCCTGTGCCCTGCGTCTGCCCGAACGCGCCATTGCTTACTTTATCCAACTGGGCGATTCGGTTTATAATTACGAGGCTGAACGCTATCTCACACGTCGCACCCGAGTGGAAGTGGCCGAAACAACACGCCGCCTCTCACGCCGTGAACGTGCGGCTGAACGTGCCGCCGAACGTGCTGCACAAGCTGCCGAACGCCAACGCATCGTGGTGCTGGAAGAAACCGAATCGGCACCCCTGCAACCAAGCAGTAAGCGCGACAAAAAGCGGAATAAGAAAGAAGAACGCAAAGAACGTCGCTCAAAGTCAAAGAAGCATAGCAAGAAAGAACGCACTCCCCGCCAAGTGAGCGTGCGCTCAGGCGACACGCTCGAAGAAATCGCCAAGAAGCACGGTACCACCGTGGCCAAACTCCGCAAAGCCAACAAAATCAAAGGCGACCGCATCAAACCCGGCGAGAAACTCCGCCTCAAATAAAACATCCCTCTAAACAAGGGCACTGGGTGCAATCAGACCATTGCCCCGGTGCCTTTGACGTTTACCCTATTCCACCCTTCCCTTTCAAAACATGGAACAACCCCGCTCCTTCACCCCACAAGAGCAACACGATGAAGCCCAAATTCAAGCCGCTTTCCAGCACTTGATTGATACTTATCTGGCTTCACCCCACCGCAAAAAGACCGACATCATCACCCGCGCCTTCCATTTTGCCAAAGCCGCTCACAAGGGAGTGCGTCGGCGCAGTGGTGAGCCTTACATCCTCCACCCGCTGGCGGTGGCGCAAATCATCTGCGGTGAAATCGGGCTCGGTTCCACCAGTATTTGTGCGGCGCTCCTCCACGACGTGGTTGAGGACACCGACTACACCCGCGAAGACATTGCCAACCTCTTTGGTGAAAAGGTGGCCAACATCGTTGAGGGAGTCACCAAGGTGTCGGGTGGACTGCTCAGCGATCGTGCTTCGATGCAGGCCGAGACGTTCAAAAAGATTCTCCTCACCATGAGCGACGACATCCGCGTCATCCTTGTCAAAATCGCCGATCGTCTGCACAACATGCGCACCCTCTCGTCCATGCTCCCCTCCAAGCAGTATAAGATTGTGGGTGAAACGCTGTTTATCTTCGCACCGCTGGCCGACCGCCTCGGCCTCAACCGCATCAAAACCGAACTCGAAGATTTGTCGTTCAAATACGAGCATCCCGATGACTATCAAATCATGCTCGACAACCTCAAACGCTCCGAAATGGAGCGCGATGATGCCATCAACGATTTCACACCTTCTATCCGAAAAGCCCTTGACCAAATGAGGGTGGACTACGAACTGAAAGCGCGCATCAAAAGCCCTTACAGCATCTGGCAGAAGATGCAGCGCAAAAACATTCCTTTTGAAGAGGTCTACGACATTCTGGCTATCCGCATCATTTTTCGCCCACGCGACCGCAAACAGGAAATTGATGAATGCTATCGTATCTATGCGGCGCTTACGCAAATCTACAAACCCCATCCCTCCCGTTTCCGCGACTGGCTGTCCACGCCCAAAGCCAACGGATACCAAGCGCTCCACAATACTTTTATGTCCCATCGAGGGAAATGGATTGAGGTGCAAATCCGCTCCGACCGCATGGACGACATTGCCGAAGGGGGATTTGCCGCGCACTGGAAATACAAAGACAAGAACGCGGCCTACGATGAGCATGAACTCGACACTTGGGTCAATTCCATCAAGGAAATTCTCGATGACCCGCAACCCGACACCCTCGACCTGCTCGACACCATCAAACTCAATCTCTTTGCCCGCGAACTCAACGTCTTCACCCCCAAAGGCGAAATCATCACCCTACCCCAAGGTGCCACGGTGCTTGACTTTGCGTTTGCCATCCACACCATGATTGGCAGCCATTGCATCGGCGCCAAAGTCAATCACCGCCTTGTCCCGATGAGCCATCATCTGACCAGTGGCGACCAAATCGAAATCCTCACTTCCCAAACGCCCACCATCCGTCCCGAATGGCTCAACTATGTCACAACGGGAAAGGCAAAGGGAAAAATCTCGGCTGCCCTCCGCCGTACCGCCCGCGAAAAGCAAAAGCAGGGAGAGGAAATTTTCAATGCTTTCCTTCGCCAAGAAGATTTTGAGCCTACGGCTGCACTGGTCAACAAACTCAAGGATTTTCACCATTTCAGCACCCCGGCCGCCTTCCTGCAAGCGCTGGGAGAGGGCAGTCTTACCCTTACACAAATCGACCTCAACCACCTCCGCGGTAAAAATCCCAAGTCTTCTCGCGGATGGCGACGTTTTGTGCCTTTCCTCAAAGCACAACCTCTTCCACTTCCACAACAAGCACCACCGGCGGCGGCCGACTTTGTCAAGCAGCTCAACCGCAAAGAAACGCTTCTTCTCACCAACGAGTCGCTCGCCCAAGCCTCCTGCTGCCCACACTGCAATCCCATCTGCGGGGATGAGGTGATGGGCTACATCACGACGCAACACACGCTCGAAATACACCGCCGCGACTGCACAGTCGCCCTCAAACACAAAACCCAGGACGGCAACAACATCATCTCTGCCCGCTGGGATACCGCCCACTGCACCGCCCACACTTTTGAAACCAACATCTACCTCGAAGGTATAGACGCCAAAAGTCCTCTCGGAAACGAAGGTGCCACCCAAGGCGTGCTCCGCTCCATCACCGACATTCTTTCTGAATTTTCCGACTTCGACCTGCGCGCCATCAGCCTCACCTCGCACGACGGCATTTTCCAAGGCAACCTCCTCATCGCTCTCCGTAACACCGACGATGTGCGCCGACTTACGACTCGGCTCACCACCATTCCACAGGTTTCCAAAGCCGTGCGACTCATCAATCCCTAAATTTTTCCTTTTTTGCTCACGAACTAAATCCTTACTCTTATGACTCCATATAAATTTCAACCTGTTCTGAAAACTCCGCTCTGGGGCGGCCGCGACATCGTACAACTCAAAGGTCTCACCTCGCCCGAACGCGTGGGCGAAAGTTGGGAAATCTCCGGTGTTCCTGGCGATGAAAGTCTTGTAGCCGAAGGTCCCGACCGCGGCATGACGCTCGCCCAACTCATCGAACGCGATGGCGCTAACCTCATCGGTCGCCGCAACTTGGAACGCTTTGGCACCGACTTCCCCCTCTTAATCAAGTTCATCAGTGCCGACCAAGCCCTCTCCATCCAAGTACACCCCGACGATGAAATGGCACAACGTGTAGAAGGCAAACCTTTCGGTAAAACAGAAATGTGGTATGTGGTCGGAACACACGAAGGTGCCGAACTCTTCTCCGGCTTCAATCGCCCTCTCTCCTTGGAGGAGTATGACCGCTTGATGGCCGAAGGGCAACTCACCAGCGCGCTCTCGCACTACAACACCCGTCCCGGCGATTGCTTCTTCCTCCCTGCCGGCCAAATCCACAGCATCGGCGCCGGCAATTTCATTGTGGAAATCCAGCAATCCAGCGACCTCACTTATCGTGTTTACGATTTCGACCGCGTAGATGATTCTGGCCAAAAGCGCCAACTCCACACTGAGCAGGCTCGTCAAGCGCTCAACTTCACCGCACGCGACGACTACCGCACCCACTACACTCCCCGCGACAATGCCCGCGTTGTGTTGGAATCACACCCCGAGTTCACCACCTCCCTCTACCGCTGCACCGAAGCCGTCGAAACGGACTTCTCCGACATCGACTCCTTCGTCATTTTCGTAGCCTTTGAAGGTAGCGCTCAACTCACCGACAGCGAAGGCCACACCACAACCCTGCGTGCCGGCGAAAGTATGCTCTTCCCCGCCTCCAACCGCAGCGTCCGCATTGAGCCGCAAGGTGGTGAGCGCTTCTCCTGCATTGAAACCTACGTCTTCTAATCCCTCGTGGCGGACACTATCGTGTCCTTCTTTTCCACTTTTCACATCAAGCAGTCTGCACGCTCGCAGACTGCTTTTTCTTTTCTAAAAATCCGGCAAGAAGGATAGATTTTCACAAAAAAGGGGAGGGTCGTCGAGGGTATAGACATTGACGCTGCTGTGGGCAGGTGCTTCAATGAGCAAAGCACCATTGGCAGTCTTCACTGTCACCTGGCGGAAACACCTACGTCCGATACGGGACGTCTAAAATCTCTAAGGCAGCCTTTATCTTCTTCTTGGCATTCTTGTTGCCGGTTTCGATTTCTGATTCACCCCAATCACCCTGACTTACGACCTTCATCATTTCTTGTAACTTTAGGCTAAGTCCACTGCACACTTCTTTGCTACGACCGAAATTATCAAACTTCGCTTTGGGCATATTGTTGCTAAACTTCGAATTCATACTGCTGCTGATTAAACAGAGATTGCCAAAGCTATTCAAGACAGAGGGCGCGAGGGGCTCATAGCCATTCATCGGTGTCTGTGGATAGAAGTGCTCCACCGAAGTGCGGTAGGAGAAATCAAACCGCGGATATTGCGATGGGCTCTCTTGCCAGAGAATAAAATCATAGAAATTGAAGATGAAATTATGGACATTGCAACCTTGGTTGATTGGCTCCCAATCTATATCGTCAGTACTATTATAGGGTTTGCCTCCTTCGCGATATACGATTTCCTCAAAACTACGCTTGTTGTCCTTATTTGCGAGATAAACATCGAGCATAAAACAGCGTGCCAAATCATACAATCTATCTCGTAGAGAAGAAGCTTCTATGCAATTAGTCGTATGCACATAATAGAGCACCGCGTTAAGCCAATGCTTATAAATCTGTGTCGGAGCAGAAACGTGAAACATCGCCTCCAGCAGTCGGATTTCTTTGGCTATCCCATCTTCACTCTCTGGGTCATCCTCTTTATTCTTCGGAAGGAAAGTGTTGACATAATTCACGGTTCCGTTGTCATATTTACGAAGCGTTTTTAGACTCCAGAGCTCTGTGCGGTCGACATATTCCCGTTTGATGACATAACGATCATATAGCGTTCTCAAAAAGAGGAGCTTCATGATAAAGAATTTCACAAATTGTGTCTTCTCCCCATCGTCTGCCATAGACTTAAGCACTGCTTGGAAGGTGGGAATTAAGGCTTTGTCATCGAGTCTGATTTGAGCATCTACCTCTTGCTTATAGAAGTGACTATTATGATAGCACACCTTGAGCACTTGCAACAAGAAGTTGGGGAAGTTGATAATCGAGCCAAAGCGGTCTTGCTTGCCTTCGTCGGCACTTCCATCACTGGGTAAATCATGTCTTCTATGGCTTTTTGCATCTTCAAAAAGACTATCGAGGGTACGAGGTGCACCCTCTTCATGGCCTGTTTTCAAGTTTATAGTCTTTTGACGGAACTCATTATACCAAACATCGAAAGAGAGGGCATCGCATGGGTTAACTTGAAGTTCTGACCATGTTGGGCCGAAAAGCACCTCTCTCATATCAACCGAGAAATTCATTTGTACATAAGAATTCATGTCTGAACAAGCCTCCCAAATCAGGTGAAAAAGAGGGTACTCTTCAGGAGCTAGTTTGCCCATCAATACCGCTTTGAGCACCTCGTGCTTCTCCAGTTGCTCCCCACGCGTATTCATGATTTCAAAATAATGATTCAATTGAGTGTCTTGAGGAACAGGGATGCGAAGAATAATAACCTGCTTAAAAAGGTAGTCGGCAAAGGTTTGCAAACCCAATCCCTTGTCATCAAGCACAGACTGCAGATGTCTTTTTAGCAAACGATATACGCCAACAATATTCTGCGCCGACGGATGCTCCGAATATTGCTGGTTGAGCAACATCATGAGCGCCTCATCGGCTTCTTTTCGATGATCATAAGACAAATTGGGCGTATTGAACCAGTTTGCCACCCCATGATGCTTCAATAAGCAGGCTAGAATAGTCAACGTCGTCAAACGCTGCTGACCATCTATCGTTTCGAAATACGTATTTCCATGGGCTGCGCGGATAAACACCACAGCCGAACCGATGTAATACTGCTGATTATTATTGTTTTGAGCATAGTCGGAGATATCTTCCAACAACTGCAAGGCCTCCCTTTCTCCCCAATCATAGTTGCGCTGATAAATGGGAATCACATATTTTCCATCATTGAGAAACTCCTTGATGGTCAATGGCGTTAATTGATGGTTATTCTTGTCCATAATACTTGTTGTATGCTTTGAACCACTCCTTTACTTCTACACAACCAGAGCATTTTGTTTCTTTCACTCCTTCGATGTAGACATTGATGATGTCATAGGGTGTTTTGGCTTCATAGACATGTCTGAACATGCTCCCCCACTGCGCTGCATAGTTGTCCACAGATGCCAAGCGCACGGCAGATAGCTCTAGACGCAGTTTGTAAGACCAAATGAAAAATTGGGGCACCACCCTATCGAGTTCTTCTTCGCCAAATCGGTCTACATAGTACAACAGCAGCGTATAAAACATGCTTCTGACATATCTATCGCCCGTTCTTTTGCAGCCTTTATATGCTTTGAGCGTCTTCAGAATATCTTTCGCACGGCTTCCTTCAGGCAAGGTTTCTCTGTAATGACGAATCCGATGATACAAATGGGCATAATGTCGAATCATATCAAAGAAACGTCCTCCATTGACGATTTGATCATCGAGGTTGAAGGGATATTCGATACGCTGCTGGTCAATCATCCGGACGGGGTCTTGATTATACATCGTCGTAAACAGATGGGCGATGATTTCCATCTGATAGAAAGGATACCGTTTGCCATCAATCAAGGAGATACCCTTGAACACCTCTGTGTGTTCTTTCGTAAAATATCTTGCCGACTTTCCATGCGACCATCGTTTGGCGCGAAACAAGATGAGGAAAAGCTCTTTCAAAGAGTCGGTGGATTGCTTTTGCCATTCGTCAATATTGTGGCTATCCTCCTCAGTGAGCGAGGGTATTTCCCTCAGATGATAGGCTTTGAGCAGGTCGTGTGGGGCAAGATCCTTACCACGTGCATTTTGAGCATCGAAAAACTGGAAGGCTTCTGATATGCTGCCCAAACTCACCACCACAAACTCGCACTTGGTCAATAGGAAATCGAAAAGCTGTTGGTCAAAGTCGGCCTGACGCTGCTGGATGGCGTGGATATTTTCTACGACATTGTGCAGGGTATAGCGATTGGTAAAAGCTACCTTATCCGACTTTATAAAAGCCTCTACCTTCTTCATCTCCTCCTGATAACTCGCTTTGATTTTGTCGTCTTGCAAGGCTTCGTGCATGACGCGAGTCAGCAATGCCAACGTGATGATACGTTGCTGACCGTCCACAATCTCATTGTTGTGCAACACAAGCGTGCCGAGGCGGTATTGCTGCTGATTTTTAAAGGCAAGAAGGTCTGAAATCAGTTGATTGACATTCTTTACCGTCCACTTGTAGGGTCTTTGATAGGGAGGAATAATCAATTTGTCGAAGGGCAACTCCCTAATCTTGCAGATTTTCACTTGCAACTGCCCGGCCTGTTCCTCTTGAAGTTCGTAGGCTTGATTAGCCATCACCTCCGCTTCACACTGTTGGCTGATGCATTCTTGCTCATTTTGATGGGGGGAGTGATTGATTGGAATTGCCATCTTCGTTATGTTTTTCAGAACGGCACTTTGTAATCTGTCGCCAAAACTTCAGTTCCAAAGACTTGCCTTATTCTACGTTGTATATTTATTGTACATTGCTCCTCCATCGGCTGTTCACCTCCGCGAAGAAGATCTTACGGAATTTTGCAGATAATCTTCGACATCCTCACAAACTTACTCGTTGGATGGAGTGCTATTATCGTAATATCTTTTTGTACAAATTGCAGATATTACCCTATATGAGTACAAAGTTACAATTTAAGTGTGTATTTTTCGTTCACTTCCATAAAATATTTTACACAAATTCTATTTTTCGATGTTTCTTCCACAAAAACGGTAGTAACTTCTCTGAACAGCCTTTTCACAACAGAAAACTGGTTATGCGCCTCAAAAGAATAGAATTGCACCTATTGCTGTCTGGTAAAAGTTTTTCAAAAGACAGCATATCATCACGCTAAATTTGGGAAGACTTTTTGTAGGTAGGAGCGGCGGACGACAAATGGACTCAGGGATTGAAAATCCTCACGCGCACGCGCGCGTTTTCTTGCAAAATGTGTTTTTATCCTTCACTTCCTTCACCGAAGGGGTTATCTCCTTATCAAACAGAGAGTTGTAGGTGAAGGTTTTCGTTCAGCAGATAGGGAAATTTTGAGAGGATGACCGAGTGGGTGAAGGAAGTGAAGGAAAAAACACGAAATTTGTGTGTATGACGCGCGCGTATGCGTGTATGCCGAGTGCGAGCATTTTCCTCAGAGGTAGTTTTTTCCAACTCCTACCTAAATCAAACTATCTCTGAGCTAGATTGACCCACATCGTTCGGAGGGCGTTGAAATATTAAAGTTATGTTAAAGTCGAAGCTTCGTGGTAAGTTTGGCCGGTGAGATGTCTATATATAAACAGAGGGGACTTCTTGAAAAGAAAGCCTGAACTTCTATTTTAGGACCTCGGGCTGATATTTTTCAGACAAGACCCTTTTACTTTCACCACAAAAATAAGAACTTTGGAGCTTACACACAAATTTAAGACAATACCTTTTATATGATGCACCACTTCCCCTCTTCCCCACCGGCATCTGAAGAAGGCTGACACCCGCCTTTCTATTTATGATTTAAGACGACATTTTGAAAGTTCGGTTGACCATAATCGACAAAATATGATTTTTTTAACATCATTCTTTCCCTCTCTATTTGGATTTTCTACAGAAAAATATCTATATTTGTAAGCTCTTCCCACCAATCCGACCGCTTCACACACCGTAGCGAGGAATCGTCAATAAGATACAAAAACCAAACGATAAACAGGGTACTATTTTTCTCAGTATTTACATCTAAAAAACAAACTATGGCCAAAAAGCAAACATTTCTCTCCCTCCTCTTCACCCTCTTCGCTATGCTGTGGGCGGGTGCGGGGCAGGCACAAACCACCTACGGCCTTTGGATTGCCGGAACACCAGTAACTTCCGCCAACTGCAATAACCTCTCCGTCATCGATGGTGTGAGCGGAACCGTGAAGTACGACAACACCACCCAAACCCTCACCCTCGAAAATGCCACCATCAGCAATACCATAGAGGAGGAAAACGGTGCAAAGAACACTGGAATTTTCAACCATATCACCGGACTCACCATCCGCCTCATCGGCAACAACACCATTACTTCCAAGAAAGGAGTGGGACTGCACAACGGCCTTATCCTCACGCTCACGGGCGAGGGTAAACTCACCGTGATGGGTTCGACCACCGCCGGTAAGAAAGAAAACCAAAGAGGCATTTACAACCAAGGAGACATCACCGTGAAAGACTGCTCTCTCGAAGTCAGCGCCGGTATCTACGGCTTGTGTCAAGGTCGGTGGAAATTCGAGCATTGCAACGTGCGCGCCAAAGGCGGCGGCGACAGCAGCGACGAACACGCCGGCAGCATCGGCAAGTTGTGGGACGACAAGCCCCGCTTCATCGGCTGCAACATCACTGCCCCGAAGGAAATCCTTTGGAAAGAGGTGAAAGACCAACGAGCCACCTATTTCTCTCTCCAAGGCAAAGACCACAAAATGTACACCGACTGGGTCACCATTGAGCCGGTGTATGATCTCTACCTTGCCGGCCAGCAGGTAACCCGCTCCAACTGCGACAACCTCTCCGTCCTCGACGGCGTGAGCGGTATGGTGAAGTACGACAACGCCACCAAGACCCTCACCCTCGAAAACGCCACCATCAGCAACACCGCCGCCGACGATGAATACAACGGCAGCGGCAGCGGACTCTACAACGACCTCGACGGACTCACCATCCGCTTGGTGGGCAACAACACCATTACTTCGGAAAAAGGCATCGGCCTGCAAAACGACGACGCCAAATCCCTCAGCCTCACGGGTGAAGGCCGACTCACCGTCAAAGGAGCCGCCACGGCCGACAGCAAAGACTTCAGCGGCGCCATTGCCAACGGTGGCCACATCACCGTGAGCCGCTGCACCTTGGAAGCCAGTGCCGGTGTACACGGACTGGTAGGCGGTGAGTGGAAATTCGACCGCTGCAACGTGCGCACCAAAGGCGGTGGCATCAGCGGTAACTCTTACACCGGCAGCATCAGTTGGCTGTGGAAGCAACCCGAATTCGTCGGCTGCAACATCACCGAACTCGAAGGTGCTCAATGGAAAAAATTCAAGGATAGCGACAACACTTACTATTCTCTCTTTGGCGGAAACGAAATGGTCGCTACCGACTGGGTGACCATCGCCCCCATTCCCACAGCCGTCGGCAGTCTGCCCACCGACACAGCAACCCCTCGTCGCGGCATCTATACGCTGCAAGGTCTGCGCCTTTCCGGCAGCTTTGAACACCTACCCAAGGGCATCTACATTGTAGACGGAAAGAAAGTCGTGAAACAATAAGACGTTGGTTAAACCATCTGACGCCACCATATTGTAAATGGGCAGAGAAATCCATTCTACACCCATTTCACGTCCTTATACAGCACAACCGCTGTCATTGAGTCTTTACTCTTTGACAGCGGTTGCTTTTCGGAGAGAAGCGAGGGGAAAAGCCCACCGCCGACGGGCGAAGGCATCAGTTTTGCACCACCAATACCCCTTGCGCGGCATTGTAGGCCAAACGATAGCGGTAGAGCGGGGCGTTGCTTTGGTTGTCGGTAGGCGCATTTTCCTGCGCTCCCGTACCCAGATTGTAGCGGCGTTGGCAGCGCGGACAATCGGCACGTTCGGGCGTAGCGGCGCTGAGCACGAGAGGGCGGGAGATGGCAGCGCTCCGATAGCAGGAAGGACAAACGAGGTCGTAGGCGCGCGCCTCGTGCTGCCCCGTAGATTCCGGCAGCGAAGGAGTGCCCACGATGAAGCCTGCGATGCTGCGCGGCCTACCGTAGGCATCAAGGGCGGTGCGCGGTGTGGTGATGGACGTGTGGCCGGGCGCGGAGATAGTGTATTGCAGGTGGGTGTAGGTGATGGAGCACCACTGGCCGGGACTGTTGAGCGCAGACAGCAACGGAGGCGCTGTGGGCACGGGAGCATAGCGCAGAAAGGCGGGGTGCGGAGCATAGACCGACACCACATCGTTCGTGCAGGCACTCATCAGACCCAGCAGGAGCGCACAGAGAAAGGAGAAAAACGCTTTGAACATCGGGACGAAAAGAAAAAGTACGGAGCGCACCTCTAAGGGATAGGGGTGCGCTCCGTTGTTGTCGAGAAAGAAGAAGGTGCAAAGGGCTACCCCACGGCCAAGACATTGCTCAGGAAAGAAGCAATGCCGTCGGGCGCTTGTTTGAGGTGCTTTTCCACCATTTTACGAATGAAGAAATTGAGTTCAGCCCCCACCGTCACTTTCAGTGCCGTCTGTGCTTCGCCCTTGGGGAGCAACTGCACCCAAAGCGTGGCGCTGACGGGAGCATTTTGCGTGGCAAGTTTCACGAGTTTGGGCGCATCGCGCTCCACAATGGCCAGCGTGATGGGACCCAGTTTGGAATCGGCCGAAAGGGTGTCTTCGGTAAACTCCATTTTCTCGATTTGCTCGCGTGCCTGCTCAATCTGTTCCGGCTTGATCTTGCCTTCGGGCAGTTGGGCAAGGATTTGCTCCAACGCTGCGGGATTGGAAAGGGCGAGTTTGATGCGCTCAAAACTGCGGAGGTCGGCCATGCGGGCATAAGCCTGAGCCTGTGGCGCATTGATGGTGTAAATTTGCGATTCGTACTTAGTCATGTCAGAAGGATGTGTTGTAAATAAAGCCTATTTGCCCCACGCACCGGGATTGGCGCGCCATTCCGCCAAGAGGGGTTTATGGGCTTCGTTGATGTAGCCTGAAGCAAGGGCAGTTTCGACCACGGCTTCGTAGTGGGTGAGCGTGGTGAGTTCAACGCCCGCAGCGGCAAAGGCTTCGGCAGCGACAGGGAAACCGTAGGTGAAAGCGGCCACCATACCCAATACTTCAAATCCGGCGGCACGGAGCGCCTCAACGGCTTTCAACGAACTACCGCCGGTGGAAATGAGGTCTTCGACCACCACCACTTTGGCGCCTTCGGGCAGCGTGCCTTCGATGAGATTGCCCATACCGTGGTCCTTGGCCTTGGAGCGAACGTAGCACATGGGAAGATTAAGGGCATCGGCCACGAGAGCCCCTTGTGCAATGGCGCCTGTGGCCACACCGGCAATGGCTGTGGCTTGCGGATAGCGCTCACGAACGAGAGCGGCCAGTTGGTCTTTCACAAAGGTGCGAACGTGAGGATAAGCGAGGGTCTTTCGATTGTCGCAATAGAAAGGACTGAGCCATCCGCTGGCCCAAGTGAAGGGCTGTTCGGGTTGGAGTTTGATGCACTGAACGTCGAGAAGGAGTTCGGCAAATTGATGGGCGATGGTAGACATAAACAGAAAAATTTGGAGGGTGGGGAGATGGGAAAACGAGAGCAGATGAGGGAGGGAGCAGATGGGGCATAGGCGGCATGTCAAAGCGAGCATCTATCTCCTGCGCCTACGCTGCTTCCCCACCCCGCATCTACCGAGATTTTAGATTTGACACGTGGCTTCGTAGTCGGGCAGCAGGTCGCGCACTTCGTCCAGTTCCATAAAGCTCGTGCTCTGCTCCTTGCGGTGCGAACCGAGATAGCAGATGCGGTCTTCGAGCGTGAGGAGTTTGTGGTCGAGCAGGTGTTTCAAAGCCGCTTGCAGGAACTCGTGCCCCGTACTTTTGTTGGGCATATATATGGCGCTCACGCCGTAGCTGAGGGCAAGGTGGCGCGTGGTTTCCTCTTTGTAGCAGATGGCCAAGACGGTGTTCTGTCCGCGATAGGAAGAAACGATGCGGGCGGTGCGACCCGTAAGGCTGTCCATGATGATAGCGCGCAGGTTCATCATCTGCGTAGCCTGAACGGCCTCTTTGGCGAAAAATTCGGTGATTGAGGGGCGCGCAGGCAGGGGAATGTCGATTTTACCGCCGTCGGCGTGGATGTCGGCTTCGGCCTGTCCGGCAATGTTGGCCATCACTTCCACGGCCTGCACGGGGTAGTCGCCATAGGCCGTTTCGCCCGAGAGCATGAGCGCGTCGGTGTGGGAATAAACGGCATTGGCGATGTCGGTCACTTCGGTACGCGTGGGGCGCGGACTCTTGATCATGCTCTGGAGCATTTGTGTGGCGACAATAACGGGCTTGTGGGCGTGGATACACTTTTCGATGATGTGACGCTGAATACCGGGAATGAACTTATAGTCCACCTCGATGCCCAAGTCACCACGAGCCACCATGATACCATCGGCAGCCTCGATGATTTCATCAATGTTGTCCACACCCTCTTGGTTCTCAATTTTGGCGATAATGCGGATGGCGCTGTTGCCGGCGTTGAGGATGGCGCGCACATCGTTCACGTCTTCTTTCGAACGCACGAAACTATGGGCTACGAAGTCGATGCCGTTGTTGATGGCAAAGCCCAGATTGGCACGGTCTTTCTTGGTGAGAGAAGGGAGATTGATGCGCACTCCCGGCACGTTCACGCTCTTGCGCGAACCCAGTGTACCGTCATTTTCAACGGTGCAGATGAGTTCGTTTTCCTCTTTGCCGTAAACGATGAAACCCAATTCGCCATCGTCGATGAGCACATGAGCGCCCACCTTGAGGTCTTTCACGAAGTCCACGTAGTTCACCGCGATACATTCGGCCGTGGTGAGTTGCTGAGGATTACCCACGATGCGCACGGTCTGTCCCTTCTGGAACTCGATGGGTGCTTCGCAGGCCGTGGTGCGCACTTCGGGGCCTTTGGTGTCAATGAGGATACCGATGTTGGGGCTGACGGCGCGCACGTTTTCAATGACCCGCCGCATACCTTCGGTGGCTTGGTGGGCGGTGTTCAGACGCACCACGTTCATACCGGCATCATAGAGTTTTTGGAGCAGTTCGACGTCGCAACGCATATCCGAAATGGTGGCGACAATTTTGGTCTTTTTGTACATTATCTTGTGTTTGTTTTTTGACGAAAGATAGGAATATCGTAGGAAGGCACAGCGGTCTTCCGGCAAGAGAAAGTATCGCAGGCAGTGGCGCTGCGCACTATTGGGGACGTTCGTGGAGACGCTCCACGATGAGTTGTGCTGCGTGATGGGGCGCACCGAGAGCACCGAGGCGTTCACGCAGTTGGGCGTAGTGGAGTTGTTGGTTGCGCCACTCCACCGAAGCGTTGTCGAGCAGAGGCGCGAGATGCCGTGCGATGACGGCAGGGGCAGTGTCGGCAGCAATGAGTTCGGGCACCACCTCACACCCCGCAATGAGATTGACGAGCGAGATGAAGGGACAGCGCAGAAAATACGGCCGCAACCGATTGATGAGCCGCCCACCGCGCAGATGATAGCACACCACCTGAGGCGTACCGAAGAGGGCGGTTTCGAGGGTGGCCGTGCCACTGGTCACCAGCGCCGCATCGGCATGAAACAGCGCAGGATAGGCAGCGGGGTGCGCGGGGAGGGGAGTCTCCGTTTGCAAGAGCAGGCGCAAATTGTCCTGTTGATAAGGGGCGTAAAACTCCGGCGTCAGTCCGGGAGCGGCCACCAAGAGCAGTTGTTGCAGCCCCTGAGGGTCGGCCAAGGCCACGGCACGCAGCATCCGCGGGAGGTTGGCACGGATTTCACTTTGGCGCGAACCGGGCATCAGCACCAGCAGCGGACGGTGCTCGTCAAGTCCCAAACGGCGGCAGAAGTCCTCACGCGGTTCGGCATAGGCTTCGCGAAACGCCTCCACCTCATCGAGCGTGGGATTGCCCACATAGTGAATGGGATAGTGGTGTTTGCCCTCGAAAAACTCCTTTTCAAAGGGGAGAATGGAGAGGAGCATTTGGATGTCGCGACGGATGTTGCGGATGCGCCCTTCCTTCCACGCCCAAATTTTGGGGGCGATATAATAGATGGTGGGGATGGGCAGATGGCGGCGTACCCACGCGGCGATGCGGAGATTGAAACCGGGATAGTCCACAAAAATCACCGCGTGCGGACGACTCTCGCGGATGGCGGCCTTGCACTCGCGCAGTCTTTCCAGCAAGGTGGGCAAATGGAGCGCTACCTGCACAAATCCCATAAAAGCGAGGGTGGAATAATGGCGCAGCAGGCGCATACCGGCCGCTTCCATCAAATCGCCGCCGAAACCGACAAATTCGGCCTTCGCATCGGCTTGGCGGAGGGCGGCAATGAGGTGGGCGGCATGGAGGTCGCCCGAGGCTTCACCGGCAATGAGAAAATAGCGCATGGTCGAGAAGGGGGAAGTTGTGAGGGTTTGTGAAAACAAAAATCAATCGGTGTCAGAGCGCACGATGCCCCACTACCCTTCTGCGCCGTCCAGTTTCCAGTCTTTCAACAGACCGTAGTGGGTCACATCGAGCGTTTGCGGAGTGACGGCCACATAGCCGTGTGCCAACGCCCAGCGGTCGGTGTCGGTGGCTTCGGGTTCGAGTTCGAGGGGTTCGCCCGTAAGCCAATAATGTGGTTTTTGCGAATTGGGACGAAGGGATTCCGCCACTTCCTTGACCCACCGCGAGCGTGCCATACGGCAGACGCGCACACCGCGATATTCGGTTGTGTTGGGAAAATTGACGTTGAGCGTTGAGAAAGTCGGCAGTCCTTCGCGCAGCACCTTGGCCACGATTTCAGCGATGTAGGGCGCACAAGGCGAGAAGTCGGCATGGGCGTGCTCGTTGCAGAGCGAAAATCCCACCGCCGGCACCCCTTGCAACGCAGCTTCGGAAGCCGCACCCATCGTGCCAGAATAGAAATTATTGACCGAGGAGTTGTCGCCGTGGTTGATGCCCGAAGCCACCAAGGCCGGCGTGCGGCCGAGGCGCGGCAAGAGGATGTTGAAGGCCATTTTGACGCAATCGACCGGTGTGCCCGAACAGGCATAAACCTCTACACTACCGAGCGTGTCGGTGGCTTCACTGCGGCTCACCAAACGGTTGTAGAGCGGCAGCAGGGAGGTGATGGCACCCGAATTGCCCGAACGTGGGCCGTCGGGAGCGACCACCAAGAGGTCGGCCAAAGGACGGAGGCTTTCAATCAGGGCGTTAATGCCTTGGGCTTGATAGCCGTCGTCGTTGGAAAGGAGAATAAGCGGACGCATAAGCGAAGAATATTTTGGGATAAGTTTTGAAAGGAAAAGGCGGAAAGCGTTCTTTCGACGAAAGACGTAACCGGTCTTCTCCTTCGAGATGCAGGCGGCTGTCCAGCGGTCTGTGCTTCATTTTTTGAGCAACAGGACAATGACCAGCGGTGCACCGATGAGGGGAGTGATGGCGTTGATGGGGAGAATACTGTCTGTCCCCGGCCATCGACTGATGAGCAGGCAGAGCAAGGCCAGTGCTGCTCCGGTCAGGAAAGCCGCAGGCAGCAGGGTGCGGTGCAAGGCCGTGCGAAAGAGCAGGCGTGCCAGATGGGGGGCGGCCAAACCTAAAAATGCGATTGGGCCGCAGGTGGCGGTGATGAGGGCGGAGAGCCAACCCACCGCAAGCAGCAGAAGAAGCCGCGTGCGACCCACGTTCACGCCCATGGAGCGAGCATAGTCGCCGCCGAGCAACAGGGCATCGAGCGATTTGACGGCGGGCAGCAGCCCTACCCATGCCGGCACCAGCGCGACGGCCACGAGGAGCAACCGCTCTGCGCCCAACGTGGAAAAGTTGCCCATACCCCACAGCATATAGGAACGCACTCCTTCGGCAGAGGCGAAAAAGTTGAGCAGTGCCACGAGGGAAGAGGCGATGAAGGAGAGCATCACGCCCACGATGAGCAGGCCGCTCACGCCCGACAAGCGGCGGGCCACAATCACGAGCAGCAACAACACGCCCAGTGCCCCCACGAGGGCGGAAAGGAGGGTGAGCAAAAAGCCGGAAAACACCCATTTTCCCGCCCCAAAGACACCGCCCCAAAGCAACAAGGCCACGGCGGCGCCCAGTCCCGCTCCGGCATTGACGCCCAACAGCGAGGGGTCGGCCAACGGGTTGCGAAAGAGGGTTTGCATCACCGCTCCCCCTACGGCCAAAGAGGCACCGGCCAACAAGGCCGTGAGGAGTTGGGGCAAACGATGGTGGAGCACGATGAACCGCGCCGTACTTTCCCCTTCCGTTTGGGTGAGTGCCTGCCACACTTCCTCTACACTCAGATGAACACTGCCTACCAGCAGATTGGCCAAAGCCAACAGGAGCACCAAAGCCAAAAGAAGGAGGAAGCGCATCATGGCGAGCAGAACGTTTGAACAGTAATCAGTGGAGGTTCGGAAAAGAGGGGCGAGGGAGGGGGTGAAATTTACCTCAGAGGTAGTTTTTTCTACATAGGAGATAAAAATTTTTATCTCTGAGGTAGATTTTTCTACGACCTATGTTTGTGAAGGAGGCTTCAGATTTCCTCCGCCACCGATAAGATGGTGAAAGTCCGTCACCTCTTTTCGGTGGAGCAAAGGTACAAAATTTGAACGATAAGATAAGCCTTGCCCTCTCAAAATATGATAGAGTTGCTACAGACGAATTTACATAATCATGTACCCCCCTCAGACCTTGTTAATGAAGCAGTCGGCAATTTCGTGGACTACCCTCTATAAAGCCCCTCCAGCCTACCACCTTACCCGCTACTTTCAGAGTAGCAAACAAGCATATTGTTTTTTATCCGGAGTTTCCGCGAAGATAAGAACCATTTGATTTACAAGACCTTACAAATGAATTGGAAATTCTGCGAAGATAAGACTAAGCATAGAAAGGTACGTAGGAAACAAACTTCCTTGAGTCGGAATCAGGATTGGCCGATTTGATTAATCCCTTGGCCACGGTATCCGCGATGATATGAGATGCGATTGTACTCTGATTTTTGTTCAATCCGAAACGCTCTCGGACAGACTGATTGTTCATCGTCGCATTATCGGTATAAGTCAGACAGCAGTGCTGGTAGCAAGCCTCCACCCGCTCTTCCTTGGTCATTTCTGCAATAGGTTTCAAAGGATAGAGGGTCACGCGAGTAAAATCGCTACCACTTTCTGCCTTATAGGCCGGAAGGAGCATTTTCTCCATGGCTTCTACTGCACGATCGACACCACTGCCGCGGCGTTCGCACAACCCGAGTTGTAGCATGAGCTGTGCCATCTTTTCACTGCGTGAATGAGGCGGCAGGTCGATGAGGCGGTTTACGTCATTCAGGGAGTAGCCTGGATTGGTGATGGTCAGTCTGTTACCATAGATTTCTATTGTAATCGGCATACCTTTGACATCAAAATCCTGATGGACGAGGGCATTTGCTATAAATTCTCGGATGGCGACACGAGGGTACGTTGGCACTAATTCTCTGACGGCGCCATCTATCTTCTCGGAACCCGTATTCTTCATGACAAAAGAAATCAAGTCCTCCAACCCTACCGCATAGCCCATCACCCCTTCTTGCTCCAACAACAGTTGTCGGTTGTTATTCCCGACATATCTACGCACGACAACGGCCTTTCCTTTCATGTTGTCGAAGGCAGATAACGCATGAGCAAAGAGGACAGCTCCCAGATTAGTAATCACATAGCCCATAGTCTCTTTGCGACAGATGCCCAATTCCTCCATGAAACTCAAAATACTCTCCGGAGTAGAGGGTACTTGTCGCCCAAGAAGTTCAAACACCTTATGGTAGTTTAATAAACTGAGTACCTCATTGGCCGAGAGTCCTCTTTTCGCCACCCTTTCCTCATAACTCACCCCTTCCGATTCTGCAATCATCATCCGGGCCTGCTGTCTGCTCATCTTCACGGTATGACCGGCAGAGCGCAGATAGCAGTTGTAAATATCCGTCCCACGCAGATACATAGGCTTTTCGTGGGCTTCCGGAATTCGAACAAACAAAAGCGAATGTCCCTCGTAGTCCAAGACAGCATGCTCTATCTGAAGGGGCATATACATTCGGTTTTGAGCAATGTTGTCCAGTCGCGACACTATCTTTTCTATCAACTCTCGCGTCAGTTCAAGAAAGGTCGCATCGTTGTTGACGCCAAACACAAGTATGCCTCCTCCCTGCAGATTAGAGAAGGCACAAATATGCTCAGCCAGACGTTCCTTATTGTCCGAGAGCCCACCCTTCCAATCAATTTCGTTGAGTTCCTGAGGAATGGGTTTAAGGCTCTTTTCGAGCAAAGACAATGCTTTTTCCTGCCAATTCATAGATTGGTATCTTTATCGTTTTACTCTGTTTTTTTTCAACAGGAGAATCTATCTCCCTTTAACGAGCTACCGAGAAAGGGGCAGATACGAACGCGCGACGAAGAACATGTGCAAACTCCTGTTCGTGAAAAATCATTCTCATACTGGAACAAGAAGAAAAAGACTACTCTCCTTGAAAGATACGGCGTTGCTTTCCTACTCCGATACCGTTCTCAGCCGCTCTTTCACGTTCAACGTGCCCGAAGAGGGGTGAAGAAAGGAGGCGTCGCGGGCTGCTTCACGAGCGAAGGATGGAGCAGGCGCACCCATTCGGTGAGCAAACGCGAGGGAGCAAAGGGCAGCTCCTCATAATAAGGCTCGCGGAGCGTGTTGCAGCCCATCACGCGTTGTTGCTGAAAAGCGTGAAACTGCCGATAGAGGGGATTGTCGGCTGCAAGGGCGGAGAGAGTGAGATCGACGGCCGCTCCGTATTTGATGACCCAAAGGTCGGCGGCGCGGCCTTCTGCCAAAACGGTTTCGACATCGAGCGCCACACTTCCCGCTCCACGATGGGCGGCAAAGACATAGCGGGCGCCGGCATCACGATAGAGGGCGGCCAAATAACTGTCGCCGCCCGGCACATACCACGTTGCCCCTTCTTTGCGGTCGATAAGGAGCGTGGGAACAGGGGCTTGGGCTTCGGCAACTTTGCGGCGCAGGCCTTCGTATTGCTCCACTTCGGCAGCCATCAGACTGTCTGCGCGTTCGGCACAGCCCCAAAGGCGACCGTAGAAACGCATCCATTCGGCACGGCCGAGGGGAGTGGTTTCCATGTAGTCGGCACATTCGATGAGGGGGATTTCGGAAGCGTCGAGCGCACCATGACCGGCATTTTCAAAAGGCGCGACAAAAAGGGCATCGATGCTGTCGGCCACCAAACGTTCCACATCGGGCTGCATGGAGTTGCCATAATCGGTCAGAGGAAGGGCTTTGACGCGACGGCTCACCACAAAACGCGCATCGCAGATGCCCCGCAGTTGCTGCGCCACGCCCAAGCGTTCGGCCAAAGCGGCATGGACGCTGCTCTGCATCACGGTGCGGCAGAGTGGAGTGCGCAACAATGTTCCCTTCGGCACAAGGCGGGGAAGTGGGCGACCGCGCGGCACCAGCACATAGCGGTGGAGCACCGCGGTGGTGTCCCAAGGATTATGGACGGTAGCCAGAGTGAACGAGTCGGTTTCGACCAGCGTCAGCCGGCGGGCGTAGTGCATCAGATTTCTGCCCTCTCCCACTTCCGTAGGGGCACACCCCGTCAATGCCCATAAGAGCAGCACAACACCGAGGAGGAGGCGTGTGAGGCGGGGGGAACTCCCCTTCCATCTCAGTCGGTAATAAATTGAATATGAGGTGTGGCGAGGCATAGGAGGTAATCGTAAAATGAGAAGAACAGAGATGTGGGAGATAAAAACACCTTGTTTTTTTGTTCTTTATTCCCCTCTCTTTCTTCTTATTTATGGTGTCATGTAAAAAAAACGGCATTTTCTTTACAAGAGAAGGCTTTCATATAAAGAAATCTCAGTTTTCTTTACAAGAGACAAGGAGGAGGGTCGGTCAGGCTCTATCAGTGTGCGTCCCTCTTGTCCTATCGTGTGGGGGCAAAGTTGTAGAAACAGAGAGGAAAATATCGACCAAAGCAGTATTCACATAAAGTGTAGAACGCCAAATACGCCTTTTCTCCAACAAACCGGCTTCAACCATTCTATCGAGGTAGCGCGTAGCCGTGGGGCGGGAGATTTGCATCTCGCCGGCAATATATTCAACGCGCGTATAGGGATGAAAAAAGAGGTTGTTGAGCAATTCATGGCGGTATTGCTTCCCGAATATCGATCGCAACTGTTGTTTGTAGTCCGCCATGAGTGCACCGATATTTTGTATCAACGTCAGCGTCTGCGCAGCCGTGACTTCAACAGCACGGAGCATAAAAAGTACCCAGGCTTCCCACTCTGGAAGATTGTCTGCCCCTTTGTCGCGAATATCTTGTATGAGACGATAATACTCTCCCTTATGGTGAGTAATATAACGACTTAGATACAGAATGGGCAAATCGAGCAAATCTTCCAAAACAAGGTAAAGCACGTTGAGGATGCGTCCGGTACGTCCATTGCCATCGTAGAAGGGGTGAATGCTCTCAAACTGGTGGTGAATAACGGCCAATTTGATGAGTGGATCATGGTCGCTGAGCGAGTCGTCGTTGATAAAAGCTTCGAGATTTTCCATGAGCCGCTGCACTTCGCGGGCATCTTGTGGAGGAGTATAGACCACGCGCCCTTGGGCATCTTTGAGCAGCGTGCCCGGAACACTCCGAAATCCCGCCCAATTATGTTCAAGAGCCGCTTGAATTTGCAAGATGAAATTGTTGGTAAGCATCTTGTGTTCTTTGACCAAGGCAAACCCTTTCTGAATGGCTGTACGATAATCGAGCACTTCCTTTGCGGCAGCAGGACTCTGAATACTGGTCAGTTGAAGTTCGGCGCAATAGAGATCATCTTGGGTGGTGACGATATTTTCAATCTCCGAACTATCTTTGGCCTCCTGCAAAGTAAGGGTATTGATGAGTATCGTCTCATTGGGAATGGTGCGCGCCACACCTTTGAGCTCGGCCAGTTTGCGGTGAGTCTGACTAAGCTGTTTCAGCACGGCTTTGGTTTCCAAGTCGTAGGAAAGGGGAAGTGTGGGAAGTGCGTAGACGGGTTTCATCGTTGCAGAAGTTAAGCAAGCAGGCTCAAAGATTAAAAATCCACAATCGTCACTTCGCCCGCGAGAGAAGTGTTCATGAGCTGCTGAATGCGTTGGGTAGAATAGTTGTGCCCGAGCAGGAACATCAGTTTCGTCACAACGCCTTCGAGGGTCATATCGTGTCCGTTGAGCACACCGGCCTTGATGAGTTGGAGGGAGGTTTCGTAACGCCCCATCTCCACCGCACCGTGGGCGCATTGGGTGGTGTTGACGATGATGACGCCGCGCTCGTTGAGGGATTTGAGGCGCTCAAACAGCCAAGGACGCTGGGGGGCATTGCCCGCACCATAGGTTTTCAAAATCAGTCCCCGCAGTCCCGGGATATTGATAACCGCATCGACCACCGCCTGAGGAATGCCCGGGAACAGGGTGAGGATGGCGATATTGGTGTCGAGCATATAGTGGGGCGTGAAGGGGAGGGCGGAATCCCGCTTCAAAATGATGTTTTCGTCGAAGCGGATGTGGATACCGGCATCGGCCAGCGCAGGGAAATTGTTGGAGCGGAAGGCATTGAACCCTTCGGAGTTGATTTTGGTGGTGCGGTTGCCGCGCATCAACTGATTTTCAAAGAAAATGCACACTTCCGGCACCACAGGTGTGCCATCGGCATGGCGCGCGGCGGCAATCTCGATACTGGTCAAGAGATTTTCTTTGCCATCGGTACGGAGCTGTCCGATGGGCAGTTGGCTGCCGGTAACGATGACCGGTTTCCCCAGATTTTCGAGCATAAAACTGAGCGCCGAGGCGGTGAAAGCCATTGTGTCGGTGCCGTGCAGAAGCACAAAACCATCGTAGGCATCGTAGTGCTCGGCAATCAATTCCACCATCCGCCCCCAATACTTGGGTTCCATGTCGGAAGAGTCGATGGGAGGACCAAAGGTGATGGTGTCTATCCGGTAATGGAAACGCTGAAGTTCGGGCACAAAATTGCTGATATGCTCCCAGTCGAAGGCTTCGAGAGCACCGGTGGCCGGATTTTCCATCATGCCGATGGTACCGCCTGTGTAGATGATGAGAATTTTGGGCGCTGACATAATCTTTCTATTTTACTGCAAAGATACACAAAAAGGAGCGAACAATCGCAAGGAAAGCACAGATAACCCGAAATCGGCAGTAGTTTCCAACGGAATTAACCTCACGCAGCCGACAAACGAGGGAAGAAAAAGCGCGCTCCGCCACGCTCCCCCATACAGGGAACGCGGCGGAGAAGAAGGGAGGGCTATTTGCGCTTCCACCTATGATAAATGCGGCGGACGATGCGCCCCAGCGGTGTGTAGCGAATGCCCCAGTCGCGGATGGCCTCGGCAAAAAGGTTTTCGATGCGCGGATCGACTTTCGGTTCACGGGGCGAAATCGCCAGCGGACGCGGCAGTACCGGTCGGTCGTAACTGAAACGCTGCAAAAAGGAGTAGGCACGCGAGAAGTGCGTACCGTCTTTCAAGCCGATGTTGCGCACGAGGGTGTGGGCAGGCGCCAAAGCAAGTCCACCGGCACGATAAACGGCAATCTCCCAACAAACATCCCACGGAATGGGAGAGCGGTCGAGGGTGTTAAGAGCGGGAAACGCCCCTCCATATTGCAGGGTGTCGATATCGAGCGAGGAGAGTCCGCGCAAAGCATCTTCGCGCGAAGTGTAGTGAACGAAATGCCCCTGCCAGCGATCGCGCCACGTGCCCCAGCCCCACCCTCCGGCGTGGCGGGTAAAGTAGGTTTCGCTCTCGGCCTCCACCAGTTCGGGATGCTCACCGAGGAGGTCGAGATGGGTAAAACCAGTGATGTGCATCACCCGCGGCTGATTGCGATAGAAGGCAAATGCCTTGTTCATATAGGCCAAAAAGTGCGGCGCCGTGCAGATGTCGTCTTCGAGGACGATGATGGTATCGTGGCGTGAGAAGACCCGACCGATGCCCTCAATGATGTTGCGCTCCAAGTAGAAGTTTTCAGGACGCTCAACCAGCGTAACACTCTTGAACCAGCCTTGCACTTTGGCGCGGTCGGCAAATTCGTGCAGCCAACTACGAAGCCGGCGAACGGTCTGCCACGAAGCCTCATCACGACCGCCATCGGAGAAAATGTAGAGGTCGGTGTCGGGGGCTAAGGTATTGGCCACCAAATGCTTCAACGTCTTCTGCGTATGGTCGAGACGGTTGTAAACAAAAAGAGCAACGGGCGAAAAGGAGTGTTCCATGGTGAAGAATAAGTGGAGAGGGAGAACTGAAAGTCCGATTGAGATTTCCGAAGATCGGACTTCGGTTTCGGTGAAAAAATCCCCTTAGTCGTCGAGGGTGAATGTGGCGCAATGTTGATGGATGGTGTCGAGGTCGGGCAGCCGCATATAGTCGCCAAACTTTCGGCGCAGATAAGCATCGGTATCGGCCGGAATGGGCGCCATAAATCCATCGAAATTTGCCCGCTTCAAAGGGAAAGTTTCGCGTTCATAAATGGTATTGTCGTAGGGGATGCCGGGGCTGTAATTGAGCTTTTGCGTCGGCCAAAGTTTGGCCAAAAAGCGCAACACGGGAAACACCCACCGGTGGTTGAAACGATAGATGGCGTCGGTTTTGCGAATGAGCTGTTGGGTGTTGTATTCAGGATTGCGCATCACCTTGTAAATGCGGCCGAACGTGCGATTGGAAATCCACAGCAGGGGCAGGGGCATCTTTTCGTAGGGAAAGATGTCGATGAAAATGCCTCGATAGCGGAAAATACGGTCGTAGTCGTTGGTTTCGGCCAGATGACTGCGGGTGTCGCGCACCTTGGCAAAGCAGTAGAAATATCCCGAATCGGTGTCGTGGTTTTGCAGACGCAGATGGTCGGGCAGTTCGCGCGGCAGAATTTCCATCAGGCGGTCGTAGTCTTCGCGCATCACTTCGATATCGAGGTCGTCGTCCCAAGGAATGTAGCCGCCGTGGCGGATGCAGCCAAGCAATGTGCCCGAACAGAGCCAGTAGCGGATGTGGTGGCGCTGACAGATGGCATCAATTTCGCGCAGCATCTCGGTCATGCGGTCTTGCATACGGCGCAAGGGTGAACCGTCGGGATTGAAGCGGGCTTTGAGGGCTTCGGCATCGAAAGTGGGAGTAGGCATAAGTGTGCGGTTAAGAGAGAAAAGAGGTAGGCGGCCGAGAGTGGTGTTTTTTTCTAAATTCGGTCAAAAAAGAAAACGGCAGCAGCCGTGAAGCAGAAAGTAAGAAACAATTCACCCACCGAAAGTCATGCTGGCCACCGCACCAGAGCGTGCAGGCAGCGGAACATACTTTCGGCGGGTGAGCAAAAAAGACTATGCGTTGAGTTTTTGCTTGACTTCGACTTCTTGGAAAGTTTCGATGATGTCGCCTTCCTTGATGTCGTTGCAGCCTTGCAGGGAGATACCGCACTCAAAGTTGGTGGTAACCTCCTTGACATCGTCCTTGAAGCGCTTGAGGGCTGCGATGTCGCCAGTGAAGACCACCACGCCGTCGCGAATCAAGCGAGCCTTGTTCTGACGTGATACTTTTCCGTCGATGACATAAGCACCGGCGATGTAGCCCACCTTGGAGATGTGGAACACCTGACGTACTTCGACCATTGCGGTAACCTCTTCCTTGACGATAGGCTTAAGCATGCCTTCCATGGCTTCCTTGACTTCCTCGATGGCGTCGTAAATGATGGAATACTGGCGGATGTCGACCCCTTCCTTCTCGGCCAACTTGCGTGCACCGGCCGAAGGACGCACCTGGAAACCGATGATGACGGCTTTGGAGGCGGCGGCAAGGGTAACATCGTTTTCAGAAATCTGACCCACACCCTTGTGAATGACGTTGATGGCGATGCTTTCGGTAGAGAGTTTGATAAACGAGTCGCTGAGCGCCTGTACCGAACCGTCCACGTCGCCCTTGATGACCAAGTTGATTTCTTGGTAATCGCCCAACTTCAAGCGGCGACCGATTTCGTCGAGGGTGAGCATTTTGGAGGTGCGGAGGTTTTGCTCGCGTTGGAGTTGCAGACGCTTGTTGGCAATGTCGCGCGCTTCTTGTTCCGACTCCATCACGTTAAACTGGTCGCCGGCCTGCGGAGCACCATTGAAACCCAGCACGGTAGCGGCGTGGGCGGGATGCACTTCTTCCACGCGCTGTCCGCGTTCGTTGAAGAGAGCCTTCACACGGCCGTGGCTCGTACCGGCCACGATGATGTCGCCTTGACGAAGCGTACCGTTCGACACGAGCACCGTAGACACATAGCCGCGTCCCTTGTCGAGCGAACTTTCAATCACCGTACCCACGGCACGGCGGTTGGGGTTGGCCTTGAGTTCGAGCATATCGGCTTCGAGCAGCACCTTTTCAAGCAGTTCGTAGACACCGATACCCTTTTTGGCCGCGATGTCCTGACTTTGGAACTTACCGCCCCATTCCTCCACGAGGTAGTTCATCGAAGCCAGAGTGGTCTTGATGGCATCGGGGTTGGCGCCTTCCTTATCAATCTTGTTGATAGCAAAGATGATAGGCACACCGGCGGCGGTGGCGTGGTTGATGGCCTCCTTGGTTTGGGGCATCACGTTGTCGTCAGCCGCGATGATGATGATGGCAATGTCCGTCACCTGTGCACCACGCGCACGCATAGCGGTAAAGGCTTCGTGACCGGGGGTGTCGAGGAAGGTGATTTCACGACCATTCTTGAGTTTCACGTTGTAAGCCCCGATGTGCTGGGTGATACCACCGGCTTCACCGGCAATCACGTTGGCGTTGCGGATGTGGTCGAGCAGAGAGGTCTTACCATGGTCGACGTGTCCCATGACGGTGACGATGGGAGCGCGCTCCACGAGGTCGTCGGGATTGTCCTCCTCTTCAATGATGGCTTCCTGCACTTCGGCCGAAACGAACTCTGTGGTAAAGCCGAATTCTTCGGCCACCATCTCGATGGTTTCTTGGTCGAGGCGTTGGTTGATGGACACCATGATACCGATGCTCATGCACGTTCCGATGACTTTCGTGACAGGCACGTCCATCATCGTGGCCAATTCGTTGGCCGTCACAAACTCGGTGAGTTTCAGTACGCTGCTTTCGGCATCGCGCTTCATGAGTTCCTCTTCTTGGCGCTCACGAGCGGCATCACGCTTCTCCTTGCGATATTTCGCGCCCTTACCCTTGTTGGCGCCTTTGGCTTGCAGACGGGCGAGGGTTTCTTTCACCTGCTTAGCTACATCTTCGTCCGAAGGCGGTGCAGCGGTTACAGGCGTTTTGCCCTTCTTCGTCTTTTTCTTGTCGGCCTGCTTTTGTGCGTTGCCGGCATTGTTCTTACCACCGGCGTTGTTCTTACCGCCGGCATTGCCCTTTTTGGCTTCGGCACTCACATCGACACGTTCGGTGCCGCCGATGCGGTTGCGCTTTTTCTTATCGTCGTTTTGGTTGCGCTTGCCGTTGCGCTCCTGACGCAGTTCTTCCTTCGTTTTCTTCGGCGGACGCGTACTGGAATTGATGCTCGACAAGTCGATGGTGCCCAACACCTTGGGGCCTTCCAACTGCGGACCGCTGTTCAGGCGGTAAACCCCTTCTTCATTTTCCGAGCCCATAGCTGCGGCACGCTCTTCCACCGTAGGTTGGGCAGGAGCAGATGCTTCGACAGGAGCAGATGTTGCCTCTGGTTGGGGGGCAGGTGTTTCAGGCTCCGGCTCGGGTTCGGGCGCTACTTTGGGCGCCTCTACCACTTCGGGTGCAGGAGTAGGGTCGGGTTCGGCAGCGGGTGCCGGTTGTTCGGGTTGGGGAGCAGGAACTTCCTCCACCGCAGGCGCGGCAGGTTCGGGCACAACAGCCTCCACCTTCTTCTGCTTTGCGGCAGAAGCGGTTTCCTTCTCTTCATGGTCGTGGCGGCCACTGAAAAGTGCAGCAGCATCTTCGCGCTGCTTCTTGTCTTCGCTGAACTGATTTTGAAGGATGGCGTACTGTTCGTCAGAGATTTTGGTGTTGAGATTTTCTTCAATCTCATGGCCTTGTTCCTTCAAGGCAGCCACGGCACGTTGAAGCGTTACGTTAAATTCTTTTAGAGCTTTGCTTAATCTCATTTTGTTGTTTTGTGAATGGGGGATGAAGAGGAGAAAAGGGAGGATAAAAAGTTGCGCCGAAAAGCGCGGTTTCAACAACGCGTTTTGCCGACGATGGTATAATCGTCGGCAAAACGGTGAAATCAGCTTTCTCCCTCTTCAAATTCAGCGCGGAGGACGCTGAGGACGTGGTCGACGGTATCTTCTTCGAGGTCGGCCTTTTCGACAATCATGTCGCGGGGAGCGTCGAGCACTTCGCGGGCAGTGCGGAGACCCATGCCCTTGATGGCATCGATGACCCACTGGTCGATTTCGTCGGCAAACTCGTCCAGATAAATATCTTCCACATTTTGTTCGCCTTCAATCTCGCGGAACACGTCGATGGTGTAGCCCGTGAGCATGGAGGCCAGTTTGATGTTCTGTCCTGCCTTACCGATGGCCAAGCTTACTTGGTCGGGTTGGAGGAACACTTCGGCTTTTTTCTCCTCCTCGTTGAGCACAATCTTCGAAACGCGGGCAGGGTTGAGCGCACGTTGGATGTAGAGCGTGGGGTTGGTAGAGTGCTGCACCACGTCGATGTTCTCATTTTTGAGTTCACGCACGATGCCTTGGATACGATTGCCCTTCACACCTACGCAGGCACCGACGGGATCAATGTTGGGGTCGTTCGTGCCGACGGAAATTTTGGCGCGTTCGCCGGGAATGCGAGCCACGTCGTAGAGCGTGATGATGCCTTGTTCAAATTCGGGCACTTCCTGTTCGAGGAGGGCGCGCAGGAATTCGGGGCTGGTGCGCGAAAGGTAAATTTTAGGATTGCCGTTGGTGTTGTCCACACGGTCGATAACAGCACGCACCAATTCGCCTTTGTGATAAAAATCGCGGGGAATCTGTTGGTTTTTGGGCAGGAGCAAATCGTTCTTGTCGTCATCCACCAAAAGGGTTTCGCTCTTCCAAGTCTGATACACTTCGGCGGCCACAAGCTGTCCGACACGATCCTTATATTTATTATAAATGGTGTCGTGCTTAAGTTCGAGAATTTTAGAAGCCAAAGTTTGACGCAGGGTGAGGATGGCGCGGCGGCCGAAGCTCTCAAATTCGATGTGTTCCGAAACCTCTTCGCCTTCTTCAAAGTCGGGCTCAATCTTTTGGGCTTCGGTCAGACCGATTTGCTTGTTGGGATCTTCCACGGCACCATCAGCCACAATCTCACGACTGCGGGTGATTTCGATGTCGCCCTTATCGGGATTGACCACTACGGTAAAGTTTTCGTCAGAGCCAAAGAGTTTGGCGATGACACTGCGAAAACTCTCTTCAAGCACACCCAGCAGGGTGGTGCTGTCGATATTTTGCGTTTCGTTGAAGTCCGTAAACGTCTCAATCAACGAAATGGTTTCTTCTTGTTTCTTAGCCATATTATCG
Source organism: uncultured Alloprevotella sp. (assembly GCA_963544845.1). GTDB lineage: Bacteria > Bacteroidota > Bacteroidia > Bacteroidales > Bacteroidaceae > Alloprevotella. Next base: position 42,067 of record CAUUGL010000014.1, read on the forward strand.
AAGGGGAGGAGCGGACGAGCAACTGCACTGCGACTCAGCGAGCCGGGCAGCGCCTCTCGTCCGGTATCAGGGGAGAATTACTTAAAATCGATGTAGAGTTTTGTCCACTTAACGTCGACAAAGGGGAGGCGGTGCGCCACGTCTTCCAGATGCGGACGCTTCTCGCCGGGGGCTTTCACTTTTTCGGTCGTTGTGAGCACGAAGCCCTCATCGTCCACCTCGGTGAGCACGCCCATCAGTTTGCGACCATCCGCCGTGAGCACTTCCACTTGGTCGCCCACGTGGATATCGTACTGACGACGCACCTTGAAAGGCTGTCCGATACCGGCCGAACCTACTTCAAGTTCAAAATCGGCTTCGTCGCGGTCAAGCCCCTCTTCAATGAAGCGGGAGAGCGCTACGCAGTCTTCAATCCATACGCCTTCCTCGTGATCTATTTCCACAAGGATGCGGTCGTCGGCCGTGATGGTCAAGTCACAAAGAAAATAATCTTTGTCTGCCAACCACTGGTCGACCAATTTTTGTACAACTTCTTTACTGATCATTCAGTTTACTGATGTTTGTTGAAGCAAGGCGCGGCATCATTGCGCAACCGCCTTGCCGAAATCAATGGGTAAGAAAAGAAGTGAGGAGCTTGGCGAGCCCCTCACATTCCTGTCTTTACGCTGCAAAGATAGTAATTACCACCGAAACAGCAAAACATTTTTACATTTTTGTCGCAAATTCTTAAAAGTTTATCGAGCGAAAGGGGAAAAAGCCAAGAACGAGCAGTGCCGATGTCAAATCTCCTTATTCGCCCCAAGACGTACCTCCTTCCATATAAGAGCCACCATCTACATTGAATTTCTTCAAGTTCTCTTGAAGTGCTTCTTCCGGCATGCGTTCAAGCGTTTCCCATACATAAACCAGAAGGGATTGTCCGGTCTTTTGATCATGAATTACACTGCCTCTAGGAGACAGCGTCTCCATAGTGTCCGCGGTCAGGCGTAGGATAATGATTTTCCAAAGTTCTTTTTTTACCAAACTTCCACTATTCAAAAGCAGTGCATTGCGGGAAGCATCGTAGGAAGAAACAGCATAGTCGGAATAATAATAAACAGGACGGCCGTCGACAAGCATCCCGGAGGTAAACGCGCGCATCATCTCGTCTTTTAGGTAAAAGCTGTAATGATTCGAGGCTCCGATACGAGGATTGCTACCACGATAAACAACTCGACCATCAGCGGTAACACAAACATTGCCATAGTCATGTTGTTCGTGATTTACCTTACGCCGCCAGCCGTATCCGAGGGCATACTTCTCGAAATCCTCTTTGGACACGGGAACGCGACGTTCGGCAATGATTTCTTTCAGCGTCAGTCTTTCTCGATTGCCGAGCAACACCACGGGACTGTTCGGGTTGGGCAGCATGTTTTGCTTTTCCGATGCCGTTTGTTCGGTTTTCTGCTTGTCAGGCACCGGGGAGGGCGTGTTGTTGTCGCAGGCGCAAAAGGTAACAGGCAAAAACATCAACCACAGCAAGTAGGTTAAGGGTGAATATTGGGAATACATAACAAATTGGTTTTAAAGTTATACGGAAGACGGTCTAAACTGGGGCTATCCTTTCCATCAGTTGAGATATACCCCCGAACTTCAAATACACCTGGCAAATAGTAACCATTATCAGAGCTCCAACCCCAGTTGCAGTGCACGAGTTCCCTGCTAGCAATGGGTCTGGCACTAACAATTCTTTTAGTACGCTTTTCACGCAAGTAGATGTATTTCTCCTGCCTCATATATCCATCAATCAGCCAAGCGTGTCCATCATTTGGAGGAGATACTCCTATCATATATACCGGATGCTTTCGCTGAAGGCTTTGGAAGACTGTCTGGTTGTGATATCCATGAAAGTCAGGAACATGAGTATATCCTAACTTACGAAATAGCAGAAGTGCAAGATACGGATCGGCTGAAGTTCCGTTCGGTTTCCAATCATTATTTAAGTCATCTCCAATCTTGCGCATCAAAGTTGCCACATCCTCCTCAAACCAGGCTTGAGGCTTGCCGGTAATCAGGACATCCCAATCCTGCGTTAAGTCTCCATAATGCCTGGGAAATCGGTAGGTGGTCAAAAGTTGAGCAAGCGCTGTAGCGACACATCCGGAAGGCGCACGGACTATTTGCCCCGATTTGTTTTTGACCAACTTAGCTTTGTTGTTGTAAGGTGCTTTTTGATGCCATGCCACGGGCACAAGCGGACCGATAGTAGACTCCGCTACCCAATCGCTTTTCTCTTGGTAATACTCCCCCAATTCATCATCAAAGCGAATGGTATCACAAGAATTCTCAATCTTTTGCTTGTAGAAGTGGTCCAAGCGATCATAGAATAGAGACATTGGCGAAGTTTTCTTCATAACATTGACAGAGAACTCACCATTCGGAACATAGGCCAAGACATCATCCACACGCTTGTCGTTCGACACTAGCAAGTACCCTTCGCCTTTTCCGATGTTTACGACATAGGCCATGGTATCAGGGAGTCCGACAAAGTCGGAGACTCCACGAGAAGCACGGTAAGAAGTGGTGGGAAGCACAGACAGCGTCAGGGTAGGTGCAAAAGCTTCTGCTGAACGCGTATGGCGCTGCTGCGACAAAAAACTACGAGAGATGGCTAACACCTCTTGTGGTGTGCGCTGATAAGAAACCGCGGAAGGTTTCTTGTCATTCTTCACCAAAGAAGACTCATCGTTGTCGCAGGCGCAAAAAGCGAGCAACACGAACAAAGAATACAATAACTTTTTCATAGGCCGACATTTTTAAGGGTCGTGTGCTGCAAACTTACTAAAAAGAAATGAGGAAGGCAAGGAGAATTGCAGAAAGTTGTTGATTTTATAGAAATATACTATCAGCACACAGCGAATGTTTTATCAGCGCGCAGGCACCATAACCTTACGCAGCGTGCCGTCGCCCATGCGGAACAGGTTCACTCCGGGGCGCAATATTGTCTGCCGACGGCCGTCGAGGGAGTAGATTTCTTGTGTTGCAGTTGCTGCTGCCGTTGTGGGCGCAATAGAGGAGAGCGCCGGTATGATGCTCACTTCGGCGGCCGCCTTGTCGCTGCCGTCCAAAATCACTTTCTCATATTCATACACCCCGATGCGCGCACCCGAAGGCTCTATGATTTTGCAACCTTTCAGACGGATGTGCCCCCAATGGCCGATGGCGAAAGAATAGGTGTTTGTGCCGCCCCGAGCCTTGACCGTAGCATTGCGAATGGCGAGCGTGCCCATCGTGCAACCCTTGATGCCGTACGTTCCGCCGTGCACCACCAGCGTGCAGTCTTCGATGCCGATGGTAAATGCCGCACAAACATTCAACAGCACTCCTACGCCCGGCGTATCGATTTGCAACGTCCCGCCCCCTGTAAAGGTCATCGGAGAGTTCGTCACCAAAGCCGGATAAGTGGCGGTATTGTCCACTGTGATGGAGCAATCGCCTTTCACCACCAACCGCAAATCTTCGTCTCCGTTAAACAGTACCGTTTCGTGATACCGCAGGTGGGCATTGTCGAGGGTAAGCACCTTATTTTCTGCATCGTAGTATACGCTCCCGAAGATGCCCGCTCCCGTGATGGCTCCGGTTTCGCTGTACCTCCGCCCTGCCAATCTGACATCGGCGGCGGACGGCAGCGCCCACATCAGGGCTGCGATGGAGAGGAGGAGGACAAGGCGTATTGTTGGCTTCATAAGGGGTATTTTTATTGATGGATACCGATGGTCATTTCGACCATCGCGCTGCAAATATACCAGCTTTTCACGAACGAGGCAAGGTTGAAGGGAAAAACTCGGCAAAGACGTTGGATTTTTCTCGTGAATGCGTTATCTTTGCAAAGGAGATAATTCTCTTCCGTACACGTAAGAACAAACGTCCGTACGTGTAAGGAAAAACGTCCGTACATGTAAGGAAATATGTCCGTACGTGTAAGGACTGATATTGCCTCTACCAGAAAATGAAACGAAAACCTTCGGAAAAATTCCGGACTTAAAACAAGAAAAACATGGCAGTAAAGTACAAACTTTTGCAAACGCGCGGCAAGTTGCCGAAGAATGCCACCCTCAGAGTGGTGGCCTCGTGTCACGAAACCATCGGTCTCAAAACCATACAGCAACACATTCAGGCAGCCACGGCACTCACACAGGGCGATGTGGCCGGAGCACTCATCGCCCTGCAAGAGGAGTTGGTGCATCAGTTGAAACAAGGCAACCGCGTACACCTCCCCGGATTGGGCTACTTCTCGGTGGCGGTGACGGGCGATGTCTACGAAGATCCGCGTTCGCATCACTTCCGCCTCCGTCACCCCCGCGTGCGCACCATCAATTTTCAGCCCGACAAGGAGATGAAAGACGCGATGCGCGACACGGAGTTTGAAAACGACACTTATCGTTCACAAGATTTCGCCATTCCCTCTGCTGAAAATGTAGAAACCGTACTCCACCACCTTTTTGCCGAACAGCCGGTCATCACGGTCAGCCACCTCCGCCGCGCACTCGCTCTTTCCAAAACCTATGCCTACGAACTGGCCAAGAAGCTCGAAGAAACAGGCCGCCTGCGCAACATCGGTTCACCTCACCGCAAACTCTTCGTGCGAGGCGAAGGATAAGCATGCTCCTTCACCCTAAAAGAGGTAGTGCCATCGTTCCTCAAGCCCTTCAACGAAAAAGTCCCCGCAACAAAATAAGTTGCAGGGACTTTTTTCAGTAGATAGCCGATGAGCGTTTCGTTTCGTCCTACATGGGCAGACCTTTGTGCCAAAAGCGCGCGGTAATGTCGGTGGCGGTGCCGTCGGGAGCATAACGAAAGAGGCGTTGATTGGTAGTAGGCGAAGAAAGCCCGCCCAATTCGGAACGCCACGGCCCGAGCTTCACGTAGGTGGGGGCGGTGAGGGGGTCAAAACCGGTGGGCAACTCCTGCCGACCGCTGTACCACCCGGTGTGGAGGTGGGGATGCAACTGCTTCAAGCGATGCAGCAGTGCCAGCACCTGATGAGGATCACCATCGCCCCCCATCAGCGCAACGCAGGTGATGGTTTGCCCATAACTTTCCACGAGTGCCAAGAGCCGACTTTCAGTAAGTTCCTCGCCCACATCGCCCCAAAGATAGGTGCTGTGGCAGCCGGGACAGGCGCAGGGACAGCGCGAAAGATTGACGGCCAGCGTCACTTCGTCGGGAAATTCTTGGAAAACGATGTCGTGATTGACGTACTTGAGCATAGGAAAGCGGGGGATAGCGGCCTTAGGCTTCCACGCGGGGCAGCACACCGTAGTGGCGGCGGGCAGCTTCTTTCTGTCGGTCGACGGAGAAGTTGGACACGCGCTTCAGATAGCCGATGATGCGGGTGAGATAATCTACGCTGCGGCTCTTGCAATGGGGGCACTCCGTGAGATAACGCTTGTCGATGTGGCCGCAATCGTTGCAAAGGGTGTTGGGAATGTTGAAGGTGAAGTAGTTGCACCCTTCAATAGCTGCCACGCGCAGAAGATGGCGATACTGCGGCTGAGAAAGGTGTTCCTCCAAATTGCAATGGAGCGCACTGCCGCCGGTGAGGTGGGCGATGTAGCGGCGACCATGCAGACGGAATTTGGCAATGGGATCGATGCTTTTATCTTCGACCACGTAGAAGTAGGAATTGTAACACTCACGCGGCACGAAATAGCCGGCTTCCTTATCCCAGCGGGCATGCTTCACACCTACGTTTTCGGCAGGAATCATTTCGCAGTTGAAGAGAAGGTCTTTGGAGCGGTATTGTTTGTTGTACTTCTCGATGAGAGAGAGCACATTTTCCACAAACTGCTGATATTCGGCATTGTCGCCGATGGTGATGCCCAAACTTTCGGCGGCTTCGACAATACCGTTCACACCGATGGTGAGATACTGCCGCTTGATGTTGATATAGCCCGCATCGAAGAGGGGAAGCAGACCGCGTTGGCGCATCCAGTCGAGATTTTCGTTGTAGGCCATCTGTGCCTTGTGCATGAGGTCGATGATGCTGTCGAGATATTCCACATAGTTGCGGCCTTCACGGGTGGCTTGCTGCACGCAGCGGTTGATATTGACCGTAAGCACGGATTTAGAACCGGTGGAAACACCGCCTGCCCCGAGGCTGTAAGAAAATCCGTTGTCGGCAATTTCGTTGCGCAAACGACAGCAGGAGGCCAGCGAATCGGCGCTGTCGCTCATATAAGTGAAGAAGGAATGTCCTTTGGCATACATCTCAGCGGTGAAGTCGGCATACTCTTGGTCGCGGACGTCCTGCCCGTCGGTGAGCAAGGCCATCGTTTCTACGGGGAAGGTGAGGACGGTCTTGGTGCGCTCTTCATTGAACCAGTTCATAAAGCGCTTTTGCAGCCAGTTCAGGGGTTCCCAAAGGGGGCGCGAACCATCGGGGAAATAAAATTCGCCAAAGAGGGATTCGAAATAATAGCGGTCGTAATAGCTGATGTTCCAGAAAACGCTTTGGAAATTTCGAGCACCGGTGGGCTGGTTGATGGAGTAGACAATCTGTTCAAAGCAATCGGTAATAACCTTGTCGAGGGTACGTTTGCGCAAACTGCCGTCCACCACTTCATCGGCGCGGAGGTGATAGTCGTTGCCGTATTCCTTGCAGAGGAAATAGCTCATGTACATCAAAAATTCGACCGTGGCAATGGCGCCGCTCAGCATCGAACTCACGATGAAGACCATATTGATGAAACCACCGCAGAACGACTTCAAATTGGTGGGCGCTGTGGAATTGCCGCCAATGCCTTTGGTACCGTTGAGTAGCCAAGGATACATCGTGATGGAGGCGCAATAGTTGGCCAAGGAGGTTTCGTCGTTCTTATAGATGTAGTGATGCTGAAGCAGGTAGAGGTAGCGGTCGGCGGTTTCCTTGCCATACATCTGCTTGATTTTGTCGCAGAGCAGACGGCGGTTCAAACGGATAAAGTCGCCTTTGGGGATTTCGCCGATGAGCGTAGCCAGATTTTTATTTTCCACATTGGCGTTGGCATCAAATTTAGAGCCCGTTGCCGCGTTGCGCGCATTGCAGTAGTCGATGAGGAAACGGAGTTTTGAAGCGGTTTCACGATCGTCGGTATGCTCCTTTCGGTAAACGATGAAAGCCTTAGCGGCTTTGAAGAGCTGTTCACTCATAAGGGCAACTTCCACTTGGTTTTGGATGTCTTCCACGCTCATGCCGTTGCAGAAACGCAGGCGCTCCACAATCTTGGCCAATTTATCGGCGTCAATGGGTTGGCCGGCAGCATTACAGGCTTTGAGAATGGCGCCTTTTATCTTCTCGAGAGAGAATGACTCAGTGGAGCCGTCGCGCTTGGTGATGAAGAAATTTTCGGTACTCATAATGATGGGGGAATAGAGGTTTTCGACCGCAAAGATAAGACGTTTTTTTCAAGCAAAAAAGTAAAAGTAATTTTATTTTTAAGACAAGTATGATTTTTTCAAAATGGAGTACAGAAATACAAAATGGATAACTTTTTCCAGCACATATAAACCTATTTCACTAAATATCAAATAATTAGTTTTCCATTTGGAAAACTTTTCATTTTTCAAGTAAAATCTTTTTGTCAAGTCTATAAAATATACAGCAAAGAATTATGATATACTTTTAACGCCAAAAACGAAAAGTTCCCTCCCGCCTTAAAGGCAGGAAGGAACCGAAGAAACGAACAAAAAGAGAAGGCTTAATAATTGAATTTGAAGCCTGCAAAGAAGCTGCGTGGGGCACGCGGTCCGTAGACATAGGCCGAGTCACGACCAGGGCCGCGATCGAAGTCGTCTTGGAACGCGTTGAAGAGATTTTGAACACCGGCATGGAGCTGGAGCGTGTAGTATTTATAAACCGGAAGGGTGTACTGCACCTTGATACCCATTTCAAAGAAAGAGGGGGTTTTGAAGGTACGCGGCCCTTTGATTTCGGAAGTCTGGCCAGGGCCATACTGCAAACGCTTCTCTACAATAGTGGCAGCGGGACGACCGTTAAAATCTGCCAGATGGCCATGCTCATCAAGGGGTACTTCATGGCCGACAAGCATCGCACCGGTGAAAGTACCGTTTAGTGAAAACTCCCAACCGCGAATGGGGGTGAGGGTGCTCACAAAGTAGGCGTAAGCATCGGGAGTGCGGTAGAAGCGGCGGGTGCGGTAGCTGTCTTCGTCGTTCCACTGCTGCTCTTGGTCATACCGGCTCTTTTGGAGCGTCAGGCCGCCTTGCAACGACCACAATTTGGCATAAGACAAGCGCCCTTCCAAGTTGGCACCGAACACCTTTGCCCCTTCGGAATTGGTACGAGTCTTGATGATCCACTCTTTGCCACCGATAATTTCTTTCTTTTGCTCCAAACTGAAAGCATCGGTCAGGTGGGTATAGAAGCCTTCGGCCATCAGATTGAGGTTCCACGCGCCGAAATGCATATACCAGTCGGCCGAGAAACTCAAACTTTTGGAGCGCTCTTCATGAAGATTATCGGCATTGCGGATGGTGATGAGATCGCCACCGGCATTATCGACGTGTAAATCTTCGTCAAACACCTGCGGCGCACGGAAGCCGGTGCTGAAGTTTGCACGCAGCACAAGGTCGTGCAAGGGATTAAAGCGCACACTGGCTCGTGGCGAGAAAATGGTCTTTTGCACCAGCGAATGCTTGTCAAGGCGTGCGCCGACAAGGAAACTCCACTCCTCGTTGCGCCATTCGTTTTGCAGGAAATAACCCTGATTGTGCATCTTCTGTACGATGGAAGCAGGGCGGTAGCCGCTGATATCATCGAGGCGGTCGTTGTTCAGTTCTGCTCCTAACGTGAGTTGTGAAGGCATGAAAAGGAGTCGATCGAAATCGTAGGCATACTGTGCACCCAACACTGACGTTTCACCCGTTGTACGGCCATAAGAAGAAAGCCGCTTCTCCATATCCTCATACTCCTCGGGAGTGAGGGGTGTCTGTTTGGCCTTGGCCAGATATTCGCTCACCAGCGTTTCTCCGCCGCCATAATAACTGTCGCGCACCACTTTGGCCATAGAAACGTAGGCATTGAAGTGATGACGGCCGTCAAAGGAGGTTTGCTGATAGCCTAAACTACCGCTCACATTGGCATGTTGCAGCTGTTCGGTGATATGGGTGTTGTGGGGTTGGTTCTCCAAGAGATCACCACCCCGACGAAACTCCTGTGTACCATGCAGTTCGGCCGTCAGTTTGGAATAGTCGGTAAATTTGGCAAACGCCCGAAAACCTACGTTGCGTCCGTCGAGCTTAGGGGTTTCGGTATAGCCGTCGCCGTCATGATCGTAGCCGGCGCGATGGCGGAGTTGCCCGAAGAGGGTGATGCCCAACCGGTTGTTGTCGGAAACGTAAGTAGCGTTGAGGTTGGTGGTGTTTTCAAAACGATGGAAACCGCCTATGCCGCGCAGATCGTGAGAGAGCGTGGCCGAGGAGGTGAGGGGTTCTTTTGTAATGACGTTGATGACACCGGCAATGGCTGAACTGCCATACAAAGCCGAACCGCCGCCGCGCATCACCTCTACACGCTCAATCATATTGGTGGGCAGTTGCTCCAGGCCATAAACGCCGGCCAAAGCACTGAACACGGGTTTGGAATCGATGAGAATTTGGCTGTAAGGACCTTCGAGACCGTTGATGCGCACTTGAGAGAAACCGCAGTTCTGACAGTTGGTCTCCACACGCACTCCCGGCTGATAAGTGAGGGCTTGGGAAATATCGGTGCTCTGCACGCGGTCGAAGATTTTCAAATCCATCACATTTACCAAAGAGGGGGCAAGACGGCGCTTAGTGGCGTTGCGCGTGGCAGACACCACGACATCCCCCAGCTGCACTTCGTCAGCCTCCAAAGAGACATTAAGCAGCAAACTATGGTTGGCGCGGGTTTCGATTTTCTTCACCAAAGTACGGTAGCCCGTAGCCTTAAACTCTACTTCCAGCGCACCCACAGGAGCGTCTTTCAGGAAGAAGTGGCCGGTGGCATCGGTCATGGTCGAAAGATGCCGTCCGCGCACCTCCACCTTCACGGCAGGGAGATACAGGCCGGTCTTCGCATCAAGGACGTGCCCCGTCACATTGGCCTCTGTGTCTTCAGCGGGTGCCAAGGCCACATAGCGTGCCAAGTCGGCCGGAGTGGCCGTAAGGGGAGCATTTGTAAAAGGAGGATTATCAGGAAGTGCCGCTTGTGCAGAAAGCGCACAAACCGACGCCAAAAGCAGCGTAGGAATTTGTTGCATTTCGTGGATATAGTTATAATTGAAAATAAAAGGCTTAGTTTTCTTATGCAAAGGTACTACTTTCGGCACGTTGCGGCAATACCCAAATTCAGGGATTTATAGCCTCTGCCCACTACCCACTTTTCAGTAGACATCAAGCCGCACAGCAGCTCTATATATCATACATACAGAC
>CAUUGL010000015.1:0-46609 GCA_963544845.1 uncultured Alloprevotella sp.
TAACAACCAAAGTGCGCCGAATTACATTGTTTAAGCTGTTGTGATTTGCTTAAATTTGAGTACCTTTGTACTATCAGTAACAACTGCTGAGGAATTGAAACCAAATGAGCATAGTTGTGATTTGCTTAAATTTGTGTACCTTTGTACTATCAGTAACAACAGCAAGCCATTAAAATACTCTGCATCGTTGGTTGTGATTTGCTTAAATTTGAGTACCTTTGTACTATCAGTAACAACAGGAGACGAGGAATTTGGTAAAAAAGTGACGTTGTGATTTGCTTAAATTTGAGTACCTTTGTACTATCAGTAACAACCGATTAGTCCTGGTGGTATGTTGGTATTTGGTTGTGATTTGCTTAAATTTGAGTACCTTTGTACTATCAGTAACAACCCACGCTTGGAACATATATTCGGGTTCTTGGTTGTGATTTGCTTAAATTTGAGTACCTTTGTACTATCAGTAACAACTCATTATTGATTACACACTGATAATCAATAAGTTGCATAACATGTTAGTATTCAAAAAGTACTATTAAAATGAAGAAGATTGAATTCCTTATAATCTTCTTCATTTTTCTATTATTGAACTCTGATAAACTTCTCAATGCAACATAAAACCTATTCGCAATTATTACTATCCAGTAAAAAATGAATTACCTTCGCAACCTTCTAAAAAATAGTTGTTTACAGAGAAAATTGGATGAGGGGAGTTGTATTTTCCCATACTATCAAATTCAACACACTCAAACTCTTTTTCGGCCAATACCGGATTTTGCTTCGATTTTTCTAACCTCTCAAATTTTACCAGACAGCAATAGAAAAAACATAGGAGATAGAAAAATCTACCTCAGAGAAAAATAAATTTACCTCAGAGATAGAAAAAACTATCTCTGAGGTAAATTAAACCGAGTGTATGAAGCCTTTTAGAGGGACCTACACTTTTTCATCAGTGGTGCATTGAGGTTGCCCACCTATATGAAGGAGGGCAAAATCATTACCTCGCCCGCTATCGTAGCAATTCCGGAAGTTCCTGTGTGTCGGACTTGAGGGCGGCCAGACGCTCTTCACCTCCGGACGTCAGTGTGAAAAACATTCTGCGCTTATCGTCCTTGCCCAACTGACGCTTGATGAGTTTTTGGCGCTCGGCCGAGGCAATCACCTTGGAAGCATTGGAATTGGTCAATCCCAGAGCCTCTGCCAAATCTCCTGCAGTCATACGGATATGCTGACTGAGCGTGCATAACAACATGGCTTCATTGAGATTGACATTATAATGCTCTTCAAAATAGGACTCAAAGGCAATTATGGCACGATAAATATCGCGAATGCGACAAATACTTGAACTATCCATAGGCATAGAAAAGAGAAAATCTGAGTGGGAGGGTGAGTGGGTGGCCTGCGCCCTACGTTAAACCGTCCGGCGCAGACGCTTCAGCAGTTCTTCAAGCGGACAGAAGCCCGTAAAGACCGACTGCACGAGATTTGCACCTACAAAGATAGGAAGAAAGTTCCAATAAGGCGACACAAAATGTGAAAGAATAACACCGGTGAGCACCAATAAGCCTGCAACGAGGCGAACAATGTATTCGTTAGTCATAAGTTAAGTGAGTGTTTAGCTGATGAGGAGCATCCTGACTCTCGACAAGCGCGAAACAGGATGCTCTCATCGGAAAAATAAAAATGAAAACTGAGTTCAAGCGAAAAAATCATTTCACCTTGCTACGCATCGTTTTGTAGTACAGCAGAGGTACGACGATGAGGGTAAGGATGGTGGAGGAAATCGACCCACCGATAAGCGAGATGGCCAGCCCTTGGAAAATAGGATCAAAGAGCATCACAATGGCCCCCAGCACTACCCCACCGGCAGTAAGGAGAATGGGAGTTGTACGCACGGCTCCCGACTCAATGATGGCTTGTTTCAAGGGTATGCCTGCTTCAAGGCGTAAGTTGATAAAATCGATGAGCAAGACGGAATTGCGCACCATAATACCAGCCAGCGCGATAAATCCAATCATCGACGGTGCGGAGAAGTAAGCCCCAATCAACCAGTGTCCGAGCACAATACCGATGAGCGAAAGCGGAATGGCCGTCATCTGCACCAAGGGCGTAACAAAGCTCTGAAACCAGCCGACAATCAAGATGTAGATAATGACGAGTACGGCAGCAAAAGCCAAACCTAAGTCACGGAACACCTCATAGGTTATTTTCCATTCACCATCCCATTTCAAGGAAAAATCGTCTTCATATTCGGGCTGTGCACGATACTCCTCATTGAGTGTATAACCCGCAGGGAGTTTCACTTCCTTAAGGCGTTCGCTCACTTCGGTGATAGGATAAACCGGACTTTCAAGGCTGCCGGCAACTTCGGCCAAGACATAGACCACACGCTTTTGATTCTTGCGAAAAATGCTTTTGGGCTTCACGCCTTCCTGTACCTCCACAACATTGGCAAGGGGTATGGGCATACCTTGAGCGCCGACAATTGAAAGATTGCTCAAATCGGCGATACTGGTTTTGTCCTGCTCAGGAAGTTGCAACACAATGCCGACTTGATTTTCCGTTCCCGTTTGATGAAGCGTACCGACGTTCATACCCGAAAGCGCACCATAGAGTGTCTGTGCCACCTGACCGGCAGCCAGCCCCTGCTTCATGGCTTTGTCTTTGTTCACTTCAAAACGCACTTCCTTTTGATCGGCCTCGACCGTCCAATCCACATCCACCACATTATCAGTCTGTGCCAATAAACTTTTCACCTGTTTGGCCGCTGCGATTTGACCGGCGTAGTCCGGACCGTAAATCTCGGCTACAATCGTAGACATCACGGGAGGACCGGGCGGCACTTCCACAATCTTCACGTTGGCTCCCAAACGTCGGCCAATCTTTTGCAATTCGGCACGCATCCCCGTGGAGATATCATGACTTTGTTGCGAACGGTCATGCTTGTCGAGAAGATTTACTTGAATATCGGCCACATTGTCACCGCGCCGCAGATCGTAGTGGCGCACAAGACCGTTGAAACTCATCGGTGCCGAAGTGCCCACATAACTTTGGTAGTGCGTCACCATAGGCTGGTGGCCAATGTACTGCGCCAGTTCGGCAGTGACGGCGGCTGTACGCTCCAACGTGGTACCTTCGGGCATATCAACGATGACTTGAAACTCATTTTTATTGTCGAAAGGCAACATCTTCACCGGCACGCTCTTCGTGTAGAACAAACCCAAAGAAGCAAACATCGCTGCCGTCAGCCCGAGCATAAACACCCAACGCTTGGGGCGGCTGTTGAGGAAGGGCAGAAGTGTCGACTCATAAAGACGATATAGGCGGGTGCGCTGCACGGTGTAGCAGTTTTCCACTTCGTTTGCCGCCTCATCGGTCGAACCTTGCAAATGGTCTTTCACCCGCAAAAAGAGAAAACCAAAGAAAGGAGTCAGCGTCAGAGCGAGCAGCAAGGAAATGAGCATAGCAATCGAAGCCCCTATGGGCATCGGACTCATATACGGCCCCATCATGCCCGACACAAAGGCCATCGGCAGCACCGCTGCAATCACGGTAAAGGTGGCCAGTATGGTGGGATTGCCCACCTCATTGATGGCACAAATGGCTGCTTTGAGCGGAGGCATGTTGTTCATCTTAAAATGTCGATGCATATTCTCCGCCACGATAATCGAATCGTCCACCACGATACCCGTTACAAAAACCAGTGCAAAGAGTGTGATGCGATTGAGCGTATAGTCAAGAAAATAGTAGGCAAACAGGGTGAGTGCAAAAGTGACGGGAACAGAGAGAAACACTACCAAGCCACCGCGCCAGCCCATAGCGACCATCACAAAAAGGGTCACAATGAGGATAGCCACCGAGAGATGCATGAGCAGTTCGGACACCTTCTGCGAAGCGGTGACACCATAATTTCGGGTTTGCTCCACATGCACATCGTCCGTCAACACCGTTTCTTTGAGTTTGTCAAGACGCGCACCTACCGTTTCGGCCAACTTCATAGCATCAGCTCCTTGCTTCTTGGCAATCGAAAGAGTCACAGCCTCATACTCACCGGGAAATTGACGGCGTAGTTCGGAACGAGCAGCGCCATAGCCCATCGCAACATAGGTCGAAGGGTTTTCAGGACCGTCTTCCACCGTGGCTACTTGATGCAGATAGATGGGCTGCCCCTCTTTCACGCCGACAATCGTTTGGCGCACCTCATCAGCCGAGGTAAAGAAGCGTCCGGCCTGCACTGCAACTGCTTCGTCAGCCGATGCAATGCGTCCGCTCTGCATCTGTACATTATTGCCCTGAAGCATTTGTGCCACCCCGAGCATATCCACTCCTGCAGAGGCCATCTTCTCTTTGTCGAGCAACACTTTGAGTTGGCGCTGCCGACCACCCACCACCTGCACCTGCGAGACATCGTGCACTTTCTTCAAATCACTGCCCACCACTTCGGCCACTTGCCGCAACTGGTAGCTGCTCAAATGCTCACTCCAAAGGGTGTAGCTCAACGCTGGAACATCATCGATGGCACGGCTTTTCACCAGTGGCATCGTCACCCCTTTGGGCATTTTGTCCATGTGCTTCATCAGTTCGTTGTAGAGCTTCACGAGGGATCGCTCCACATCTTCGCCCACATAAAACTGCACCGTGAGCATGGCCATGCCATCCATCGAGGTGGAATAGACATCTTCCACACCTTTGATATTGGAAGCAATCTTTTCGAGTGGAACGGTGACATCGCTTTCCACCTCGGCAGGTTTCGCTCCGGGATAGGCAATCATGATGTCGGCCATAGGCACATCAATTTGCGGTTCTTCCTCTCGAGGAATAAAAGCAATGCTGAATGCGCCCAGCAGAAGGAAGGCAATCATCAAAAGGACACTCAACTTGGAGCGTATGAATCCCTTGGCGATATTGCCCGAAAGTCCGTTTTCTAAATTCATAATCTTTGGTTTTGAAAGGGAGGAAGTAAAAATGTGAGAGAGTCGCAGGGGCTGTTCGCCCTTCCCTCTCTACACCTCTACTAAACACCCGACTTAAGCATTTATCGTTACTTTCTGTCCGTTGCGGAGTTTCTGTCCCTCGGGACGCACGAGGATTTCATCGGCCTTCAATCCCGAAAGGACTTCGACACGATCGGCCATAGATTTGCCAAGACGCACCCAGCGGAGCATCGCACGGCGGTCGGTCGAAAGCACATAAACTCCGGTGAGTTGGTCGCGCTCTACAATGAGGTTTTTATCCACAAAGACCCGACGACCGCCGGTTCCTTTTCCACCGGTTGAAATTTGCACTCCGGCATACATTCCGGCACGCAGTCCTTCTTTGTCGTTGGCAGAAAGATGGATTTTCATGGCATACTGTCCGCCCGTCATCGCTGCCGATGGAGACAATTCTGCCACACGTCCCGTCACGGTACGCCCCAACGCTTTGAGTTCCACTTGCACAGCATCTCCTGCCTTGACGGCCGAGAGGTAGGTTTCTGGCAGCGAAGCTGTGACTTGCAGGTCGCCCGTTTGCTCCACCACCAGCAACGGCTGACCAGGGTTGGCCATCGAACCGGCATCGACCATTTTCTGTACGACAACGCCCGAAAAAGGAGCAGTCAGTCGCGTGTAAGCCATCATCGCTTTCACCTCTCGCAGTCCTTGGCGTGCCATCTGCAATTTAGCGCGCATTGAGGTGAGATGAAGTTCCACGTTTTCCAGTTCCTTGTCCGACACACTTTTCTGCGCATGCAAATTGCGAAATCTTGCCGCATCACGTTCGGCATTGGTGGTGGCGGCCTGTGCTTCGGCCACCATGGCCTCGGTCTGCGTGCGGCGGGCTTTGAGCTCTTCACTGCTGATAATAACGAGCGGTTGACCGGCTTTCACCACATCTCCCTGTTTCACCAAGACCTGCTCTACCGTACCCATATGGCGCGTGCTAATCATTGCGGTTTGGCGCGACGTGACCATTCCACTCACCACCAAGAGGTCGTTTTGCATCAAAGTGGGTCGGG
Source organism: uncultured Alloprevotella sp. (assembly GCA_963544845.1). Classification (GTDB taxonomy): domain Bacteria; phylum Bacteroidota; class Bacteroidia; order Bacteroidales; family Bacteroidaceae; genus Alloprevotella. The sequence continues at coordinate 5,993 of CAUUGL010000015.1, forward strand.
CTGTGGTAACGGCCACGGACTTCTCAGAGGCCGGAGTTGGCTTTTCACCCGAAGAACAAGACGTCAGTGCTGCAGCAACGGCGGCAAAGACGAGAAGGGACATTGTATAGGATTTCATAAGAGAGAATTATTCGTTAAAGGAGGTAAGAAGTTGATATTGATAGCCGGCAATGTTGCGATTCATGATTGTCTGCGCCAAACCGAGTTGCTGTTGGGACAACTGGGCTTGCGCCATCAAAAGGTCGGTGGTTGAAGCCAGTCCTTCGGCATGGCGGTGGCGCACGATGCGCAAAGCTTCATCAGCTTGTGCCAAACTGGTTTTCTGTTTAGTAATTTCGACATCCCAATCCAAGATGTCACGACGCAATTTGTCGGCTTCTACACGGCTACGATCCATATGGAGTTGCAGTTCTTCTCGCATTTTATCGGTTTGCAGGTGAGCCGCCCGCGCCTTGTAGCGCGCTTGATTGCCTTGAAACACCGGCCACGTCAGGTTCACACCCAACAGATAGGCATCATGTTTGAAAGCGAGCGGTCGATTGTTATTGAGCTGATAGGTGCCGAACGCATTGATTTTAGGCAGAAAGGCAGCACGTGCCGAACGCTCCATCTGCTGCGTAGCTTCGAGAGCAGCATTCATGGCTCGCACATCGGCGCGTTGAGAGGTAAACTCTCCAATCACTTCACTGCTGCTCTGCTCCAATTCTTCCGGCAGATATACATTTCCCTTCGGGTGTTCCACCCCCATCAACAGTGCCAGCCCTTCAGAAGCGGAAAAAATGTGGCTTTGGGCTTTGGCCAAAGCGGCCTCGATGGTATTGACCTGCACCTCGGCATTGAGAACATCGCTCCGCTGCACCAGGCCTTGTGCTTCAAAATCGGCAACGGTGTTTCGAATAGTCTGCACGTCTTTAAGTGTAGCTTCCAGCACAGCTTTGGCACGATGGGCAAACTGTAATTGGGTATAGGCTTTTTGTATTTCAAAACGCAGATTGCTACGCACATAGTCGGCCTTATGCCGATTCACCTCTGCCATAGCCCGCGCTCCCTTTCGGGCATAAATCATATCGAGATTCAGCAAAGGGAGTTTCACTTCAAGCGAGGTTGTATAGTTGTCGGTAGCTGTGGGGTGATTGAGCGTTTCGGGATTAAAACTGGCCATCGTCACCCCACGTTGCTGAAGCAGAAAGCCAAAGGCATTGAGTGGGTTATTGGTCAGCATAGCGGTGTAGCCCACCGAGATTTGAGGAAGAAAGACGGCGTCGGTCTGTCGAAACTGTGCCACACTGATCCGATGCTCCACATCGGCCACGCGCAGGAGGGCACTCTGTGTTTCAGCACGCTGCACAGCTTCTGTGAGCGTGAGCGGCTGCATCGTCTCAACCGCTAAAGGTTGTGCCTTTCCGGAGGTCGGCAACGCAGCATTTTGCGCCACCATCTGATTCCCCCACGCTAAGAGAAGTAGGGGCAGGAGAGGGCGAAGAATTATTCGTTTCATAAGTTGAGGACTATAAGATGAAATGAGGGGGGGGCAGAGGTTCAGCATAAAATGCAAACACGGATTCTTTCCCCGCCCCCTCAATTAAAGATTCCTCTCATCTCGATTTACGAGATGAGCACATTTTCAACCGCTTCTTTCAACTGCCCATAATTCAAGGCACCAACAGCCTTCTGGGGCAACCCTTCTTGAGGAATAAAGAGCAAAGTGGGCATAGACTGAATACCGAACACCTGCGTCAACTCCCGCTCTTGATCCACATCGACCTTGAGCACGTCAATCCGGCCATCGTATTCCTCAGCCAACCGTTCCAAATGGGGCGACATGGCTTTGCACGGACCACACCATTTTGCATAGAAGTCGATGAGTACAGGACGACCTCCTTTGAACTTCCACTCCGAAGAACCGGTAGTATAATCAAACACGTTGGCAATGAAATAAGCATTGGTAATTTCTTTCGCTTTCATAAGTTCTTTTCTTTTGATTATGAGTAGATTTACATTTATTTCCAATAGAAACTTCTGCAAAGGTAAATGAAATTTTTCAATCCAACAAATTTCCAGAGGAAAATTTTATAAATCAACAAAAAAAGATATTGCTATCCGATAAACGTGTTTCAAAAGATATCATATCCTCACTCTAAGTTTTGGAAGACCTTTTTATCGAAAGGAGCGGTGCACGGCAAATGAAATCAGGGAACAAAAATCCTCGCGCGCACGCGCGCATTTCTTGCAAAATGTGTTTTTATCCTTCACTTCCTTCACCGGAAGGGCTATCTAACTGTTAAACAAAGAGTTGTGGGTGAAGGATTCCGTTTAGCCGGACGAACTGTGCCAAAACGAAGCATGCGTTTTGAATGCCGTGGCAAGAAAACCTCTGTGAGGTGAAGGATTAACTTTTTCAAATCCTTCACCGGAGAAGTCTGATTTTGAGAGGTTTGCCTATGTGGTGAAGGATGTGAAGGAAAAAACACGTAATCTGTGTGTATGACGCGCGCGTATGCGTGTGTGCCGAGTGCGACCACTTTCCTCAGAGGTAGTTTGATTTAGATAAGAGCTGAAAAAAACTATCTCTGAGGTAGATTGAGCCACTCGCTTCGTTGATAGGGGAGAGGAAATGTTAAAATCATGTTAAAGTCGAGGCTTTGTGGTAAGTTTGGCAGGTGAGATGTCTATATATAAACAGGGGAGGCTTTTTGAGAAAGGAAGCCCGAAGTCCTATTTTAAGGGATTCGGACTGGTAGTTTTGCGGTTTTGAAGTTACCGAACAGCAATAAAAAATATTGGTGTCCGGTAAAAAATCGAACTACCTTCATAACCCACTGAAACATAGTTGTTTGCAAAGAAAGTTGGATTAGGAGGCTTGTATTTTTCCATACTATCAATTTCAACATGCTCAAGCGCCTTTTCTCTCCATAATGCCCTTTTAGAAGGCTTTTTTTACAAGATATGAAGGATTTTGCTTCAATTTTCTAACTTACCAAATTTTACCGGACAGCAATAAATAAAAAAAGACGACTACCCACAGCTGAGGATAGTCGTCTAAAAAGACCGCACTTCGTGAAATCAATCACAAAGTAAAAAGCATTACCGAAAAGCGGCACTATATTGCTTCGTCGAGCACCGACTTACAGCACACCGATGATGTCATGAATATCACTCACCCCATGACTTTCACACCATGCCTCGATACCCTCAATGACTTTGATGGTCACCTCAGGGTCGATAAAGTTGGCCGTTCCGATTTGGACAGCGGTCGCACCGCACATAAGAAATTCGATGGCATCGCGCGCATTCATAATCCCCCCCAGTCCGACAACAGGGATTTGCACGGCTTTTGCCACTTGGTGCACCATCCGCAGCGCTATGGGTTTGACACAAGGACCGGACAATCCTCCCGTCCCAATGCTCAAGTTGGAGCGCCGGCGTTCGATATCGACACTCATCCCCATCAGCGTATTGATCAGCGAAACACTATCGGCACCTTCGGCCTCAACTGCACGCGCTATTTCTGCGATGTCGGTCACATTGGGCGAGAGTTTCACAATGAGCGTTTTGGGATAAACTTTTCGCACGGCTTTGACCACCGAAGCAGCCCCTGCGCAGGTCACGCCAAAAGCCATTCCCCCATCGTGCACGTTGGGGCAGGAGATGTTGAGTTCGATGGCCGGAATATGCTCCAATTCTGCCACACGGGCGGCGCAAGCCGCATAGTCATCGGGCGACGAACCACTCACATTCACAATGGCCGCGGCATCAATATCCTTGATTTGCGGATAAATGTGCGTGGCAAAATACTCTACCCCTTTGTTTTGCAACCCTACACAGTTGAGCATTCCACCTGTGGTTTCGGCCATACGAGGATAGTCATTGCCCTGACGGGGGAGGAGTGTTGTTCCTTTGACCACGAAACCACCGAGGCGGTTGAGGTCGATAAAGTCGGCAAACTCAAGGCCGTAGCCAAAAGTGCCGGAAGCAGTGAGTACCGGATTTTTGAGACGGAGCGCACCAATTTGAACGGCAGTTTGTAACATAGCGTTATTCCCAGGTTAAATCGTTAGTATTGAATACCGGCCCTTCCGTACAAACACAGACGTTGCCACGCACAGTCTTCTCCACACAGCAAAGGCAGGCACCCACCCCACAAGCCATCAGGTTTTCGAGCGAAACATGACAAGGCAGGTCAAACTTCCGTGCCAACTGTGCAACGGCCACCATCATAGGTTTAGGCCCACAGGCGGCCACGGCATCGAAGCGCTCCGTTTCCCAAACACTGTGGTGGGTCACAAAACCGCGCTCGCCCAACGTACCGTCTTCGGTGGTGATACATACGCTGCCAAATTCGGCAAACCGCTCTCTTTCCAAAATGTCGCGGCTACTGCGCCCTCCCAGCAGGAACGTGGGTTGATGACCGGCGGTATGCAGCTGTCTTCCGTAGAGCAACATCGGAGCGGTGCCCACGCCGCCGCCCACGAGCAGCAGACGTTGCGGCGCCGAAGTTGAGGATGGAAGCGCAAACCCATTGCCGAGCGGAAAAATACAATTGAGGTTGTCGCCCACGTGCAGCCGAGCCAGTTGGCGCGTACCATCGCCTACCAAATGAATAAGCAAATCAAACTCATTGCGCGCAGCATCATAGTCATTGATAGAAATGGGGCGACGCAAGAACGTGGTGGGAGAACCCTCCACAGCAATTTGTACAAACTGCCCCGGCAACATGGCCGGCAGCGGTGCTTGCTCATCGGTGAGACGCAGCAGCAAATAGTCTTCGCGCAGCATCTCGCGACCGACCACACGCAAGTCTTTGACGTACTTTTTCATAAAGGAAACAGAGTGCCTTAACGGCTGTTGAAAGAAAGAACAGCGCTCGCAGCGCTTATTTTACTGCGAAAATACGAAAAAACAGCTGTTTTTCCTCTCTTTTTCTTGATAATTCCTATCTTTGCTGCAAATTTTGCGCGTAAGTTGGATTTACCGAAAGAGACCGCCCGACAAACGATAAGTAGAACAACCGCTTGGCCTCTCCATATATAAGTACCCACCTACGCCGCGTTAAAATAAAGATATGGCTTTATTAGAAGTATGTTGTGGCACTTTGGAAAGTGCTCAGAATGCGCTGGCAGGGGGTGCCGACCGCATCGAACTCTGTGCAGCACTGGACGAAGGCGGCATCACCCCCGGTTATGGATTGATGCAGGCCGTCGCAAAAATGCAAGGCATTAAGAAGCATGTACTCATCCGTCCGCGAGGGGGCGACTTCCTCTATTCAGAAGAGGAAGTGCAAATGATGCTCGAAGACATTGCCTTGGCGCGTCGTTTGAAAATGGACGGCGTGGTAATAGGTGCTTTACTACCCAACGGCGACATTGATATAGACACGACACGCCGACTGGCAGCCGCAGCGAAAGGTTTATCCATCACCTTCCATCGCGCTTTCGATCTTTGCCGCAATCGCGCCACTGCCCTTGAGCAACTCATAGAAATGGGCATTTCACGCGTACTCACTTCGGGAGGCGCCTCCACAGCTTGGGAAGGACGTTCGGAACTTCACGTCCTCGTCAAACAAGCCGCCGGTCGCATCGGAATCCTCCCCGGCTCCGGTGTTACTCCTGAAAATGCCGCAGACATTTTACGCACCACCGGCGCTCGTGAAATCCACGCTTCCCTCCGCACACCACGACGCAGCGCCATGCTATATCGACATCAAGGTGTGGCAATGGGGAAGCCCGACAGCGATGAATTTGAACGAAAAGAGACGTCAAAAGAAAAAATAGAGGAACTTTTGAAAAAAATATCGCAAATCGCTTGGTAGTTTCAAAAAAAGGCAGTACTTTTGCATCGCAATTGAGAGGAACACTCCTCACAAACGCGAAAAGGGCGCTTAGCTCAGCTGGTTCAGAGCGTCTGCCTTACAAGCAGAGGGTCGGGGGTTCGAATCCCTCAGCGCCCACAAGAAAGCATCACTGAAAAGTGGTGCTTTTTCTTTTCATACCTACCTTTTCTCATTTCCGATGCCTCATAATAAAAAAAATCCGCAAATCGTTTGGCAGTTTCAAAAAAAGGCAGTACCTTTGCATCGCAATTGAGAGGAACACTCCTCACAAACGCGAAAAGGGCGCTTAGCTCAGCTGGTTCAGAGCGTCTGCCTTACAAGCAGAGGGTCGGGGGTTCGAATCCCTCAGCGCCCACAAGAAAGCATCACTGAAAAGTGGTGCTTTTTTATTTGTGTACACTTTCCTCGTTTCAGAGCCAATCTCAAAAGTAGCTCCATCTATCGCACAACGACAATAGACGGAGCTGCTTTTGAGATTGGCAAGGAGCTGAGAAGGGATTACAAATGTTCCGGCAACTGAAAAAGCCGCGTACCATTAGAGCCCTTAATCAGAATGAGATGTCCAGTGATGGGATGCGCTTGCAGTTCGGCCTTCACCGCTTCGACATCGGCAAAGTGCACAAAGTGGGTAGACCCATCCTGTGGCGGCGTAAGAGGATGACGAGCAAAGAGGTCACCCACCAGCCACACCGTTTCACAACCTGCGGAGGCAGCCAGTTGCGCCACCTCTTCATGGGCATTTTCGGAGGCGGCTCCAAGTTCGCGCATATCGCCGAGTATCATCATCTTGTGAGGTTCGGAAATGCAGCGGAAGTTTTCAATCGCGGCGTGCATCGACGACAGATTGGCATTATAAGCATCCACCACCAAACGATTGTGGGCGGTTTGGCGAAATTCCGATCGACTATTGTTCGGACGATAGCAACGCAACGCATGGTCTATCTGCTCACCAGACACACCGAAACGCAACCCCACGGCAATTGCTGCCAATACATTTTTGAGATTGTAAACCCCAATGAGTTGCGTTTCCACCTTATGCAATGTGCCTCCGGTCTGCTGCCAGTGCAAGGTAAGAAAAGGCGCACAGTCGGCCACCTCACCTTTAACATCGCTCTCTCCCGCCATTTCAGAATAGGTAAAGGCAGCGAGGTCACTCCCCAAAGGTGCCAGATGCGGATTGTCGAGATCGAGGATAATAAAAGGACTATCGGAGTCAGCAGCCACTCGACGACGAATGTGCGCATAAAGTTCGGTTTTGGTACGCACCACTCCTTCAAACGACCCAAAGCCCTCCAAATGCGCTTTGCCCACATTCGTAATCAAGCCACAGTCGGGAGAAACCATCTCACTCAGCATCGCTATCTCACCCGGATGATTAGCCCCCGTTTCCACCACCGCCACATCATGTTCCGGAGTAAGGCGCAGGAGCGTCAGCGGCACACCGATGTGATTGTTCAAGTTACCTTGTGTGTAGAGGACATTATACTTTTCGGCCAAAACGGCAGCTATCAGTTCTTTCGTTGTTGTTTTGCCGTTCGTCCCCGTGATTTGCACGATGGGCGTACCGAGTTGCAAGCGGTGGTAGTGGGCAAGTTGCTGAAGCGTGGTGAGCACATCGTCCACCCACAAGCACCGCACATCGGTTGCTGCCACCAGTGCATCGTCCACCACGGCATAAGCACAACCAGCAGACAAGGCTTGCAGCGCAAATTGATTGCCGTCGAACGTTGCCCCTTTCAGTGCAAAGAAAATACTGCCTTCGGGACAATGGCGCGTATCGGTAGTGACCACGGCGTGGCGTTTGAAAATTTCGTAAAGTTCTTGAAGTTCCATAATGGCGCGTTAAGTAGGTGTTCAAAATTAAACATCCTGTTCAGTAGGTTTCTTCATTTAGACCAGACACAATCCCTCTTCCCATTCAGCGGGGGCGTTGAGCGTACAAAATTCACACTCCTGCCTTTCCACCGACAGTTTGACACAAGAGGAAGAGCAGTCCTCCTGCCCATTGATGCCGAGCACCTACTTATTTTCCGTGCAAAATTAGCGTTTACTTCCCAAAAGGCGAAAAAAGCAGCCCATTTATTTTGTATTTCTGCCTGCAAAACCTATCTTTGCAGAAAATACGCGACACGATGTTACAACCTTCTGTTCCCTTCACCCTCAATCTGGGCGGACGTCTCTTTATTCTCGACCACCCCGTGGTGATGGGCATTCTCAATGTCACCCCCGATTCTTTTTACGATGGCTCACGCACCCCCTCTTCACAGCCTGAAGCCATTCGCCGGCGCGTTCGCCAAATTTTGGACGAAGGCGGAGAGATTATCGACATCGGTGCCTATTCCACCCGTCCCGGAGCAACCAACATTCCCCGGCAAGAAGAGATGGCGCGGTTGGAAAGCGCATTGCAGATTGTACACGAAGAAGCGCCCAATGCCATCATTTCCATCGACACCTTTCGTGCCGATGTGGCCAAAAGTTGCGTAGAACAACTGGGCGCACACATCATCAACGACATTTCAGGAGGCGACCTCGACCGAAACATGCTGCGCACAGTGGCACGACTCGGAGTGCCCTACATTCTGATGCACATGCAAGGCGAGCCGGGAACTATGCAAACCGCCCCTCACTACGACAACGTAGTGGCTGAGGTACTGGAACATCTCGCCCGCTGCGCGCAAAAGTTGCGCGACTATGGCGGCAAAGACATCATCATCGATCCCGGATTTGGATTCGGAAAGACACTGGAACACAACTATCGCCTGATGGAACGGCTCGAAGACTTTCACGAACTGGAACTGCCGCTGCTGGTAGGCATCAGTAGAAAGTCGATGATTTACCGACTCCTCGACATCACCCCTCAAGAAGCCCTCAACGGCACCACGGTGCTCAACACCATCGCCCTGCTTCGCGGAGCACACATCCTTCGCGTTCACGACGTAAAAGCCGCTGTGGAAGCCTGCCGAATTGTCGAAAAGATGCGCTCACAAGCATAGTCTTTTGCCCAATATCTACGTTTAATTTTGAAAACCACTTATGATTGAAGTTGGAATCAAGGATATTATCGACATCGTCCTGGTGGCGTTGTTGCTCTTTTATATCTACAAACTGATGCGCGAGTCCAGATCGGCCAACATCTTCGGCGGCGTACTGGTTTTCATTCTGGTCTGGATATTCGTATCGAAAGTGTTCGAAATGCGCCTGCTCGGAGGTATCTTCGACACGCTCATCAACGTTGGTTCACTGGCACTCATCATTTTGTTTCAAGAGGAAATCCGCCAATTCTTCTCCACCATCGGCACCCAGCGAGCCTCACGGATGTTTCACTGGCTGCACCGCCATCGGGACAGCAACATCCACCGCGAAGACATTATGCCCATCGTCATGGCGTGTATGAGCATGGGTAAGCAAAAAATCGGAGCGCTCATCGTCGTGGAACGCGACATGCCCCTCAACGACATCTCCAAGACGGGAGAAGTCATTGATGCCGCCATCTCGCAACGACTCATCGAAAACATCTTTTTCAAAAACTCCCCCCTCCATGACGGTGCCATGGTGGTCAGCCACAAGCGCATCAAAGCCGCCGGCTGCATTCTCCCCGTTTCCCACGACAACGACATCCCGAAATCGCTGGGACTTCGACATCGTGCAGCTTTGGGCATCTCCCAAAAATGCGATTGTATGGCCATTATCGTGAGCGAGGAAACAGGCAATATCTCCATCGCGCAAAACGGACAATTCTCCCTCCGACTTTCCGCAGAACAATTGGAAAGCCGACTCACCGCATTGATGGAACGTATGGTTTAGTGGAAAAAAGTCTTTCTATGACCTGTTTTTTTGTCAGTTTGACAAGAAATGCGTACTTTTGCATCTAATATCGTAACAAGCTTTATGACAAAACTCAATACTGTAAAACAGCATCGTTTGCACAACGAAGGTACGCCTACACTCATTTTGGGCGGCATTCTCTTGTCGGCCTATATTGTGCTGGGTTATTGGCTGTTGGCCGACATCTGCCTACCGGTCTATATCGGCATCTTAGCCATCTTGGTGATCGTCTATGGTATCATCGTCAATTTCTTCCGTTGCCCTATTCGTATTTTTCCGGGCGAAACGGAAAATGTGGTGGTAGCCCCGGCCGATGGGCGGGTTGTGGTCATTGAGGAAGTCGAGGAAAACGAGTATTTCCACGATCGTCGTTTGATGATTTCGGTGTTTATGTCCGTCACCAATGTTCACGCCAACTGGTTTCCCGTAGAAGGATTGGTCAAGATGGTTCGCCACCACAACGGCAATTTCCACAAAGCTTGGTTGCCCAAAGCCAGTGTAGAAAACGAACGGAGCACCGTGGTGATTGAGACCCCTTCGGGTCACGATGTTTTGGTACGTCAAGTGGCAGGTGCCGTAGCGCGCCGCATCGTCACTTATGCCATAGAGGATCAGCCCTGCAACATTGACAACCACATGGGTTTCATCAAGTTTGGTTCACGCGTAGATGTCTACCTCCCTTTGGACACAGAAGTACACGTAGAACTCGGGCAAGCGACCACCGGCAACGGCACGGTTTTGGCACACCTCAAACCCAAGCAGGATTAAGCCCTACCACCACGCGGAGCGAAATCTGAAAGCATTTCTCACGCGTACGCGCGCACGCGCGCTCCCTGTGAAATCGATATTTTTCCTTCACTTCCTTCACCAAACGCATAACTTTCGGGATATCACCCCTTTACGGTGAAGGATTTTTTCTTAAAAAAGGTTCACCAAACAATTTCTTTTTCACCACTTCCAAGTCCGACGGCACTCGCCCGACCGACTTTGTTCGTAGAATAAGACGAGCCTATCACCTTCTCTACCCGGATTTTGAAAACCACTTCAACAATCCCAAAACATCCTTCACCATATCTATCTGATAATCAACAATTTTTCCCCACGGTGAAGGAAGTGAAGGAAAAAACACGCTTTTGAGGTGTAATGCGCGCATACGTGCGCGCGTGAGCCAATTCGAGAAACGCAAAAGATGCGCTTGGCCTTCCATTTCCCTTCTTTCATCGCGCCCCCCTCTTTGAGTGCGTACTACCTCAGAGATAGTTTTATTTATCTCAGAGGTAGAAAAAACTACCTCTGAGTTTTTCACCTCGAAATTCCTCCTTTTATCTTGGATACAAATTCGATGAACACTTCCGTTTTCTGATTTATTTTTCAACCATTTCGTTTATGAAACGTCATATTCCCAACGCCTTGACTTGTTGCAATCTGCTCTGCGGATGTTTGGCAACGGGAGCCGCCTGCTACCAATTGCTCGACTATGCCATGGGCTTCATCGTGCTCGGAGCCGTCTTTGATTTTTTCGATGGCTTTGCCGCACGTTTGCTGCACGTTTCCAGTCCCATCGGTAAGGAGTTGGACTCGTTGGCCGATGTCGTCACCTTCGGTGTAGCCCCCGCTGCGATGACCCTCAGCCTGCTTATGCTGACAAGTTCCTACCTCTTCAACGAGAAGGGCGAATACGCATGGGCCACTTTCTTGCCCTTCCTCGCCTTACTCATTCCTCCCTTTTCAGCGTTACGTTTGGCGAAATTCAACTTAGACACGCGACAAACAACCTCCTTCATCGGATTGCCCACTCCTGCCAATGCCTTGTTTTGGGCTGGTTTGTCGGTGACTATCACCAATTTCTTTTTCACCCTCAACTTCACGCAGACACACGCTTTGCTGCTCTACATTCTGCTCCTGCTCTTGGTGGTGATCTCCTGCTGGCTGTTGGTGAGTGAAATCCCCATGTTCGCGCTGAAATTCAAGCATTTTGGTTGGCAAGGCAATGAAGTTCGCTATATTTTCGTACTGCTCTGCGCTGTGCTCATCGGCACATCTTTTGCCTTCGGAGTGGGTGTTTTAGGGGTTTCCCTCTGCATCTTGCTCTACATCTTGACTTCCATCGCCACCCGAAAGAGCACGCCCGTTGAGGCATAAATGTCTTTTGGCACACTTCTTGCCTCGTTCCTTTTGTTCATCCCCCCTGTGATGACGGAACTTCCTTTTGCGCCATCCTCTCAAAATTCTCCGTATGAAACTCTTAGGCTGCTTAGGTTTAATCCTTTTCGGCGGTATTCTATTCATTGCTGTTTTCTTAAAAGGTCTCTACGATTTTATCTTGACAGCATTAGGCCTCAACCCCTCTTCGGCACGCACTACCGGTCGGCACCACCGCTCGCAAGAGGGCAGTTCGTCTCATCGTGGCACTTCTTCGCAGCAGAACAACACCTCTGCCCATGGCCACACGGGACAGCAGAAAGAAAAAATTTTTCAGAAGAGCGACAACGAATATGTCGATTTCGTTGATTTGCCGTAAGTCGCCTCTCTTTTTCTCACCTCATAAACCTCCACCAACGTGTCCGTTGTCTACCTCAGCCGCCATACCTCTTGCCCACTCTACATTGGCTCCACTCCCCTTGGTTTTGGTCTTATCCAGGCTGAAGTAGGGTTTCGTGGACATTTCAATCCGCACTTGTCAACCATTCTGCTGGTTTTGGAGGGCAGGCTGCGCATTTCAGGATCGAACCTCGGCACCCAGGTGGTGGACAAGAACGAGATGTACATCGTACCGCTCGGTATGGAACATGAAGTCACAGCACTGGAAACTACGCGCGCCCTTCGTCTCTACCTGATTGGCAACAAATTGGAGTTTTGCGGCCGTGTGATGAACGAAGAACTCATCTTACGCGCCAAGACCAAACGCAACAAGCCTACGACCCTTCCCCTGCTTCCTGTCATACGGAAGTTTGCCGAACTGATGGCCACTTACATTCAAGATGGTCTGTTGTGCTGTGACATCCACAAACTGAAACAGCAGGAATTTGCAGCATTGTTGCAGGCTTACTACAAAAAGATTGTCCTCTCCAAGTTTCTCGTGCCGCTCTACGCCACCTCCAATTCTTTTATGGAAGAGGTGATGACCATGGCCGCCGAACTCCTGAACGTCGATGAGATGGCCGCCCGTCTCAATATGCCGCGCTCGGAATTTGTACACCTGTTTGCCCTCCATTTCAAAGAGCCGCACGGCAAGTGGCTGACGCGTAACAAAGCGAACGCCCTCTACAAGACCTTACGCAGCAGTTCATTGTCCTTGTCCGAAATTTCCCGACTGCTCCGTTTCTCTTCTCAACAACACATGAACACCTTCTGCCGCATACATTTAGGATGTACGCCGCGACAGATTATTGAGGGTTTTATTCCTACAAATCTTGCCGAAGCAGACGTAGAAGAACACTCTTATCCAGGGCTTTAACCGTCTTACACAATACAGGCAAAGTCTACCCAATGTATTGCTCTTTGCGTCATCTACCGCATCCATCCGACACAGGCTCTTCAACAAAAACAAACTCCGAACATACCATACGTTGTACGTTCGGAGTTTGTTTTATCTTTTACTTTTGTGCAGTTCGCACCCGAAGTTATTCCCAACCGAGTGCCGAAGCCCCCAGCACGGCAGCTTCTGCCCCTTTCAGGGTGGACACCAAGAGTGTGGCTTTTCCCTTAAATATGTTCAGTACATTCTCATCGTAAGCACGACGAAGAGGGTCCATCAGATATTCACCGGCTTTGGTCAATCCACCAAAGAACACGAAAGCCTCCGGTGTATTAAAGGTGGCAAAGTCGGCACAACTGCGACCGAGCAGCTCACCCGTAAACTTAAAGATTTCACAGGCCAATTTATCGCCCTTCTCTGCTGCTTGGAACACATCGAACGAAGTGATACTTTCCGGTTCCAGCTCACGCAAGGGAGAAGGTTCATCGCTGCGAGAGAGAATTTCACGTGCCGTACGTGCCACACCAGTAGCAGAGCAGTAAGTTTCCAAGCAACCATGGCGACCGCAACCACATTGACGGCCCTCTTCAGTGTGATCCACAACAAAGTGGCCCAATTCTCCGGCAAAGCCGTCCGAACCATAGACGATGTGTCCATCGACCACAATACCCGAACCTACACCGGTGCCAAGGGTAATCATGATAAAATTCTTCATACCACGAGCCACGCCATAAGTCATTTCACCCATTGCTGCCGCATTGGCATCGTTGGTCACGCGGCAAGGAATGCCAAGCGCCTCTTCAAAGAGTTCGGCAATAGGTACAACGCCTTCCCAAATGAGGTTGGCAGCATATTCGATGGTACCATTATAGAAGTTACCATTGGGTGCACCAATACCCATACCTCGCACTTTGTCAATCCCTCCCACGACATCAAGCGCAGGCTGGAGTGCTTCCACAGCTGCTGCGACATAATCTTTCACGTCAGGGTAGGCTTTGGTTTTAATGGCAGTTTGCGCAAGAATCGTACCTCGCTGATCCACAATGCCGAACACTGAGTTTGTACCGCCCATATCTAAACCGATAACATAGGGCTTGTCAAGAATTTCTTCCATTTCCATGCTTACTTGATAGAATTAAAGGTTTGTATTTGCTGCAAAAGTAAATAGAAAAATCGGATTTGGCGAGTTTTTAATGAGTTTTTTCAATACCGAGTTGTCATTTTGTTATTCTCCATTGATGCCTTGCGTTTTTTTTCTAAATTTGCAGAAGAAATACTACATAAACTTATTTATCATGAATCACAAGCATCTTTTCCTCTCCTGTCTGATGTTCTGTTCCGGCAGTTTGTTGGCCAACGATGAACTTGTCTCCACTCTTTCCTACAGCGCTACAAAAGAGCTTTCCTTTTTTTTTCCCACGGCTTCTACCTCCAGTGCTATTCAAAACACACTCGGTGAATTCAAGCCCATATTTAAGTTCGGTGGTTACCTGACAGGAGGCTATTCGTACAACGACCAAGAAGGAAAGATCTCGAATGGCGGTTTTGCCCTCCGTCGTCTGCGCGTGATTGGCAGCGGTCAGGCGTGGAAGCACCTGACCTATTTCACCCAGTTTGAAATGGCGGGTTCACCAGGTATCGACCGTGGACCACGCATCCTTGATGCTTATTTCCTATGGGAGAAATTCAAGTTTGCCCGCCTCAAAGTCGGACAATTCAACCGCGCTTTTGGTCTCGATAGTCCCACTGCTCCCATCAACCTCAAAATGGGTAGTACTTCTCAAGTAGCAAAAAAATTGCAAGGGCTCTCTGACCGCATTGGCGAACACCCCACAGGTTCTCGAGATTTGGGCGCACAAGTTTGCGGCGATTTCCTCCCAATGGCCGATGGACACACTTTCTTCCACTATCATATCGGTGTGTTCAACGGGCAAGGCAGCAATCACAAAGATGTTAACAGCCACAAAGATTTAGCTGGTGGAGTGTGGATCAGTCCTATCAAAAACCTTCGCATCGCCGCTTTTGGTTGGAACGGACGCTCTACTAACGAAAAAAACACTGCGGTAAGCGTCGATCGTAAGCGCTATGCGTTGGGATTGAGTTACGATGCCGATTGGGTGTTCCGTGGCGAATATGTCCATAGTGTCGGTACCACTTACGCAGCCGCCGCAGCCGCTATGAGTGCTCCGACGACGGCAGCAGCGAAAGCGATTTTAGAGGCTTCTAATCGCAGTGATGGTTGGTACGCCATGACAGGCGGTAACATCAAGGCCGTGCCCGGTTTGGGAATCTATGGTCGCTGGGACTGCTACCGCGAAAATGCCCGCACTTGGAATAGCCTCAAAATCGATTGGGGTTTGACTACCTCTTACTGGTTCAACAAGCATTTTATGATACAGTTCAACTACACGCACACTTACGACCGCTCCCTTGCTGCAGGTGCCGACCGCCGCTACAACGTCTTCGACATCCAAGCTACCGCACGATTCTGATACAACATTCGCTCATTTCTTCTGAATTTCCTTTTAGCATGGCTTCCTCAAACCACCCACCAAAGTTTCAGCAGAAATGAGCGAATTTTGTTTTGTCATTCTTTAGGCAGCAATCAATTTGCAATTTGACAAAACTATTCAGCATCCTCTTCAAACAACTCCCCACCTTCCTGTACTCCGGCGTGCAGAAAGGTGGGGAATTTATAGTTCTATCTCCAATCCGTCATAGGCATAAGCCATACCCTCAGGGAGGGTACAATCGGCCTCGGCCTGCGTGCCTGCGCCATGACTCATGTGTATGAAATACGTGCGCTCAACCCCTACACTCCGTGCAAAAGCGATGGCTTCTTGTAGATTTTGATGCGTAGGATGCGTTTCGTGGCGTAAGGCATTGAGCACCAAGGTGCGCACTCCTGCGAGTTTACCCTGCTCCGTTTCGGGCAATCGACTCATATCGGTCAAGTAAGCCAACGCACCGATACGATAACCCACAATCGGCAGATGACCATGCAGCACCCGAATCGGCACAATGCAGGTTGTACCCACCATAAAAGATTGCTCAGGCGAAATCTCACGCATCGTCAAGTGCGGTGAACCGGGATAGCGATGTTCACGAAAACAATAGGACATGTTGCGCAGGATAGGTGCCGCTACATTCGGTTCGGCACAAATTTCGATGGGTTGAAAAATCGAGAAGGG
Source organism: uncultured Alloprevotella sp. (assembly GCA_963544845.1). GTDB lineage: Bacteria > Bacteroidota > Bacteroidia > Bacteroidales > Bacteroidaceae > Alloprevotella. The sequence continues at coordinate 22,317 of CAUUGL010000015.1, forward strand.
ACGCAAATCATCCAACCCTCCGACATGATCAAAATGCTCATGGGTCACCAGCACTGCATCAATCGCCGGCAGAGCATAAGAATAACGAGGGGCTTCGTGAAGTCCTGCCGCCTTCGCCTGCTCATCGGTCATTTCGGCCACGCTCCGATAGTGATAAGGCAAGGTGCTATCCGGCGTATAAGGGTGCATCGCCAAAAAGCGCAGCATCTGCTGACGAAAATCAGGGCCACAGTCGATCAGAATGAGCCGATGGTCATCGGTTTCAAGCAAGGCCGAAGAACGCGTACGTTTGTCGTGTGGGTCGGTTGAGCGGCACACGGGGCAATGGCATCCCATCTGAGGAACGCCCGAAGAGGTACCGGTACCGAGAAAATGGAGTTCCATATCTATGAACGATGATAAGCAATATCGAAATTATGTTACGAATGGCGAAGATAGCATTTTTTTCGCAAAATCAATGGTAAGAAACTCTATAAAAAAGGAGCAGCCCCCTCTTTCGTACACCGCCGTTGTTTTCCTCATTCCCTCTGATATACCCCCATCGTGCCCTATCTTTAGCAATCTGCTCAATGACTATTCACTTCAATGCAAGGCTCAGTTATCAAAACCAAGTGTAAAATAACTAAGAAAATGCGAAAAACTTTTAGGAGGTTTCTTGAAAATGTTGTATCTTTGCACCGCAAAAGACGAACGAAAGTGAACAAAGGCTATGATAATGAGGCGGCACCTTGCGTGTCATCCTCTAAAAATCAACTTATTAAGATGAGCAAGTGTGTTCATCATTTTCATTATGCGTCCGCAACTTCGGGGTAGCCACCCGTAGCCGCGGACTTTCGTCTTTTATATAGTCACTCGTTCTCTCTCGCAAAATCTTTCGTTACAACAATCAAACAATTTAAATAACAACTCACATTAGAGCTATGAACTTTACCTTATTTGTCACCGCTTTGCTGACAGGGCTCGGGTTTGTCGGTCTTGTGACGGTACTGGCCAAACTGCTGGCACCTCGCAGCTTCAACCCGCAGAAAGAGGATCCGTTCGAATGTGGTATTCCAACGCGCGGCCGCTCTTGGATGCAGTTTCGCGTAGGCTACTACCTCTTTGCCATCCTCTTCTTAATGTTCGATGTGGAAACGATGTTCCTTTTCCCTTGGGCCGTCGTGATGAAGACGCTGGGTAGCGCCGCGCTTCTAAGCATCGCGTTCTTCTTGTTCATCTTAGTTCTGGGTCTTGCTTACGCCTGGAAGAAAGGAGCGTTGGAATGGCAATAAAGAAATCTCCCGTCATCAATAATATCCCTCACGAAGAGTTTCAAGACAATGAAACGCTCGAAAAACTCGTTGAGGAGCTCAACCAAAACGGCGTCGGCGTCATGGTCGGCAGCCTCGACACTCTCATCGACTGGGGACGCAGCAACTCGTTGTGGCCGCTTACTTTTGCCACCAGCTGCTGCGGTATCGAGTTTATGGCTGTGGCTGCTGCTCGCTATGATATGGCACGTTTCGGCTTTGAAGTAACACGCAACAGCCCTCGTCAGGCCGATGTTATTTTGGTCAATGGTACCATCACCACCAAGATGGCACCGGTATTGAAGCGTCTGTACAACCAAATGGCCGACCCCAAATATGTCGTTGCCATCGGTGGATGCGCCATTTCGGGTGGTCCTTTCACCAAGAGTTATCACGTGGTGAAGGGAGTTGACAAAATTCTCCCCGTAGATGTCTACGTGCCCGGTTGTCCGCCTCGTCCCGAGGCTTTCCTTTATGGTATGATGCAGTTGCAACGTAAGGTGCGCGTCGAAAACTTCTTCGGCACAACCAACCGCAAACAGAGCGACCCGTACAAGACGGAAATGAACGAACAATATGTTGAACTTCTCAAACAACAGGAGGAAGCCTAATGGATTTAGAAAAAGATTTGACTCCGGCAGCGGAACAAACTGCTGCACCTGCAGAAACCCCACAAGGCTCATCTGCTCCTGCTGAAACACCGGCTACGGCTGCTCCGAAAGCAGAGAAACCAGCTGCTGAAAAACCAGCTACTGAGGCAGCGGCTGCACCTGCGGTTGCTCGTCCCGTTCCTCCTCGTCCGGCACCTGCTCCTGCGAAACCTGCCGAGAACAAGTTTGAGCCGGAAGTCGTGGTTCCTGCCGACTTGCACCAACGTATGGCGGCTCTGAAAGCCGAAGGCTATGGTTTGCTGGAAAACCTTACCGCCACCGACTGGGGCGAAGAAGGACTGGGTGTGATTTACTCCCTCACCAACCCTGAAACCTTCAAGATGATTCACATCAAGGTCGTGGCCGAAGACAAGGAGACTCCTTGTCTCGATAGCGTTTCGGATCTTTGGGAGATTGCCAATATCTACGAACGCGAAGCCTACGACTTCTACGGCATCATCTTCCTCAACCACCCCGATTTGCGCCGCATCTTCCTCCGCGAAGACTGGAAAGGTTATCCTTTCCGCAAGGACTATGATGAGAGCGACAATCCTGAAATTCCCGAAGGCGACGAGCCCATTTCGGACATAGCCGTGAAGTACACACGCAATGCCGACGGAACGCTCCATAAGGAAGAAACACCTTTGTTTGCCGATGATGATTATGTCATCAACCTCGGCCCTCAACACCCCTCTACCCACGGTGTACTCCACTTCCGTACTCGTTTGGAAGGTGAAATCATCACCAAGCTCGACCCGCACCTTGGTTACATCCACAGAGGTATAGAGAAGATCAGCGAACAGCTCACCTATCCGCAGACTCTCGCCCTCACCGACCGTATGGACTACTTGGGCGCGATGCAAAGCCGTCATGCACTCTGTGCTTGTATCGAAAAGGGACTGGGCGTGGAAGTGAGCGACCGCGTACAAGTGATTCGCACCATCATGGACGAATTGCAACGTATCGACTCGCACATTCTCTTCTTCTCCTGCCTTTGTCAGGACTTGGGGGCTACTACGGCTTTCCTCTATGGTTTCCGCGACCGCGAGAAAATTCTCGACATTTTTGAAGAGACCTGCGGCGGCCGCCTCATCATCAACTACAATATGATTGGTGGTCTGGCGCACGACTTGCATCCCAACTTCCAGCGTCGCGTCAAGGAATTTATTCCCATGATGCGCGAAAACCTGAAAGAATATGACGACATCTTCACAGGCAACGTCATCTTCCGCAACCGCTCTATCGGTGTGGGTACGCTCAGTAAGGAGCAAGTGATTTCCTACGGTTGCACCGGTCCTACAGGACGTGCATCGGGTTGGCACAACGACCTGCGCAAATATCGTCCCTATGCCGCCTACGACCGCGTCAACTTCAACGAAGTGGTGCGCACCGAAGGCGACAGCCATGCCCGCTACTTGGTGCGTTTGGACGAAATCCGCGAGTCGCTCTCGATTATCGAACAACTCATCGACAACATCCCCGAAGGCAACTATGCCGAAAAGATGAAGCCCATCCTGAAAATTCCCGCAGGTACTTACTACCATGCGGTAGAAGGCAGCCGTGGGCTCTTTGGTGTACACCTCGAAAGCAAGGGTGACAAGACTCCCTATCGTCTGCACTATCGCTCCACGGGGCTGCCCTTGGTGGCCGTGATGGATACGGCTTGTTCAGGCAATATGATTGCCGACTTGATTACCATCGGTGGTACCGTCGACTACGTCGTGCCTGATATCGACCGTTAATCATTGTCGTCCTTTCAGAACACTCAAAAGTTTACAAATTCACCAGTCTACTGGTTTATCAAAACCCAAATAATATGTTTGACTTTTCAGTCGTAACGTCATGGCTGCATGGTGTGCTTTCGAGCACAATCGGCGACAGTTTAGCTGTGCTGGTTGAGAGTGTGTTGGTGGCTTTGGCCATCGTCACCATCTATGCCATTTTGGCGATGATTATGATTTATGCGGAGCGCAAAGTATGTGCTGCTTTCCAATGTCGCATCGGCCCCGACCGCGTGGGTAAATGGGGTTGGTTACAAGTCATCAGCGACGTGCTGAAGATGATAACCAAAGAGGTCATTCACCTTCGCAAAACCGACCAATTCCTCCACAAACTCGCCCCCTTCTTGGTGGTGACGGCTTCGATGGTCACTTTTGCTTGTCTGCCTTGGAACAAGGGTGCGCAAATGATTGACTTCAATGTCGGCGTCTTCTTTTTCCTCGCTGTGGGCAGCATCGGTGTTGTGGGCATTTTGCTCGCTGGTTGGTCGTCCAACAACAAATACGCCCTCATCGGTGCTATGCGCTCAGGCGCACAAATCATCTCCTACGAGCTCTCCATCGGTATGGTGATGCTCACGATGATTGCCCTCACCGGCACGATGAGCTTCTCTGAAATCTGCCAACAACAAGCTGTTGAAGGTTGGAACATTTTCCGCGGACACATCATTGCCATCCCTGCCTTTGTGATTTACCTCATTGCTGGTAATGCCGAGTGCAACCGTGGCCCGTTTGACCTCCCTGAGAGTGAAAGCGAGTTGACAGCAGGTTACCACACCGAGTATTCAGGTATGGACTTCGGTTATTACTATCTGGCCGAATACCTCAACATTGTGGTATGCGCCGGAATGGCCAGCACCATCTTCTTGGGCGGATGGGCCCCCTTGGTCGTACCCGGTCTCGATGGTTTCAACGAAGTGATGGCTTTGATTCCCGGCTTTGTTTGGTTCATCGGCAAGACTTTCTTTGTCGTAGCGCTCCTTCTTTGGGAACGTTGGACCTTCCCCCGCTTGCGTATCGACCAAATTCTCACGCTCGAATGGAAGTATCTCATTCCCATTTCCATGGCACTCCTCGTGGGTATGTCGCTATTGGTAAGTTTCGGTCTTACCCTCTAACCTCCTCCTAAAAAACAAAGAAATTATGGAACAAAACAATTATTTCGCTGGTCTGATAGGGGGAATTAAGAGTTTGTGCACAGGTCTGAAAGTGACCATGCGCGAATTCTGGACTCCTAAAATCACCGAGCGCTATCCCGAAAACCGCAAGGAGAACAAGATGTTCGACCGCTTTCGCGGCCAACTCATCCTCCCGCACAACGAACTCAACGAGCACAAGTGTGTGGGTTGCGGTGTTTGTCAAATGGTATGCCCCAACGATACTATTATTATCGAAACCGAAATGGTAGAAACCGAAGAGGGCAAGAAAAAGAAAATTCTCAAGAACCACATTTACGACCATGGCAAGTGTATGTACTGTATGCTCTGCGTGACCAGTTGTCCTCATGGTGCGTTGGATTTCGACAACGAGTTTGAATATGCCGTGTTTGACCGCGCCAAACTTGTCAAGCAACTCAACCACCCCGGTTCTAAGTGCCAACCTAAGAAGTAACGCCAAAATAGAAAAACAATGAACGCTTACAATATAATGTTTGTCATCTTGGCCGTGCTCATCGTCTGCTCTTCCATCGCCACTGTGGTCACGAAGAGTATCATTCGCGCTGCCACCTATCTGCTTTTTGTGCTTTTGGGCACTGCAGGTCTCTATTTCCTCCTCGGCTACACTTTCCTTGGGTCGGTTCAGACAATGGTCTATGCCGGAGGTATCATCGTGCTTTACGTTTTCTCGATTTTCCTCACCAGCGGACAACAAGAGAAACTGAGCAAAACCACTGCCGCCAAAACCATTGCAGCCATCTTGTTGAGTTTGGCAGGTTGCGGCATTGTAGTCGGTATTTTCTGGGCGCATGGTTTCATCGGAGCTGAAACGCTCACCGCTCCTTCCGAAGCTGCAACGCCTTCGATTGCCGAAATCGGCAACTATATGCTGTCGACCGGCCGCAACGGTTATCTGCTTCCTTTTGAAGCAGTGTCTTTGTTGCTTTTGGCCTGCATCGTTGGTGGACTGCTCATTGCGCGTAAACGATAACCCCTAAAAACAAAACAGAATTATGATACAGATCGAATACTTCCTCGTTATCGCCGCCATCATGATGTTTGCCGGGGTCTATGGTTTCTTGACACGTAAGAGCACTTTGGCCATTCTGCTGAGCATCGAATTGATGCTCAACGCAGCCGACATCAATTTTGCGGTCTTCAATCGTTTGCTCTACCCTGCCGGACATGAAGGTTTGTTCTTTGCCATTTTTGCCATTGCCATTGCAGCTGCCGAAAGTGCCATTGCCATTGCCATCATGATTAACATTTACCGTCAGTTGCAAAACATCTCTGTGGACAAACTCACGAAGATGAAATGGTAACTTTCAAAGAAAATTAGCACAATGGATTATACAATCTTTATCCTCTTATTGCCCCTCTTCTCCTTCCTCCTCATCGGCGTGGTCGATATGGACATCACGAAGACGGGACGAGTGTGGAGCCACAAGATGGCCGGTTTGATTGGTACAACGTCTTTGGGCATCGTTACCATTCTCTCCTACCTCACGGCCTACGACTACTTCACTGCCGAGCGCCTCGCCGATGGCACTTTCCCCACGATTGTGCCCTACAACATCACGTGGTTGCCGCTCGGTTCGCTTCATTTCGATTTGGGCATCTTGCTCGATCCCATTTCGGTGATGATGCTAATCGTGATTTCCACCGTTTCGCTCATGGTACACCTCTATTCGTTCGGCTATATGCACGGCGAACGTGGTTTCCAGCGCTACTATGCTTATCTGAGCCTCTTCACGATGTCGATGCTCGGACTCGTACTCTCCACTAACATCTTCCAAATGTATCTCTTCTGGGAGTTGGTGGGTGTATCGTCCTACCTGCTCATCGGCTTCTACTACACCACGGCTCCGGCTATTGCGGCCTCTAAAAAGGCGTTCATCGTGACCCGCTTTGCCGATATGTTTTTCTTGGTCGGCATTTTGGTCTTTGGCTATTTTGCTCACTCTTTCAATTTCTCATTCGCCGGTACAGTGCAGATGGGCGAAGGAGCAGCAGCTTTCATCCCCGTTGCTATCAGCAAGGAGGTGGCCGCTGCCGGTTTCCTCATTCCCAGCGCCTTGGTACTGATGTTCATCGGCGGTGCGGGTAAGAGTGCCATGTTCCCTCTCCACATTTGGCTGCCCGATGCCATGGAAGGCCCGACTCCGGTTTCGGCCTTGATTCACGCCGCGACGATGGTCGTGGCCGGTGTATTCCAAATCGCCCGCATGTTCCCCATGTGGATGGAATATGCTCCCGACAGCCTCTCCATCGTGGTATGGGTAGGTGCTTTCACCGCTTTCTATGCTGCTGCCGTGGCTTGTGCCCAAAGCGACATCAAGCGCGTACTGGCCTTCTCCACCATTTCGCAAATCGCCTTTATGATGGTGGCACTGGGTGCTTGTCTGCCCGGACACCATGGAGCAACAATCGACAATCATGCTTCGTTGGGCTATATGGCTTCTATGTTCCACCTCTTCACCCACGCCATGTTCAAGGCCTGCTTGTTCCTCGGTGCCGGTGCCATCATCCACGCTGTCCACAGCAATGAGATGAGCATGATGGGTGGTCTGCGCAAGTACATGCCCATTACCCACATCACTTTCTTGGTGAGTTGTTTGGCGATTGCGGGTATTCCCGGCTTGAGCGGTTTCTTCTCGAAAGACGAAATCATCACCGCCTGCTTCGAATACAGCCCCGTGCTCGGTTGGTGGATGACAGCAGTCGCTGCTATGACCGCATTCTATATGTTCCGCTTGTATTATGGTATCTTCTGGGGTACGGAAAACGTGGAAGCTCATGCCCACCACACTCCTCACGAAGCCCCTTGGACGATGACGCTTCCTCTCATCATACTCACCCTCATCACTTTGGGTGCAGGTTGGTTGCCCTTCGGCCACTTTGTGAGCGCCAGCGGCGAAGCCTATGACATCCATCTGAATGCGCAAGTTGCCATCACCAGCAGCGTGATTGCCATCATCAGCATTGGTTTGGCAACGTGGATTTTTGCAGGAAAGAAGCAGCCCATCGCCGAAAAGATGTATGCGGCTGCACCCCGACTCCACCATTGGGCTTACAAGCGTTTCTACCTCGATGAGGTTTATCAATTTGTAACGCACAGAATTATCTTCAAGCGCATTTCTACCCCCATCGCTTGGTTCGACCGCCACATCATTGATGGTTTCTTCGATTTCTTGGCTTGGGGAACCCACCGCCTTTCAGCACTCATCAAAGACCTGCAAAGTGGAAGTGTTCAAAAATACGCTTTTGTGTTCCTCCTTGGTGCGCTCATCCTCTTACTCATCATGATTTTCTAAATCCAACAATATGAATTTTCTCTCGATATTCGTAATCATTCCCTTGGTGATGTTGCTGGGTCTCTGGTTGTCCCGCAGCCTCAACCAAGTGCGAGGTGTGATGGTAGCAGGTAGCACCGCCCTTTTGGCACTCTCCGTCTATCTCGTTTTCGCGTTCCTCGACGCACGCGCTGCTGACCCCACCAGCGAAATGCTTTTCGTCAGCAGCATTGAGTGGTTCCCCCCGCTTCACATCAACTACACCGTCGGTGTCGACGGCATCAGCGTAGCGATGTTGTTGCTCTCGGCCATCATCGTCTTCACGGGAACTTTTGCCTCTTGGCAACTCAAACCGCTCACCAAAGAATACTTCCTTTGGTTCACCCTCCTCTCTATGGGTGTGTTCGGTTTCTTTATCACCATCGACATGTTCGCCATGTTCATGTTCTACGAAATTGCCCTTATTCCCATGTATCTCCTCATCGGAGTTTGGGGGTCCGGCAAAAAGGAATATGCGGCCATGAAGCTCACCCTTATGCTCATGGGGGGTTCAGCCTTCTTGATGTGTGGTATTTTCGGCATCTTCTATGGTGCAGGTGGACAAACGATGAACATCATCGACATTGCCAACCACACGAACGGCGCTCATGCGATCGCTTCAGGCTGGCAGATGCTTTGGTTCCCCATGACCTTTGTCGGTTTTGGTATCCTCGGTGCGTTGTTTCCCTTCCACACCTGGTCGCCCGATGGTCACGCTTCGGCACCCACAGCGGTGTCCATGCTTCACGCCGGCGTATTGATGAAACTCGGTGGCTACGGCTGTTTCCGCATCGCTATGTATCTGCTTCCTGAGGCAGCCAACGAACTCAGTTGGATTTTCCTCGTCCTCACCGGCATTTCCGTAGTCTATGGTGCATTCTCTGCCTGCGTACAAACCGACCTCAAGTACATCAACGCCTACTCTTCGGTTTCACACTGCGGCTTGGTGCTCTTCGCCATCTGCATGAACACCACCACCGCCGGCACCGGTGCTATTCTTCAAATGCTTTCCCACGGTTTGATGACCGCCCTCTTCTTTGCGTTGATTGGCTTCATCTATGGCCGCACCCACACCCGCGACATCCGCGAATTGGCAGGTTTAATGAAGATTATGCCTTTCCTCGCCGTGTGCTATGTCATTGCCGGTCTTGCCAACCTCGGTCTGCCCGGTCTCTCCGGCTTCATTGCTGAAATGACCATCTTTGTGGGTTCGTTTGAAAACACAGGTACGTTCTACACCACCATGACCATCATTGCCTGCACCTCAATCGTCATCACGGCAGTCTATATTCTCCGCTTGGTCGGCAAGATTCTCTATGGTGTACCCACCAACGAGCATCACCTCCAACTGACGGATGCCACATGGGACGAACGTTTCTCCGTCATCTGCCTCATCCTTGCCGTTGCCGGCTTAGGACTTGCTCCTTTCTGGGTGAGCCATATGATTGAAACCGGTGTAGCCCCCGTTGTCAACCACATCCAGAGCGCAGGCAGTCTGTTGCAAAGCGCCAGCAACCCTTTCTTGTAATCTCCCTAACTCCACCAAACATTCACTAACATGGATTATTCTCAGTTTCTCAGTATGCAAGCTGAACTCTCTCTGTTGGCGGTGATCGTCATTCTCTTTGTGGCCGACCTCTTCATGTGTGCCGACCGCAAGGGTGGCAAGGGAGTCTACAACACCCCGTTGCCCGTCATTCTGCTTGCCCTCCACACGCTCCTCAACCTCGTCCCCGTTTGTCCGCTCACGGGAGCCTGCCGCACCATCACCGGAGAAGCCTTCGGTGGTATGTACGTGGCCACACAGATGGGCGTTATTGTCAAAACCGTTCTCAACATCGGTACGATAGTAGCCTTCTTGATGGCTCACAAATGGTTGTCGCGCGAAGAAAATCTCGTCAAGCAAGGTGAGTTCTACCTCGTCACTCTCTTCACCCTTTTGGGTATGTACTTTATGGTGTCAAGCGGCCACTTCTTGATGTTCTTCATCGGTCTTGAGCTTGCTTCTGTCCCCATGTCGGCCATCGTGGCTTTCGACAAGCACCGCTATGAAAGTGCCGAGGCTGCGGCCAAGTTTATCTTGCTCGCTCTCTTCTCGGCCGCCCTCCTGCTCTACGGCATTTCCTTTGTCTACGGCGGAAGCGGCACGCTCTATTTCGATGCAGTCGGCTCTCATGCCGTTGCCGGCCAGCCCTACGCAATTTTGGGTCTGTTGCTCTTCATCACGGGCATGGGCTTCAAAATCTCGCTCGTTCCTTTCCATCTTTGGACGGCCGACACCTACGAGGGTGCGCCCACCACGGTGACCGGCTACTTAAGCGTGATTTCCAAAGGCAGTGCCGCATTTGTGTTGTTCACCATCTTGATTAAAGTCTTCCCTTCTTTGGTGGCCGAATGGAACACCGCCTTTGTATGGCTCATCATTGCCTCCATCACCGTGGCCAACCTCTTCGCCCTTCGTCAGAAGAACTTGAAGCGCTTCATGGCTTTCTCTGCCATCTCCCAAGCCGGCTACCTCGTGTTGGCCATCATGGACGGCACCGCACAGGGGATGACTTCGCTCGTGTATTACCTGCTCGTGTATATGGCAGCCAACCTCGGTGCTTTCGCCGTGATGAACGTTGTTGAGCAAAACAGTGGCAAAATCGGTATGGACGACTACAACGGATTGTACAAAACCAATCCCCGCTTGGCCTTCCTCATGACCCTTTGCCTCTTCTCTTTGGCCGGTATTCCTCCCTTTGCCGGTTTCTTCTCGAAGTTCTTCGTGTTCATGGCGGCTTTCAAGGCCGGTTGGCACTGGGTGGTACTCGTAGCGTTGATTAACACCGTTATCTCGCTCTACTACTACCTGCTCATCGTCAAAGCCATGTACATCAACCCCAACGACAACCCCATCGCCACCTTCAAGAGCGACTGCTACTCACGCACGGCACTCTTTATCTGCGTGGCCGGTGTCTTATTGCTCGGTGTCGTAGGTGGTTTCTACAACTACATCGACCAGTTTGCTTTCGGGCTTAACCATTTCGTCATCAACCTCTAAGCCTACCCTATCTTATCAAGGAGACAATGCTCTGTTTCTCTCGCAGAGAGGAGCGCGCATTGTCTCTTTTTTTGTGTCTAAAACGAGTAAATACCGAAGATACCTCTAAGCAGCACCCACTGCAGTATCTACGTTTAACTTTGCCGCTATGGCTTCTATGTCTACCCCTACTTCTTCCCATCGCCGTTTCTCCTATCGGGAGATTTTGGCCATCGCCTTCCCCATTCTGCTCAGTTCGCTTGTCGAACAGATTATCGGTATGACCGACACCGCCTTTTTAGGGCGCGTGGGTGAAATCGAATTGGGTGCCTCAGCCTTGGGCGGCATCTTTTTCATCTCCGTGTTCATGCTCATTTGGGGCTTTTGTTCGGGCGCACAAATCTTGATGGGACGCCGCAATGGCGAACAGAACTACACCGACATCGGCACCGTGTTCTACCATAGTTTGGGCTTCCTGCTCCTGCTCTCCACTGCCGTACTCATCGCCACCCTGCTCTTCGCCCCCACTCTGCTGCGCCTCATCATCTCGTCACCCGAAGTTTGCGACGCGGCTTGGGACTACCTTTATTGGCGCATTTGGGGCATTCATTTCACCATGGTAGCCATGTTGTTCCGTGCGTTCTATGTAGCCACTACCCGCACCGGTGTTTTGCAAATCAACTCTTTGGTTATGGTGGTCTGCAACGTATTGTTCGACTACTTGCTCATCTTCGGCCATTGGGGTTTCCCTTCCCTCGGTATCGCCGGTGCAGCCATCGCTTCCAGTCTGTCGAGCGCATTTTCTATGCTGTTCTTCATCGTCTACACCCTGTGGCGGGGCGATGCTGCACGCTATGCCCTCAACCGCCTGCCTCGCTTTCGTCCCCGTCTGCTGGGTAAGATGCTCAACGTGAGTGTGTGGATGATGGTACAAAGTTTCCTTTCCCACTCCACTTGGTTCATGTTCTTCATCGCCATTGAACATTTGGGTTCACGCGAACTGGCAGTCACGAATGTGTTGCGCTCCATTTCGGGCTTCACCTACATGAGTTTACTGGCCTTTTCTTCAACCGCCTCCACCCTCACGTCCAACCTCATTGGTGCCGGCGATTTCGGCGCAGTGCGTCCCATGATTGGACGCGTCACTCGACTGGCCGCCTATCTGCTCATCCCCACGTGGGTACTCATCTCCCTCTTCGCCTCTCTCGTGCTCAACGTCTTCACCAACGATGCCGTCCTCATCGCCGCCGGTATCGTGCCGTTGTGGGTACTCGGCGCCAGTTATCTTTTCCAAATTCCCGCACAAGTACTCTTCATGAGTGTTTCCGGCACCGGCAACACCCGCACCGCCTTAGCTATCGAAGCCTTCTCTCTCTTGGGCTACTGCTCTTTTGTGTGGGTCATGGTACTTCAACTCCGTTGCAGTCTGGCCGTGGCATGGGGTTCCGAGAGCCTCTATGCCCTCTTCATTTTCCTCCCCTCCTATGCTTATATGCGTTGGGGCAAATGGCATCGCAAGCAACTTTGACCTGAGATCGCCCTCCCTTTTCAGCAGTCTCGTTTGCCCAATCCACGCAAAATTTGTACTTTTGCAAACATAAGTTCGTCTTACAGACGTTTTCTCGCCAAGGCATTGCTCAAAACTCATTCCGTGTTTTGGCAATGCTCGTCTAGCTGAACGAAAACGTTCATCATCACAACACAGAAAATAACCTCTATGTTCGATAATCTCAGTGAAAGACTCGAACGGTCTTTCAAAATCCTCAAAGGCGAAGGCCGCATCACCGAAATCAACGTGGCCGAGACCCTCAAAGACGTCCGCCGCGCCCTCCTCGATGCCGACGTCAACTACAAAGTGGCCAAGACTTTCACCGACACCGTCAAGCAGAAAGCGCTCGGACAAAACGTGCTCACCGCCGTGAAGCCTTCGCAGCTCATGGTCAAGATTGTGCACGACGAACTGGCTGCGCTGATGGGTGGAGAAGCTGCCGACCTCCGTTTGGAGCACCGCCCTTCCGTCATCCTCATGACCGGCCTCAACGGTGCGGGTAAGACCACCCTCTCGGGAAAACTCGCCCTCTTCCTCAAAACGAAGAAGAACCGCCGACCGATTCTCGCTGCCTGCGACACCTATCGTCCTGCCGCCATCGAGCAACTCCGTGTGCTGGCCGAACAAATCGAAGTGCCCATCTACATGGATCTCGAAGAGCGCGACCCGGTCAAAATTGCACTGGCCGCCATTCAAGAAGCCAAAGCCAAAGGCTACGACACCGTTATTGTCGACACCGCCGGTCGTTTGGCCGTCGATGAAGCCTTGATGACTGAAATTGCCGCTGTCAAAACCGCTACTCAGCCCGACGAAACCCTCTTTGTCGTCGATGCCATGACGGGACAAGATGCCGTCAACACCGCCAAGGAGTTCAACTCACGCCTTGATTTCGACGGAGTTGTCCTCACCAAACTCGATGGTGACACGCGCGGGGGTGCCGCACTCTCCATCCGCTCCGTTGTGGACAAGCCCATCAAGTTTGTCGGTATGGGCGAAAAGATGGATGCTATCGATGTGTTCCACCCCTCACGTATGGCCGACCGTATCCTCGGCATGGGCGACATCGTCAGCCTCGTTGAGCGCGCTCAAGAACAATACGATGAAGAAGAAGCCCGTAAACTTCAGCGCCGCATTCAGAAGAACCAGTTTGATTTCAACGACTTCCTCGCCCAACTTCAGCAAATCAAGAAGATGGGTAATATCAAGGATCTGGCCGCCATGATTCCCGGTGTGGGCAAAGCCATCAAGGACGTGGACATCGACGACCGCGCCATCTTGGGTGTCGAGGCCATCATCCTCTCCATGACGCCCTATGAGCGCCAACACCCCGAAGTGCTCAATGCTTCACGCAAAGCCCGCATCGCCAAAGGTTCGGGCAAGACGGTGCAAGATGTCAACCGCCTGCTCAAGCAGTTTGACCAAACGCGCAAAATGATGAAAATGGTCTCCGGTGGAGGCCTCAAACAAATGATGGGACGCATGCCGAAATTTTAAGCAGCCGCCCCTGAACCCAATAGACGTTGGCACAACAGCACACCGCTGTGCCCAACGTCTATTTTGCTACCCTACCCTCTTTCTCCCCCAACCCACCTCTAACCCTTCAACACCATGCCTACCCTCATCGACGGCAAAGCCACAGCCACCCAAATCAAAGCAGAAATCGCACAGCAAGTCGAAGCCCTCATTGCCGCAGGCGGCAAGCGGCCTCACCTCGCGGCCATCCTTGTGGGCAACGACGGCGGAAGTGAAACCTACGTGCGCAACAAAGTGTTGGCTTGCGAATCCTGCGGTTTTGAAAGCACTCTCATCCGCTTCGACGACACCATCACCGAAGCCGAACTACTGCACAAAATCGACGAACTCAATCGCGATGAACGCATCGATGGCTTCATCGTGCAACTTCCCCTCCCCCGCCACATCAACCGACAGAAAGTCATCGAAGCCATCGACTACCGCAAAGACGTCGACGGTTTCCACCCCATCAATGTCGGCCGCCTTGCCATCGGTCTCCCCTGCTTCATCAGCGCCACCCCGATGGGCATTCTCACCCTCCTGCAACGCTACGGCATCACCACCGCCGGCAAGAAATGTGTCGTTGTGGGGCGCAGCAACATCGTGGGCAAACCGATGGTGCAACTCATGCTGCAAAAGGAGCACGGCAACGCCACTGTCACCTGTGTTCACTCCCACACCAAAAACATCACGGCCGAATGTCGCGAAGGCGACATCCTCATCGCAGCCATCGGACAACCGGGCTACATCACGGCCGATATGGTCAAACCCGGTGCCACCGTCATTGATGTCGGCACCACCCGCGTGCCCGATCCCTCCCGCCCCGCCGGATTCCGCCTTTCGGGCGATGTCGATTTTGAGAGCGTAGCCCCCATTGCCGGTGCCATCACGCCCGTTCCCGGCGGTGTCGGCCCCATGACCATCTGTATGCTCATGCTCAACACCCTCGCCGCTGCCCGAAAAACGTACTATCCCGACTAAGAGAGGGAGAATGCTCTCCCAACACCTTTTCCATTTCATCTCACTCCCCTCACCGCAGAGGATGCTTCATCAGGGATTTCCGCCGAAAAAAGGGTGGAAATCCCTTTGCGTTTTCCTCAGTTGTTGTTATCTTTGCAACAGAGCTGATTATAGTCCCACCGCGGTGGGACTATTTTCCCACCATGGAGAGACATTTGTCCCACCGCGGTGGGACGAATGTACCACCACGGTGGGACAACCACTGCGTGCGACACAGAAGAGAAAACCTCCTCTCGCTAAGGCGGCAAATCTCTTTCCCTCAACCTGCTCCCCGCGCCTTGTGAAAAGCACTCATCTCTCACCAATATGCAGAAGAAGAGAAGTAAGAGGAAAGCCCCCGTCATATACTCCCTTCATTTTATACAAGACCACTCATACCTTAAACTTATGGCAGTACCTTACAAACTACAGAAAACGGCAGGAACATTTGCCGACAAAGAGCAATGGCGCGTCGTAGTGGACGAGCACGAAACCACCCAGATGGAGCGCCTGAGCCGTCGGATTGAGCACGCCACTTCGATGACCTCGGGCGACCTGATGAGCGCCCTCATCGCCCTGAAAACGGAAATGGTGGAAGAACTGAAAAGCGGAAACGGCGTCCACCTACCGGGATTGGGTTATTTCTCCCTCGCGGTGAAGGGCGACCTTTACAAAGACCCGAAAACGAACAAGATGCGCCTGCGCAATGCCCATGTGCGCACTGTAAAATTTCGTCCGGAGAAAGAATTGATGCAGGCGTTCAGCGACACCACGTTTGAGAACGTCACCTACCGCGATGGCGATTATGACCGCCTCACCGGCCGCGAAGTGGACGATCGACTGCTGCGGCTGTTTGAGGAAAAGGAGGTTGTGCTGACCACGCACCTCCGGCAAGCCCTCGCCGTTTCCCGCAGTGTGCTCTATCGGCTGGTGCAGCAACTAGAGGCAGAGGGTAAAATCCGCAACGTGGGCACGCCTCGTCGCAAAATTTTCGTCAAAGGCGAAGCACTGAAATGAAATTTACGCTTTGCGGTAGCCGCCCTCTCCTCCGTATGGACTTAGGTTTTACATAGGGAAGTTCCCTCAAAAAATCCGGTAAAACCGTTTTTACTTCCCTGCTCACTTGATTTCACGCATATTGTTTGCTGATTTCGCGTTTTTTTCGGAACTTTGTCATGAAGTTGTATAAAGAGGGTATTCCTATGTTGCTCTTTGCGGAACAGCAGGCTTTGACAAAGGCTCTCCCGCAGTGGCAGCAACCGCCTTTCTCCTTGGCGCACACCTCTTGATTATACATTTGAAAAGACACCCCTCTATGAAATTCGTTCGTTTTGTTTTAATAATTTATATCGTGATGATGAATGGCATGCACAGCATGGAAGCCCATGCACAAAGCTTTCAGTCGGCGCGTGTGGAGCGCGTCATAGGTTTTCCCTCTGAAGAACCTGGAATCGAACAAGGGGTGTCGGCCTGCTTTGCCGGCGCCGTTGGCGATGTACTGTTGATGGCCGGCGGTTGCAACTTTCCTGAAAAACCGGCAGCCGAAGGAGGGCAGAAGCGCTACTATCAAGGCATTTATGCCGCCTCGATTACCTCGGCCGACACCTTAGATTGGCAATGCATCGGACAGCTTCCCGCCGCTTGTGCCTATGGAGTGAGCGTCCCCTTAGAAGATGGATTGCTGTGCCTCGGCGGCAACAACACCGAAAAGAGTTTTGCCGAAGTGTTTGCCATCACGCTGAAAGCGGGCAAAGCCGTTGTGACTCCTTATCCCTCCTTGCCGACTAGCATGGACAACTTCACGGGATCACGCTGCGGAAATCGGGTCATCGTGAGCAATGGTTTGCAAATCTTCGGACTCGACCTGAATCGCTTGGAAGCCGGATGGCAAACCCTACCGCCGCTCACCTCGAAAAAGTTGGGGCAGCCGGTGGGCGTGTTTGTCGATGGGCAGTTTTGCCAATGGGGCGGCTGTACCCCCAAGACAGCCACCGAGCTCACCACCCTCTGCATTTCCGGCCTCAGTTCTGCTTCGGCATCCCCCTTACCGCCCCCGACCGCTGCCGAAGAGGAGATTTACTTAGGTGGAGCGGCCGCCATCAACCTCACCGAACAAGCCTTTGTTGCGGTGGGTGGTGTGAATAAAGACGTGTTTTTGGAAGCCGTGAACCATCCCCAACCCGGCTATATGACGCACCCCGCAGCTTGGTATCGCTTCAATCCCTACATCTGCGTTTATCAAGCCGGACAGTGGCACATTGCAGGAAAGGAAACCATTGCCGCACGTGCGGGAGCCGCCTTGGCGCGACATGGGGAAGAGGTCTACATCATCGGCGGAGAACTCAAACCGGGGGTGCGCACGCCCGACATTTATCGTTTAACTTTCAACTAACAGATACACCATGAAAATAATCGACAAAAAGTATTATCCCTGGCTGGTGGTGGCGCTCTTATGGGTAGTGGCGCTGCTCAACTATATGGATCGGCAGATTTTATCGACCATGCAGACTTCTATGAAAGCCGACATCCACGAACTCAACCAAGCGGAGGCGTTCGGCGCTTTGATGGCCGTGTTCCTTTGGGTCTATGGTCTGGTCTCGCCTTTTGCCGGCATGGTGGCCGACAAGATGAACCGTAAATGGCTCGTGGTGGGCAGTCTGTTTGTATGGTCGGCCGTTACTCTGGCCATGGGGTATGCCATCAACTTCGACCAGTTATACTATCTGCGTGGTATCATGGGCATCAGCGAAGCGCTCTACATTCCTTCGGCCTTGTCGCTCTTGGCCGATTGGCACGAAGGCAAAAGCCGTTCGCTGGCCATTGGCATTCACATGACGGGTATTTATATGGGACAGGCCGTAGGCGGCTTCGGTGCCGTCGTGGCTGCTATGCTGTCGTGGAAAACGGCCTTCCAAGGCTTCGGCCTCATCGGCATTGTTTATGCTTTGGTACTGGCCGTCCTGCTCTATGAAAAGCCGTCGCATGGCCAAGCATCTCTCGACAACACGCCAACGACTGCCCCCAAAGCAGGTCTGTTGAGCGGCTTCGGCGTGGTGCTGTCGAACTGGGTGTTTTGGATTATTCTCTTTTTCTTTGCCGTACCGAGCCTGCCGGGATGGGCAACAAAGAACTGGCTGCCTACTTTGTTTGCTCAAAATTTAGGTATTCCCATGGAGGAAGCCGGCCCCATCTCCACGATTACCATTGCGGCTTCATCGTTCTTAGGTGTCATCTTTGGCGGTTATCTGTCGGACAGATGGGTGAAACGCAATCTCAAAGGGCGTGTCTACACCAGTGCCATAGGCTTAGGGCTCACCATTCCCGCTTTGATTTTGTTGGGATTGGGGCATAATCTGCCCGCCATTGTGGGCGCCGGTTTGCTCTTTGGCGTGGGCTACGGTATGTTTGATGCCAACAATATGCCCATTCTTTGCCAATTCATCTCGGCTAAGCAGCGCGCTACGGCTTATGGCATTATGAATATGACGGGCGTGTTTGCCGGAGCAGCCGTGACACAAGTGCTCGGCAAATGGACGGACGGCAATCAGTTGGGCACCGGATTTGCGCTCTTGGGCGGTATTGTTGCTTTGGCGCTCTTTGTCCAACTGTGGTTCTTAAAGCCACAAACCGACAATATGGTATAAGTCGTTTTGTCGCCTGAAACGATGCTGTTTACCCCAACGACAAGCGGAAAGGACGACAGAAGATTCTGAAAATCGGGGTTCTCTTAGCAACCCTCTACAATAACAACGTGATTAAATCAAGATAAGAATGGAAAAAATTATCGGTCTGATTGATGCACCATTCACTCCGTTTTATGAGAATGGTGATGTGAACCTCGAGCCCATCGCGGCTTACGGGGCAATGTTAAAGAAAAATGGTCTGCAAGGTGTGTTTATCAACGGTTCATCGGGCGAAGGCTATATGCTTACCACCACCGAAAGAAAGCGTTTGGCCGAAGAGTGGGTGAAGCAAGCCCCGCAGGACTTCAAAGTGATTGTCCACGTGGGCAGCTGCTGCCTGCGGGAAAGCGTTGAGTTGGCACGCCATACCGCCGAAATCGGGGCTTGGGGAGTGGGGGCGATGGCTCCTCCTTTCCCCCGCATCAACCGCATTGAGGAGTTGGTCAAGTATTGCGAACAGATTGCGGCTGCGGCTCCTCATCTGCCGTTCTACTATTACCACATTCCGGCTTTCAACGGCGCATTCCTCTCTATGCTCGACTTGTTGAAGGCGGTGGATGGCCGCATTCCCAACTTTGCCGGTATCAAATACACCTATGAGAGCCTCTACGAATACAATCAATGCCGACTTTATGCCGGTGGCAAATTCGATATGCTGCACGGGCAGGACGAAACCATCCTGCCTTCTTTGGCACAGGGCGGCGCACAGGGTGGCATCGGCGGCACCACCAACTACAACGGCCGCGAACTGGTGGCCATCATTGAGGCTTGGAAAAAGGGCGATATCGAGGCGGCTCGTGCGCATCAAGATTTTGCACAGGAGGTTATCAATGTCATCTGCCATTTCCGTGGCAACATTGTCGGAGGTAAGCGCATTATGAAACTCATGGGCTTTGACTTAGGGCCTAATCGTGTGCCATTCCAGAATATGACCGACGAGGAGGAAGCACGTATGAAGGCCGAACTTGAAGCCATCGACTTTTTCAGTAAGTGCAATCAATTTTAATGGACAACGACAATGAATCTTGATCCCAAAACTTATTTGCAGCAATGGGCCGACCGCTACAAAGCGGATCTCACGCAGAACATCATGCCTTTTTGGATGAAACACGGCGTTGACTCGGTGAATGGCGGTGTTTACACCTGCCTGAATCGTGACGGCTCTCTGATGGACACGACCAAATCGGTGTGGTTTCAAGGGCGGTTTGCCTATATCTGTGCCTATGCCTACAACCATATTGAGCAGAACGCCGAGTGGCTGGAGGCGGCCAAATCGACAATCGACTTTATAGAGGCTCATTGTTTCGACAAAGACCGCCACATGTTCTTCTCCGTAACGGCCGAAGGAACCCCGCTCCGCAAGCGCCGCTACGTGTTTAGCGAAACTTTTGCTGCGATAGCCATGGCCGAATATGCCATCGCTTCGGGCAATTCGCATTACGCCCAACGGGCTTTGGAGGTGTTTGACGACACGTTGCGTTTCCTTTCCACTCCCGGATTTCTGCTCCCCAAATTTGAATCGCATGTTCAGTTGCAGGGACACTCCATCGTGATGATTCTCATCAATGTGTGCAGTTGTTTGCGCAGAGCTATCGATGAAGAACGACTCACCCAACAAATCGATGAGTCGATAGACAAGCTGCAACGCTACTTCATCCATCCCGAATTTAAGGCGTTGCTGGAAACCGTCGGCCCCAATGGTGAATTTATCGACACCAACATGACGCGCACCATCAATCCCGGCCATTGCATCGAGACGAGTTGGTTCATCATGGAGGAAGCCCGCCATCGCCAATGGGACAAGACCTTGACCGATATGGCGCTTACCATCTTCGACTGGTCGTGGGACTGGGGCTGGGATAAAGAGTTTGGCGGTATCATCAACTTCCGTGATTGCAAAAACCTACCTCCGCAGGACTATGCACAAGACATGAAATTCTGGTGGCCGCAGTGCGAAACCATCATCGCTTCGCTCTATGCTTATCTTGCCACAGGAGATGAAAAGTACTTACAGCGCCACCGACAAATCAGCGAATGGACTTATGCTCACTTCCCCGATCCGGACTATCCGGAATGGTATGGCTATCTCCATCGTGACGGCACTGTGGCTCAACCTGCCAAAGGTAACCTCTACAAAGGGCCTTTCCACATTCCCCGTATGATGGTGAAATCCTTCACCCTCTGCCAGGAAATTCTCCAAAAGCTGTAGACTTGCACTCCTTTTGGAGTTGTCAGTACAGAAGCATAATAGAGGCCGTGTCAAAAATTATCTGAAACGGCCTCTATTTATATTTGGGAGATATTTTTCTTCCTCAAATATATCCTACATTGATTATCAATGATTTATATTTGTATGGTACAAAAATGTCTCCTCAATTTGAGTAGTATTGATTAGAAATCATCTTGGATGTTGTCACCCATCCAGATACTCTATACTCTCATATTATGAGCATACGGATATAAATGGAATTGATAAACTCGTATTGGAGGCTTATTTATGAAATATCCACCTGTTTCCTTTTTCAAAATAATATGCATATATTTCAGCCCATTTTCTTTTACCATTGGGTATAAGAATGGGAATTCCACCAGAAATAGTTTCTTTTGTAAGTGGAACATAAAAAAGTTCCATGATATCTTTTAATCCACTAAAAATATATCGTAATAGAAACCTCTCCTTAGAATATATTTCTTCCCATTGTTCAAAAGCAATGCCATAAAATGGCTGATGATTATCACCTTTGAGATTTGTCAGGACAATACCTCCTTGAATCAGATTATATTGAGTATGTGTAATAGCATTCCTTAAATTTTTATTGTATGCCTCATTCAACAGTTTTTGAGAATTAGGAACTTTTGAAAACTTTGCAATAATAGCGTCTTTTATATAATTGCTTCTTGTATTTCTTGTCTTGCTATCAATATCTAATTCCCAATCGTAATTCTCGCCATTAAGAATATGACTGATCTCTTTCAGTTTCTTTAGGAAATAACCATTTTCCCAAATCAATTGATACCTATGCATTTCTTCTTCTATGGATTGTTCAAAATCCGTCGTACCATTAAAAAAGATAGATCTTAATTTTACAAAGCACTCATTATCATTTGTTGTTTTTCAAATACCTGGATAAACTATCTGATTAAGTTGCTGCATATAGTTATTCCTGTTTCCCCAGGACCCAAACAAGGAGCGCCCAAACCTATGAAACCATTTTGTTGACATACTAACAAATCACCAGGGTGCTTCATTGTCTGTTTGCAAATATTGAAAAGTTCGCAAATAATTAACCTTACTCCTTCGTTATATTTATCAACAAAAGTTTCTCTTATCATGTGGTATAATTTTTAGACATTATAGATAATGGATTTATCTTTTAATACATACTTGGGATAGTAGGATATTTCGTCCTAATATATGCATTTGCAATAGCAACTCCAATGGGTGTTATTGTAAAAAATATTGGTAGTTGATTCCACCAGATTCGCGCATTTTTTAAATTTTCATAATTATCCCATTCTTTGATGAGCTTTGATGTTAATGATTCAACATTTCGCCCATCCTTGCATGTTATTTCTGAAAGATGCTTAAATGCAAGGAATTGTTCTCGATTTAGAGGAATATCTAACTCTTGTGCTCCAAGATTTACTTTAATACTATTCCCCTCAGTAAAAGCCTCAGGTGGATACGCGCATATAAGGAACCCTTCTCTTAAAGGATGCTCTTTAAATAACAGCATTTCGATTTTCAGAACCTTTTTATTATCTCCATTATCTTCATTAAGTTCTGCTATTTCCTCTTTGGGGTCATAGAGCCCAACCTTATGTAGTTCTGAGAGTATCTCATTATATTCCTGTGAATTTCGTTCTATTCCCATAGGTAAATATGCTAATTGATTAGATAGGAATTCTTCCATTTTCTTAAAAGATTGTATTCCCGAAGAACCCATTCGAACTGCAGAAAGCACATCCAAATTTTCTATCCATTGTGTACCAACAGGTAATTCTATATCATTAAGGATTCTCTTATATAGATTATCAAGAGTTTTTAATCCTTGATGTATGTCAAAGGATTTTGACTCATATCTATCTATTGCGTAGAAGGTTGAAAGCCCTATTAAACTGGATTCTGGAATTTGATCTATGATTTCTATAGCTTTTGTTATACCTAATGTTCGCTCTCTTTTACCATTTTGTTCGGCTCTATGAACGATTAATTCAGAAAGCATATCTAAGTCTCTTTCTTCTCCACTTGATGCAGCTGATATTTGCGCTTTTCTTAAAACAAATTGAAAAGCAGGATCACCGAATATCTTTAAGGTTTCATCATGCTGTTTCATCTTTGGTATTAGTTTGTCCTCTAATGCCATTACACGTTCTTGGGCAATACCTTGGGCCTCTTGAGTCCAATTAGCTTTTGCAATGGCATATTCTTCCTTACAAATAGTACGGGCACGTTCTTCATCAATCCCAACAATATTTGTGGTATTATAATAATTATTCACAGTCCCAGCTTGTACCTGCGTAGAATTATCACCAGCAGTTTGCTCACTTTTGTTTATCTCCATAGTAATTATTTATAATTCCTGTTTGACTTTGTGTGGCATTATCACCTGCGCTTTGTTTTAAATTAGCCTTTTGGTGGATTCCTATTTTGTAGCCAGTAAATCCACCAAGTAAAAATGTAACTATAAGAACCAATATATTAGTGCCGATTCCTTCAAATATCCATTCCATATTTTTCAATATTAATTTTGTTGTAAATATAATTAATTTCATCAAAAAATAATAGGATGATGTTTCATCATATAAATCAATCCTTTTGTTCGTAATAGTATGAATAGTCAATACCTTTCATAAACATTTCTCGGTCATCAATCTTTGTGGTGAGTGCAGGTTTTACTAAAGACTTGATGTGCGTGCTATCAGAAACGCTCTCACGCATAGCATTGAGATAATCGTTTTTATCTATCTGACTCCAATCCACACACCGTTTGAGAGAACGTTTCAGCATGAGGTCGAGCCAAATACGAGTACTACGACCATTACCCTCCTTAAAAGGATGGGCAACGTTCATTTCAACGTATTTGTCCATTATCTTATCAAAAGTAGTTTCGGGCATTCGCTCTATTGTTTGTAGGGTTTCAGGGAAATGCATACAATTAGCAAAGGTAAAACCACCTTTTGAAATATTCTTGGTACGGATTTGACCTGCAAAGTCATATAGTCCCCCAAAGAGATAAGCGTGTATCTGTTGTAGACATTTGATAGTACCTGGGTCTACAGTCTTTAAGATACCACTTTCAAAAAGCTGATAAGCCTTTT
>CAUUGL010000016.1:0-39557 GCA_963544845.1 uncultured Alloprevotella sp.
AAACCTGGGTAGTACTCATTGCCAATCTCTTGTGCACAGTGCTCTCTAGAATGATTAAAAGACACGTTTCTTTTTCTCAAATCGTGACTATGCTTAGATTGACGCTCATGTATTACAGCAATTTCATCGATTTCATGGAAAATCCTCAAAAGGATGAATATGCAATTTGGGCGGAAAGAGCTAAAGCTCCACCGCTATTGGCCAAAGAGGTCAGGAGACTGCTATAACCTTATAAAAAACACATCAAGACCATACTTAAGAAAGAGAACTTCAATGACTATACAGACAAAAGAATTGCCAAAATACAGAAGAAAATTAATGCAAGACCCAGACAAAAACTAAACTTTGAAACACCAAAAGAACAATTCTACAAAAGAATAAACCAATTTTACAATTGCTAGTTGATTCTACGGTTGACTTTACGACATTTTACATTTTGTTGTTCTTGTCGGGTGGACTTTGGGTATCTCCTATGATTTTTGTATTTTTGCAGTAGAAAAGCCAATTGTAGCCTTTATATTGATATATAAAACAGCATAATTATGTCTACGTATTTAATAGAAGATACCCGTAAAGTCACGACAACTCGTCTTTTGACAATGAAGCAGCAAAACCAAAAGATTGCCATGCTCACAGCTTACGATTATACCACTGCAACCATTGTTGATGCAGCAGGAGTAGACTGCATTTTGGTGGGAGATAGTGCTTCAAATGTCATGGCGGGCAATCTCACTACTCTTCCTATTACACTTGATCAGATGATTTATCATGCACGTTCAGTTGTGCGTGGAGTGAATCGGGCGCTGGTGGTATGTGATATGCCGTTTGGCACTTATCAAGTGAGTCCTACAGAAGGGGTGCGCAATGCCATTCGAATTATGCAAGAAACAGGAGCAGATGCCTTGAAATTAGAGGGAGGAGTGGAAATTCTCAACACCGTGCGCGCCATTCTCGAAGCAGGGATACCTGTGATGGGACATTTGGGGCTAACGCCACAAAGTATTAACAGGTTTGGAACTTATGCAGTAAGAGCCAGGGAAGAAGCAGAAGCTCAAAAGTTACTGAATGATGCTAAAGCTTTAGAAGAGGTTGGCTGTTTTGCTCTGGTGACTGAGAAGATACCAGCTGCATTAAATGCGAAAGTCTGTCAAAACCTTCATATCCCTGTCATTGGTATCGGAGCTGGTAGTTCTGATGGGCAAGTGCTGGTGATAGACGATATGTTGGGAAAGAACAAAGGATTTTCTCCCAAATTTCTACGTCGATATGCCGACTTGCATAGTATTATGACTGATGCGATTGGAAATTATGTGTCCGATGTGAAAAGCGGTAGTTTCCCTAATGAGTCTGAGCAATACTAATTTTACTATTATGATGCGTTATGCTCCATATTTTTTTCTTATTTCGCTATGGCTTCCCCCTATGAGCCTTCACGTTGAAGCCAATAGTGACAAGGTGAAAGCCCATCGATTGCTTTCACTGGCAGAACGCGAACGAAACAATCAACCTGATGTCTTACCAAGGAAGTCGAAAGAGATACGAGAAAGTCACATCGCTCCCATTATTTGCTCCAAAACACCGAAGCTGAATACAAGGTTTAGAGAAGGTATCGATGTTAGTCGTTATCAAGGTGTGATTGATTGGGATATTGTTGCTGCTGAAGCTGAGATTAGTTACGTTTACATCAAAGCTACTGAGGGAGCAAGACTTGTTGACCCTTATTATTACACCAATATTTCCGAAGCCCGCCGTGTCGGATTGAGTGTAGGGAGTTATCATTTCTATCGTGCCCATATCGGAGTAGATGAACAAGTGATGAATATGACCTCCGTTGTGCGAAAGATTGACCAAGATCTTGTACCAATCATTGATATCGAAACAACCAATGGAGTTGCTCCCGAACGATTTGTTACAGATTTATCGAACTTCATTGAGAAGATTACGGCGTTCTATGGGGTAAAACCTATGTTGTACACTTATCAGAATTTTTATAATAAATATCTTGTAGGGAAGTTTAAAGGGTATCACTGGATGATTGCTAAATACCAAGCAGAGGCGCCCATTCTTCAAGAAGAGGTGGACTATATAATGTGGCAATATACACAAATGGGGCATATTCCTGGAATTAGAGGTAAAGTCGATAGGAGTTGCTTAATGAATAATCACTCTTTGGTATCCTTGCAAATGTAATATCGGGTTCATCCTTGAATTGCGTTGGTATTATCCTTGAGTTCCATTAAAAAAAGCTTAAAATACTGTTCATCTCTATATCCATATGCTCTCCTTTTCATCACCTTGATTTTATTATTAATACCCTCCTGCACGGCATTAGTAACTGGTGCATCGTACCACGCCAAAATTCCACTACGTTTAGCCATTATTTTAGGTTTATACGACATTTGGAGTGATAAAAAACGTTCTTTTCTTTGCTATTCTCCCTACGAACACTTATTTTTGCATATTGAAATTCTTGCTCTGACTACTCGGCATAAATCTTGAAATCGAAGTATTATATGCTTCCTGTAGAGACGATTCTGTCACTTAATTCACCGTTTTCCTTAAATTGTATTATGAACAAAATTCTTAGTAAGGAGCAGTTCTCCGAAAAAGTGTTTAAGTTCGTTGTAGAAGCCCCACTGATTGCTCGTGCTCGCAAGGCTGGTCACTTCATCATCCTACGTGTTGATGAGCGCGGTGAGCGTATCCCTCTGACCATCGCTGATAGTGATCCACAACGGGGAACTATCACTTTGGTGGTACAAAGTATCGGACGTGGAACGCAGCGCCTGTGTGCATTAAACGCCGGCGATAGTATTCGTGATGTGGTGGGGCCTTTGGGACGTGCGACACACATTGAAAATTTCGGAACTGTGGTATGTGCCGGTGGCGGTGTAGGAGTTGCTCCTATGCTGCCCATTGTACGCGCGCTGAAAGCAGCCGGCAATCGCGTTATCACGATTTTGGCAGGGCGCAGCAAAGACTTGATTATTCTCGAAAAAGAAATGCGTGCCTCCAGCGATGATACCCTCATTATGACCGATGATGGCAGCTATGGCCAAAAAGGTTTGGTGACACAAGGCATCGAAGAAGTTATCCAACGCGAGAAGGTAGACAAGTGTTTCGCCATTGGTCCGGCTATTATGATGAAGTTCTGCTGCTTGACTACTAAAAAGTATAATATTCCAACAGAAGTGTCGCTCAATACCATCATGGTAGACGGTACAGGCATGTGCGGTGCCTGTCGCATCAATGTGGGTGGAGTAACTAAGTTTGTATGTGTGGATGGCCCCGAATTTGATGGTCATGCTGTGGATTTTGATGAGATGTTAAAACGTATGGGCGCTTTCAAACAAGAGGAAACTGAAGCTCTACAACAGCATGGGAAGCATGAAACGGTTCCTGAAACACAGCAGGAAAATATACCGACCGAGCCACAAGTGATGATTGAAGGCACTGAAACAGATTTGAATAGTGCCGATCGTAATGCTGCTTGGAGAAAGGCTCTGAGAAGTGCCATATCGCCCCGTGATAGAATGGCACAAGCACGAGTGGAAATGCCTGCTCTTGAAGGAAAACAACGTGCCCACCTCCTGCGTAGTGAGGTTAATCGTGGTCTTACGGTACAGATGGCACAGCAAGAAGCGCAACGTTGTTTGGACTGCGCCAATCCCGGATGTCGGCAAGGCTGTCCTGTTGGTATCGACATCCCACGCTTCATTAAACACATCGAAGCCGGCCACTTTCTCGAAGCAGCAGCTACCCTTCGTGAGACTTCTTCTCTACCAGCCGTTTGCGGCCGTGTATGTCCTCAGGAGAAACAGTGTGAAAGCCGTTGCATTCATCTCAAAACTCAAAAACCAGCTGTGGCTATCGGGCATTTAGAGCGTTTTGCGGCTGATTATGCTTTGGCACACGCCGCCCATCATTCTATGGCGCAGACATCACCTACAGAGTTAGGACAACGCCATAAAGTGGCAGTAGTTGGTTCTGGTCCTGCTGGGCTGTCATTTGCCGGAGAGATGATTAAGGAAGGCTTTTCCGTAACGGTATTTGAGGCACTTCATGAAGTGGGCGGTGTGCTGAAATATGGTATTCCTGAATTCCGTCTGCCCAATCGCATTGTTGAGGCTGAGATTAAGACTTTGGAGGCTCAAGGTGTAGAATTTATAACAGACTGTGTGATAGGTAAGACTCTCAGCATCGACGACCTGAAAGCCGAAGGTTATGAAGGGATATTTGTAGCCAGTGGTGCTGGGTTGCCCAACTTTATGGGGATTCCTGGAGAGAATGCCAATGGTATTCTTTCAAGCAATGAATATCTCACACGCTGTAACCTGATGGATGCCTCCAATCCGGATATGGACACTCCCATTCATGTCGGCAAGCATGTAGTGGTGGTGGGCGGCGGTAATACAGCGATGGACTCAGTGCGCACTGCACTGCGTTTGGGGGCAGATACAGCCACCATTGTCTATCGTCGTAGCGAAGAGGAAATGCCTGCTCGTTTAGAAGAGATACATCATGCGAAAGAGGAAGGGGTGACTTTCTTAACCCTCCACAATCCCATAGAGTATATTGCCGACGAAACGGGAGCTGTGAAGCAAGTCGTATTGCAAGAGATGGAGTTAGGTGAGCCAGATGCCTCCGGTCGTCGCAGCCCCGTCCCAATTCCCGGAGTCACTAAAACTTTGGATTGTGACTTAGTGGTGGTGAGCATTGGGGTTTCTCCCAACCCTATTGTTCCCCACTCCATCGCCGGATTGGAGTTAGGGCGTAAAAATACCATTGCTGTGGATGAGAATATGCGCAGCAATCTGCCCACCATATTTGCCGGCGGTGACATTGTGCGTGGGGGAGCCACTGTTATTCTTGCGATGGGTGATGGCCGTCGTGCCGCACAGTCCATGGCTCGTCAACTTCGAGCTTCGTCCTGAAAAATACCACAGAAAAGTTGTTTTACTTAGCAAGTACGACTTTTCTGTGGTATTTTTTTGTATGACCGAGAAAAAACAGTAATTTTGCTTTCAACAAATCTCAAAAGCCATCTGAAACTATGTCAGACAATCGTAGTTTGGTAAGTATCGCCAACCTTTCACGCGAAAAGATTCTTTATTTAATGGAAATGGCGCGTGAATTTGAAAATCATCCTAATCGTAAAATTTTAGACGGCCGCATCATAGCGACTTTATTCTTTGAGCCCTCCACACGTACGCGCCTATCTTTTGAAACAGCAGCTAACAGGCTCGGCGCACGCGTCATCGGGTTTACCGACCCCAAAGTAACCTCTTCAACAAAGGGAGAAACGCTCAAAGATACCATTATGATGGTATCGAACTATAGTGATGTCATCGTAATGCGTCACTATTTGGAGGGGGCAGCTCTCTATGCGAGCGAACTTACCCAAACGCCGATTGTAAATGCAGGAGATGGTGCACACCAACACCCTTCGCAAACACTCCTTGATTTATATACCATTCTGCAAACGCAAGGTACGCTCGACCACCTAAATATCTACCTTGTGGGCGACCTTAAATATGGCCGTACCGTCCATTCACTCATTATGGCTATGCGCCATTTTAGTCCCACATTTCACTTCATTGCTCCCCACGAACTGGCCATGCCCGACGAGTATAAACAATATTGCCGCGAGCACAATATACATTTCGTAGAGCACGAAGACTTCAATGAAGATGTTATTGCAGGAGCAGATATTCTTTATATGACACGAGTGCAACGGGAACGTTTCTCTGATCTAATGGAGTACGAACGGGTAAAAGATACTTACATTTTACGTAAAGAGATGTTGGCGCATGCTAAAAACAACCTGCGTATCCTCCACCCACTTCCACGCGTCAATGAGATTGCGCAGGACGTTGATGAGACTCCTTATGCCTATTATTTCCAGCAGGCGGCCAATGGCCTCTATGCACGTGAAGCTATTATTTGTGATGTATTAGGCATCACTCTCAATGAGGTACGTAGTGACAAAACCATCCTCTCCTAATCTCCCACACCTTATGAAACGCGAACACCTCATGGTGGCTGCCATCGAAAATGGCACTGTCATAGACCATATTCCCTCCACACGTTTGTTTGAAGTCATTCGCCTACTTCATATTGATGAGAACACACAAGACACTATCTTTATTGGTAATAACCTCAACAGCAAACAAATGGAGCGTAAAAGCATCATTAAGATAGCTAACCGCTTCTTCTCTGAGGCAGAACTCAACCAACTTTCCGTGGTTGCTCCCAACGTTACACTATGCATTATTCGAGATTATGAAGTAGTAGAGAAGCGCCCGGTTGTACTACCCAAGGAATTGCATAATATCGTCCGTTGTAATAATCCTAAATGCATTTGCAATAATGAACCTATGCCCACTCACTTCCGAGTGGATAAGCAGATTCTCAAATGCCATTACTGCGAAATAGAGCAAGAATTATCACAGGTTAAATTACTATAGTTGGATCCTACAAGAACTTTAGTTGAGTTTGAACAGAGTATAATTTAATAAAACGGATAATATATTATCATTTATTGAATTTACTCTGGAGTTGTTTCTTCCAATCATAGCCCAATCTTCTTTCGACTATCCCCTAAATCTCAAATTATTATGGAAAAAGAAATCTTCACCCTCATCGATGCCGAGAAACAACGCCAAATGCGTGGTGTCGAACTTATCGCCAGCGAAAACTTTGTCAGTGAACAAGTAATGCGTGCGATGGGATCTGTTTTGACAAATAAATATGCTGAAGGGTATCCCGGTAAGCGTTACTATGGAGGTTGTCAAATTGTTGACCAAGTAGAACAAATAGCAATCGATCGTATCTGTCGCCTTTTTGGTGCAACCTATGCTAATGTTCAGCCTCACTCGGGAGCACAAGCCAATGCTGCCGTATTCCTTGCCTGCTTGAAGGCCGGCGATACTTTTATGGGACTCAATCTTGATCATGGTGGTCACCTATCCCATGGTTCGCTGGTAAACACTTCTGGTATACTTTATCATCCTGTTGGCTACAACCTCAATCGTGAAACTGGTCGTGTAGATTATGATGAAATGGAGCAACTTGCTCTCGAACACAAGCCTAAACTTATCGTAGGTGGGGGTTCTGCTTATTCTCGTGAATGGGACTATGCTCGTATGCGTGCCATTGCAGATAAAGTGGGTGCTATCTTGATGATTGACATGGCGCATCCTGCTGGCTTGATTGCCGCCGGACTACTCGACAACCCCGTGAAATATGCTCATATCGTCACCTCTACCACTCACAAGACATTGCGCGGTCCTCGAGGGGGTATTATCTTGATGGGTAAAGACTTTGAAAACCCATGGGGATTAAAAACACCTAAAGGGGAAACTAAAATGATGAGTCAGCTGCTGAATAGTGCAGTGTTCCCCGGCATTCAAGGTGGCCCACTCGAACATGTCATTGCTGCCAAAGCAGTTGCTTTCGGTGAAGCTCTTGATCCAAAGTTTAAGGAATGGGCGTCACAAGTGAAAAAGAATGCTGCCACTTTGGCTGACGCTCTCATCCAGAGAGGATTTAACATTGTATCCGGTGGTACAGACAACCACTCTATGCTCGTTGACCTACGATCGAAGTATCCAGAACTTACGGGTAAAGAAGCCGAAAATGCACTCGTAGCAGCAGACATCACCGTCAATAAGAATATGGTGCCTTTCGACAGTCGTAGCGCTTTCAAAACTTCGGGTATCCGTTTGGGTACTGCTGCCATCACCAGTCGTGGTGCGAAAGAAGATCTTGTAATCAAAATTGCAGAGTTGATTGAACGTGTCCTTGACCACCACACAGATGATCTTGTTATCGCCGAAGTTCGTGCGGAAGTCAATGCTATGATGTGCAACTATCCACTCTTTGCATGGGATTGATATTCCATTTTACCCAAACTTCCCCTTTGTCTGTCGAAAATATCTCTCAGACAAAGGGGAAGTTTTCTATAGCACAATCATTCTGTTCTATAGCCTCACACAAATCATACGAAGCAGAATATATCCCTATTCATTGCTGTCTGGAAACTTCAAAACCGCAAAAAAAACAGCCTGAAGTTAAAATAGGCCTTTATGCTTTCTTTTTCACAAAGCAAGCCCCCTGTTTATATATAGACATCTCATCGGCCAAACTTACCACGAAACCCCGACTTTAACACGACTTTAACATTTCAGCGCCCGCCGAACGAGGTTGCTCAATCTACCTCAGAGATAGTTTTTTTCAGCTCCTATCTAAATCAAACTACCTCTGAGGAAAATACTCGCACTCGGCATACACGCATACGCGCGCATACACTACAGCACACTTGTTTTTTTTTCCTTCACTTCCTTCACCTCCTCGGCCATCCTCTAAAAATCACCCCTTCCGGTGAACGATTTCGTTCAGCCGGACGAGCAATGCCCAAACGAAGAATGAGTTTGGAACAATGCCGTGGCGAAAAAACGTCTGTAAAACGAAGGATTAAAAAAACAAAAACCCTCACCTGTAAATCCCTGTTAAACAGGAGAATAGCTTATTTGATGAAGGAAGTGAAGAAAAAAATACATTTTGCAGGAAATGTGCGCGCGTGCGCGCGAGGATTTTCGCTCCCTGATTTCATTTGCCACGCGCCGCTCCTTTCTACAAAAAAGGTATTCCAAAATTTAGAGTGATGATAGGATATCTTTTGAAAAGCTTTTACCGGACAGCAATAATCCCTATTATTAACTTAGATCAACGACTTGATTGTGCCACACCTCAATCTGCTTCATGGTTTTCTCTACGAACTTTGCACTTGTTTGTCGACTCTTTGTTACGTTTTTAGCACTTTCATATAAAACAGAGGGGAAGAATTTAGGAGAATTGAAATAAAAGTATTACTTTTGCAGAGGAAAGAGAAAGGGATTTTATCAAGCCCTCCTTCTTCCTCCTAATTCACCATTGCGGCAGTAGCTCAGTTGGTAGAGCATGGGCTTCCCAAGCCCAGGGTCGCGGGTTCGAGCCCCGTCTGCCGCTCCTCAATAATAATTTTATGGCAAAGATAAGATGCATTGGCGTACTTACTTCTGGAGGAGATGCGCCAGGTATGAATGCCGCCATTCGTGCTGTGACACGTAGTGCCATTTGCAATGGTTTCAAAGTAAAAGGGATTTATCGAGGTTACGAAGGTCTCATGAACGGAGAAATCAAGACTTTTACCACCGAAGATGTTTCAGGTATCATCCAAACAGGGGGTACGATTTTACGCACCGCACGCTGTAAAGAGTTTACGACCCCTCAAGGGCGTAAGCGCGCCTATGATATTCTAAAGAGTGAAGGCATAGACGCCTTAGTTGTTATTGGTGGTAACGGTTCGTTAACAGGTGCTATGATGCTGGCCGAGGAATACGATTTCCCATGTATTGGATTGCCAGGCACAATCGATAACGATTTATATGGCACCGACAATACTATTGGCTATGACACAACCCTCAACACTATTATGGATTGTGTCGATAAAATTCGTGATACGGCCAACTCTCATGAACGTATTTTCTTTATCGAAGTAATGGGGCGTGATGCCGGTTTCTTGGCACAGTACTCTGCCATTGCGGCAGGTGCTGAAGCCGCTATTATTCCGGAAGACTCAACAGGTGCAGACCAACTCATTGAGTTTATGGAACGTGGCATCCGTAAGTCTAAGAAGAGTTGTATGGTCATTGTCAGCGAAAGCCCTAAATGTGGCGCACTCTACTATGCCGACCGTGTTAATAAAGAATATCCGGAATTTGATGTTCGCGTCTCAATCCTTGGACATCTGCAACGTGGCGGAAAACCCTCTGCTCTTGATCGTATCCTCGCCTCGAGAGTAGGAGTGGGTGCAGTCAATGCGTTGGTTCAAGGACAACGAAATGTGATGGTCGGAATTCGCAATAACACAATCGTTTACGTTCCCTTTATCGAAGCAGTACAAGAACGCAAAAAAATGGATCCACAACTCATCAAAGTTCTGGATGAACTCAGTATCTAAAAAAACAGCCCTATAAGACCATGAGCCAAAACATTGGACAGATCTCACAAATCATCGGCCCTGTTGTCGATGTTTGTTTTTCAACGGAAGGACACTCATCTGAAGAAGTGCTTCCCCGCATTCATGATGCTCTTGAAGTTACGCATCCCGATGGACGCACGATTGTCATTGAAGTACAACAGCATATCGGTGAAGATACTGTTCGCACAGTTGCCATGGACAACACGGACGGATTAGCACGGGGGTTGGAGGTACGACCTACTGGCGCACCAATTTCAATGCCTACTGGTGACCAAATCAAAGGGCGTATGCTGAATGTAATTGGCAACAGCATTGACGGCTTACATGATTTGGATAAAGGACAAAATCCTTTCCCCATTCATCGTGAAGCTCCGAAATTTGAGGATTTGAAAACAAGTCGCGAGGTACTTTACACAGGCATTAAAGTAATTGACTTGTTAGAGCCCTATATGAAGGGAGGTAAAATCGGACTTTTTGGTGGTGCTGGTGTAGGTAAGACTGTCCTCATTATGGAACTTATCAACAACATCGCTAAAGGGCATGATGGTTTTTCCGTTTTTGCTGGTGTGGGTGAGCGTACTCGTGAGGGTAACGACCTTCTTCGTGAAATGATTGAATCGGGCGTTGTTAAATACGGCGATGCTTTTACAGAGGCTATGGAACGCGGAGAGTGGGACTTGTCGAAAGTTGATTATGAGGAAGTAGCCAAAAGTCAAGCAACCTTGGTGTATGGCCAAATGAATGAACCTCCTGGCGCTCGTGCTTCTGTAGCTCTCTCCGGACTCTCCATTGCAGAATCCTTCCGTGATAGTGGAGCACAGAGTGGAAAATCTACTGATATTCTGTTTTTTATTGATAATATCTTCCGCTTTACACAAGCCGGATCTGAGGTTTCTGCCCTACTCGGGCGTATGCCTTCTGCTGTCGGATATCAACCTACATTAGCTTCGGAAATGGGTGCGATGCAAGAGCGCATCACCTCAACAAAGAATGGTTCTATTACTTCCATTCAAGCTGTTTATGTGCCTGCAGACGACTTGACCGACCCAGCTCCTGCTACAACTTTTACCCACTTGGATGCTACAACAGTACTCTCCCGTAAGATTACTGAATTGGGTATTTATCCAGCGGTAGACCCTCTTGACTCTACTTCTCGTATTTTGGACCCGAATGTCATTGGTTGGGATCACTATAATTGCGCCCAACGCGTAAAGCAAATCCTGCAAAAATACAAAGAACTACAAGACATCATTGCCATTTTGGGTATGGATGAATTGTCGGATGAAGATCGTCTCACCGTCAATCGTGCACGTCGTGTGCAACGCTTCCTTTCTCAACCATTTACAGTTGCAGAGAAGTTTACTGGAGTTAAAGGTGTAATGGTACCCATTGAAGAAGTCATTCGTGGTTTCAATATGATCTTAGATGGTGAAGTTGACCATTTGCCCGAGCAAGCCTTCCTCAATGTCGGTACGATTGATGATGCTATCGCCAAAGGTGAAAAACTTCTTTCAGTAGCAAAAGCTTAGTCCCTATGTCACAGCTTGAAAATTTACACGTAACCATCGTTTCTCCGGAGCGAACGCTCTTTGAGGCGGAAGTGGAAGCCGTGTTCGTACCTGGCGAAAAGGGGAGATTTGAAATTCTCAAAAACCATGCCCCCCTTTTGTCTTCTCTTGAAGCCGGAAGGATTGTTTGCACTGGCGGGACTCCTTTCGAACTCAACATATCCACAGGATTTGTTGAAGTTAAAGAGAATAAGGTTACTTTGTGTGTAGAAACTGCATAGCCTATGTTACCTCAAATCAAGCTCATCCTCACTTTGGCTGTACTCTACTTAATTACAGCTCCTACCCTATTGATGATTGAGCACAGTATGGCGAACATTGTACTGTCACAAGTGGCGTTACAATTAGTGCTACTTTCGGTATTCTTCTTTACATTTACAATCGTAGAGTTGTTATTAACAGAGCATTTCAAATCTAAGGACTCTTCTTATTTCATCGGTGTCAATTTAGGTTTCTCTCTTTTTCGTTTACTATTGACTTTGGGGTTCTTACTTTATTTTAGGGCTCACAGTAATGTAGACTTCTTGGTTGTGTTCATCAACGTATTGACATTCTACTTCATCACCTTACTTTTCTCTACATGGTGTCGACAAAGAGGCCATAAAAAAGATTTATCCAAATGAAACATCGTCTCAGACTTCGTCTCAATAACTACCTAATCATTCTATTTATTGGATTGTTTTTAGGGGGAGGGATTCCTTCTTTTGCTACATCTCAGCATAAAGAAGGAAGTGAGATTAACGTATCTGAGTTTGTACTTGAACACTTGGCTGATTCTTACGATTGGCACATAACGACTTGGAAAGGTCGACATATTTCTATTCCTCTCCCTGTTATTGTTAGAGGTAAAGACAGTGGGTGGCATATCTTTAGCAGCACACGCTTACATGAAGCGGCTGAACATGGAAAAGATTACCAAGGTTTCTTTTTGGACCCTACCCACCACAATAAGATTTATGAGCGCTTGGCTGACGGTACTTCCGAACGCCCTTGGGATTTATCCATAACAAAAAATGTTGTTGAAATTTGGTTGGTGGTTCTTATTCTCTGTGCTATATTTCTTTATTGTGCAAGATGGTATAAGAAACGGGATGCCCAAAGCGATGCTCCTAAAGGCTTCGTTGGAATGATGGAAATGTTGGTAATGAGTATCAATAATGACGTCATTAAATCATCAATAGGTGAAAAGCATTACAAGCGCTATGCACCCTATTTACTCACCGTTTTTTTCTTCATATTCACCAACAATCTATTGGGTTTAATTCCTATTTTCCCAGGAGGAGCTAATGTGACTGGAAACATCAACATTACTCTATTCTTGGCTGTAGGTACAATGCTCTTAGTAAACCTTTTTGGTAATAAAGAATACTGGAAAGAGATTCTTTGGCCTAATGTACCATTGTGGTTGAAAATACCTCCCGTTATGCCACTTATAGAGGTGTTTGGCATCTTTACAAAGCCTTTCGCTCTAATGATACGTCTCTTTGCCAATATGATGGCGGGGCATGCCATTATCTTATCTTTTACCTTTGTCATCTTTATGACTTGGCGGATTAGTGCGACCATGGGATCTATCTTTACGATTTTTAGTGCACTACTTATGGTCTTCTTGAATTGTTTAGAACTTCTCGTCGCGTTTCTTCAAGCCTATGTATTTACCTTACTCTCTTCTGTCTTTATAGGTTTATCTCTTCCTGAACACCATGAGGAGTAAATAAACAATAATGTTAGCAAATAACAAATTAAAATAATAATCAATCAAACAATTACAACTATGATGTTACCTCTTTTAGAAGCCGCTTCAACAGGTTTTGCTCAGCTTGGTATGGCACTTGGTGCTGGTCTTGCCACAATTGGTGCCGGTCTCGGTATCGGAAAAATTGGTAGTTCCGCTATGGATGCTATTGCTCGTCAGCCTGAAGCTGCCAGCAAAATTATGACGAACATGATTATCGTTGCCGCTTTGGTAGAAGGTGTTGCTCTCTTTGCTGTAGCAGCTTGTGCATTCCTTATCAAATAAGCTCAATAAGATTCAACTCACAAACATCCAAATATGGAGTCTTTGAACTTGCCTTCAATTCTCACTCCCGACTTCGGTCTGTTATTTTGGATGCTCGTAGCGTTTATTATTGTTTTCATTATCTTGTCTAAATTCGGTTTTCCAGCCATTACCGGTATGGTCGAAGAACGGAAGAAGTTTATAGATGAAAGCTTAAGAAGTGCACGAGCAGCCAATGAAAAGTTAGCAGGTATACAGTCGGAGAGCGAAAGAGTCCTCCGCGAAGCTCGCGAGAAACAAGCCGAGATTTTGAAGGAGGCTGTGGCAACTCGTGAGGCTATCGTCAAGGAAGCGAAATCAAAAGCTGAACTAGAAGGCGCCAAAATCCTTGAAGAAGCAAAAGCTCAAATTCAAGTAGAAAAGGCGAATGCCTTGCAAGACATACGCTCGCAAGTAGCCGATTTGTCCATTCAAATTGCTGAAAAGATTATACGTCAAAAAATTGAAAAAGACAACGCACAAGAATCTTTCATCAACGGCATTTTGGATGACGTAGAAAAATAAATTCACCTCTGTAAATAGGCACAATGGATATAGGTATCGTAGCATCAAGATACGCCAAAGCGTTACTCCGATTTGCTTCAGACAATCAAGAAGAGGCACAAGTGTATGCTGAGATGCAACAACTCGATCAAAACTTTCGATCAACGCATCAAATAATCTCTACACTTAATAGTCCCATTCTTTCTGAACAACGAAAGATAGAGATTCTTTGTGCTGCCGCTACTACAAAGGGAATGCAAAGCGTTTCCAAAAGCACTGCACGTTTTGTAGAACTCGTAGTCTACAAAAAACGTACCCATCTTTTCCATTTTATTGCAACTGCTTTCCAGCATCGCTATGAAATAGAGAAAAAAATTGTCAGTGCTCATTTGACAGTAGCTACCCCTATCTCTACAGAGATTAAAAACCGCATACAAACTTTGCTCAAAAAGCGCACCAATAGCGATGTGCATATCAAAGTGAAAGTAAATCCTGTTATACAAGCCGGCTTTGTTCTCGAATACGATGATTATCGTATGGATGCAAGTTTGCGTGGACAGTTTGCACACCTACGTCGTAAATTGAAGTAATCCCCCACAAAGTAAGAAACAATTATGCCTAATAATATCAAGCCTGGCGAAGTCTCAGAAGTACTATTACAGCAGCTGAAAGACTTAGCAACCGATGTGAAATTTGAAGAAGTAGGCGTCGTCCTCTCAGTCG
The DNA here is from genome assembly GCA_963544845.1 of uncultured Alloprevotella sp. Lineage (GTDB taxonomy): Bacteria > Bacteroidota > Bacteroidia > Bacteroidales > Bacteroidaceae > Alloprevotella. The sequence continues at coordinate 14,858 of CAUUGL010000016.1, forward strand.
GTGATGGTGTGGCACGTATCTATGGTCTCACAAAAGTGACCGAAAATGAGCTTCTAGAGTTCGAAAATGGCATTATGGCCGTAGCGATGAACCTCGAAGAGGATAATGTTGGCGCAGTACTGCTCGGTTCTTCCGAAGGTATTAAGGAAGGCCAAACCGTCAAGCGTACAGGTCGTGTTGCCTCTATCATGGTCAACGAGAACATGCTCGGGCGTGTAATCAATCCACTCGGTCAGCCGTTAGATGGTGCTGGAGAAATTGTGGGTGAGAAATTTCTGATGCCTCTTGACCGCAAAGCGCCTGGTGTGATTTACCGCCAACCTGTTACTCAATCCTTAGCAACAGGTCTTAAAAGCGTAGACTCGATGATTCCTATTGGCCGAGGCCAACGCGAACTGATTATTGGCGACCGCCAAACGGGAAAAACAGCTATCGCGATTGATACGATTATCAATCAACGTCAATGTTATGAAGCCGGTGATCCAGTTTACTGCATTTATGTAGCGATTGGTCAAAAAGCTTCTACTGTTGCTAATATCGTCAATACGCTCAAAGAGAAGGGGGCAATGGACTATACCATTATCGTTTCCGCCACAGCCTCTGAAAGTGCTGCCCTTCAATACTATGCACCGATGGCTGGGGCTGCTATCGGCGAGTACTTCCGCGATCGTGGCAAGCATGCTTTAGTGGTTTATGACGACCTCTCTAAACAGGCTGTTGCCTATCGTGAAGTTTCGCTCATCTTACGTCGCCCATCTGGTCGTGAGGCTTATCCCGGAGATGTGTTCTATCTCCACTCACGTCTTTTGGAGCGTGCGGCGAAAATCAACAACCAACAAGAGGTTGCAGAGCGGATGAACGATCTGCCAGAATCCCTCAAAGGACAAGTAAAAGGAGGGGGGTCTCTCACAGCGCTCCCCATCATTGAGACACAGGCTGGAGACGTTTCTGCTTATATCCCTACCAATGTAATTTCAATTACAGATGGTCAAATTTATCTTGATACCAACCTCTTCAACCAAGGTTTTCGTCCAGCAATTGATGTGGGTATTTCAGTATCTCGTGTAGGTGGTTCGGCACAGATTAAATCAATGAAGAAGGTAGCTGGTACACTCAAAATCGACCAAGCACAATATCGTGAACTGGAAGCCTTTGCCAAGTTCTCCAGTGATATGGATGCCGTTACAGCAATGACCATTGATCGGGGACGCAAAAATAATCAGCTCCTCATCCAAGCTCAATACAGTCCTATGCCCGTTGGAGAGCAAATTGCAATTCTCTATTGTGGGACCAAAGGTCTGTTGTCAGACGTTCCTCTCGAAAAGGTGAGAGAGTTTCAGGAACAATTCCTCAACATCCTACGCGCCACCTACAATGATCAGGTTTTGAGACCGCTCACTGAAGGCCAACTTACAGAAGAAGTTGAGCAACTGCTCAAAAAAATAACTGATGACCTCGTGAGTCAATACAAATAAATTTGCCAATCCAACAAACTTCCTTTGCAAGTATAATCTCTATTAGATTATCTTGCAAAGGATACGCTAAGTAATTATGGCCTCACTCAAAGAAGTTAAAACTCGAATCGCCTCTGTCAATAGCACGCGCAAAATTACTAGTGCGATGAAAATGGTAGCCAGCTCCAAACTCCATCACGCACAGCAGGCCATTGAACAAATGCGCCCTTACGAAAGTAAACTCAACGAAATGATGTCTACTTTCGTGGGGGCTCTCGAAGACGAGATTTCTTCTCCTTATGCTGTTTGTCGTCCCATAGAACGAGTTGCCTTAATTGTTTTCTCATCCAACAGCAGTTTGTGTGGAGGTTTCAACGGGAATATCATTAAACAACTGTGTCGCACGGTAGAAAGTTATCAAGCAAAAAATGTAGAAATTAAACATCTCTATCCTATTGGGCGAAAGGTCACTGAAGCAGCACAGAAAATGGGCTTACCTATAGACAAGGATTACTCTATTCTCTTAGAACACCCTCAATATGGGCCTATAGCCGAACTGTCTGCAGAAATTATGGAGATGTTTGCGAAGGGAGAAATAGATCGGGTAGAAATACTCTATCACCATTTCAAGAGCGCAGGTTCACAGATTCTAACTACGGAACAGTTCTTGCCCATCAATCTGCTCTCCACATCTTCCTCTACACTTACCACCAACTTTATTGTTGAGCCTTCTCCAATAGTACTCATAGAGAAGCTCATACCTCAAGCCCTACATCTCAAGTTGTTTTCGGCAATGCTCGACAGTTTGGCTTCCGAACATGCGGCACGTGTCATTGCCATGCAGGTAGCAACAGACAATGCTGATGATTTGCTGCGTGACCTAACACTTCAATATAATAAGACCCGTCAGCAGGCTATTACAGCCGAACTTCTTGACATTGTAGGTGGTTCTATGCAATAATCACGGAAGGAGTCTCATAAAAAACGGAGAAGGTTACACTTTTCTCCCATACGATTTACCGTAGTCCTTCTGTCAATTATGGATCAGCACATTACTCTTTTCTTCAACGGAAGCCACTCACTTTATTTGGATGGCATTGCTTGGAACGCGACTCAAACTTGGGTTTGGTTGCCTCTTTTCCTTGTCATTCTTTACACTCTATTTCGTGAGCACGATTTACGCCACTTCGTTTTTTTGATTGCCCTTCTACTTGTGTGTGTGCTGATTGCCGATCAGGTTGCCTCCTCTCTCTTCAAACCTTGGATTGCGAGATGGCGTCCCACTCATAATCCTTACATTGCTCAATGGGTAGATATTGTCAACGGATATCGAGGTGGACTTTATGGCTTCTTTTCCTCTCATGCAGCGAATACAGCAACACTAGCCACCTTTTTGGCTTTGCTGTTCCGAAACCTTCGTACAACGTTTACTCTCTACACTTGGGTTCTCCTTAATTGCTGGACACGCATTTACCTTGGTGTCCATTATTTTGGTGATTTATTAGTAGGCTTCTTGTTTGGAATATTGATTGGTACACTGGCCTATCGTTGTTATTGTGGTGTTTTTCCACATTCTCATCAACATCGTTACTACGCTCCTCTACAAGACAATATCACTACCATCTATTTGCTTACTCTCATTCTCTTGGCTATTCCATGGCGTCTCTATTTCTAAGTCCTTAGAAGATTTCATCGCCATCTCTATTTCCCTAAGAGAGAGTAATACAGATATTCATCTGTGGAGAGATTTTACAATTTTATTTTTACCTAACGAGTAGTTTTACAGGACTCAGAGACGGAGAAAAATGCGTCTGAGGTAATTTATTTTTGAACATAAAGACACTGGATTTCTATCCCTAAAGGATTTTTTACGCAAACTCCTCAACATTTAATCTCAAAATATGGATTTTCACGCACATGCAATTCTTGATATGATGGAAGGTAACAACTATACCGATGCCACTTTATTGCAAGCCATCACTCAAAAATTTGGCGAGGATGCCACTTTCCACACTTGTAGTGTAGAAGGAATGTCTCCACAGGCTATTATTACTTTCCTCAAAAATAAAGGTAAGTTTTTAGATACTCAAACTGGTTACACAGTAAATAGTGCAAATCGTTGTGGGCATCACCACCATTAGTAAAACTCCCTCCGAAGCAAGCATTTTGTATTTATCACGAATGTTGCTTCGGAGGGCACTTTTTTTGAAGAACAAGTATATTTCTAAAGTCTCGACATACCTCGGAAGTCGAAAATAATTACTACTTTTGCACTATCATTCTCAACCGACTCACAATGGAACAGCTGAAACATGAATGCGGCATCGCAATGGTGCGATTGCTCAAACCGATGGCTTACTATCAACAGCGCTACGGAACATGGATGTATGGGCTCAACAAGCTCTACCTTATGATGGAAAAACAACACAATCGTGGCCAAGAAGGTGCCGGGTTGGCAGCATTAAAATTGGGTGCTGAGCCTGGAGAAGAATACTTCTTCCGTGAACGTGCCATCGGCAATACTGCTATTCAAGAAATTTTTTCTACTGTTCATAATAAGTTGGCCAACTACTCGCCAACAGAACTTGCTGACGTTGACTTTGCCAGCAAGAACATTCCCTTTGTGGGAGAAATCTATATGGGCCACCTCCGATATTCTACTACCGGTAAGCGTGGCCTTTCCTATGTCCATCCATTTCTACGTCGGAACAATTGGCGTGCCAAAAATCTCTGTATATGTGCCAATTTCAACATGACCAATGTACAAGAGATTTTTGACAATATAGCAGTCAAGGGGCAGCATCCACGTATGTTGAGTGATACCTATCTATTATTGGAGCAGCTTGGTCATCGCCTTGATCGTGAGGCAGAACGCCGATTCGCAGAAGCGGAAGTCAAAGGTTTGCAAGATCGTGACATCACTCGCTATATTGAAGAACATATAGACGTGGCCAACATTTTACGAGAAGCAGCCTCTATTTGGGATGGCGGTTACTGCATTTGTGGTATTACTGGCAGTGGAGAAACTTTCACTTTACGTGACCCTTGGGGAATTCGTCCTGCCTACTGGTATAAAAACGATGAAGTCTTTGCGGTTGCCAGCGAACGACCAGTTCTTCAAACCACCTTTGATTTAGAAAGTGATGAGGTCAAGGAGTTACAACCAGGAGAAGCACTCATCACCAGTCATACGGGCGAATTGCGTATTGTGCAAATCCTCCCCGCTCAACAACATCAATCTTGTTCTTTCGAGCGTGTCTATTTCAGCCGTGGATCTGACTGCGACATCTATCGCGAACGCAAAGAGATGGGACGCCAGTTGGTTCCGGATATTCTGAAGGTAATCAACAATGAAGTTGAAGATACTGTTTTTTCCTACATACCCAACACTGCGGAAGCAGCCTATTATGGTATGGTACAAGGGTTTGATGATTATCTCAACAAGAAGAAAACAAAAGAAATTGTAGCCCTTACTACTTCTCTGCAAGGAGAAGGAGAAGAAGAAATGAATGCTCAAATTGAAAAGATTCTTTCCCATCGTATCCGCACAGAAAAAGTAGCATGGAAAGACATCAAAATGCGCACCTTCATTGCAGAAGGTAACTCCCGCAACGATCTTGCGGCTCATGTCTACGATATTACTTATGACAGCCTGCGTCCTGGAAAAGACAACCTGGTGATTATCGATGACAGTATTGTGAGGGGCACTACCTTGCGCGAAAGTATTCTCCGTATCATGGATAGGTTACATCCCAAGCGCATCGTGATTGTCAGCAGTTCTCCCCAAGTTCGCTATCCAGACTATTATGGTATCGACATGACCAATATGGACGAATTTATTGCCTTCCGCGCTGCTATTGCTTTGCACAAAGAACGTGGCACTTGTGCAGTTCTCGAAGACATCTATCGCCGCTGCAAAGCTCAGGAACACCTACCTAAAGAGCAGATTGTCAATTACGTCACCGAGCTCTATGCCCCATTCTCTGTTGATGAAATCAACCAGAAAATGGTGGAGTTACTGCGGCCTGAAGGTGTTACCACCGAAATTCATTTCGTCTATCTCAGTTTAGAAGGACTCCATAAGGCATGTCCGACTTCCCCCGGTGACTGGTATTTCAGTGGACACTACCCCACCCCAGGCGGTAACAAATGTGTAAATGACGCATTCATCCGCTATATGGAACAACAATAAGTCTTTCCGAACATTCAATATCACAATCATGCGAAAAGTAACTCTCTTACTCAGCGATGGTATTCGTTTTCACGGCACAAGTTTTGGCTATGAAAAGCCCGTTGCAGGTGAAGTCGTTTTCAACACAGCAATGACAGGTTATCCCGAAAGTCTCACGGATCCGTCCTATGCAGGACAACTGATGACACTCACCTATCCTCTTGTTGGGAATTATGGTGTACCTGCTTTCAGTATAGAAGACAATAATCTTGCCACTTTTATGGAGAGCGATAAGATTTACGCTCGTGCCATCATCGTAAGTGACTATAGTGAAAATCACTCACACTGGAATGCCAAAGAAAGTCTGTCCGAATGGCTCAAGCGAGAGAAAATCCCTGGTATTACAGGAGTTGACACTCGACAGTTGACTAAAGTGCTTCGTGAGCATGGCGTTATGATGGGGAAAATCATCTTTGATGATGAACCTGACAATATACCAGACGCACAATATGAAGGAGTCAATTTTGTAGCCGAGGTGAGTTGTAAAGATATCATTCGTTATGCTCCGAAAAATGCTTCCTCCCTCCCCAAGAAGATCGTATTGGTAGATTGTGGTGTTAAACACAACATCATCCGCTGCTTAGTTAATCGTGGGGTGGAAGTCATTCGTGTGCCTTGGAATTACGATTTCAACACCCTCGAATTCGATGGACTTTTCTTAGCTAATGGCCCTGGTGATCCTGACCTTTGTGTAGAAACGGTTGAGCATATCCGCACCTTCCTTGCCTCACCCAACGTACGTCCTTGCATGGGCATCTGTATGGGCAATCAACTGCTCGCAAAAGCCGCAGGAGCCACTACCTATAAGCTCAAATATGGACACCGCTCCCACAACCAACCTGTACGTATGGTGGGCACAAACCGATGCTTTATCACTTCTCAGAATCATGGGTATGCTGTGAATACCGATACTCTCGCCGAGGGGTGGGAACCTTACTTTGTAAATATGAATGATGGTTCCAATGAAGGCATTCGCCATAAAGCCCACCCTTGGTTTTCTGCACAATTTCACCCGGAAGCCAGCAGTGGTCCCGTAGACACAGAATTTCTTTTCGATGATTTCGTAAACCTCCTCAAATAAGCAATTACTATCATGATTGACTCAAACATCAAAAAAGTACTCCTGCTCGGTTCCGGTGCTCTCAAAATCGGTGAAGCTGGGGAGTTTGACTACTCTGGAAGTCAGGCACTAAAGGCCTTAAAAGAGGAAGGTATAGAGACCATTCTCATTAACCCCAATATTGCAACTGTGCAAACTTCAGAAGGGGTGGCTGATAAAATCTACTTTCTCCCCGTTACGCCCTACTTTATTGAGCGCGTCATTGAGAAAGAACGTCCACAAGGCATTATGCTTGCTTTTGGTGGACAGACAGCTCTCAATTGTGGCGTAGAACTTTATCGTAGTGGCGTGTTGGAACGCTATAATCTCACCGTCCTCGGTACCCCCGTACAAGCGATTATGGATACTGAGGACCGCGAGCTTTTCGTCAAAAAACTCGATGAGATTAACGTGAAAACGATTAAGAGCGAAGCTGTAGAGAACATTGAAGATGCACGTCGAGCAGCCAAGACTTTGGGATATCCTGTCATTATCCGTGCAGCTTATGCTTTGGGGGGACTCGGTTCAGGATTCTGCGACAATGAAGAAGAACTGGATCGTCTTGCCGAAAAAGCATTCTCCTTTTCTCCGCAAGTTCTCGTTGAGAAGAGTTTGAAAGGGTGGAAAGAAGTGGAGTATGAGGTCGTGCGCGACCGCTTCGACAACTGCATCACGGTGTGTAACATGGAAAACTTCGACCCCCTAGGTATTCATACGGGAGAATCGATAGTCATAGCCCCTTCACAAACGCTCACTAATAACGAGTACCACAAACTGCGTGAACTCGCTATTCGTATTGTACGTCATGTCGGAATCGTGGGCGAATGCAACGTACAATACGCTTTCGATCCTGAAAGTGAAGATTATCGTGTCATCGAAGTCAATGCACGTTTGAGCCGAAGCTCTGCCTTAGCCTCTAAAGCTACAGGCTATCCTCTCGCATTTGTCGCAGCCAAGTTGGGATTAGGCTATGGTTTGTTCGATTTGAAAAACTCGGTTACGAAGACCACCTCTGCATTCTTTGAACCAGCACTTGACTATGTCGTTTGCAAGATTCCACGCTGGGATTTAGGAAAGTTCCGTGGAGTCGATCGCGAGTTGGGAAGTTCCATGAAGTCGGTAGGCGAAGTGATGGCCATCGGACGTACCTTTGAGGAAGTTATCCAAAAAGGATTGCGCATGATTGGTCAAGGTATGCATGGCTTTGTTGGCAACAAAGAGTTGAAGATAGATGATATTGAAGCTTCCCTCAAAGCTCCAACGGATAAACGTATCTTTGTTATCGAAAAAGCTTTCTTTGCCGGATATACTGTTGATCAAATCCACGAATTGACAAAAATCGATCGATGGTTTCTTGATAAACTCCTCTACATTTACCAAACCAATAGTGAACTCAAAAAATGTGGGAACATCAACGTTCTTGACAGGGAATTGATGCTCAAGGCTAAGCGGTTGGGCTTTACTGATTTCCAAATTGCTCGTGCTCTCGGTATGGAGAAAGAGATGGAAATGGAAAAGGCACAAATCTTAGTACGCGAAGTACGTAAACGTGCAGGTATCGTACCCTACGTGAAACAAATCGATACTCTTGCTGCTGAATATCCCGCACAAACCAACTACTTATATCTTACATATAGTGGAGTGGCTCACGACATTACTTTTGAGAAAGACAAGCGATCAGTCGTGGTTCTGGGTTCCGGTGCCTATCGAATAGGTTCGTCGGTCGAGTTCGATTGGTGTGGTGTGCAAGCCCTTAACACCATTCGAAAAGAAGGCTATCGTTCGGTAATGATTAACTACAATCCCGAGACCGTATCGACTGACTATGACATGTGCGATCGTCTCTATTTCGATGAGCTCACTTTCGAACGCGTACTTGATATTCTTGATCTCGAACTTCCCTATGGTGTAGTAGTAAGTACAGGAGGACAAATCCCCAATAACCTTGCTCTACGTCTTGATGAGCATCGTGTGCCCATCCTCGGCACACAAGCCAAATATATTGACAATGCAGAAGATCGCGAGAAGTTTTCTGCAATGCTCGGACGCATTGGAGTGGATCAACCAGCGTGGAGTGCCCTTACCTCAATGGACGATATTAATACCTTTATCTCTGAGGTCGGTTTTCCTGTCCTTGTTCGTCCTTCTTACGTTTTATCAGGGGCTGCAATGAATGTTTGCCACAACCAAGAAGACCTCGAGCGCTTCCTCACAATGGCTGCCAATGTGAGCAAAAAACACCCCGTAGTGGTATCGCAGTTCCTCCAACATGCCAAAGAGGTTGAAATGGATGCTGTCGCCAAAGATGGTGAAATTATTGCCTATGCCATCTCCGAACACGTAGAATTTGCCGGCGTTCACTCTGGTGATGCCACCATCCAGTTCCCACCACAGAAACTCTATGTCGAAACAGCACGTCGCATCAAGAAAATTTCCAAACAAATTGCCAAAGAACTCAATATTTCTGGGCCATTTAATATCCAATTCCTTGCCCGTGAAAATGATATCAAAGTCATTGAGTGCAATCTTCGTGCTTCACGCTCTTTCCCCTTTGTGAGCAAAGTATTGAAGATAAATCTCATCGAACTTGCCACCCGCATCATGCTTGGACTTCCCGTTGAAAAGCCTTCAAAATCACTCTTCGACCTTGACTATGTAGGTATCAAAGCCTCTCAATTCTCTTTCAACCGTCTGCAAAAGGCCGATCCTGTTTTAGGGGTAGATATGGCTTCGACCGGCGAAGTGGGATGTTTGGGGGAAAATGCCAACTCTGCTCTTCTCAAAAGTTTGCTCTCTGTAGGTCTCCGTATTCCGAAAAAGAATATCTTACTCTCTACGGGAAGTGGAAAAAACAAGGCGGATATGCTTGAAGCCGCTCGGTTACTGCACCAACATGGATTTCACCTCTACGCTACGGCAGGCACTAACAGCTATCTAGCTGACAACGATATCCCCTCACAACGCGTACTTTGGCCGAGTGAAGTAGAACACCTTACGCCAGAGAGCCCCGAAGCAGAGTTACCTCGTGCCCTTGATTTACTCCATACCAAGAAAATTGATATGGTGGTCAATATTCACAAAAACTTCTCGACAGGTGAGTTGACCAATGGCTATAAAATTCGTCGTGCTGCTATTGATCTTAACATCCCCCTACTCACCAATGCACGCTTGGCGTCAGCATTCATTTATGCCTTCACCACTACTCGAATTGAAGACCTTGAAATCAAGAGTTGGCAGGAATTCTTATAGTCAAGTTGCTTTGATGTTATTGCTGTCCGATAAACTTCAAAACGGCACAACATACCAGCCCGAAGTCCTTTAGAATAGGATTTCGGGCTTTCTTTTTCAAAAATTAGACATTGTCCGAAAAAGTGTGTAAATTTTTCGGACAATACCCAATACCAAGTAAGTGCTATCAATAGACAGGCATTTTCTTGAAAATCGTTTTGATACGCCCTCATTTTTCTAAGTGAAAGCGTAGATTATTGTTCGAGATTTTCAAGATCGAGTTTTTCGACACGCCCTGTAGTGGGGGATAGGAGTACACGCGTGCTGAACTTTTTATTGAATAGTGCCCCACCTAAGTGTTCAATACGGCCCAATTGAGCAAGAGGTAGCATTTGGTCAACGAAAGTTCGTTCGGTAGAAAAGAGACGAATACGCGCTGTGCCGGGATTGCAATAACGAAGGTCATCGGTCGGTTTCTTCTTCTCCACCTTAGGGTCGATAATCTCTTCAGGGAGAGAGTTTTGATTTTTTACCTCCACATAAATAGGATTCCCCGCCAAATCATCCCGTTCTACAAGGCCGATGTGGCGCGAGAAACGGAATACCTCTTCTGCCTCAACATCCTTCTCAGGTATATAATCAAAAGTAAACACATGGTCGTCCTCCGATGTCGTGCCCACAAACATGGCAGTGAGTGCAGCCTCCTGTTGGTCGAGTTTTTCGAGCATCAGGCGCAGTTGTTCCCCATCTTTTGGGTTAAACTCCGCTTGTCCCTTAATGAGTAGATTACGATTCTCACGAATGTCATAAATTTCTTGTGCTGCCAGTTCAGCCTTAGTTCTAAGATTGCCGGCGCGAAGCATTTCCTGCGTCTTGACAGAGCGCGAAACAGTCGTTTGTGTATTCTTAGTCACAGAAGGCTGCGTGAGTGCAGGGACAGCAGGCGCCGGCGTATTAACAGCGAGCAAACACCCATCCGGGGCCAACGAAACCAAAGGAGCAGAGGTCTTCGGATGAAGTTTGATGGTATAAGCCTGATTGCGATTAGCCACTCCAAAAGGCTCAACATCAATATCTGTGAGCGTCCAAGTCTCTGTAGGTAACTGCTCTACGTTGTCTACCTCCAAGAAGCGTTCTGCAAATGCGGCATAAGTACCTGGTTGATAAACAGTGCGATGAGCACGCACCACAAAGTGCAATCCGGTTGTAGGTAGGAAGTAGGTAATTCCTTCTGTTGTAAGACCTGGACGATAAGGCGTCACTTCTGTTTGCGCCTCACAGTGCAACGCACTCAAGAAAGATGCAAAGAAGAAAGCTAAAGAGAAAAATGATTGTAAGATGTTCATAAGACAATAAGCAAATAAGGAGTAAACAGTAAAAATACAGGTCTTTAGCCCGACATTAAATCTTTTCTAAATTTTCGGTTGACACATCGGGAGAAGGAAGCAGCGAAAGAAAAGCCTGAGGTAGATAGTCAATGATGTCCGAAGCCAACAAACTATGTTGTCCCAAAGCACGAGCGGCATAATCTCCTGCAGTGGCGTGGAGAAACACCCCCAACACAGCAGCCTCTTCCGGAAGATACCCTTGCGCCAACAGTCCCCCGATAATACCGGCCAAAACGTCACCGCTGCCGGCGGTAGCCATTCCGGAGTTGCCCTGAGCCAGATTTATATACCCTTTTCCCGTGGGCGTGAAGATTTGAGTATGATGGCTTTTCAGTACAATATAGAGCTGCATTTCTGTGGCCAAAGTCCGAGCAGACTCTACACAATCTTCCCGTGAATCATAAGGCAGGTCGAGTGCCTTGCACAGTCTTTTCATTTCGCCTATGTGCGGTGTAAGAAGAGTATTCTTTGGTAATAGGGATAGCATTTGGTAGTCGGTCGAAATCAGATTGAGGGCATCTGCATCGAGCACCAAGGGTACGGAAGTGTCAACCTCCGCAGTAAAAGCATGAAGTTGTCGGCGTAAAGCCCATTGAGTTTCACCCTCTTGCCCAATACCAGGCCCAATCACCACGCTTTGCCACCCCTTTATTTCTTCCGGTGTACACCAATGGGTAGAGCTTCCGGTATCAAAATGAAGAAGAAGCTCAGGCAAAGCGACTTGAAAAATCGTATGGGCACGCTCAGGAATGTGTGCTGTCACCTTCCCCACTCCGCTACGTAAAGCCGATCGAGCAGCCAAGAGGGCTGCCCCCATCATACCATGACAACCCGCCACAAGCAGCATATTTCCAAAGGTTCCCTTGTGCCCATAACCAGGGCGTAAATGTAAAAATGTTTTTGCCAAACCGTGTGTAAGCGGTAAAGTTGTATCGTGATTCATGGCACAAAAATACGTTTTTCCACTCAAAGAAAAAAGCATTTAGAAAGGTTTATGGTTCTGTCATAGACAAGCTGCCTATATTATTTTTGAACGTCAGCGTGAGTTATAGGATTTACTCTAATTGCCAAAAAATAAAGTATTAGATTGGTGTGAGGGTTATTTTTTAAGACAATGGAGAAGATTTCCAACAGTATGGAAAGATATTGCTGTCCCATAAAATTGGGGGAGGTTAGAAAAACAAAATCTTTCATATTTTCTAAAAAGAGCCTTCTAAAAGGGTATTATGGAGAGAAAAGGAACTCGAGTATATAGAAATTGATAGCATGGAAAAATACAAGTTCCTAATCCAATTTGCTCTCCAAACAACGATGTTACAAAAGGTTGTGAAGGTGATTCAGTTTTTCACTGGACAGCAATAATTTTCTTTGTACGGTTTCTGCCGCCTCGTTATCCCCTCATCGTCCGTACATGTAAGAACAAACGTCCGTACATGTACGGAAATATGTCCGTACACGTACGGAAATTTTTCCTTACGTGTACGGATGTTTATTATCTCACAAGAAAACAACAGTTGCTTAGGAATAAAGAAGATGGAAACACAACGTAGTTACTATGAGCAGTCCTTCTAACGCCCCATCGTGTAGCGTTACATATAGTTAGGAGAGGGTAGGAATTTGTGTGGGGGTTGAGATGCACAGGAAACAAATTGGATGTATTTTCTTCGTTATTTATAATAATGTATCGCTTGCCGCTTGTGTGTTTGCAGAAAATAGTGTATTTTTGCGCGCAAATAAATTATTTTTGGAGAAGCCGTGAGGCTGTGCTCCAAAACAATGTTTTCGACTTTGGCTCAAAACTCCCTTTAAGGGAATTGCTATGAAGTTTTGCCGATGAGGGGAAAACATTGATCATCCCAAAGAACGTAATTACGCATGTCCAACTTAGTAGCAATTGTAGGTCGACCCAATGTCGGCAAATCCACCCTTTTCAATCGTCTCACCGGGACGCGCAAAGCCATTGTCAGTGATGAAGCCGGTACCACACGCGATCGCCAATATGGTAAATGCGAGTGGGGAACTCGTGAGTTTTCACTGGTTGATACCGGAGGCTGGGTCGTTAATTCGGACGACATTTTTGAGGAAGAAATCCGTAAGCAAGTATCTATCGCAACCGAAGAAGCCGACCTTGTGCTCTTTGTGGTCGATGTCATCAATGGGGTAACGGATCTCGACACCGAGGTGGCTCAGATTTTGCGCCGTGCCAAAACTCCTGTGATTCTTTGTGCCAACAAAACTGATAACAACGAGGATCGTTATGGTGCTGCGGAATTTTACGCTCTTGGCTTGGGCGAACCTTATTGCATCTCGGCTGCCACGGGAAGTGGAACAGGCGATTTGCTTGATCTCATTTTAGAAACTCTCCCCAGCCAAAATTCCGATGAAGGCGAAGCTGAAATACCTCGTTTCTCCGTGGTGGGACGGCCTAATGCTGGTAAGAGTTCGCTCATCAATGCCTTCATCGGTGAAGACCGTCACATCGTCACGGACATTGCCGGTACTACACGAGACTCTATTCTTACCCGCTACGACAAGTTTGGTTTCGACTTCTATTTGGTCGACACGGCCGGTATTCGCAAAAAGAATAAGGTAACGGAAGACTTGGAGTTTTACAGTGTGATGCGCTCCATCCGGGCTATCGAAAACTCCGATGTGTGCATCCTCCTTATCGATGCCACACGCGGCATCGAAAGTCAGGATATGAACATTTTCCAACTCATTCAGCGGAATAACAAGAGTTTGGTAGTTGTGGTGAATAAGTGGGATACGGTGGAAGATAAGACGCAAAAAGTCATCTCCCACTTTGAAAATACCATTCGTGAACGTATGGCTCCCTTCACCGATTTTCCCATCATTTTTGCTTCAGCACTGACTAAGCAACGCATTTTTAAAGTACTTGAAACAGCTAAGGAGATTTACCTCAATCGGAAACGTCACGTTGGTACCACCCGTCTCAACGAGGAAATGCTGCCGCTGATTGAAGCCTATCCCCCACCCTCAATCAAAGGAAAATACATCAAAATCAAGTACTGCGCACAAATTCGCGACACGCAAATTCCTACCTTTGTTTTCTACGCCAACCTACCTCAGTACGTCAAGGATTCCTACAAGCGTTTTCTCGAAAACAAAATTCGCGAACGTTGGGACTTCTCAGGTTCTCCCATCAATATCTTCATCCGTCAAAAGTAAACGTATGTTTAAGCGCTTCGCTTTTCTACTTTGTACTTGTGTGACGATGGTGGCTTGTAGCGGCAAACATCCTTCCACATCACCACCGGAAGGACCTGCAACAGAGGAGGTGGAGCGCATCTACAACTTGTTTCTGCAAGGGCAATACGATGCTTATGTCGCTGAAATGGCTTCGTGCGATAGTATGCCTTTCTTCTACCGCCGGCAGATGATTGACCTCTGTAAGCAACACGCTTACCAACAGAAAGAACGCAACGGCGGCGCTGTACAGGCCACCGTGACCCGAATAGAGCCTTCTAAAAACGGCCTTCAAGCCAACGTATTCCTGCGTGTGCTATACGAAGATCACAGTCATGAAGAAATTCTCATTTCGATGGTCAAGTTGCATGATCGCTGGCGTTTACAATAATTCCTCCTACACCATCAACATTACTTCAATATGCAATTAGATTTCCTTACCGCTGTTTCGCCCATTGATGGCCGTTATCGTAGCAAAACCGAAGTTCTCACCCCTTACTTCTCAGAATATGCACTGATAAAGTATCGTGTTCGTGTGGAAATTGAGTATTTCATCGCACTCTGCGAGCTGCCTCTTCCGCAACTCCAAAGTTTTGATTCTTCATTATATGAACGCTTGCGTGCCATCTATAACAATTTTTCTGAAACTGATGCACAGCGCGT
This sequence comes from uncultured Alloprevotella sp., assembly GCA_963544845.1. Taxonomy (GTDB): domain Bacteria; phylum Bacteroidota; class Bacteroidia; order Bacteroidales; family Bacteroidaceae; genus Alloprevotella. Next base: position 30,128 of record CAUUGL010000016.1, read on the forward strand.
CAAGGAGATTGAAGGTGTAACCAATCATGATGTCAAAGCGATTGAGTATTTCATCAAAGAACAATTTGATCTCATCGGCCAACTGGATGCCTACAAAGAGTTTGTTCATTTCGGACTGACTTCTCAAGACATCAACAACACCTCTTTTCCGCTCATGCTCAAAGACAGTTTGACGGAAATATATATCCCACAACTTCAAGCAGTGATTGATGCGCTCAATGCTCGCGCCGAAGAATGGAAAAACATCCCGATGCTGGCTAAGACACACGGACAACCCGCCTCGCCCACCCGCTTGGGAAAAGAGATACGTGTGTTCAGCTATCGCCTTGAGGAGCAACTTTCTCTACTGAAGGCCGTTCCATTAAGTGCCAAGTTTGGTGGTGCCACAGGTAATTATAATGCACATCGCGTAGCTTATCCTGCAATAGATTGGTGTGCTTTTGGCAATAACTTTGTGAGTCGGAAATTGGGTTTGCAACGTGAAACCTATACAACGCAAATCTCCAACTACGACAATATGGCTGCCGTTTTTGATGCCATGAAGCGTATCCACACCATTCTCATCGATTTAGATCGTGATTTTTGGCAATATGTTTCGATGGAGTATTTCAAGCAAAAGATTAAAGCCGGAGAAGTTGGTTCCAGTGCTATGCCCCACAAAGTTAATCCTATAGATTTCGAGAATTCTGAAGGTAACCTCGGTATGGCCAATGCAATTCTTGAACATCTCAGTCGTAAACTGCCCATTAGTCGTTTGCAGCGCGACTTGACAGATTCTACCGTTATCCGCAACATCGGTGTGCCTATGGGACATGCTCTCATAGCCTTTGCTTCCACCCTCAAAGGGCTTGACAAACTCCTTTTACATGAGGAAACTTTGATTGCCGACTTGGAGCAAAACTGGGCCGTATGTGCCGAGGCTGTTCAAACCATCCTTCGTCGTGAAGGCTACCCTAACCCTTACGAAGCTTTGAAAGCCCTCACCCGTACCAACACTACCATTACCCAAGACAGTATTTCCGACTTTATCGACCAACTCAATGTGAGTGAAGCCATTAAAGCCGAACTTCATCAGATTACCCCCTCTAACTATACGGGTATCTAACACAAACCTGCCGTGAGGCAGATTCCGGTAGGTATTCAAAATGAAACATAAATACCATTTTGTTTCCCTACGTATCATATCATTTTTATATAACACAATTATCATCTTATTCAGTATGAGTGATTTTAATCAGCACAAGCACGATGGAGCCCGCCGCGAAGGTTTCACTCCATCTTATGGCCGTAAATCAAACGGCTACAACTCTCGCCCCCATTTCAGCCGCGATGGCCAAAATGGAGAACGTCCCTATGGTCGTTCCTACCCCAACACAGACTCACGTAATAGCACCTATCCTCGACAAGGTGAAGGTTATCAACGCCGAGGAGGAGGCTATGCTCAACAAGAAAGATATTCCCCCCAAGGAGGATACAATCGTCAAAGAAACAGCTATGGCAGACAAGGTAATACCTATGGAAATCAGGGTGGCTATAACCGCAATTCTCGCTATGGAAATGAAGTTTCCTCCGATGGCTTTACCCCACGACAATATAGAGAAGGAGGTGACTATCAACGCACTCAGAAAAGTGGCTATGCCTGTCCTCAGCAAGGCAGTTTTCGTAAGTTTGGAAATAAGAACTACAATGCAGGAAAACGTCGTATCGACTATAAAGAGGAAGCTTATGACCCCAATCAGCCCATCCGCTTAAACAAATACTTAGCCAATGCCGGCGTATGCTCACGCCGTGATGCCGACAAATATATTGCAGCCGGTGTCGTAACTGTAAATGGTGAAATCATCACCGAATTGGGGCATAAAGTGTTGCGCAGCGATGTTGTGCTCTTCCACGACCAACAAATCAAGGCTGAAAAGAAGATTTACGTCCTCCTCAACAAACCCAAAGGATACGTCACCACAAGCGAAGATCCTCAAAATCGAAAAACGGTGATGGATTTGGTGCGCAATGCCTGCATGGAACGCATTTATCCCGTAGGCCGCCTTGACCGAAACACAACCGGTGTATTACTTCTCACCAACGATGGTGAAATGGCTTCTAAGCTCACACACCCAAAGTTCTTGAAAAAGAAAATCTACCATGTTTATCTTGATCGTAATGTCACTGCTGCCGACTTACGTCAAATCGCAGAAGGTATTACTCTCGAAGACGGTGACATCCGTGCCGATGCAGTAGACTATGCCAGCGACACAGATAGGAAGCAGGTAGGCATCGAAATCCACTCCGGAAAAAATCGTATTGTACGCCGAATCTTTGCCAGCCTTGGCTACAATGTCCTTAAGCTCGACCGCGTCTACTTTGCCGGATTGACTAAAAAGAATGTGAAGCGTGGTGATTGGCGCTACCTTACTGAAGATGAAGTGAACATGCTCCGTATGGGCGCTTTTGAATAACACTGAATATCCTACAAGAATCAGCGTAAAAAGATTGGTTTCTGAGAGAATGTCTTGTTTTTCAAAGACTCTTCTTTCAGGTTCCAACTTCTTGCTTACACTGGTTCTTGTAGAACTGTATCTATCCCCTCTGTTTATTTTTCCATCCCTCAAATGTCCAACTATGTCTCCTGAAGAAATTAAGCAAGTGCGCCAAATCAACTTCAAGCAAACCAATGCTTTTGCCATGCAAAACGGGATATTTTTAGGATTAGAAGGTATTGCCACCTTTTCCACATTTATCGCCGGCCAAAGCATTGCTTTTTTCGGAACTCTGCACTTATTGCTCTTTTTATTCACACCGATTTTAGCCATTTGGCTCACAACACGCTTTCGCAATCAGGTGGCTGTTGAAGTGCCTTTTTCTTTCAGCCGTGGTTTTGCTCACACTTTGCTCACTTTTCTTTATGCCGGTATTTGGACGGGAGTAGGCACTTTTATCTATTTTTTCTTTATCGATCAAGGTTACTTATTCGATACGATACAAGCCAATCTCTCCACACCCGAACAGTTGGAGGCTATGCACCGTTCCGGATTGGACACATGGATAAAAAACTCAACCGGTGGATTAACTCCCAATCAGGTGATTGACGAGCTACGTAAAGTGAGCGCTGCATCCTATGCCGAGATGGTCATTTACTCCTACATACTGACAGCTCCCCTCGTGGCTGTGTTGGGCGGATTTATCAATATACGTCGCCACTCAAGCCTCTCTCGTCCCCTCTAACATCAATATTACCCTCTTTTCTATGAATACCGATAGCCACATTGATATTACAGTCGTTATACCTCTCTTCAACGAAGATGAAAGTATTCCAGAACTTTACGCTTGGATTAAACGTGTCATGACCGCTCACGACTTCTCCCATGAATTGATTTTTATTGATGATGGTTCAACCGATAAGTCTTGGAGTATTATTGAAGAGCTTCGCAGCAAAGACAACAGAGTTCACGGTATAAAATTTCGTCGAAACTATGGAAAAAGTCCGGCTCTCTTCTGTGGATTTCGTGCAGCACAAGGCGATGTGGTCATCACTATGGATGCCGATCTTCAAGACAGTCCCGATGAAATCCCGGAACTCTATCGTATGATTACGGAAGAGAACTACGACCTTGTGAGCGGCTACAAGCAAAAACGTTACGACCCCATCTCCAAAATAATTCCTACCAAACTTTTCAACGCTACAGCAAGAAAAGTGAGCGGTATTCCCAACCTCCATGATTTCAACTGTGGTTTGAAAGCCTATCGTAAGGAGGTAATCAAGAATATTGAGGTGTATGGTGAAATGCACCGTTACATCCCCTACTTGGCGAAAAATGCAGGTTTTAACCGTATTGGAGAAAAAGTTGTACAACATCAAGCTCGCAAATTTGGGAAGTCGAAATTTATGGGGCTCAACCGCTTTGTGAATGGCTATTTAGACCTCCTCTCTCTTTGGTTTCTCAACAGCTTCGGTTTGAAACCGATGCATGTATTCGGCTTCTTAGGAACAGTTATGTTTATGTTGGGACTATTATCAGTGCTGATTGTTGGTGGATATAAACTCTACCACATCTGCACCGGAACTGCCGCTCCATTAATTACAGACACCCCCTATTTCTACATCTCACTCACCATGATGGTACTGGGAACGCAACTTTTTGTGGCTGGTTTCTTAGGCGAGTTGATTAGCCGCAATGCTGCCGGTCGAAACGACTATCATATTGACAAAGAGATTTAGTTCCACATATCACTACGCTATGATTAGACATATTTTAATAGGATGTCTCTCTGTGATTGCTTTCTCTTCGTGCAGTAACATCGATTGCCCCCTCGACAATCAAGTGGAAATGACCTTGGCTTTCTACAATGCCGATAGTACAAAATCCATGGCTCTCTCTGATACACTGAGCATCTATGGGATGAACAACGGATCGGAACAACTGCTTTATAACCGAGGTATTTCCATCAAGAAACTCAAACTCACTCTCAGAGCCAAAGTCTTAACAGATACCTTCTTATTACGATTTACCTCACCAACCCAAACAGCGACCGATACCCTTTGGGTCAATCACGAAAGTCATCCACACTTTGAGTCTATCGATTGTCCCGCCTCCACTTTCCATAACCTTCGCTCCATTCATTGGAAAGGACATTCTCTCCACCTTCTACCACTCACCACAATTGACAGCGTAGCCATCAGCCATCCCTATGTTCAATACGAAGATGTTGAAAATCTCAAAGTTTTTCTGCGCACTACTGTTCGTAAATAGTTGCGCATTTTCTGCGCTGGCACATCCTTTCTCTTCTCTTCCCACCGATAGTCTTTCTCCCCAATCTATCCAAGGCGTGCAATATGTAGATGCCCAACAAGTCAAACAACTACGTATGTCGGGCAATCGCCGTCTGCCGACTTGGACGGGAATGAGCATATCCGTCAATCTTGCCGGTGTCCTTCTCACGCAGGCCACATCTTATGGTGAATACGAGGCCACACTAAGACTTAACTTCAAAAATAAGTATTTCCCATTGATAGAATGGGGAGTCGGTAACGCCGATTGCAAAGGAGAAAGCACCCAATTACACTACAAAACTCACTCTCCCTTCGGTCGTATCGGTTTGGACTACAATTTGAAAAAAGACAAACGCTCCAAGAATCGTATCTTCATCGGGCTGCGTTACGGATTTTCGGCTTTTTCTTATGATTTGACAGGTCCTGACTTAGTGACTCCACACTGGAATACCCAAACTCCCTTTCACCATACTGATATCAAAGGCTCTGCCCACTGGGGAGAAGGCGCCTTTGGCTTGGAAACGCAGATTTGGAAATTCATACACTTGGGCTGGTCGGTACGCTATCGTCTACGCATCTATGAGCGACAACATGCCTTAGGACACGCCTACTATGTACCGGGGTTTGGTAAAAACACCTCCAACACTAACTGGGGAGGTACATTCAATCTCATATTCGATCTGACTACATTGCGCAAATGATAGTCTCACTTCTCATTATTATGAAAATGAAACGTCTTCTCTCGTTCCTATTTCTCCTCGCTCTTATTGGGGGAACGATTGTCATTCTGTCTCGTTCAAAATACTACATCAACAAGGGTAAAATCTTTGGAACGAGTTACCATGTCAAATACACAAGCACCAAAGACTTAGGGGAAGAAATTGAGCAAGAACTTCAACGCGTCAACCAAAGTATGTCTATGTTTGACGAGCATAGTACCTTATCCCTCTTCAACAACAACAAACCCTTCAAAGAAGATGCAATGTTCGCAGAGGTGCTCAATCTTTCTCAGCAGATAGCCCAAGAAACCCACGGTGCATTCGACATCACCGTTGCACCCTTGGTCAACGCGTGGGGTTTCGGTTTTAAGAACAAATCTACCGTTACACCACAAATGGTCGATTCTCTTCGTACTTTCGTGGGATACGAAAAGTTACAACGTAAAGGTAGCACATTCACCAAACAAGACCCACGTCTTTCTATTGACATGGGAGCTATTGCAAAAGGGTATGGTGTAGATCGCGTTGCTCGCTTATTGGATTCGAAAGGTTGCAAAAACTATATGGTGGAAATCGGAGGCGAAGTCTTTCTCAAAGGAGAAAATCCCGAACATAAACAATGGAGTTTGGGAATCAATAAACCTATTGAAAACTCCACACATATGGTCAACGAAATACAAACCGTTCTCCGACTGACCAACCGTGGCGTGGCAACTTCCGGCAACTACCGAAACTTCTACTACAAAGGTGGGAAAAAGTATGCCCATACCATCAACCCGCGGACGGGATACCCCGTAGATCATTCTCTCCTTTCAGTCACTGTCATTGCGCCAACCTGCACGCTGGCCGACGCCTATGCCACTTCCTTCATGGTGATGGGGGTGGAGGCCGTTCGTCGCTTTGTGGCCAGCCACAAAGATCTGGAAATCTATCTTATTTACTCCAATGAGAAAGGGCAACTTCAAACTTGGAGATCGGAGGGTATGAATAAATATATCAAACAATAATCGTGGAATCTCGTTTCTTTCATCGCCTCGTCAGCATACAACTTTTTCAAGGCTTGAGCCAAGACGATTTTATACGCATAGCCGAACGTGTCCACTTCGACTTCTGTACCCTCGCAGAAGGGGATACAATCGTAGACGAAGGGGAGGCTTGCGAACACCTCATCTGCTCCATCAACGGAACGATATGCAAGGAGGTTCGTTGCGACAATGGAGCCTACTTTTTTCGGGAGTTTACCACCACTCCAACCGTCCTACAGCCCGAACACTTGTTTGGATTACGCCCACGATATAGCGCTTCCTTCACAGTAGTCGGAGAAACGCAGTTACTCAAAATTGCGAAACATGAGGTGCGCGACATTCTCTTTGATTGTATGCCCTTCCATATCAACTACCTGAATCTCATCTGCTCCAACCAGCACCTTTGGGAAAGTCGATTATGGAAAGCCTACCCTGACCGACTTGAGCAACAATTTGTACACTTCCTTTTGTTGCGTTCCACACGTCCGGCTGGAAGAAAAGAGCTCATCATCGACATGGTCACCTTGGCCGAAGAACTCGTCACCACTCGTCTGCGAGTATCTCAAATGCTCAATCGTCTCAAAGATGCAGGGCTGATTGAACTACGCCGCCGACACATTATCGTTCCATCTTTCGAAAAACTCCTTCAGCACTTTCAATAATCTCTTTCCCTATGCATAGCAAAGAAGAAAAACTCGCAGCTTTCGGGCGTATGCTCGACGTATTGGACACCTTGCGCGAAAAATGTCCATGGGATCGTAAACAAACCAATGAAACTCTACGCCCGAACACCATCGAAGAAACCTATGAACTAGCTGATGCTTTGATGAAAGGCGACCATCAGGAGATTATCAAAGAGTTGGGCGATGTGCTTCTCCACGTTTGCTTCTATGCGAAAATAGGAGAGGAAAAGTCTGAATTCGACATTGCCGAGGTGTGCAATAAGCTTTGCGATAAACTCATCTTCCGCCATCCACACGTTTATCCTCCTGCAGGGAATGAAGGCACTCAGCTTGAAACCGCGGCCCAAGTAAGCCAGCAATGGGAACAACTCAAACAGCAGGAAAAAGATGGCAACGAAACCGTACTCAGCGGAGTTCCGTCCTCCCTCCCCACCCTCATCAAAGCCTATCGCATCCAAGACAAAGCACGCAACGTGGGCTTCGATTGGGAAGAGCGCGAACAAGTTTGGGATAAGGTCAAGGAAGAAATTGGTGAGTTCGAATCTGAATTGGCCAATATGGATCGCAACAAGGCAGAAGCCGAGTTTGGCGATGTGCTTTTTTCCCTCATCAATGCTGCCCGTCTCTACAAAATCAATCCCGACAATGCTTTAGAGCGCACTAACCAAAAATTCATCCGTCGCTTTAACTACCTCGAATCCAAAACGCTCAAACAAGGGCGAAAGCTCACCGAAATGTCCCTCTCTGAGATGGACGAAATCTGGAACGAAGCCAAACGGCAGGAAAACGACTAACCTCACGATATGCCTCATATCCTCTACCGCCTTCCCAACGAGGAAATCATACACGAACTTTCTTTCACGCACTCCCCGCACGCCCTCCCATCCTTTACCCACATCGGAGAGCGTGCGGGCTATATCTTTGCCCCCTTCGCCCCATCTGCCGAGCACCCCATCCTCCTTTTTCCTTTTGAACAAGAAAAAACTTGGGAGCAACCCTCAATATCCCCTTCGACTTCCCTCCCTTTTTTCGAGATAGCATCGGAATCACGTACTGCCTACCATACCGAATTTCAGCGCTGTCTCACTGCCCTCACTGAAAAAGAGGTAGAAAAGATTGTGCTCTCTCGCCAGCAGATACTCCGCTTTTCTCAGCCCATTAGTGAGCAACAACAACGCCTATTATTTCTAAAAGCCTGCTGTCGCTATCCTGAAAGTTATATTGCACTTATCGATGCCGATGAACAAGGAAGTTGGCTCATTGCCACCCCTGAACTCCTACTCAAGATAAAAGCCAGCCAACTCCACACAATGGCCTTGGCTGGAACAATGCCCCTCACTATCGCCGCGACACTATCAGTCGCCGATTGGTCGAAAAAAAATCGCCGAGAACAGCAGCTTGTCACCACCTACCTCATACAATGCCTATCCGACTTAGGCCTTACCCCTACTGTTTCGCCTACCTACATTCAATCGGCCGCCCGACTCGCCCACCTCTGTACCGACATCGAAGCCTCAATCTCCAGCACCCTTTCGTTAGGCACAATCGTAGCAGCACTCCACCCCACCCCGGCGGTATGTGGCCTTCCTGCTCCACAGGCAGCAAAACTCTTACACGAGATTGAAAGCCAATCACGCAGCTATTATTCAGGATTCTCAGGAATTGTCTTTCCAGATACTGAAACCCATCTTTTTGTTACCCTCCGCTGCCTCCAAATCCATGACCAACAGGCCCGACTTTTCGCAGGCGGTGGACTATTGTTAGAAAGTCAAGAAAAAGCTGAATGGAAAGAGACTCAACGCAAAATGAGCACTATGCTCGAACTATTGCAATAAACTTCACCAGCTTCAACGCATCCGACAATTGCTCACGAACAATCTACGATTGCCTGCTTCCATTGCTTGAAAGCAGCTCTCAGCTCGATTGCTAGAACAAGATCTGCTTTTCTGTGGTTTATGCCTCCTCTCAGGACTACTTTTGACCTTTACCCTCAAAGGACACACTTTTTCGGACAATAACAAATCGCCACCGCCCAAATTGTGCATTCATCCTTTTGAGGATTTCCCATGAAATCGATGAAATTGCTGTAATACATGAGCGTCAATCTAAGCATAGTCACGATTTGAGAAAAAGAAACGTGTTTTTTAATCAGGTTCATCCGACATTTGGAGTGATGGCAGGGTAAAAAGAAGAAAACCGCTGAACAAATTGTATATTTGATTTATCACCAACAAATGT
>CAUUGL010000017.1:0-39542 GCA_963544845.1 uncultured Alloprevotella sp.
TAGAATTAAACACTTCGTTTACGAGTGACCTAACATTTCGTTTTGCGGATTATACTCACTTCTTCGGCCGAAGCCTTCACGGAAAATTTGAACCGCTTAATCAGTTGCAGGCTCTTCGGGTTGTCGGCTTTGAGGGTCAGCCTGATGGGGCGCGTCACCAGATTGCCGTCAGCACTGCCTTTAATCTCTACTTCCGACACCACAATACCGGCAATCACCTTGCCTTTTTTGTCCAACGGGATGAGTTTCATCTTCATCGTAAGAGGAATGTTGGTGAGGGCATCGGCAGTTACACCGATGGATAGGTTGTTGCTGGTCACATCCTCCATATCCATCTCAATATCGCGGGTTTCGTCGGTGTAATCAATCTTCAAGCCTTGCGAGAAGGCAAAGGGTACCAGCATCTTGTAAGAAGACTGTGCGCTGTATTTTTTGCCGAACTCGAGGGTGGCTTCTTCTCTAGTCAACTGCACGGCGCCATCGGTCAAGCGAATGTTCACCACATCAGGAATTTTCTCGATGAGTTTTCCGAAATCCTTCACCACCGATTTCTTCGCATCAGATGCTGCGGTTTCGTTGTCGTAAGGTTGTTCGCCCTGGTAAAAATAAACCACGTTCTTCTTGGCTTTTTCCAGACGGACACCTTCCGGTGCGAGTTGTACTTCCGTGTTCTTGCCGGCGGCTTGCGACGTGAGCTTACCCTTCTTCAATACTACCGAAGCAGGAATGTTGGTCATATCGGCATCGAAACGAAGGGTCATTCGGTCGACTTTGAGCGCGACATCATTGCCTTGCAGGAAGTTGGGTACTTTGTTTCTGATCTTGATAGGATCGACCTTCGGCGCTATGGAAGGGGAGAAGATACCCGTCACGGTTTTGGCTTTTACCACATCTTTATTCTTGCCGTTTATCGTCACAACCAAAGCAATGGTGGCTTTGGGCGCTTTATCGCCGGGCATGTGGAAAGCAGTTTTCACACCCATGGCCAACTCTCCCTTGAGGCTGAATTTTTCAAGAGGAACGTTGTGGGAGGTCAAGGGTTTAGTAAAGGAGAGTTTGTCTATCACGATATTACCCAAATCAACTTCACGCTGTCCTTCGGCAATTTTCCGATTGGGAACAGTGTAGATACCATCTTTGTAGTGGGCACTGTTCGACTTGATGTAAGCAGGTAGTGTCACCTTTATGTTTTTCAATCCATAAATGGCGAAGTTCTTGGCCACATCGTCCTGCAACTTCAATTTGAGGTTGAAGGTCGCATTTTCAAGGCCGATGCTGTTGACTTGTTTCACGTCATTGTTCCAAGAGAGATTGAATTCAAAATTCTTTGCCTCTTCGAATGAAGAGTAGTCGGGATTGGTGTTCACCGGTACATCGTAGCCCGTCTGAGGCAGAAGTGCCTTTTGGGCATCAGTGAGCTGCTTGAGCAGTTCCTTCCTGATGTCATCTCCAAAGTTGTAACCCACATTCAGCAAGTTAGCATTCACTTCGGAAGAAGCTTTTTGAACGGTAAAATCAAAGTTGGTCTTCCCCGTTTCAACGAGATAGTACAGACCGTCAGCATCGTTTTTGATGTTCCCCTCCGGCTTGAGGAGATCAACAAGTTTGATCTTTTCTGTGTCACCGAATTTCACTTTCAATCCATCGACATTAAGCTTCACTTTCATATCAACATCATCATAATCGACCGAAGAGTCAACGCAGCTACACAGCAGAAAAGTGGCAGGGAGCAAATAGAAAGCCCGCTGCAAGAGGATGCTTAGTGGGTGCTTCATGATTGAGAATAAATTTGGAGGGTTAATAGATTTGTTGAATTTTAAATGTAGATATAAGTTCCATAAAAACATGAAACATAGCAAAGATATAAATTCTTTCTATAATACCCAAGAAAGAAGTGATTTTAATGTAATCACTTCTCGGTAATTTATAAATCAAGGTGTTCACAACTGCATAAAAAATCCGTGTCAAAACATCGCTTTTGACACGGATTTCAAATGTAGCAAAATAAGGCTATTTGTATTTCTCTAATAGCGCTTTGGCATTTTCATCACCTTGGGCAGCTGCCTTTTGCAGGTGTTGGCGTGCCAAGGCCTTCTGTTTCTTCTCTCCATAGGCTACCCCTAAGACTTTGTGGGCATCGAGGTTGTCGGGATCACGAGCGAGCACTTCCTTGGCGGTCGAAAGCGCTTCGTTGAACATACCGACTTGCACATAAAGCAAAGCCTTTTCAATCTTATAGCCTTCTTGATCTTCGGGTGTGCGCGAAAGCGAGATGGCAGTTTCGAGATCATCAAGGGCTTGTTGATACATGCGGCTCTGCACCTCTACTTGGCTACGAAGATAATAGAAGTAGGGCGTGAGGTTGTCGCGACCTAAAATCTTTTCGTAATCGTTATAATCGCCCACCGCACGACGATATTCTCCCATCTCCGTGAGGAACTTGGCACGCAGATAGAGAGGAGCAACGGCCTCCTGCGTGTAAGGCTGCGCACAGCGGTTGAGGGCGCTGTCCAGCAAGGTCACCACTTCCGCACGATTACCGCCGCTACGTGCCAACGTGTTGGCCGCATAGAGGAAGGTCTTACTGCTCGCTAAGGGGGAAGCATTGACAGCCGCAAACTGTTCCAATGCTTCTTTGTCGCGTTTGAGGGCATAGAGTACCACACCTTGCTGAAGTTGGTAGGTGGGAGAAGGAGAAGCCTTGTAAGCGTTTTGTGCCGCAGCGAGTGCCGTTTCAAGTGTCCAAGCGGGATAACGGTCTTCACCGGAAGCCGTGGCTTTGGCATACATCAACGCCGATTGCACATCGTAGAGTGCCGCCAGATTTTTGTCGGCTTTGGCAATTCCTAGTCGAAGCACTTCGTCTGCCTGGGCATAGTTGCCGCGAAGGGCATAGAATGTCGCCCAATCGCCCAATACGATGGTATTGTTGGGATAAAGTTGTTGAAAATCTTGGAAGGCCGTTTGCACCAACACCGAGTCCTGCGATGAACGCGAGTACATGTAAAGATAGGTATAGGCGGCATTTTCATCGTTCTGCGGCAGAAGTTTGGGGATACCGATGGCATTCAAATCGGCATTAAAAGCACTCATTCCCGAGGTGTTCAGCGAGTCGGCGGCAGTGGCATCCAGCGCACAAGCGGTGATGGCATCTTTGATGACGTTCTTCTGCACAATACCCACCACCTTACCTTCGGCATTGACCACAGGGCAACCTACATACTTTTCCTCATTGGGCGTGGTCAGGGTGTAGTAGCGGAAAGCATCGATATTCTCTACCGTTGCAATCGCCGTCGGTTCGGGCAAAGCCTTCTTTTGAGTGGAATAATAGGTCTGTTGCAACCCTCGCGTTCCGCGTTCCGTAGGGGCTTGCTCGGCAAGGAGCATCGGTGTCTTTTTATCTGGTCGTTCGGTCAAGGCTACGACTAAATCATAATTGCTCGAAGCCCCCACGATGCGGGTGATGGGCAAACGACGTCCTTTCCAATCGACCGCCTCTGCACGTGCCGCCCCTTTGAAAGGAGCATAAGTCGCCACGATTTTCCCTTCGGGCTGTGTGAAATAACCATGGGTAGTGTGGAACACCTTACCTTGTGCGTCAAAGGTGGTGATGGCCACAACAGCTTTGTTCAGATCGGCCTTGTTTTGTGCGCCCAAGGCGAGCGGCAGCAGGAGTAAGTAAAGAAGAATCTTTTTCATGAGTGAAGAAACGTCTATGATGAAGGTGAAGGGAATTTAAGATAAGCCCAGCAGGGCACGTGCGTTGGCGAGAGCTGCTTCCGTAACGTCTGTTCCCGAGAGCATATCTGCCAATTCTCGCACACGTTGTTCGTGAGTGAGAGGAGTGATGTGCGAGGTCGTACCGGCATCACTTTCTTCCTTATGCACTCGAAAGTGGTCGGTTCCCAATGCTGCTATTTGCGGTAGATGGGTGATACAAAGGACTTGTGCGTTCTGCCCCATTTGTTGCATCACCCGCCCCATTTTCTCTGCCATTGTACCGCTCACTCCCGTGTCAATTTCATCAAAAATGATGGTGGGCAGATTTTGCTTTTGAGCAATCAAGGCTTTGAGCGAAAGCATCAAGCGGGCAATTTCACCGCCCGAAGCCGTTTGTGCCACATCTTGGAGCGCCACCTGCTTGTTGGCCGAAAAGAGGAAGCGCAAGGTGTCGCAACCGCCGGCATCAGGATGGGTACGGGGGGCAAAGTCGAAGCGCAGACTGACATTGGGCATTCCCAGTCCTTGAAGGCTTTCAATGAGTATCTTTTCAATCTCTACGGCTGCCTTTTGGCGCGAATGCGTCAGTTGTGCCCCACATTCCAAAAGTTGCTTCTGAGCAGCTGCACGCTTTTTTTCGGCACGTGCCAAATGTTCATCGGCATTTTCGATGGCATCCAGGCGTTGGCGGAAGTCGTCGGCCAAAGTCAACAACTCGGTCACCGTTTCGACATGGTGTTTCTTCTGCAAACTATAAATCGTCGAAAGGCGTTCGTCGACATAGGCCAATCGCTGCGGATTAAACTCGACATCTTCGGCTGCACGTTCCACTTCACCCAGCACATCGTCGATTTCCAAGCGTGCGCTGTTCAAACGCTCACCCAGTGCTTCGGCATTGGGCCGATAAGCCGCTATGCTTTCCATAGCCGCAGCGGCAGAACGCAGGGCGGAGCAGACGTCAAATTCATCGCCTTGTAGTGCCTGTGTCGTTTGCCCCAAAGACAGTTTGATTTCTTCTGCGTGCGAGAGCGTAGCGCTTTCTTCCTCCAATTCCTCTTGCTCGCCTTCTTGCAGATGAGCTTCATCGAGTTGCGCGAGTTGAAACATCAGATATTCTTGGTCGGCACTACTTTGCGCGGCCATCGTTTGCAAATGTTTCAATTCGCGTTCGGCCGCTACGAAAGCGGCATAGGCTTCACGATAGCTCGTAAGTTGGGACATATTGTCTGCCATACCATCGAGCGTGTCGAGGAGAAAAGTTTCCCGCGTAAGAAGTAGATTCTGGTGTTGGGAATGGATGTCAATCAGTTGTGTACTCACCTCTTTGAGGAGAGAGAGGGTGGCCGGTGTGTCATTGATAAAAGTACGACTTTTTCCTCCCGCTGTTATCTCGCGCCGCACGATGATGCTATCGTCTTCCACATCAATATCGGCCGCTTGGAGGGTACTTACCAGTGCTGGTGAAAAAGCTGAAAACTCTCCCTCCACCACACATTTGGCCGCACCATCTTTAATTGATTTGGCATCGGCACGATTGCCTTGCAACAGTCCCAAAGCACCGAGAATAATACTTTTACCGGCGCCTGTTTCACCCGTAATCACGCTAAAGCCCGTCCTCAAATCGAGGTCGAGCCGGTCAATCAGCGCATAATTGGCAATATGAAGATGGGTGAGCATAGGATTAGTTTCTTATTCTGTTCCAAGTCGGATTTTTCGATGCATTGATCTTGCTGAGCAACTCTACGATAGATTCTTTCTCTTTCTGCGTGGCGTGTCCTTGATAGATATTGGCAATCTCATCGGCTTTGAACTCGGTGAACAACTGCGGCAACTGACTCATGGTTTTGTTGTTGTGCGCCTGTGAGAGCAAGTCGAAGGCCTCGGTAATCGCTGCCCGTCCGCGTTCGGCATTTTCGGCCATCACGTCCAGTCCTTCGCGGTAGTACTTGTACTGCATTTTTCGGAAAGGTTCCATCCGTCCGTCCAAGTAGTCATTGACAATGGCGTAGCGGTTTTTGCTGTCATCAAACGATTTCCATCCTCGTGCCGACAGCGTAAGCGTCTGGGCGTTGTTGCAAATGTTGAGTGCCGTTTGCAACGGTTCGGTTCCTCCTTGTGGGGACATCGTGTCCAAATCCCACCCAATGATGAGATAAG
This sequence comes from uncultured Alloprevotella sp., assembly GCA_963544845.1. Taxonomy (GTDB): domain Bacteria; phylum Bacteroidota; class Bacteroidia; order Bacteroidales; family Bacteroidaceae; genus Alloprevotella. The sequence continues at coordinate 5,878 of CAUUGL010000017.1, forward strand.
CATAGTAAGCCACAATCGCCGTCAAATCATTGTCGATGGCTTCCGGGCGAAATTCGAGTTTGTCGAACTCTTGAAATCGGAAATTGCAGTTGCCGTCACGGGTAGAAAAAGTTGTGGTCGTGTAGGAGGCATTGTACACCGGACGGGTGGCACTGACCGTGAGGGCACATTCAAACTTGTGGTCTCCCTCGTCATATTTCTGCACGGTGAAGTTGAAAGAGCAGGCGATGCGTTCCGAACGGCGAAAGTTCATCTGCGTCCATTGGCGCTCATTGATAAACTCCGTGAGCACTTGTTGCAGATTGTCAAACACAGCCGTGCTTGTCCCTTGTATCTGTTGGTGATTGACGACAACCCTGGCATCAAGTTCTTGTGCCGCAGCCGTTGTTCCCCAAAGGCAGCCACAAATCAAGAGGAGGTAGAGAAATGCTTTTTCCATAGGTGGTGAACAATGTGGTCGGCGATTTCGCTTTTCGGGGCAAGCGCAAACTCTTGCGAAGTACCTTCAGCGTCAATCAGCGTGATTTGGTTGGTGTCGTGTCCAAAACCTGCTCCGGGATTGTTGAGCGAATTGAGCACAATGGCATCTAAATGTTTGCGCCGAAGTTTATCGAGCGCATGCGCCATCTCGTTGTGCGTTTCGAGGGCAAACCCTACCAACTTCTGATGGGGACGTTTCATTTCCCCTAATCGGCGCGCAATGTCGTGCGTAGGTTGCAGTTCCAGTTGCCACGCCCCGGTGGTTTCGCGTTTCAGTTTTTCCTGCGCCAAATGAACGGGGGTAAAATCGGCTACTGCGGCGCAAAGGATGGCGGCATCACACGTTGGGAAAAGACGAGTGGCGGCTTCGTACATTTCGGCCGCACTTTCCACATCGGTGCGATGAATGCGTGGATGAGAAACCGGCTGCTGCACCGGCCCTGCCACAAGTTCGACGCTCCAGCCCATGCGAGCGCAACTCTCGGCCAAAGCAAATCCCATTTTTCCAGTCGAATAGTTGCCGATGAAGCGCACGGGGTCAATCCGCTCGTGCGTAGGGCCGGCTGTGATGAGAATGCGCTTTCCTAAGGCTGGTAACTCCGCCTCAGTTCCCTCTGCAAAGTAAGCCTTCAACCCTTCAAAAATAGCTTCTGGCTCTTCCATCCGCCCTTTGCCCACCAAAGCCGAAGCCAATTCGCCCGCAGTGGGTTCGACAATTCGGTTGCCGTAACTACGCAAGATGTCCAAATTGGCTTGTGTGGAGGGGTGGCGGAACATATCCAAATCCATCGCCGGAGCCACAAAGACAGGAGCCTTCATCGACAGATAGGTCGTAATCAGCATATTGTCGGCCACGCCATGTGCCATTTTGCCTATCGTGGCGGTGGTGGCCGGAGCAATCACCATTGCATCGGCCCACAAACCGAGGTCTACATGGCTGTGCCACGAACCATCACGCCGATCGAAGAACTCACTCACCACAGCATTGCGGCTGAGGGTGGAGAGTGTGAGAGGCGTGATAAATTCTTTGGCAGCGGGCGTCATCACCACTTGCACCTCAGCGCCTGCTTTGATGAGCAAGCGCACCAGTGTGCAGGCTTTATAGGCGGCAATGCTGCCCGTGATACCGAGCACGATATGTTTGCCTTTGAGCATAGGCCGGAAGAGGGTTTAGGGGGTGAGAGTTGGCGATTTATTCGTTGAGCATCATCGGCATGAGGAGCATGAGCACATGTTCGTCCTCTTGCTGTTCGGCAGGAACGATGACACCTGCACGAGAGGGATCGGCCAATTGGATGACCACTTCCTCACCTTCCATGTTGTTGAGCAATTCTTGGAGCAGATTGCACTTAAAACCAATGTTCATGGGCAAACCTTGGTAGTCGCAAAGGAGTGATTCTTCACCCGAGCGGCTGTAGTCGCTGTCGCGAGTAGAGAGGACAATACGACCGGGCTCGATGTGGAGTTTCACCAAAGGACTACCTGCATTGGCCGAAACAGAAACGCGGCTCAACGTGTCGATGATGGCAGAACGATTGACCGTAACGAGGTTGGGGTTGTTCTGCGGAATCACGCTGTTGTAGTTGGGGAAACTACCTTCGATAAGACGGCAGGAGAGGTGATAGTTTTCACTCTCGATGGTGGCATTGCGCTTGGTAAACTTCACCACGACATCGCCCACTTCCTTCTGGAGAATACCTTTAATCAGAGTGGCCGGCTTCTTGTGAAGGATGAACGAGGTGGGCGTTTCGGTGGTCAGATTGAGCAAACGCGTGCAAGCCAATTTGCGACCATCAGAGGCCACTACCGCCAAACCATCGGTGCGATAATCGAAGAAGACGCCATTCATCACAGGGCGCAAAGGATCATCGGCCGCGGCAAAGACAGCACGGTTGATGCAGGAGAAGATACGTTCGGCATCAAGCGTGAGGGTGGAAATATCTCCTTCAAGTTCTTTGACAAAGGGATACTCTTCAGCGCTTTGTGCCACGAGCGAATAGTGACCGTTTTGGTAGTGGATGGTTGTTTCGTAATTGTCGGCATCAACCGCAAACTCAATGGGTTGCTCTGCAATCACCTTGATGGCATCTTGGATGGTGCGGGCATTGATTGTAAATTTGAGATTGCCATCGCTTTCCACCAGTTCGAGGGTAGTACGCAGGGTGATTTCGCCATCGCTGGCGGTGATGGTAAGGTGCTTGTCGGCAACGTCAAAAAGGAAGTTGTCGAGAATAGGCATACTGTTTTTTGACGCAATCACACGGCCGAGGGTTTGGAGGCGGTGTGAGAGCAAACTGCTTGAGATGACAAATTTCATAGCTTGAAGCGGATATTATTGTTATTTTTGATGCAAAAAATGAGATGGGGTGAGGTGTCGTGCAAATACAATCTGCCCCTTTCCCCATATATCGGGAACAAAATTACAACATTTTGCCGACATTGGCGAAGGAGCCAAGCATTTTTTAACTGGACTTTTCATTTTTGGATATTGCGTAGAGTCTACTATCTCGCAAACGAAAGGTTCCTTTTCTTTTTATGTTATTTTTATTTACAAATTGATATTAAAATACTTACATCCTTATTCTTGTTATGAAATACCGATTAGAACAGTCCGGAAGGAACGAGCCCCAATGAATTAATAGACTCATAGGCATTGGAGAGCGCCTCAAATACCTTCAGCACATCGTTATAGTCCCAGAATTTGAGATCGTCACGTATTGCTTTCAACCCAGAGGCTTCCTTCTTTATCTTCTCCAGTTGCTTGGCGTCAGAAACAGCCACGATACCTTGGACGGATGGATTGTTCTTTGCCTTCATTAGATTGAGCAATAGACTGTCGATACTGCCGCTGGTTTGCACCTCAAACACGTAAGTGATTCTTCCCATATTACCCACCGACACTTCCCAGATAGCATCCACCACCGCACCATCAGCAATCTTCTTTTCAATTTCTGCTTTGAAACCTAAGAAAGAGCCTATATCCCGGATTCTATCTCTTACGTCATTGTGCACAAAAGTCTTTTGTTGTTCTGTTTCTTTTTCGGGTTTATCTTCAATAGCTACTTCCAGGCCAATGGGTTCAATCTGAAGCTCTTGCCAAATGAAGTAGTTGAGGGCGAGAAGATCTTCGATTTCGCTGAAACCTTGCTTCTTTGCAGAAGCCACGAGTTCACGTCCCACCTCCGAGAGATAGGCATATTTCTTACCTTCAAGAGCAGAGCTGTTTTTCGGAACCTTAGGAATACCCAAAGCGGTAAAGCCGGCAAGTGATTTCTTGTTCCAAAGAATATACTCATCCGGTTTGAACTTATTCAGTAGTTCACTGATGATGGCGGGACCCATTCCCTTGACTTTTTTACGAAACTCGTCCCATCGGCATTCGATAGATGTTTTTCCGTAAAACAGATTCACCAGTTGCTCTCGGAGCAAATCCATTCCATTGCTTTCAACGATATTATCGAGTTGATACTTCTTATTACCCCACATACGCATAGCCCAAAGCGGGGCAATGAGATTGAAAAACTCATCCTCAGTTAGGTTCTGCAGTCGTTCTTTAGTGTACGATTGCATCTCATCACACAAGGCATGACGTTCGTTGTACTCCGATTTCGCTTCTGCCTTGTTGTTGTCTGCCCATTTCTTATAATTTGAAAGCACCGATGAGTATAATTTTTCGTTCATAAGTAGATGTTCAAAATTAATCGTAGCGATATGAGTTTATAAAATTATGGCTATGCCCAACTTTACTGTTATTTTCCATTTATTGCTGTCCGGTAAACTTCAAAACTGTAAAAAATACCAGCCTGAAGCCCTTAAATAGGAGTTCGGGCTTTTTCCAAAAAGCAAGCCTCTGTTTATATATAGACATCTCATCGGCCAAACTTACCACGAGACCTCGACTTTAACACGACTTTAACATTTCAGCGCCCGCCGAACGATGTTGCTCAATCTACCTCAGAGATAGTTTTTTTTAGCTCCTATCTAAATCAATCTACCTCTGAGGAAAATGCTCGCACTCGGCATACACGCATACGCGCGCATACACTACAGCACATTTGTGTTTTTTCATTCACTTCCTTCACCTCCTCGGCCATCCTCTCACAATCACCATCTCCGGTGAAGGATTTGGAAAAATAATGCCTTCACTCACAACCCTCTGTCCGACAGGAGAATAGCCCCTCTGGTGAAGGAGGTGAAGGAAAAAAACACATTTTGCAGGAAATGTGCGCGCGTGCGCGCGAGGATTTTCGCTCCCTGATTTCATTTGCCACGCGACGATCCTTTCTACAAAAAAGGTCTTCCAAAATTTAGAGTGATGATAGGATATCTTTTGAAAAACTTTTACCGGACAGCAATATCTTCCAATAAACTACTTGTCAGCACGCGAGGGAGCATCCGGCAAAGGCCGATGGTGTTGCATCAAGAAGCAGCGTAACGCTCGGCGGTGAGACGGACGATGCGCACAATCACTTCGGCAGCCTTCTCGAGGTTGGGAATGGGCAGGAACTCGTGAGGGCCGTGGAAGTTCAAGCCGCCGGCGAAGATGTTGGGACAAGGCAAACCCATGAACGAGAGTTGTGCACCGTCCGTTCCGCCGCGAATGGGGCGAATGATGGGAGTGATTCCCACTTCAAGCATTGCTTCGTGGGCAATGTCGATGATGTGCTGCTGAGGCTCCACTTTCTCACGCATATTATAATAGCTGTCGGTGATGTCCACACGGATGCGCTCCTCCCCGAGTTGGGCATTCATGCCGCGCACCAAACTTTGGAGCATGGTCTTGCGCTCCTCAAAACGGGTGCGGTCGTGGTCGCGAATGATGTAGGTAAGGCCGGCCTTCTCCACACCCCCTTCTATGCCGATGAGGTGGAGGAAACCTTCATAGCCTTCCGTCTTTTCAGGCACTTCTTCAAGCGGCATACGGCGTGCCAACTCTGTGGCAATCAAGGCGGCATTGACCATTTTGTCTTTGGCATAGCCGGGATGAACGCTCACGCCGGTGATGTCGATGCGTGCCGTGGCAGCGTTGAAGTTCTCATATTCGAGTTCGCCCAGCTCACTGCCGTCCATAGTATATGCCCAGGCGCAATCAAATTTGGGCACGTCGAACCGATGCGCACCGCGGCCGATTTCCTCGTCGGGATTAAAGCCGATACGGATGCGGCCGTGCTCGATTTCGGGATGGGACAGGAGGTGCTCCATGGCCGATACGATTTCGGCAATGCCGGCTTTGTCGTCGGCGCCTAAGAGTGTGTGTCCGTCCGTAACGATGAGGTCTTCGCCCTTGTGGCGGAGGAGTTCGGGAAATTTCTCCACAGGGGTCACGATGCCCGCTTCGGCATCGAGCACAATGTCTGTGCCATCGTAATTGCGCACGATGCGGGGACGGACGTTGGCTCCCGAACAGTCGGGGCTGGTGTCCATGTGGGCGATAAAGCCGATGGTCGGCACCTCGTGGGCTACATTCGAGGGCAGGGTGGCATAAACATAGCCTTGCGCATCCATTTCCACCTCGGAAAGACCGAGGGTTTGGAGTTCTTGTACGAGATATTCGGCAAGGCGAAATTGCTTGTCGGTACTGGGGCAGCTGTCGCTGTTGTCGTTGCTTTGCGTGTCGAAACTCACGTATTTCAGAAAGCGGTCTACAATAGAAGTCATATCGAGATTCGGTTTAGGAATGAGAAAGAATGAGTAAGCGAAGGACTGCGGCCTGCATGGTTCGGCCTTCAAGGATTCCTGCCGATGGGTGCAGCGCGCCGACTTACCATCGACAAAAATACTACATTCTTTTGGCTTTTCGCGCATTTTTGAGTACATTTGCGCATCAAATACCTCAAAATGATTACCATGAAGAAAAGATTTCTAACGTTCTCACTCTTTTCCCTCTTGACCATGGGGGCAATGGCACAAGTGGCCAACGTGTCTCCCATCCCGCAGAGCGTAACCACCACCGGCACTTTCTTTGAAGAGCCCAAACAGTGGCGCATCACTTCCGATCGCGCCCGAACAAGTTCTTATGCCCTCACGGCTGTGGGCGAATTGGGCGTAGAACTGACGCCGCGTGCCAAATTTCGCGTTACCCTCGGCGTCGTGGGCGACAAGTCGGTGAGCAAAGTGCAAAAACTGGTGCCGGAGAAGGCCGAAGGATATTATATGGCCGTGGGACCTAAGGGCATCGTCATTGCCGGTCGTGATGAGCGCGGCCTCTACTACGGCGTGCAGACCCTGCGCCGGATGGCTGCCAAGGGCAAACTCGAAACGTGCACGCTCCAAGACTGGCCGGATGTGCCTTTCCGAGGGGCGATTGAGGGATTCTACGGACAGCCGTGGAGTCATGAGCACCGTCTCCGCCAACTCGACTTCTACGGTCGCAACAAGATGAATGTCTACATCTATGGGCCGAAGGACGACCCTTATCACCGCGACCACTGGCGCGATCCTTACCCCACGCGTGAAGCGCAGCAACTGCAAGAGCTCAACGAGCGTGCGAAATTGCGGGGTGTCAACTTCTATTGGGCCATTCACCCCGGGGTGGACATCAAGTGGAACGACGAGGACCGCCAAAACCTTGTTCAGAAACTCGAACGGATGTACGGCCTCGGCATTCGCTCCTTTGCCGTCTTCTTCGATGATATCTGGGGCGAAGGAGCAAAAGGCGAAAAGCAAGCCGCTTTGCTCAACTATGTCGACTCCGTTTTTGTCAAAAAACATGGCGACATTGCCCCCCTCCTTCTCTGTCCCACTGAGTACAACCGCGCTTGGAGCCGCAACGACAGCCCCTACCTTTCTGCATTGGGCAATGGGCTGAACAAAGGCATAGAGGTGATGTGGACGGGCAACTCCGTGGTGCATACCATCGACAAAGAGGGTATGGAATGGATTAACCAACGCATCAAACGCAAGGGCTACATTTGGTTTAACTTCCCCGTCAACGACTTTGTGCGCGACCACATCCTCCTCGGCCCGACCTATGGCAACGGCTTGGACATTGCCGACGATTTGAGCGGCTTTGTGAGCAATCCGATGCAGTATGCCGAATCGTCGAAGATAGCCCTGTTCAGTATTGCCGACTATACATGGAACATGAAGCACTACGATTGGAAAGCATCGTGGCGGCGTGCCATTATTGACCTGCTGCCGTCCGACTCCATCGCGCTGCTTACTTTTGCCTCCTACAACGAAGACCTCGGCCCGAATGGGCATGGTTTCCGACGCGATGAAAGTCGACAACTTGAAGCCCTCGAAAAGCGCATCAAGGCTGTTGCCGATGGAGAAGTGGACAGAGAGGCTGTTCAAGAACTCTCCCAAACGTGTTTTGAACTCGGAACTGCCTGCGACCTCCTGCTCAACAATACCGAAAATCCGTGGCTCATCAACGAGCTGCGCCCTTGGCTCGTACAGGGCAAACTCATCGCGCAATATGGTGGGGTGGTGTGTAAAGCCGCTCGCTATGTGAACCAAGTCACGGCTGTTGATGCTGCCACTTACAATCCCGACGACCTCTACACTTTCTACAGTCTTTATCGTCAGGCGCAATCGTTGCGCAAGCAGATGTATGAGAACGAGGTGGACAAACACCAACTCCACACCTATCAAACCGGAACCAAACTCGCGACTCTCCGCCTGATGCCGATGCTCGATCGCCTCATGAGCAGAGTTTGCAGAAATCACGGCTACGCACCTATCTCTACCTACGCGCCATTCACCATTGAAAGCAACGTAGGGCAACTGCGTCAACTTCCCATTTCACTCTATGGCGGAGAAGCCAAAATCACCCCTTCCAACGAAGTGATTAAGTGGGCGGCCGGTGCTCAATTCTGCGTCAAGGCCGATCGCCCCATCACCCTCACGGGTATGGACTTCAACTTCGGTGTCAAGGAGATGGCTTCGAAATTCCAACTCGACTGTCTGCTGGAAGACGGCACGTGGAAGACCATCGGTCTGCTGCACTATAAGCCCACCGATCCGGTCATTCACACGGACAAAGAATTGGGTGGACTCACCGTGAAGGCTTTCCGCCTGACCAATATCTCAGGGGCTGAGGTGGAGTGCTACTTCCGTCATTTCAAATTCAATAAACAATAGCGCATCAGCGCACAAAAAAAGGTGCGTGCATTTTGCAAAACAGAAATAAAGCGCTAATTTTGCACCCTATCTCAGAACAGAAACAAAACAACACAATTATGCAAGAAACCCTTCTCGCCATTGCCGGCAAGCCCGGTCTCTACAAACTTGTAGCACGTGGCAACGGAAACCTCATTGTTGAAGCCCTCGACGATACTCACCGCCGTATGCCCGCCGGTGCTCGCGACCGCGTCACCTCGCTGAGCGATGTGTCTATGTACACCGAAGCCGAGGACGTTTCGCTCATGCTCGTATTTCAAAACATCAGCGATGCCCTCAATGGCGCTCCCACCGACTTTTCTCATAAAACTGCTACCGAAGCGCAGCTCACCGATTTTATGGACAACATCGCCCTTCCCGCTTGGGATCGCGACCGCGTGCATTTGAGCGACATTCGTAAATTGGTGCAATGGTACAACATCCTTGCCAAGGCCGGCTACAAAGAGTTCTACACGGCTCCGGAAGCCGAGGCCACAGAAGAGACAACCGAAGCTGAAGCCTAACAGTCGGTATCCCACAACCAAATCCCCGAACCACCTTCATGGCTCGGGGATTTTTTTGTATCCATTGCGGGCATAGACATAAAAAGCAGAGGAGCATTTCCTCGAATGGGAGTTGCTCCTCTGTTTATCTTTGCGTCCTGTGCGGCACACAGGCGGAAGTTACATTTTCGTAGTGATGTGACGATTGGAACGCAACACTGCCGAGCGTTTGATACCAAAACGGAGTAGTTTCATGTCATTGCCCTGCAAGTTAATGTCAAGAACCCCATCGGGCGTTCTATCGCTGGGGAGAGTAACTCCATCCGTTTCTCCTGTAAACTTCCAAGAGGGAATGGGGGTAGAGGCTTCAATCGGTTCTGGTTTGATGGACAAAATCAAACGATATTTCGTATCGGCTTGAAGACCATCAAAGGAGAAAGTACCATCAGAATTTATAGGAAGAGTGCTCCCTGTATGGTGGTATTTTCCTTTGTGTTCCATCAAGAGATGCATATAGAGTTGCTGTTCTCCTGCCTTATTAGTAGGCGTTCCGTCAATTTGGCCATTCCTCAAGCCGTTAGGATCGTTATATACCGTGCCGGCTATCGTTTTGTCCAGTGGTTCACCGCACTTCGCAGAGTTGAGGGTATAGTGGACTTCACGCTGTACACAATTGTCCCATTGCACTTTACATAGATACTTGCCGTTATCGGTGGAAGAGAACTTTGCAAAGGATATCAGATTCTCATCGCTGATGGGTACTCCATTCTTGAACCACTTGTAAGTTGCTCCGGTTTGGTGAGGTACATAGAGTTTGTAAGATTTATTTTCACAAGGTTGCTTCAAACCTTTTATGATGAGAGGTTGAACACGTTGTACTCGCACCTCTTGTGTCACCTGATTACCACAACTTAAGAGGGCAATTTCATAAGTGCCTGTTTCAAGATTTTCAATTTTGACTTCATTAGGAAAAGGATCGGTGAGATTAGTTCGAGGGTCGAAGTTGTTCCAGCTATTAGCACCTTTCTTTCGGTATGTCAGCTTGGCATCTGCAGAAGCCGCTAAAGAAAGATAGATGGTTCCTCGCGATTGGAGTTCACCAGTGTTGAAATCCTCACAGGCTATACCTTGTGCCGATACAATCTTTGGTCCTTCTGTCTTCTTCGCAATTATCAGTGGGGGACTTGTCTCAGCGTAGTAAGGGTGATTCTCATTACAGTTCGGGTATACTTTCATTCGTGTGTAGTAGGTGCCGGGATCAAGGTCTGTAAAATTACCCGTTGAGCTTTCTTTAAGAACTTGTGAATTCTTATCCAGCAACTCAATAACCATCCTATGATGCTTGTTGTTGTATTCAATCTTCGATTCGATGCGCCCCTTATCTGCACAATCAGAAATAGCCGTTGATTTGAGTTTTTGTTGAAGCAGGTTATTGCTCTTTACCTCAAATGTCAAAGTTTTAAGTTCATCGCAGTGCATATAGTCCACTTCATACTTACCCGGCAGCATATTGTACCAGCGGTAGCGATGTTCCCATTTAATAGCCTTTACGCCCACATTACTGGGACCTCTGGCTATTTTCAATTCCAATTTGTCCTCATTGGGTATATAGCCTTGTAAGGTAAGTTGCACACTTGTTGTCCCAGGTTTGTTGGTGGTATAAATTATATTATTTTCCTGACTACAATTCGCTAAGTCAAAACTGGGATTAGCCAGTAACTGTGAAGTCTTGGGGTTATGTATGATATATTCTTTCGAAGTGTAATCATCACAATTCTTAGACTTCACCTGAAGCGTATATGTATCAAAAGGTAAAATTTCGGATGTAAAATGTCGGAATTGGTCTTCTTTCTTCTTGTCCATTTCATACTGTTTCACAAGACTACCATCATCTTTCTTTTTAATAAGTATCTGCACCGGAAACTCTATCGGAGAAAAGCAAAGAAAAGTAATTTTCATACCTGTATTTGCTGGAGGGTCTTGGGGGGGGCAACCTCCCACGCTTATCCCCTTGGGGCTTAGATTCACTTTTCTGTTTGTATCCAAGTCAGATGGTCCTTCAAAGACTTCTCCACAAGGTGTAGTCACTTTCATCCAATATTTATGGGTAGGAGAAAGGGTAAAGAGGTATTTGGGCGTATCAATTTTAGGGTCTTTATTCGCTTCTGTGATGGTCGTATCTAATAATTTCTGTTCGGGCAGCCGTTTTGTTTTCCCATCCTCATTGGCAGTATACAATTCCAGTTTTATGCCACCCCGTTTAAAATACTCCTCAATATCCAGTTCCCTGCCACTCATATCAAGCATTCGGACATGTCTTAGTTGAGCTTTTTTTGTAGTGCAAGCATGATAAAAAGGTCTTGCCTTGATTTTTCCCTTAGTTACCAATGGGTATACTCTTTCCTGAATAGTGATATATGCGTTACACTGATCTTTGATACGTACCTGATACGTACCGAACTCTTTGGCTTCAAATTCAGGATTGGAAGAATACTTTGATTTATTATCAGAATAGTTAGAATCTTCTTCTTTGATAAAACTATATTGGTAAGGCGGCGTTCCTCCTTTTATACTATTTTCATCAATCTTGATTTTGGCTCCTTCTTTAAAAGCGGTACACCAATTTTCCAAGGTTACATATTTGGGATTGTTTTGGAGAGGAATGTATTTGTTCTCCACTTTTATTCTCTCTTTCTTCGCATAGACGTGTGCATGAACGGATGGATTGAATACTTCTACTGTATATTCGCCAAATCCTAAACCTGGAAACTCACCAGTTTCATTTTGCACTTTTAGTAAATCACCCCTTTTCAGTCGGTAGGCCACTTTGAGCTCAGGGGGATTTTTGCTGATGGTTACTTTGATGGAACCATTCTCTGTACAAGTAGTTTGAGGAGTTACCTCAACATTGGTAATGGTTACAGAATTCTGTCCCATTGCCCAAAGGGAGTAACAGAGGAAAAAAGTTACGCTGAGCAAGCACTTTGCACTTGCCCAACGGGAGATAGAGAAAAACTTTTTCATCTGATTGAGATTACTTTAAGAGGAATACGATATTGATGTACGAGGTTTCGGTGGGAGCAGCTTTCACTTTGTACGTCATCTTGCCTTCCTCCGTGATAGACACATTCTCCAAGACTGCAGTATCGTAGTCTGTTATATAGTAGTATAACTCTGTTTTAGTTGGCAGAGTTGCAACAATCTTTTCAGGTGCATCAGTACTTTTTACCTTAGGAGTATTGAATTGTTTCTCAAACTCCTTATAAAGATCAAGGGTCTTCTGATCCCCAATCTTCTCTGTATCAATTGTAATAGAAGGCATATAAAACCAGTTGGCTACTCCACGGATGGTACCCAACACACCATTCTTGTCGGCTACCACCATTTTTTCGGCTGTAAACTTCTGGTCTTTTGCGTTACTGGCTGTGCCGTCCGTTTTTGTATAAATCGAATTTGCACCATTGTTGGGCAAATCTTTCACACGGGCCGTACCTTCAACGTGGAGCACTTCGGTCGGTGTACGGGTGTTCACTCCGACTTTCGAAGAGTTGGTTTGCGACAGCATGGCTAAGGGAAAGCCTGCAAACAGCATGAAGAGTGTTAATAGTTTGTTCATAAGATGTGTAGGTATAAAATATAAAAATAGGAGTTGTTCCGCTCATGACTTTTGCGCATAAGCCGGAAATGTAAAATCGTTTCTCGCTTCTCATGAAATGAAGCCGGTGTGCAAAGTGAAATCTCACAGCTTCTGCAGATGCCTCTTTTTTGTGTTTTATCGGCCTCTACATAGTTTTGCATTCGTAAATAATTACAATCACAAAAGAAACAATTATAATTCAATTTTCATTGTGTCACAAGGTTAAGTTATCTAAAATAGCACAAAATGTACCACTTTTTTTCGCCATTCGACCATTGTTGAGGTGGAAATGTTACACTTCGCATCGCAAATGGGCCTCATTTCTTTTTGCTTTCTATCATCTTTTTACTTTTTAAGGCTTGTTTCTTTTCGCTTTATATCTGTATGTTTCTTGTTATATGCATATTTTTTATACGTCTTTTCTTTGGCGAGGAGAGTGGGCCGATGGTGGGGTGGCGATGTCCTTGTCCGCTTCTTGTCCTCATGAGGCAGTGCCTCTTTTCTCAGTGTACGGTTTGTGCCGCCTCGTTATTTGTTTATCGTCTTTACATGTAAGGACATTCTTCCGTACGTGTAGGGAAAGATGTCCGTACACGTACGGAAGAACTTCCTTACACGTACGGATGTTTCTCGTCTCGCAGGAAAACAACAGTTGCTTAAGAGAAAACGTTTGTTTCACAGACGTTTTCTTGCCGCGGCAGTACTCAAAACTCATCCTTCGTTTTGGCAATGCTCGTCCGGCTGAACGAAAACGTTCATTTGATATCGTTCTGTCAGGAGAAAAGCACTGAACATTCCTCTAAACTAAGGGCATAGGTTCTGCATGATTGTCGTATCACTCGAAAAGTCGGATGAACCTTTTTGTATTGTTTGTAAAAAAACGATTGGCTGAGCGAAAAGAAATGAGTAACTTTGCGCAATCATTTCTAATAGAATAATAACAGAACAAAATGCTCGAAATACGTAACCTACATGCCTCGATAGAAGGCAAAGAAATACTCCGTGGCGTCAATCTGACCATCCGTGATGGTGAGGTGCACGTGCTGATGGGACCTAACGGCTCCGGCAAATCCACCTTGTCTAATGTCTTGGTTGGTAACCCCAAATATGAAGTGACCGAAGGGGAAATCATTTTCAATGGTAAGAACCTCCTTGAACTTTCGCCCGAAGACCGCAGTCACGAAGGCATCTTCATGTCTTTCCAGGCGCCGATTGAAATTCCCGGGGTGTCGATGACCAACTTTATGCGGGCCGCCATCAATGCCAAACGTCAATACTTCGGACAAGAGCCACTGGGCGCCGCCGATTTTCTCAAACTTCTGCGCGAAAAGCGGAAGTTTGTAGGGCTTGATGCCCACTTTATGAGCCGCGGCGTAAACGAAGGCTTCTCCGGAGGCGAACGTAAGCGCAACGAAATTTTCCAAATGGCGATGTTGGAGCCGACTTTCTCCATCCTTGATGAAACCGATTCCGGTTTGGACGTCGATGCGCTGCGCATTGTGGCCGAAGGATTCAAACAGCTCCGCACGCCGCAAACCTCGGCCATGGTGATTACCCACTACCAGCGTATGCTCGATTATCTCCAACCCGACTTCGTACACGTACTCGTCAAGGGACGCATCGTGAAAGATGGCGACGCCTCTCTCGGCTACGAAATCGAGAATCGTGGTTTCGATTGGATCAAAGAAGAAGTGGAAGCCCAATAAATTCGTCTGCCTATGTCCAGTGTTCAACAATATCTTGATCTCTACCACGAACAGCGTGCACTGATCGAGCAGAACAGCAGTGCGCCGCTCAACGCTCAGCGTGCGGCCGCAGCCGAATGTTTGCTCCACCTCCCCCTGCCGACGCGTCGGGTAGAACGCTACAAATACACCGATGCCGATGCGGCTTTTGCTCCCGATTTTGGCGTCAATCTGCATCGTTTCCCCATGTTGGGAAAACAGAAGCTCCCCTCTTGCCAAGTTACGCAACTCCATACGCTCATGTTTCAGGTGAACAACGATGTGGTGCTGCCTTTTGCCTCAGATGTGGTGTTGCCCGAAGGCGTCACCATCATGAGTTTGAACGATGCCGCCCGTCAATATCCTGAACTTGTGGAGCGCTACTATCATCAAGCAGCGGCGCAAGAGCCTGCCAATGCCCACAAGCATACCGACCGTGTGAAGCGTGATGCTGTCACGATGCTCAACACGATGCTCGTACAAGATGGCATCTTTGTGCATGTCGCAGCGGGCATGAAGTGCGATCGTACGCTGCAGGTGGTGTTTCGCGCGGCGTCCAACATCGACTTCATGTCCAACCGCCGTGTGCTGGTGGTGGCTGAAGCTGACAGCCGGATCGACTTTCTTTTCTGCGAACACGCAGAGGGTACACATCGCTACCTCAGTACGCAGGTGACCGAAATTTTCACCGCTCCGCGCGCAGAGGTGAACCTCTATACGCTCGAAGAAACGCATGCGCACAACACGCGCTTTTCCAATATCTACGTGGAACAAGAGGCCGAAAGCCGTGTTTCAATCAACGCCATCGCGCTGCTGACGGGCATTTCACGCACTATGGTCAATGCGCGCTTACTTGGACGCGGGGCCGACTGCCAGACCACGGGGGCGGTGATTGCCGATGGTGAGCAGCGCGTGGACAACAGTGTGCTCATCGACCACGTGGCCGAAGCCTGCACCTCCGACATGCTCTACAAATATGTGCTCGATGGCGAGAGCGAAGCGGCCTTTGCCGGCAAAGTGCTTGTCCGTCCCGGTGCACAACAGACGCTTTCTCAGCAAACGAGTGCCAATATCTGCATTTCCCCGACAGCCAAGGTGCATTCCCAACCTATGCTTGAGATTTATGCCGACGATGTCAAGTGCAACCACGGTTCTACCATCGGTAAGCTCGACGAGGGCGCATTGCTCTACCTCCGCCAACGCGGTATTCCCGAAAAGGAAGCGCGACTCCTCCTTCAGCACGCCTTTATCAACGATGTGTTGCAGCGCGTCCACCTCTCTCCACTGCGCGAACGTCTTTCCTATTTGGTTGAGCAGCGCTTCCGTGGCGAACTCTGCCACTGCCAGTCGTCGTGTCAGGGGTGCAAAGCTTAAACTTTGTGAGAAATCTCCATTGCCTTCAGAGAATGATAAGTAGGTCTTCATAATTAATCGTAACGATCTTCTGCACAGGGTGTTCTCTACTTTGACACCATCTTTATTCCCCTTTTCCGCCATCTCGCCTTTGTTCATCAGTCGTGTAGCTCGCTACACTCCTTCTTCACAAAGACGACCTGACGAAAAATCGAAACAAATATAGTATCAATTAATTTTGAATACCTACTTATTCTCCTTGTTTAATTCCAAATCAGATGTTCATGAAGACCATTCAAGTTCAAGACACTTCCATTCGCATCAAACCTGTGAATGGGGAGGATTATATCTGCTTAACTGATATTGCTAAGGGAGTGAATGGGGAAGACCATATCAAGAATTGGATGCGCAACCGCAATACCTTAGAGTATATGGGCGTATGGGAGCAACTCAATAATCCTAAATTCAAAGGTGTCGAATTCGACACCTTTAAGCAGGAGGCCGGGTTGAATCGCTTCACAATGACCCCTAAGAAGTGGATTACAGCAACAGACGCTATAGGATTTGTAGTGTCGGTTGGTCGAGGTGGAGGCACCTATGCTCACAAAGATATAGCCTTCCACTTTTGTATGTGGCTGAGTCCGGAATTCCAGTTGTATGTAGTTAAGGAGTACCAGCGTTTAAAAGAGTTGGAAAGCAATACTTATAATTTGGAATGGAATGTGCGGCGTATCCTCAGCAAAACAAACTACCATTTGCATACCGATGCCATTAAAGAATATGTGCTGCCGGCTTCCACTCTGCCACGCAACAAACAAAGTTTACTTTATGCAGAGGAAGCCGACATTCTCAACCTCGCCCTCTTTGGTTGCACGGCTAAAGAATGGGGAGAAGCCAATCCGAAACGTGTTTTAGCCGGAGAGAACATCCGTGACATGGCCAGTATAAATGAATTGACGATTCTATCCAACCTCGAACATACCAATGCTCTTCTACTCAAACAAGGAATCGATAAAACAAGACGTTTCCATATGCTGCAAGAGATTGCCCAAGAGCAAAAACAGCGCCTTGATCAATTGGATTTGGTGAAGGCTGTTAAGCGTACAACTCCTGAAATCTTTTTGGGATTGGAAAAACCGAAATCTTAAGAAGTAAAAATCTTCTCTCTTCGTTTCCCCATCATGCAACAATATCGTGAAGACTTCCCCATCCTTGTGCGTGAAGTCTACAACCGCCCTCTCGTTTACCTCGACAACGCTGCCACGACCCAAAAGCCGCGCAGCGTGGTAGAAGCGATGACGGCGCAATACTACGAAACCAATGCCAATGTGCACCGCGGAGTGCACTTCCTTTCTCAGCGGGCGACCGACCTCCACGAGGGGGCGCGCGAGACTGTGCGGCGGTTCATCAACGCACGCTCCACGGCAGAAATCATCTTCACACGCGGCACTACTGAAAGCCTCAATCTTGTGGCCTCCTCCTTTGGCGACGCTTTTTTGCAAGAAGGCGATGAGGTGATTCTCTCCACGATGGAGCACCACTCCAACATTGTGCCGTGGCAACTCCTGCGCGACCGCAAAGGCATCGTGCTCAAAGTTATCCCGATGGACGACCGCGGTGTGCTGGATCTTGATGCCTATCGTGCCCTCTTCACCGACCGCACCCGTTTGGTGAGCTGCTGCCATGTCAGCAACGTGCTCGGTACCATCAATCCCATCGCCGACATGGTGCGCATAGCTCACGAAGCCGGCGCCTATTTCTTGGTGGATGGTGCGCAGAGCGTCCCTCATTTTCCGGTCGATGTGCAAGCCCTCGATTGTGATTTTCTCGTGTTCAGCGGTCATAAAATTTACGGCCCTACCGGCATCGGGGTACTTTATGGAAAAGAAACATTGCTCGACCGAATGCCGCCCTATCAAGGTGGGGGGGAGATGATAGCCCGCGTCACCTTTGAGCACACGACCTACGAGCGGCTGCCTTTCAAATTTGAAGCAGGTACGCCTGACTACGTCGGTACGCACGGTCTTGCGGCAGCCATCGATTACGTTTCGGCCGTGGGAATGGAACGCATTGCCACCTATGAAGATGAACTCACCCGCTACTGTATGCAGCGTATGCGCAACGAAATCGAGGGAGTGCGCCTCTTTGGCGAAGCGCCCGACAAAACCTCGGTTGTGGCTTTTAACGTGGGCGACATTCACCCCATGGATTTAGGTACGCTGCTCGACCGTCTCGGCATTGCCATTCGCACCGGCCACCATTGCGCCCAACCGCTCATGGCACGTTGTGGCGTGGAGGGGATGGCTCGCGCCAGTTTTGCGCTCTATAACACGCGGGAGGAAGTCGATGTCTTCATTGCCGGACTTCAACGCGTGGTGCAAATGTTTTGATAGACACGATTCGGAAACCGACAGATTCTCTTGTTTTTTTCATCCCTTCAATCACAAACTTATGATTTTGACCACCACCCCCACCATCGAAGGGCGCCCCGTAGTGCAGTATCTCGGTGTCGTCACTTCCGAAACCATTATTGGTGCTAACATCTTCCGCGACTTCTTCGCTTCCATTCGCGATGTCATCGGCGGTCGTTCCAAATCCTACGAAAGCGTGTTGCGCGAAGCCAAAGATGCCGCTTTGCGTGAGTTGCAGGAAGAAGCCCACCGTCTCGGTGCCAACGCGGTGGTAGGCATTGACCTTGACTACGAAACCGTGGGCGAACGTGGTTCGATGCTGATGGTTACGGCCAGCGGTACTGCGGTTGTGATTTAGCCACCTCGGCTGTAGAACGTATATGCGCCCTGTGTAGAAATCACAGGGCGCATATTGATAAAATTACGGATTTCCGAACCGGACGTCTTTCTGCCCTTTTGAAAAATCGTATTTCTTCAAAAGCTGCCTTTTTCTTTGGAGAAACCTCAACCCTCTTTGCCCCATGTCCCTGCTCCCCTTTTACAACACCCAACACCTTGTGGAGGCGGGTTGCGACGAAGCCGGACGCGGATGCCTGGCCGGTGCTGTCTATGCTGCGGCCGTCATCCTTCCCCCCGACTATCACAACGCGGCTCTCAACGACTCCAAACAACTCACTGCCGCACGGCGTTATGCTCTGCGCGAGGAGGTGGAACGCGATGCCGTGGCGTGGGCGGTGGGCGTGGTGACTCCTCAAGAGATTGACGAAATCAACATCCTCAACGCTTCGATTTTGGCCATGCACCGCGCCCTCGACCGCCTCGCGGTGCGCCCCGAATTTGTCATTGTCGACGGCAATCGTTTTCGGCCTTATCGCCCCGGAGCAGCTTCGTGCGAAAAAGACCTGCAACTCCTTCCCGAGCCTCTCCCCCATGCCACCATCGTCAAAGGCGATGCCAAATATCTCTCCATTGCTGCGGCCTCCATTTTGGCCAAAACCTACCGCGATGATTATATGGCGGCTCTGCACGAACAATACCCCCACTATGGTTGGGCACGCAATGCTGGCTATCCCACACGAGAGCACCGCGCCGCCATTGCCGAGTACGGCCCGACGCCGCTCCACCGCCTTTCTTTCCGCCTCCTTCCCGACTGATCTCCTTTTTCGGCCTTAGTAGCCTGATGAGATGAAATCTACTTAAAGTTTTTTGCCTGATGTTTGCCGATGTTGTCCTTCCACTTGCCGTTCCCGGCGCCTATACCTACCGCATTCCCGAACCATTGTTGGGGCGTGTGGTGATGGGGTCGCGCGTGGTCGTTCCGTTGGGGAAATCCAAGCGCTACACGGGCATCGTGCTTCGACTACACGAGGAGACTTCCGACCTTGCTACTGACAGCCTCAAAGATATTGAAGAATTGGTGGACACCACGCCGCTGCTGCTTGAAAATCAGATTGCGCTGTGGCGATGGATGGCACATTATTATCTGTGCTATCCGGGCGAGGTGATGAAAGCTGCCCTGCCTTCGGGGTTGAAACTGGAAAGCGAAACTCTTTTTGCCACCGCCGAAGGAGTGGATGTGTTGGACGAGGATTTCAGTGAACTGGAACGCGACATTCTGCGCACGCTGGCCGCTCGTGCGCTCTCCTTGAATGACATCCGCAAAGCTGTTCCGCAAGTGGGAGTGGTGTCGGCTGTAAAGCGGTTAGTCGAAACCCACACCATCGAAGTGGAAGAGCGCGTGAGTCAAGCCTTTAAGACGAAAACGGAGGTGCAATATCATCTGCCTGAACTTTATCGGGATGAGGCAGAACTCAATGCTGCTTTCGAGCAACTCAAACGCTCGCCCCGACAGCAAGAGGTACTCACGGCCTTCTTGGATTTTTCGGGGGCTTCTACGGCTTTTACGCTCCGCAATCCGCACCTCATCACCGATGTTCGGCGCGGCGAACTGGTCGAACACCTTGGCGAAAGTGCCGTTGCTGCGCTGGCCGCTTTGGTGAAGCGCGGCATTTTGCAATGCGTCAATATCGAAGTGGGGCGCCTCAAAACGCATAAAGCCCTACCCGGCTGGCTCAATCGTCCGCTGAGCGATGCACAACAAACAGCCTACGATGAAATCGTGCAGCAGTTTACCGCTCATGAAGTCGTGCTGTTGAAGGGCGTAACTTCCAGCGGAAAAACCGAGATTTACACGAAACTCATCCAACGCACCCTTGCCGAAGGAAAGCAGGTGCTCTATCTCCTTCCCGAAATCGCCCTCACTACCCAAATCACGGATCGTTTGGGTAAATACTTCGGTGAGCAGCTCGGCATCTACCACTCTAAATTTCCCGACAATGAGCGCGTGGAACTTTGGCAGCGGCAGCTCACCGAACGCGCCTTCCCCATCATCCTCGGTGTGCGCTCCTCTCTCTTTCTTCCTTACCGCAACCTCGGCCTAATCATCGTCGACGAAGAGCACGAAATGTCTTACAAACAGCAAGACCCCGCCCCTCGCTACCATGCTCGAGACGTAGCCATCATGATGGCGCATCAACAAGGGGCAAAAGTGCTGTTGGGGACGGCTACACCTTCTGTCGAAACCTACACCAACGCCCAAAAAGGAAAATATGGAAAGGTCGAACTGACCACGCGTTTCGGCGATGTGCAAATGCCGCAAATCGTTGTTGAAGATCTGGCGGAACTGAAGCGAAAGAAGATGATGAAGACGCCTTTTTCGCCACGACTCACCGAAGAGACCGAGACTGCCATCCGAGCAGGACGACAGGCCATTTTTTTTCTCAACCGACGAGGGTACAGCCCCGTCATTCAATGTCGCTCTTGCGGATGGTCGCCCTCCTGCCAACGATGTGATGTTTCGCTCACCCTGCATCAGAAAATCAACAAACTCGTCTGTCACTATTGCGGAGCCACCTACAACGTACCCACCCACTGCCCGCAGTGCGAATTGGCCGATTTGCGCGACATAGGAGCGGGTACGGAGAAAATAGAAAAAGCAGTGGAAACCTGCTTTCCGGAAGCCCGCGTCGGGCGAATGGATCTTGACACAACACGTTCACGATCGGCCTACGAACGTATCATCCGCGACTTCCAAACCCAGCGCACCAATCTGCTCGTGGGTACACAAATGGTGACCAAAGGCTTGGACTTCGACGGCGTCACCCTCGTGGGCATTCTCAACGCCGACCAACTTCTCAACCAATGTGATTTTCGTGC
This sequence comes from uncultured Alloprevotella sp., assembly GCA_963544845.1. GTDB lineage: Bacteria > Bacteroidota > Bacteroidia > Bacteroidales > Bacteroidaceae > Alloprevotella. Next base: position 27,305 of record CAUUGL010000017.1, read on the forward strand.
TCACGAACGCGCTTTCCAAATGCTCACACAGGTGGCAGGGCGTGCCGGACGTCGCGGCACACAAGGGTTGGTTGTCCTTCAAACCCGCCAACCCAATCTCCCCATCGTTCAGCACATTGTCGAAGGCGACTATGAGGCGATGTATCAATCGGAAATGGCCGACCGGCGCATCTTTCGCTTTCCGCCGGAAGTACGCCTCATCGGCATTTTTCTCAAACATCGTGACGAACGCACCACCGCCACCGCTGCCCGCACGTTGGCCGGTATGCTCCGCCCTTATTTCGGCGACGACCTTCTCGGTCCCGACCGCCCCGCCGTTGGTTTCGTACAGATGCTCCACATTCGCAAACTTCTCCTCAAAGTCGATGCGCGCTATGCTTCCAGCGATGTCCGAAAAATTCTCCTTTCCGCCCGTCAAGGCCTTCTCAACGTCGAAGCCTTTAAGCGTGTCAACCTCTACTTTGATGTCGATCCCCTCTAAGTTTTTTCTTTTCTGATTTAAGTAGGTGCTCAAAATTAATTGATACTATATTTGTTTCGATTTTTCTTCAGGTCGTCTTTGTGAAGAAGGAGTGTAGCGAGCTACACGACTGATGAACAAAGGCGAGATGGCGGAAAAGGGAGACAAAGATAGTGTCAAAGTAGAGAACACCATGCGCAGAAGATAGTTACGATTAATTTTGAAGACCTACTTATGATAAAGTTTCTCCTCCTCTTTTCTTTGATGGGAGTAGGTTGTCAGTACCGACCTGCACCACCGACCTCGGTATCTCCAACAGTGATGGTGAAAAACGATAGTGGGGCTATCTTTTTCTCCCCCGCCGATTCGGTGCAGGTGGAGCAACTCTTGGCCGACCGCACGTTGCGCTCTCCTCTCGATTTTGCCCGCCGACTCAAAGGAGTACCTTATATTCCCTTTACGCTCGAAAAAGGAGATTCCGAACGACTTGTGGTCAACCTTCGGGAGATGGATTGCGCCACACTTGTAGAATCTGCGTTGGCGTTAGCGTGGACGCGTCGTCGAGAGGAAAGTTCTTTTGCCGACTATTGTCGGGCACTACGTAACCTGCGCTATTTCGATGGACAAGTTAAGGGGTACCTTTCCCGCCTGCACTACCTCTCCTTTTGGATGAAAGAACAAGTGAAGCGTGGAATCGTGACGGAAGTTGAACTGCCGCCTTCGCTTACAGAGCCGCTCAACGTGCAACTTAATTATATGAGCACCCATCCGCAAGCCTACGCTGCACTACGAGTGCATCCGGAATGGGTGGACAGTATCGCCGTACTTGAACGCCGATATTCGGGTAGGGTAGGGCGCTTTATTCCCAAACGCCATCTTGGCAAAAGTCGGCAGGAGTTAGGAGCCATTTGCGATGGTGATGTCATTGCCATCGTTACCCGAAAGGGCGGGCTTGACTATTCTCACCAAGGTCTCGCCGTATGGGGAAAAGAGGGTCGTCTGCACATGCTTCATGCTTCCAGCGATCGCAAACGAGTTATCGAAGATGAACGCACGCTTCAAGATTATCTCAATCGAATTCCCCACACCCTCGGCATTCGCGTGTTTCGCCTTGTTGCCCAATGACGCGGAAACCGAAAAAACATCGGTGCGCAAGAACACAAAGTTCTTGCGCACCGATGTTTTTATCAAATCAAAATTTGTTTTAGAGACGTGCCTTGATGGCTTCCGTTTCTTTTTCATAGCCGGGCTTACCGAGGAGGGCAAACATATTCTTTTTGTAAGCCTCAACACCGGGTTGGTTGAAGGGATTGACGTCGAGCAAGAGGCCACTCACTCCGCAAGCACGTTCAAAGAAGTAAATCAGCTGACCCAGATAGTACTCATTGAGTTCCGGCATCACAATGCGCAGATTGGGCACACCGCCATCGACATGGGCAAGTTGGGTGCCGAGTTCGGCCATCTTGTTGACTTCATCCACGCGCTTGCCGGCAAGGAAGTTGAGCCCGTCGAGGTTTTCTTCATCGTGGGGGAAGAGCACCGTGTGGCGGGGCTTCTCCACAGAAATCACGGTTTCAAAAATACTGCGCTCACCCTCTTGAATCCATTGACCCATCGAGTGGAGGTCGGTGGTGAAATCAACAGCAGCGGGGAAAATGCCGACACCGTCTTTTCCTTCGCTTTCGCCATAAAGCTGCTTCCACCATTCGTTCATAAAATGGAGTTTGGGCTGGAAATTGACAAGGATTTCAATCTTCTTACCGGCACGATAGAGAGCGTTGCGCACAGCGGCATATTGTGTGGCGATATTGTCGTCGCTGCTGCATTCCTTTTCCATATCGGCCGCACCCTTGACGAGAGCATCGATGTTGAAACCAGCGCAAGCGATGGGGAGCAATCCTACGGGAGTAAGCACAGAGAAGCGACCGCCCACATTGTCGGGGATGATAAACGAAGCATAGCCTTCCTGAGTAGCTGTAATGCGGGCAGCACCCTTCTTCGCATCCGTCACGGCAACAATCACTTTTTGAGCAACGTCTTTACCGCGCTGATCTTCACACTGCTTCTTGAGCAGGCGGAAAGCGAGAGCAGTTTCCGTGGTCGTACCACTTTTTGAGATATTGATAACTCCAAATTTGCGACCGCGGAGGTATTCACACAATTCGGCCAAATAGTCTTCGCCGATATTGTTACCGGCAAAGAGAATGACGGGGTTGGTGCCATCGTTGGTGAGCCATTCAAATTGGTTGCCGAGGGCTTCAATCACGGCACGTGCGCCGAGATAAGATCCGCCGATACCTGCGACAACGATGGTGTCGCAGTTTTCGCGCAGTGTTTTTGCACAAGCTTTGATTTCACCCAAAAACTCGGGGGTGATGCTGCTTGGCAGGTGCATCCACCCCAAGAAATCATTGCCGGGGCAGGTCTGTTGTTCGAGTGCCTTTTGAGCCGCAGGCACGTTGGCGGTTACTTCATCGAGCGCACCGGCAGCAAGAAAGCGGGTAGCGTTGTTGAGTTCTAAACGAATAGCGTTCATTGTAAGTTGTTGTTTGGGGAGATGGGTAAAATATCCATATTTGAATTTTCACACGCAAAGGTACACAAAGTTTGTTGGTGTGCCAAAAGGATGAGAGGGAATTTATCAACCAAACATTAAATAGACTTCTCCCGCTCCTACGACAATGCCCCCTCGCCTGTTTTTTAATTCAGGCAGAGGGGGCACATCCATTCAAAGTAGAACTCTGGGAGGTTTAAGCCAACGTTGCAGCCAGCATCCACACTTCTTTTTCTTGTCCGCGAAGGTAGTCGCCGATGAGAGCAACCGTCACTTCATCGCCGGCTTCCTGAGCGGCTGTGAGGACTACACGTTCTTGCGCCATAAGCACACGGAGAGTATCCAGTACGTATTGCAGGGCGGCATTCTTTTCGTGCACAACACCCAACTCCTTGACTGCCGACTGCTTGAGATAGGCACTGAAACGATGTTCGGGCACGGCTTCAAGTTGGAGAAGACGTTCGGCGATTTCATCTACCTTTTCATTCACATCGTTGTAGAGGTCTTCAAAGTGCTTGTGCAAGGAATAGAACTCTCCGCCACGGATGTTCCAGTGAAGACCACGGAGATTGGTGTAATATACTTGGAAGTCGGCGAGCAATTGGTGGAGTGCATTGACAACGGGAGCTACGGAAGCGGCATTAAGGCCGGTGATTTCGAGAGTTTTCATAAGAAGAATCTTTTTGATGGTTGTTGATAATTGTTGTTTTCTGGTGCAAAGGTACGGGCTTCTCTGCATTCCACCAACAGATAAAAACAAACATGAAATAGAGAATCTCTATGGGACGCTAGAAAATCACTCACTATGTATGCTCTTCATCCTCTTTGGCTGTGCAACTTTCCGAATACGTTCGGCAATGCTCCATCATCCCTTTTGAGGTGAGTACAACTCCTTAAAAGAATGGAAGCCGGGAAAGAGAGGAGGGAGAGGATGTGGATAGTGATTTTTTATCATCTTTGTAAGATGCGCATTTCATTTTGGGCGGAATAACGTAAAAAAACGCTACAAAAAGGTCGATTTCAGGTGATTTTGTCGTTTGCAGATTGAAAAATCGACAGAAAAGCGCATTTTTTGTTTCAAAATTCCTTCCAGCTCTTTTTTTTTTCTTAACTTTGGACGTGAAAACCATGGCGCATTCCACCGCAATGACAACCGGTGCGCCGACAACCTGATCATTCACCTTATCCCTCCATTAAGTCTATGTCTTTTCTGAAATTTGACAAAACGCAAATGACCAACCTGCAAGACTCCATCGCTAAGGAGTTCTTGCTCACCAACAAGTCGGGGGCCTATTGTTCCTCAACACTCGTTGGCTGCAACATCCGAAAATATCATGGGTTGCTGGTAGTACCAGTGGAGAGTTTGGACGACGAAAACCACGTGTTGCTCTCTTCGCTCGATGAGACCGTCATCCAGCATGGCGCCGAGTTCAACTTAGGCCTTCACAAATACGTAGGTGAGAACTATAGCCCGAAGGGACACAAATACATTCAGAGTTTTGAGTGGGAGAAAGTGCCCACGTGGATCTATCGCATCGGCGGCGTACTTCTGAAAAAAGAGATGATGTTCCGCAGTGAGCGCGATCGTCTTTTTGTGCGTTACACCCTGCTCGAAGCCCATTCGCCTACCACCCTGCGCCTGCGCCCTTATCTGGCCTTCCGCAGTGTGCGACAATGGACGCACGAAAACGGATTGGCCGACACCAGTTACGACACCGTGGAAAACGGCATCCGTATGCGCCTTTATGAGGGATACCCTGATTTATTCATGCAGCTCGATACCACCGAGAGCACCTATCACCACCAGCCCAATTGGTATCGCGGTTTGGACTATCCCAAAGAACGCGAGCGAGGCTATGGAGAGACGGAAGACCTTCTCGTACCCGGTTATTTTGAGATGCCCATTCGTCCGGGCGAGAGCATCATCTTCACCGCATCGACAGGAGCGCGTGCCTGCGACACCTTCCAGCCGATTTTGGACGAAGAAATCGAAAAACACGATCCCCGCGACTCTTTCTATCACTGCTTGGTCAATGCAGCCCATCAATTCCGGCAACAGCTCAAAGGCGAGGAATACCTCATCGCCGGCTACCCCTGGTTCAAACCTCGTGCCCGCGACACCTTCATCGCCATGCCCGGCTTGACCCTCGCCATCGGAGAAACGGCACAGTTTGAAAAGTATATGGAAACGGCGGCCAAAGCGCTCAACGATTTTATGGACGAGCAGCCCGCCCGCGTAGGCATCTACGAGATGGATCAACCCGACACCTTGCTCTGGGCCATCCTCTGCCTCCAGCAATATGCCAAGTACGTGGGGCGCCGTCAATGCTTTGAGAAGTATGGCGACCTGCTCTACAAGATGATGTCGTTCATTTTTGAAGGAAAACATCCGAATCTCTTTGTGCACAACAACGGATTGCTTTACAGCAACGGCCGCGACAAAGCCATCACTTGGATGAACTCGCAAGCCTACGGTCGCCCCATCATTCCCCGATCGGGCTACATCGTAGAGTTCAACGCCCTTTACTATAATGCTAAGCGCTTCTTCCAGCAGATGCTCATCGAAAGTGGGGAGAAGTCCAATCTGATAGTGGCCGAACACATCGAAGAAGAGTGCAAACTCTTTGAGCAATCTTTCCGCCAAACTTTCCTCAACGAACACGGCTACCTGCTGGATTATGTCGATGGCAACAACCGCGACTATCACGTCCGCCCCAACCAACTCCTCGCCATCTCTATCGAGTTTTCACCCCTCACACTCAAAGAGCGCAAAGGTGTGCTCGACATTGTTACCCGCGAACTCAAAACGCCGAAGGGCATTCGTTCTCTATCCCCCAAAAGTGGCGGCTACAATCCCTACTATGTCGGCCGACAAGAGCAGCGCGATTACGCCTACCACCAAGGCACAGCTTGGCCGTGGCTCATGGGCTTCTATCTGGAAGCCTACCTGCGCGTCTACAAGATGAGCGGTGTCAATTACATCGAACGTCAGCTCATTGGGTTTGAGGAAGAACTCTATTACCACTGCATCGGCACTATTCCCGAACTCTTCGACGGCAACCCCCGCTTCTCCGGACGTGGCGCCATCTCCTTTGCCATGAACGTGGCCGGCATCCTCCACGCCATTCGACTGCTGGAGAAGCAAAATGCCGAGGATTAACCCCTCCTCGTCGTGAGGAAACGCTGCACACGAGTAGTCGCGCCTCAACGACCCCATTCAACATAAAGGTGGGTTCTCCAATCGACTTTGTCAGAGGTTAAAACTGCACTTCCCCATTGCGCGGAATGCAGACCAACGGCTCACCAAACGAAACCTTATTACCATCTTCTGAAATTGCGGTGGGAAGTCAAGCCCCACCTAAAAACATCTCCTATGAAAGTACTTATGTTTGGTTGGGAATTTCCCCCACACATCCTCGGCGGATTGGGCACAGCCTCCTACGGCATCACAGCCGGGCTGGCGCAACAACCTGACATGGACATCACCTTCTGCATTCCCAAACCTTGGGGCGACGAGGACAAAAGTTTCATGAATATCATCGGGTTGAGCGAAACTCCCATCGTGTGGCGGGACGTCGATTACAACTATCTCAAAGAACGCTTGGGCACGAAAATGTCGCCCGAACAATACTACGCCCTGCGCGACAATATCTATGCCGATTTTTCCTATCGCACCGTCAACGACTTGGGCTGCATCGAGTTTTCCGGAACCTATCCGCAAAATCTGCACGAAGAAATCAACAATTACTCCATCGTGGCGGGAGTCATCGCCCGACAGCAGCAATACGACATCATCCACGCCCACGACTGGCTCACTTATCCCGCCGGCATCCATGCCAAGCAGGTGAGTGGAAAACCGCTCGTCATCCACGTGCACGCCACCGACTTCGACCGCTCGCGCGGGCAGGTCAACCCCACGGTCTACGGCATTGAAAAGGACGGTATGGACCATGCTGACTGCATCATGTGCGTTTCGGAACTCACCCGGCAGACGGTCATCAACCACTACCACCAAGACCCCGCCAAGTGTGTCGCCATGCACAATGCCGTCTATCCTCTTGCTCCTGACATCCAAGCCATCGTGGCGCAGCGCCGCCCCATCGAAGAGCGCAAGGAGAAAGTGGTCACTTTCCTCGGCCGCATCACGATGCAGAAGGGGCCCGAATACTTTGTGGAAGCCGCCGCCCTCGTGCTCAAACGCACCCGCAACATCCGCTTCTGCTTTGCAGGTTCGGGCGATATGATGGAAGCCATGATCGACTTGGCTGCACAACGCGGCATTGCCGACCGCTTCCACTTCCCCGGCTTCATGAAAGGCCAACAGGTGTACGAAACCTTCCGCGACTCCGATGTCTATGTCATGCCTTCCGTGTCCGAACCCTTTGGCATCTCACCACTCGAAGCCATGCAGTGCGGAGTGCCTTCCATCATTTCCTATCAAAGTGGTTGTGCGGAGATTTTAGACAAATGTATCAAAACCGACTATTGGGACATTGAGGCCATGGCCGACGCAATGTACTCCATCTGCACCAACGAAGGGCTCTACCGCTACCTCCAAGAAGAGGGGAAGAAAGAGGTCGATGCCATCACTTGGGAAAAGGTGGGACACCGCATCCGCCGTTGCTACGATGACACCATCGCCAAGTACTACAATTACTAACCTTCCCCACAGTCGTTCATCCTTCCCTTTCATCCACTTTCCAAACATTGACGCAATATGAAAACCGTTTGTCTATATTTCGAAATTCACCAAAACATCCACCTCAAGCGCTATCGTTTCTTCGACATCGGCACCGACCATTATTATTATGACGACTACGAAAACGAGCGCTCCATCACCGAAACGGCTGAGAACAGCTACATCCCCGCGCTCAACGCGCTCATCGAGATGGCACACCGCTACGGCGACTACTTCAAGTGTGCATTCTCTCTGTCGGGTACGGCCATCGAACTTCTCGAGCAGTACAGCCCCGAGGTGCTCGAACTCCTTGATCAACTCAACCAAACGGGCTGCGTGGAATTCTTGGCCGAACCTTACAGCCATGGTTTCTCCTCCATCAAGAGCCCCGAATGCTTCGTTGATGAGGTGAAACGCCTTTCCAAGAAAATCAAGAGTCTCTTTGGCAAAGAACCCAAAGTGTTCCGCAACTCCTGCTTGATGTACTCCGACGAAATCGGGCAGTTGGTGGCCGATATGGGCTTCAAAGGCATGCTGGCCGAAGGGGCAAAACATTCACTGGGCTGGAAGTCGCCCCACTTCATCTACCACTGCAACCGCAATCCCAAACTTAAATTGTTGCTGCGTGACCCCTCCCTCTCTGAGGACATCAGCTACCGCTTCAACGACAGTTCATGGAGCGGCTACCCCCTCTTTGCTGAAACTTATGCCGACTGGATTGCTGAAACACCGGCCGACGAACCGGTGGTGAACATCTTTATGGAGCTTTGCGCTTTGGGTATGTTCCAACCCCTCTCCAGCAACATTTTGGAATTCTTCAAGGCGCTTCCCGAACAACTGAAACACCGCGGCATCACCTTCTCCACGCCCTCGGAGATTTGCGACAGTATCCCTTCCGTCGCTCCACTCGATGTGGAATATCCCACCACTTGGGTGGACGAAGAGCGCGATCTCTCGCCATGGTTGGGCAACGTGATGCAGCAGGAGGCACTCAACAAACTGTATTCCGTGGCCGATCGTGTGCGCATTGCCCGCGACAAGAAACTCATGCAGGATTGGGACTATCTCCAAGCCTCCAACAACCTGCGCTTCATCTCCACCAAGGCCAACAGCTATGGCGGCTACCGCGGCATCTATGCTTCGCCTTACGATGCTTTCACCAACTACATGAACATCCTCGGCGACTTCATCACCCGTGTCAACAACCTCTATCCCCTCGAGATTGAAAACGAAGAGCTCAATTCGCTCCTCACCACCATCAAGAATCAGGGCGATGAACTGACGATGAAGAACAAGGAGATTGAAAAACTCAAAAATCTCCTCAGCCGCCTTGAAACTGAAAAAGCATCTGTGGCCACCGCTGCGCCCAAGAAGACCGCTTCTAAGAAGGCTGTTGCCACTCCGAAAGAGGCTCCTGCCAAGGCTGCCACTTCCAAAGCCACAACGACCACTAAGGCCAAGAAGACGGCTGCTGCTTCTAAGAAATAAGCATTTTTACTTGCTTTGCGCTTACCGTGCCGAAATGGACTGCTCCGTGCTCTCCGTTTCGGCACGGCTGCGTTTGTTCGGTAAAAGCCTCATTCGCCAACCCCTCTATGGATATATAGACATCTCACTCTCGATTCTTACCACTTCACCCCGACTTTAACACAACTTTAACACTTGGCACGGAGGAGAGAAGGCATCGCCACCTCGACCAATGCGCTGTTTGAAGATAGGATTTTTCTCAGAGGTGGTTTCATTTACCTCAGAGGTAATTTGATTTTCATGGGAGGTAGTTTTATTTTTCTCGGAAGCAAAGTCAAATGTCATAAAAGCAACTACCTCCATCGGGACAACGCTTCTTTTTCCTTTGCCTCTTACGCTCCTCCTCACGCGCGCGCATTACTCCGGTATATTCTTGTTTTTATCCTTCAATCCTTCACCGATCTATTTAAGTTGTTCATAATCAGAAATATAGTGGTGAAGGATTTTTTATCGCCCTTTTTATCTCTCTGGATATACTGTCCCATAAAATCCTTCACCTGCAACCTCCTTTCTCTCAGTCACTTAACCGCAGTGGTGAAGGAGTGAAGGATAAAAACACAAACTACAGGTGGAGCGCGTGCGAGGCTGTACCTTCTTTGAGGAAAGCTGCGGCAGTGGCTCCGCATCTGTTCTTCTACGTTTTTGGCAGAAAATCCTCTTCCTTTTCCGCCATTCTGTCAGCCGTGGCAGAAGAACGGCCAACGTTTGCAGTTTGGCACGCGCCTTGCAAAGAAAGGGGCAACAACGCCTCGGACGAGGCAGACAAAGCATTTGAATAATAACAAAACAAAAAAATAAAATTATGGGAAAGATTATTGGTATTGACCTCGGTACGACAAACTCTTGCGTATCTGTTTTTGAAGGTAGCGAACCCGTTGTAATCACCAACAGCGAAGGTAAGCGCACCACTCCTTCTATCGTGGCTTTCATCGGCGACGGCGAGCGTAAGGTGGGCGATCCCGCTAAGCGTCAAGCCATCACCAACCCCGAACGTACGGTGTACTCCATCAAACGTTTCATGGGTGAAAACTTCCAACAAGTAGACAAAGAAATCGGTCGCGTGCCTTATAAGGTGGTGAACGATGGCGGACTCCCCCGCGTGGCCATCGACGGCCGCAACTATACGCCCCAGGAAATCTCGGCAATGGTGCTTCAGAAGATGAAGAAAACCGCTGAAGATTACCTCGGACAAGAAGTGACGGAAGCGGTCATCACCGTACCGGCCTACTTCTCCGACTCACAGCGCCAAGCCACTAAGGAAGCCGGTCAGATTGCCGGTCTCGAAGTGAAGCGCATCGTCAACGAACCCACCGCAGCCGCTTTGGCTTATGGTGTAGACAAGGCCAACAAGGACATGAAGATTGCCGTGTTCGACCTCGGTGGCGGTACGTTCGATATTTCTATCCTTGAATTCGGTGGTGGTGTCTTTGAAGTGCTCTCTACCAATGGTGACACCCACCTCGGCGGTGACGACTTCGACCAAGTAATCATCGACTGGCTCGTTGAAGAGTTCAAAAATGATGAAGGTGCCGACCTCAAGGCCGACCCCATGGCCATGCAGCGCTTGAAGGAGGCTGCTGAAAAGGCGAAGATTGAGCTTTCCAGCTCGGCTTCTACGGAAATCAACCTCCCCTACATCATGCCCGTGGGTGGTGTGCCCAAGCACCTCGTGAAGACCCTCACCCGCGCTAAGTTTGAACAACTGGCTCACGGTCTGATTCAGGCTTGTCTTGTTCCCTGCCAAAACGCGCTTCGCGATGCAGGTCTCGACAAGAACGAAATCGACGAAGTTATCCTCGTGGGTGGTTCGAGCCGTATCCCCGCCGTTCAAGAACTCGTGCAGAACTTCTTTGGCAAAGCTCCCTCCAAGGGGGTGAACCCCGATGAGGTGGTGGCTGTGGGTGCTGCCATCCAAGGTGCCATCCTCAACAAGGAAAGCGGTGTGAGCGACATCGTCCTCCTCGACGTGACACCCCTCTCGATGGGTATCGAAACCCTCGGCGGCGTGATGACCAAACTCGTTGAGGCCAACACGACCATTCCCTGCAAGCGCAGTCAAGTCTTCTCTACTGCCGAAGACAACCAGCCCGAAGTGACCATCCACGTCCTCCAAGGTGAGCGCACGATGGCGGCTCAAAATAAGAGCATCGGTCGCTTCAACCTCGCCGGTATTGCTCCTGCACAGCGCGGTGTTCCTCAGATTGAAGTGACTTTCGACATCGATGCTAACGGTATCCTCAACGTGAGCGCAAAGGATAAGGCCACGGGCAAGGAACAGAGCATCCGCATCGAAGCGTCCTCCAACCTTTCTAAGGAAGACATCGACCGCATGAAGGCCGAAGCTGAAGCCAACGCCGAAGCCGACAAGGCCGAAGCTGATCGCATCCAAAAAATCAACCAAGCCGACAGTATGATTTTCCAAACGGAGAATATGCTCAAGGAAAACGGCGACAAGCTCCCTGCCGATGTCAAAGGCGAAGTGGAAACTGCTCTCGGCAAGCTCAAAGATGCCCACAAGGCACAAGACCTTGCGGCCATCGATGCTGCCACTGCCGAACTCAACACCGCTGTCGGTAAGATGTACCAACAAGGTGGTGCTCCCGGTGCCCAACCCGGTGCCGAAGGCTTCCAGCAAGGTGGCTTCAACCAAGGTGCTCAACCTAACCAAAACGGTAAGGAAGATATCCAAGATGCCGATTTTGAGGAAGTGAAGTAAATGTGCTCACCCACACTGATTGAAAATAAGGAAATCCCAGTAAACTAATAAGTTACTGGGATTTTTTGTCTTTATACCAATTGCTTTTGATTTCAGCCTTAATGATTAAATGTACTCGTGATAAGGAGGTAGAAGTAGACGGATACTGATAACTTGAAATGAAAAGCCAAAGGAGATAGGTTGAGGTAGAATAATCTGCAGAATCAGAAAAATAAATTCAAAAGAAAAGAAGGAAAATTTCCCCTCTTATTTATGGGGCACAGAACGAAGCGTATATCTGTGGGAATGCTCCCCGAGGTCTTG
>CAUUGL010000018.1:0-34876 GCA_963544845.1 uncultured Alloprevotella sp.
CTAACAAAAGGGAGGGGGAAAAGAGAAACTTACACACTTTTGCGGACAATACCATTTTTCGGGTGCGGAAAGCGCGAAAGCAAGAGAAGTTTCGCTCATAGAACCGAGTGAAAAAAGCAAGAGGGTATGCCCACGATGCAGGCATACCCTCTTGAATGATTGATGATATCAAAGGTTGAGGTTTAAGAAACCTTTTCAAGACGCTTCATCTGTGAGAAGATGAAAATGAAGGAAAGCAAACAAAGGGCTGCGAGAACTCCCCACACCACAACGAGAGGCACCTTGCACCAAAGAAGAGCAGGAATTACGGTGAGGAAGTTACCGATGGCCGTAGCCACAAACCAGCCGCCCATCATCATACCCTTGTATTTGGGAGGAGCCACCTTCGACACGAACGAGATGCCCATGGGCGAAAGCAGAAGTTCGGCAAACGTCAAAACAAGATAAGTAAGAATGAGCCAGTTGGGAGAAACACGCATACCAGAAGCCTCAATTTGTGCTTCTACCTGTGCTTTCTTCACCTTAGTTTCTGTTTCAGCCTTGAGGTTCTTTTTGGTCATTTCAACCTCATAAGCCTTGATTTGCTGATCCGCCTTGCTACGCATCTCTTGCACTGCAGAGGCTGTAAGGGCATCGCGATGAATTTTAGCGAGATTGGCATCGAGTTGGATTCCAGACTTTTGCTGCTTATCTGTGGCTTTCTTCAAAAGTTCCTGAGTGCGCTTGTCTTCTTGCTTTTGAAGTTGTTGCGCTTCACTTTCAAGCTTTTCTTTTTGCGAATTGAAATCAGCTTCTACTTTTACAACGAAAGCTTTGAAGTCAGTTTCATTGTGTTTCTTTTCTGCCTTGAGTTGCTCGTCAATGTTAAACTTCTCTGTTACTTTCGTCTCAAGTGGAGTAATACCCGTTGAACCGAAAATCATGATGCCGAAACCAATGGCGGCAACAATCATACCATAAGCAATTTTACGAGGTGCCGTAGGCTCTTTCTTACGAGCAGCCAACCAGCCGAAGAGTGCCACACTCACGGGCGTAAGACCTACTACGAAACTCGGGTTGAACTGTTGGAAGATAGGGGCACTCACAGCCACAACATGGTCACCAACATTGAAACCTTTCCAAATGATACCGGCCGCACACAACAACGTGATGCAAGTGGCAATGATACGTCCCTTTTGCGTTTTGCTCTGTAGCACGGCAAATGAGCTGTAAATGGCAATAATGACCATGACAAGATTGGTCACATCGAAGAGCATAGAGGGGAGGCCGGAAGAAGATTGCTGCGTAAACTCAGCTGCAAAATAGGTCAGTGTAAGACCATTTTGGTGGAAGGCCATCCAGAAGAAGATAACCACAGCGAACACGAGGCAGAGCGCCACGATGCGAGCCTTAGTATCTTCCTTACTCAACTCAACCTCTTGAGATGCAGCAGATGCCGATTCGGATTTGGCAGGTGCTGCGGTATGTCCACCTTCCACATGTTTGAAAGTATTGCGCGTAGCAAAGTAAATCAAAATCGAGATAATCAGTGAAATGCAGGCTACACCAAAGGCAAAGTGATAGCTATCAGCCTTGTTGAAACCCAAAGTTTGCGCATATTTCATAATCTCCACAGCGGCTGTGGGCGCAAAGAGGGCACCGATGTTGATGGCCATATAGAACAACGAGAAAGCTGAATCTCGCTTGCCGGCCATCTCGGGCGACGAATAGAGGTCGCCCACCATAACTTGGAGATTGCCTTTGAAGAGTCCGGTACCAATGCTAATGAGGGTAAGCGCACCAATGATAGCACTAACGGCTACACTGCCATTGCCAAGAGGTACTGCCAAAAGCACATAACCTAAGAACATAATGGTGATACCAATTTTCACCATTTTTCCGTATCCGAACTTATCGGCGAGCAAACCGCCAACAAATGGAAGGAAGTAGACAAACATCAAAAAAGTGGAGTAGTAGGTTCCGGTTACACCGGCACTCCATCCGAAGTTTTCCTGCAAGAACAGCACGAACACGGCCAACATGGTGTAGTAGCCGAAACGCTCACCAGTATTGGCGAGGGCGAGGGCGAAAAGCCCTTTGGGTTGTCCTTCAAACATAACGTAGTAAGGGATTTAGGGGTGAATAATGGATTGAAATGATTTTTATCGAGAGAAAAAAATAGAGGCTTGTGCGACTCAGTGCTTGAGTTCTTCCTTCAAGAACTTCGCTGTGAAGCCTTTGCCGGATTTGGCTACAACTTCGGGTGTGCCGCAGGCGATGAGTTGTCCGCCGCCGCGTCCGCCTTCGGGGCCCATGTCGATGATATAGTCGGCCACTTTGATGACATCGAGGTTGTGCTCAATCACGATGACGGTGTTGCCTTTCTCCACGAGTTGATTGAGGACGCCGAGCAGCACGCGGATGTCTTCAAAATGCAGTCCGGTGGTGGGTTCGTCAAGAATGTAGACCGTCCGACCGGTGTCGCGCTTGGAAAGTTCGGTGGCCAGTTTGACGCGCTGACTTTCGCCGCCCGACAGCGTGGTACACGACTGCCCGAGTTTCAAGTAGCCCAGTCCCACTTCCTGCAACACTTTGATTTTATGGAGGATATTGGGCACGTTTTCAAAAAACTCCACAGCTTGGTTGATGGTCATGTCGAGCACATCGCTGATGCTCTTGCCTTTGAAGCGCACTTCGAGCGTTTCGCGGTTGTAGCGCTTGCCGTGGCAGGTTTCGCACGGCACGTAGACATCGGGGAGGAAGTTCATCTCGATGGTCTTGTAGCCATTGCCCTTGCAGGTCTCGCAGCGTCCACCTTTGACATTGAAGGAGAAACGCCCCGGCTTGTAGGCGCGGATTTTTGCTTCCGGCAGATTGACGAAAAGGCTGCGGATGTCGGCAAAAACGCCGGTGTAAGTGGCCGGATTGGAGCGCGGTGTGCGTCCGAGCGGACTCTGGTCGACCGCCACAACTTTGTCGATATGTTCCAACCCTTCGAGGCGGTCGTAGGGCATAGGTTCGCGCAAGGAGCGATAGATGTGTTGCGACAGAATGGGCAGCAGAGTGTCGTTGATGAGGGTCGATTTTCCCGAACCCGAAACACCGGTCACACAAGTGAGGGTGCCGAGAGGGAAGGTCACGTCAACGCCTTTGAGATTATTGCCGCTTGCGCCAAAGATGCGGAAGACTGTGCCGTTGCCCTTACGGCGAGTGGCGGGCACTTCGATTTGGCGTTCGCCGGTGAGGTAGCCTGCGGTGAGGGTGTGGGTGGCGAGCATCTCCCGAGGTGTCCCTTGAAAGACTACTTCCCCACCTTTGCGTCCTGCGCGCGGCCCGATGTCGATTACGTAGTCGGCCGCCAGCATCATATCTTTGTCGTGCTCCACGACCACCACGGTGTTGCCGGTGTCGCGCAACTGCTGGAGCGATCGAATGAGCCGCACGTTGTCGCGCTGATGCAGGCCGATGGAGGGTTCGTCGAGGATGTAGAGCACATTGACCAACTGCGAGCCAATCTGTGTGGCCAAACGGATGCGCTGGCTTTCACCGCCCGAAAGCGTCATAGTGGCACGGTCGAGGGAGAGGTAGTCCAGCCCGACATCGAGCAGAAAGGACAAGCGCGAACGAATCTCTTTGAGAATTTCGGTGGCGATGGCCGCCTGCTTTCCGGTGAGTTGCGTTTCCAAATCAGCCAACCATTCGGAGAGTTCGCCGATGTCCATATGCGCGAGTTCGGCAATGTTTTTTCCTCCAAACTTAAACGACAGCGCCTCGCGGTTGAGTCGCTGCCCCTGACAGTCGGGACAGGTGGTGGTGCTCGAAAACTGGTCGGCCCATTTCTGAGCGGCCGCCGACATTTCGGCATCGGCCATCTGCTGAATGTACTTCACCAATCCGGCAAACTCGACATAATAGTCTTCGCTCGTTTTAGCGATGGAAGCGGGAATGCGCAGGCGGTCGCCCGATCCGTTGAAAATTTCGCCCATCGCCTCTTCGGGAATGTCCTGAACGGGGGTGGTGAGGCTGCAATCGTACTTGAGCAGCACGGCTTCGATTTCCCAGAAGATGAGGGCGTTTTTGTATTTCCCCAATGGTTCCAGCGCGCCCTCTTTGATACTGAGGGTGGGACGTGGACACACTTTTTCGCGGTCGATGACATTGACGTAGCCCAACCCTTTGCACTTGGGGCAGGCGCCTTGTGCGGAGTTGAACGAGAAGTTGTGGGGGGCTGGCTCTCGGTAGGCCAATCCTGTGGTGGGACACATCAGCCGCTTCGAGTAGAAGCGCACGGTGTCGGTGTCGGCATCGAGAATGAGCATCAAGCCTTCGCCCTGCAAGAGTGCCTGCCGCACACTCTTTTTCAATCGCTCTTCGTCTTTGCTCTGCACCCGCAGTTTGTCGACCACTACTTCAATATCGTGATTTTTGTAGCGATCGAGGCGCATACCATGCTCTACGGCACGAAGTTCGCTGTCTACGCGCACATGGAGAAAGCCTTTTTTGCGAATGCTCTCAAAGAGTTCTTTGTAGTGGCCTTTGCGCTGTTTGACCAAGGGTGCAAGAAGATAGACCTTGCGGTCGGCATAGTCGGTCAGGATGCGCTCGAGGATTTGCTCCTCGGTGTACTTCACCATCTTCTCCCCGCTGATGTAGGAGTAGGCATCGCCCGCACGGGCATAAAGCAAGCGTAGGAAGTCGTAGATTTCAGTCACGGTGCCTACTGTGGAGCGCGGATTTTTGTTCGTAGTCTTCTGCTCGATGCTGATGACGGGAGAAAGTCCGGTGATTTTATCGACATCGGGACGTTCGAGATTGTCGAGGAAGTTGCGCGCGTAGGCCGAAAAGGTTTCGATGTAGCGGCGTTGTCCTTCGGCATAAAGCGTGTCGAAAGCCAACGAAGACTTTCCGCTGCCGCTCAACCCCGTGATTACCGTCATGGCGTGGCGGGGGAGGTAGACATCGACATTCTTCAAATTGTGAACGCGTGCACCAAGTATTTCTATTTTTCCTTTGTCTTGTAAAGTCATTGTTGTGAGGCTGTTTTTTTCAAACATAAGCAGTTTGCTCGGCATTTTTCAAGATGTCATCTCATCTCTAACTGCCGCCTGTTCCGATGTTTTTGCGCAACAGGTTGATGGTCTTCTTGACCTCATAGCGCACGCCATCGGCTCCACGCGCTTTGACCACAAGATAATATGCCCCATCGGGTGCATCACTGCCGCCGGTGCGACCGTCCCACCCATCGGCGGGGTCGTTCCATTCCGCTACTTTTTTCCCCCAGCGGTTGAACACCGTTGCGTTGAACTCTACCAAACTGCGGTAGCCTTCTTTGGCACGAAACACATCGTTGACGCCGTCGCCGTTGGGTGTAAAAGCGTTGGGAAGTTCGAGTTTGCTCTCGGTGATAACGATGCGGAAGGGGGTGTCCATTTCGTAGGAAACAGTGTCTTTCCCCAACACAAAGGAAGCCAGAAGCTGCACCGTAAAACTGCCGCTTTGGGAGAATGTGTATTCCGTATTTTCGTCGTAGCGCAACAAGAAAGGCGCATTTTCTCCCTCTTTCACGAAACGCCATTCGTAAAGCGGGGTTCGGGCATCGAGATTTTCGGGATGAGCCTCAAAGCGTACGTGCAACGGGGCGCTTCCTTCGTAAGTCGTCTCTTCGCTCGTCGTTCCATCGGCGGCAACAATCTTCATCACCGGCGCTGCCGTAGGCTGAGGAGTTTGCCCCCAAAGAGAGAGGGGGAGCAGAAGGGCAAACAAAAGGAAGAGAATTTTATTCATTCGGAGGGAAGTTTAAGATGCAAAAATACCAATTCGCGAGGGAAATACAAAAAATATCGTCTATTTTCTTTGTTCTTCGAGCAAATTAGTGTAATTTTGCAGGCGGAAAATCGCGCCTGTGGCGAAATTGGCAGACGCGCCAGACTTAGGATCTGGTGTCGCGAGACGTGTAGGTTCGAGTCCTATCAGGCGCACATACGATTTTTCATCTCTTATTTCGAACGAGGACAGATTTGACTGCTTGCAACCTCAGAAAAAAATGCTAAAACGATTTGCGCTCTCTTTTGGCACTGCGCAAGCGTTCTTCTCTTTGGGGAAGAAAAGCCACTTTCTATTGCAAAAAAAATCTGTATCGTTCTGCTTTTTGCCATTCCGGCAACCGGCAGGCGTTTTTTGTATATAAACGTGTGCCGTTCTTCTCAACCTTTCCCAAAACAATAGTACAATGGCTTATCTATTTACCTCCGAATCGGTGTCGGAAGGACACCCTGACAAAGTAGCAGACCAAATCTCCGATGCCATCCTCGACGAACTTTTGGCCTTTGACCCCACTTCCAAAGTGGCTTGCGAAACCCTCGTCACCACAGGACAAGTGGTCGTGGCGGGCGAAGTGAAGACCGATGCCTATGTCGATTTGCAAGACACCGTGCGCCGCACCATCCGTCGCATCGGCTACACCAAGGCCGAATATAAGTTTGACGCCGACAGCTGCGGCATCCTTTCGGCCATCCACGAACAAAGCGAAGATATCAACCGCGGTGTGGAGCGCACCAATCCCGACGAACAAGGTGCCGGCGACCAAGGTATGATGTTTGGTTATGCCAACAACGAAACTGACCGCTACATGCCCCTTCCTCTCTCGTTGGCACACGACATCCTCATTGTTTTGGCCGACATCCGCCGCGAAGGACAGGTGATGACTTATCTGCGCCCCGACTCTAAAAGTCAGGTCACCGTGGAGTATGACGACAACGGATGTGCCACCCGCATCGACACCATCGTTGTGAGCACCCAGCATGACGACTTCATCAGCGCCGAAGAAGCCGGCAGTCAAGCTGCTGCCGACGAGCAGATGTTGGCGCAAATTCGCAAAGATGTCATCGAAATCCTCATCCCCCGCGTTCTCACTCAGCGCGTCAATACGCCCGAAGTAAAGGCACTGTTCGACAACAGCACCATCAAATACCACGTCAATCCCACGGGCAAGTTCGTCATCGGCGGTCCTCACGGCGACACTGGTTTGACGGGCCGCAAAATCATTGTCGACACTTACGGCGGCAAAGGTGCTCACGGTGGAGGTGCTTTCTCCGGAAAAGACCCTTCCAAGGTGGACCGTTCCGCTGCTTATGCCGCACGCCACATCGCCAAGAATATGGTGGCTGCCGGTGTGGCCGACGAAATGCTTGTCCAACTGGCTTATGCCATCGGCGTGGCCGACCCCGTGAGCGTCTTCGTCGACACCTATGGCAAGAGCAACGTTGCCCTGAGCGATGGCGAAATCGCTGAAAAAATCAAACAACTCTTTGAGTTGCGCCCTGCCGCCATCGAGCGTACCCTCAAACTGCGTCAACCCATGTATGAAGAAACGGCGCGCTACGGGCATATGGGTCGCCAAAACCGCGTAGTGACCAAAACCTTCCATCAACGGGGTGCTGCGCCGAAGACCATCGACGTGGAACTCTTCACTTGGGAGAAACTCGATCGTGTGGCGGACATCAAACAAGCCTTTAATCTCTAATTTACGGTATGAACATCACCATTTATGCCGCCTCTTCGGGACAGGTGCCCGAGGTTTACAAACAAGCTGCCGCCGAGCTGGGAACCCTCCTGGCTCGGCGCGGCCATACCCTCATCAATGGCGCCGGTTGCTCCGGCCTGATGGGCGCTACCGCCGATGCCGTTTTGGAAGCCGGCGGACGCTCTGTCGGTGTCATTCCTCAGTTTATGCTGGAGCAAAACTGGCAGCACACCGGAATGAGCGAACTCATCGTCACCCCCGACATGCACACCCGTAAAGAAACGATGGCGGCTCAAAGTGATGCCTGCATCGCCTGCCCCGGAGGTGTGGGAACACTCGAAGAGTTGCTGGAGATTATCACATGGAAGCAGTTGGGACTGTATGGTAACCCCATCGTCATCCTCAACACCGACCACTTCTATTCTCCCCTGTTGGAGCAATTTCAACGCTGCACCGACCAGCACTTTATGCGTCCCGTCCACTGCGAAATTTGGCGCGTAGCCTCCACTCCCCTCGAAGCCATCCGCCTTTGCGAAGAAACGCCCCTTTGGGACAGTTCCGTACGAAAATTTGCCGCGCTCTGACACCCCTTAATCCATGACCGACTCTCTGCACATCGAAACACCGGCACTGACCGCCCCTCAACAGGTTGCACCGCCTCCCGTTGAGCATTTGGTCATGGAGCCTGCCGACTCCACCCTGCAAGCCCACTTTGCAGGACAGCCCGCCATGCTGCGTCAGTTTGTCGTGGAGCGCGAACCGGTGGAAAATTGGGGATTTCCCCTCCCCTTAGACAGCGTCTTTCTGGCAGAACAACGGTGTTTATGGGATTCTCTCTCACGCGAAATCACCTGGCAGCACGAATCCGTGCCCTACCGTCCCGACGGCATAGCGGGCGACCCCATCCCCTACCGCTTTCGCAACGACGATTTTGTCACCTCCGCCCTTATGCTCAGTTTCTTCCTGCTCGTTTGGGTGATGGCATCCTCGTGGCGTTTTTTGCGCGAAATGGCCAAAGATTTCTTCCACAACCGCACCCGTCCCAACCTCTTCACCGATCGTGCCAACACAGTACTGCGCGGCCGCTTTTTTTTGATTGCGCAGGCTTGCTTTATGCAAGGCATTCTTTTCTTCGACTACACGCAGAAACTCCAGCCCGAAGTGTTCGCCCAAGTTTCGCCCTACACCCTTTTGGGGAGTGCAATACTCATTTTCGGCATCTACTATCTGAGCAAAATCCTGCTCTATCGCATCGTCAATCACACCTTCTTTCCTACCGAGCGAAACAAGCAATGGGACAACCAGTTATTGGTTTCCATTTTGACCACAGGCAGCCTTTTACTTCCCCTCACCCTACTCGTTGTCTATTTTGATTTACCTTTCCGCGAAACACTGATTACTTACATTTTGCTTATGGTATTTGTCAAAATACTACTCTTCTATAAGGCTTACCGCATCTTTTTCAGCACCTTGATAGGTCATATTCATATAATTTTGTACTTTTGCGCTCTTGAAGCCGTACCCATTTTAACGCTTTGGACGGTATTGCTCACTTCCAATCGTTTTTTGATGGCTAACGCCTAATCCACTATATCCCGATACCCGATAGAAGATGATTAAAAAAATTCTCGTTTCTCAACCCGAACCATCATCTGAGAAATCTCCCTATCACGAAATTGCCAACAACCTCGGCGTAGACTTCACTTTCCGCCCTTTCGTCAAAGTTGAAGCCATCGAAGCCCGTGAGTTTCGTGCCCAAAAGGTGAACATCCTCGACCACACTGCCGTTGTGTTTAACTCCAAGAATGCCATTGAGCATTTCTTCACCCTTTGCAAAGAGTTACGCATCACCCCTCCCGAGGATATGAAGTATTTCGGCATCTCGGAAAAGGTCATCCTCTATATCCAAAAGTATGTACAATACCGCAAACGCAAGGTATTCTTCGGGACGAGCGGACGATGGCCGGAACTAATCACCGTGATGGGAAAACACAAAGGTGAAAAGTACCTCATCCCACATGGTGAAGACACCTCCCTCGAAGTAGCTTCACAGCTCGATGCCAAAAAAATCAATCATACCGAATGTGTCATGTTCCGCACCGTGCAAACTGACTTTGAACCGGACTACTATAAAGGCTATGATTTAATTCTCCTCTTCACACCGGTAGGTGTACAAAGCCTCATCAACAACTTCCCCGACTTCAAACAAGGTGACATCCGCCTCGGCTGCTTCGGCGATGCTACTGCCAAAGCGATGGAAGATGCCGGACTCCGTGTTGATTTGAAAGTGACAGGCTCCATTGCTGAGGGCTTGGACGCCTACATCCGCGAGGTCAACCAATAAGCACACAGCCATCAAGCTCTCAGGAGGTTGATGGCTGTGCTGTTTTTATGGTCTGCATCCCTATCCCCTTTCGTTTTTCTCTTTATTATCTTCATCATGCGCTTCACTTTCCCCAAACCCGAGCACCTCTGTCTGCAACGCGACATTGATGCCCTCTTCACGCCCGAAAGTCAATCGGCCGTAGCCTTCCCCATTCGGATGCTCACTCGCGAAGTGGCGCATACTTCTCCCCACGCTCCCCGCGTGCAAGTGCTGGTGAGCGTTTCAAAGCGCAAGTTCAAGCACGCCGTCGACCGCAATCGTGCCAAACGACAACTTCGCGAAGCCTACCGCCTCAACAAGCACCTCCTGCTTGAAGCACTGCCCGAAGGTACTGCCCTCCACGTGGCTTTCATTTGGATTGCCGATGCCCCGCAAGACAGCTCTCTCGTCCATAAGCGTATGACAACGCTCCTCCAACGCGCAGCCGACCGTTACCACCTTCTTTCCGAAACGCCCGAACCATGAAATCTCTACTCCGCCTACTTGCCGAACTGCTCATTCTTCCCATTCGGTTCTATCAGCGGTTCATTTCGCCCCTCACTCCTCCCTCCTGCCGCTATACCCCCACCTGCTCACAATATGCCGTTGAAGCACTCCGCAAATACGGCCCTCTGAAAGGGGGCTGGCTCGCTCTACGACGCATCTTGAGCTGCCATCCTTGGGGCGGACACGGCTACGACCCGGTGCCTTGACTACAGCGCCTTATCCTCTCCCTTTATGGTCTTCGATTTTCACACCCACAACCTCAACACACCTCCCGGGGCAGGCATCGTATGTCTACCCCAAAGCATTGTGTTGCAGCCCGACCTTTGGCAACCTCACCCCCAAGGCCGCTATGCAGCAGGCATCCACCCTTGGTGGACAGCCGAGGAAGATTTCTCCCTTCCCCGCTACCTCAACGCTCTCACACAGCTGCTTGCACATCCGGAGGTGGAGCAAATCGGGGAATGTGGTTTCGACCGCCTGAGAGGGGCGGAAACAGCGCAACAAACGGCGGTATTTGATGCACAGGTGGCGCTTTCCGAAACCTTCTCACGACCGCTCACCTTGCATGTCGTTCGGGCTTTCGACCTCATTCTCCAAGCGCGCAAACGCCATCGCCCCCGCCAAACATGGACCATCCACGGTTTTCGCGGCAAACCGGCTTTGGCACAACAGCTCCTCGATGCCGGTTTCGACTTGAGTTTCGGCGTGCAGTACAACCCCGACTCCTTTGCCCTCACCCCACCCCATCGCCGCCACATCGAGAGCGACAGCGAAAGGTGAAATACTTTCTCACCCCTCAAAAAGTACAGAGATGGAACTTCCTCGTGGAGTTTCATCTCTGTTGGATAGGGACGATGGAGTTCGCCCGAAATAATAGAAAAAGGCTTTTATTGCTGTCCGGTAAACGTTTTTCAAAATGGAAGACCTTTTTTGTAGAAAGAATCGGCGCGCGGCAAATGAAATCAGAGAGCGAAAATCCTCGCGCGCACGCGCGCATCCCTTGCAAAATGTGTTTTTTTTCTTCACTTCCTTCACCAAAGAAGCTATTCTATTGTTAGACAGCGGCTTATGGGTGAAGGAATTATTTTGCTAAATCCTTCATTTCACAGATGTTTTCTCGTCACGGCATTGTTCAAAACTTATGCTTCGTTTGGGAATTGCTCATCCGGCCGGACGAAAACGTTCAGCAGCCGAGGAGATTTTGAGGGAAATGCCGAGGGGGTGAAGGAAGTGAAGGAAAAAAATACGAAATCTGTGTGTATGACGCACGCGCATGCGTGTGTGACGAGGGCGAGCATTTTCCTCAGAGGTAGTTTCATTTAGATAGGAGCTGAAAAAACTAGCTCTGAGGTAGATTGACCCACATCGTTCGGAGGGCGTTGAAATGTTAAAGTTGTGTTAAAGTCGAGGCTTCGTGGTAAGTTTGGCAGGTGAGATGTCTATATATAAACAGGTGGGTTGCTTTTTGACAAAGAAAGCCCGAAGTCCTATTTTAAGGGCTTCGAGCTGGTTTTTTGGCGGTTTTGAAGTTTACCGGACAGCAATAAAAGGCTTTAAGCCAGCAACTCTTTTACCTTGGTGCTGATCGCACGTCCGTCAGCTTTACCAGCCAGTTGCTTGGAGGCTACGCCCATGACTTTGCCCATATCCTTAGCCGAGGTGGCGCCAACTTGGGCAATAATATCGCGGAGAGCGGAGGTGAGTTCTTCTTCCGAGAGAGGCTTGGGCAGGTAACTTTCGATAGCTGCCACTTCTGCCAACTCGTTTTCGGCCAAATCCGGACGATTTTGCTCGGTGTAGAGTTGGGCGGTGTCACGTCCTTGTTTGACGAGTTTTGCAATGATTTTAAGGGCAGCTTCATCAGACAACTCACCATTGCTGCCCGGAGTGGTTTTAGCTTCGATGAAGTACTTCTTGACGTTACGCAGGGCTTGAGTGCGCACTTTGTCTTTGGCCTTCATGGCTGCCATGATGTCGGCGCTGATTTGTTCAAAAAGCATAATAGTGGAGGTATTGAGCAGGGAGCCTAATGAAGGCCCTGCTAAGGGGTTAGATGAGGACTTCCAATGCCGCAGCTTGGTTGGCAATGTTGCGGAAGCGGCGAATATCATTTTCAGAGCGTTTGTAGACTGGGACAGCCTCAACGCTCTCTATGAGCTGCTCATTTTCGAGGTCTTCGGTCGAAAATAGGAAAATGCGGTTGTAGCGTTGGCGCTTTTGAGTGTCGCCATAGGCTTGTTGCCGGCGCTCTTCAAGAGCCCGCTCATGTTCCAAATCTTCAAGGCCGACCGTTACTTCTTTCCCTCTGTCTTCCTCTGCAGGATCAAGGCGGAAACCTGAGGCGAGAATGGTCACCTTGACCTCATCGGTCAAGTTAGGATCTTCGGCCAGTCCCCACTTCGTGTCGACATCGCAGCGGAAACCTTCCATAAAGGAATCGACTTCTTGCATCTCATCCATCATCAGACTGTTTCCAGTGGACTCGGGGGGATAGAAGAAGGCGACACGAATGGAGCGAGAGCGTTTGACCTCCTTATCATTGAGCAAGGGGGACTCGAGAGCGGCTTGAAATGCCTTGGTCATACGCCCTTCGCCACGGCCGAAACCACTCGACATAATGGCCACGCCACCACCGCGCAAACAGGTTTCAACATCACAGAAATCAAGGTTTTGAGTACCGCTCATATTGATAATTTCCACGATGGAACGCACGGCTTTGGTGAGGGTGTCGTCGGCTTTGCGGAAAGCGGCGGTCACGGAATAGTCCGAATAGACCTCTTTCAGACGTTCGTTGTTGACCACAAGAAGGGCGTCAACTTCCTTGGCCATTATCTCCACGCCATCCAAGGCTTGGTCGATTTTGCGATTGCCTTCAAACTTGAAGGGGATGGTAACGATGCCGATGGTGAGAATGCCGCGTTTCATGGCTTCTCGTGCTACGATGGGGGCAGCTCCTGTGCCTGTTCCACCTCCCATTCCGGCGGTGATAAACACCATTTTGATTTTTTCGTCGAAGGCCTCTTGTATCTTGGACAAATGGGTTTCGGCCAAATGCCTGCCCACTTCCGGACGACCTCCCGCCCCCAATCCCTCTCCAATCTGCAAGCGCTCAGGCACAGGAGAGGAGGCCAACGCTTTGGCGTCGGTGTTGCACACCAAGAAGCGCACGCCTTCGATGCGTTCGAGGTACATATTACCCACGGCGTTACCACCGCCACCACCTACACCAATCACTTTGATGATGGAGGCAGAAGAGGGTGATTTATCCCTTTCGGGGAGGTCGATTAGAGGACGTTCTTCAGGCATCAATAGCGGGATTTTGCGAGCCTATGGTGGTCGATTTTAATTTGATATTGTTGAGATATTCTTTCGTGCGCTTACAAGTGGGCATCGCTTCAACGAGGGTGATGAGTTCTTCGTTTTCGAGATCTTCGGGTTCAAAGAGGAACACTTTGACAAAGCGACGTTGTACACCGTGATTGTCGGTGAAACCATAATAAGAACCACGGCGCTCTTCAAGTTCCACGCGCCATTCGGCTTCGGCCTTGGCTTCGGCTTCGGTTTGTGCTTCCATCTTTTCGCGCATCCCTGTCACGGCGTTGATACCAAAGCCTGTGGCCAAGATAGTGATTTTGACCTTCTTGTCCAAAGTGTCATCGGTGGAGAGCCCGAACTTGGTTTCGACATCATCTTGGAAGGACGACATGAAGGAGTGTACTTCGTTCATTTCCTCCATCATCAATTCGCTGTTGGTGCCATCTTCGTTTTTAGAACAGAAGGTGATGGCCAGCAAAATCTTCTTAGCGTTGTAGATGTCGTTGTTGTTGAGCAGAGGAGAGTGGAGGGCGTCTTGAATGGCTTTGGTGACGCGGTTTTCCCCTTCGCCATAGCCGGTAGACATAATGGCGACACCTCCTTCACGCAACACCGTGCCCACGTCTTGGAAGTCGAGATTGACAATGCCGTGCATGGTGATGATTTCGGAGATGGAGCGGGCAGCGACGGAGAGGGTGTTGTCCGCTTTGTCGAAAGCAGAGCGGATGGTGAGTTCGGGATAGATTTCGCGCAGCCGCTCGTTGTTGATGACCAGCAGCGCATCTACCTCTTTGGCAATAGCATCAACTCCATCCAGAGCTTGGTCGATTTTCTTATTGCCTTCAAAGCGGAAAGGAATGGTCACGATACCCACCGTGAGAATGCCCTTTTCTTTGGCTTCGTGAGCAATAACGGGAGCAGCTCCCGTACCTGTTCCGCCCCCCATACCGGCGGTGATGAACACCATTTTGGTGCCGTCGTCGAGCATCTCGCGGATGCGGTCGATGCTTTCTTCGGCTGCTTGTCGGGCGCGTTCGGGACGATTGCCGGCTCCCAGTCCTTCGTGTCCCAACTGGAGTCGGTGAGGTACGGGAGAGTCCGCGAGTGCTTTGGAGTCGGTGTTGCAGACGACAAAATTGACGTCGTGCATACCGGTGCGGTACATGTAGTTGACGGCGTTGCCACCACCTCCACCCACACCAATCACTTTGATGATTTTGGGGGTTGTGGGGAGAATGTCGATATCAATCGCGTTGCTTCTGGGTGACTTGGGCGACTCGGTGGAATAGGAAGAGTCGGAAACAGAAACCGACGAGGTGGGAAGTTCGATATCGAGGATGAAATCTTTATCTGGAGAAACGTTATCTGGCATAATGGCGAAATGAATAGGGAGAGAATGTTGAAGTGCACAAAAGTTTTGAAGAAAGAGGCTGAACTTCGATTGAACATCAGAGGGTCGTCCTACGATGGCTGACTTTGTTCTTCTCTTCTGTGCAAAAGCCCACAACGTGTTTTTTTTTTAATCTTCTTCTGTTACCAGACCTGAAAGTACTCTCTTCATCTTTGAGAACAGAGAGGGTTTGGCCCGTCCTTTGGGCTTCTCTTCGGCAGGTTCAACGGGGTCTTGCGTTTCAGATTCCGGAGCGGGGGCAGGAATAGGCTCGACCGGTTGTTCGGTAGGTGCTGCAAACAAATCCGTCTGCACCACACGTTCACCGGCGTTGCAGTTTGCCTCGCCATTTTCCACGATGGCCAGTGCCACATTGAAGGTACCGCCGTCGTTGAAGTTGCGGTTGTCGCAGCTCACACTCAAACGTGTGGGAGTTTTCGAGAAACGAATGTTCCAATCTTTGAAATGAGCATCAAAAGCACGTCCGATATTGGGCAGTTGCGCTGCACCACCGATAAGGAACAACCCATTCACCAAATTCTCGCGGGTGAAGCCCGAAAGGTCGATTTGGTGCTTAATGTTCTGCACAATCTCCTCTACACGAGCCCCGATGATGTCGTGCAAATCCTCTTGCTTATAGGTGCGGTTGCCGTCGCGCAAGGGAATGATTTGGTCGGCATCGTCTTCTGTGCGCTGCGGGTCGGGATAACCATAGGTGCGTTTGAGCGTTTCGGCTTCGTTCTCTTCGCAGTTGAGCACGTTGGCAATGTCGCGGGTGATGTTGGCGCCCCCCAGTGGGATAACGGCCAAATGACGCAGGAGTTTCCCTTTGTAGACAGCCACCGTTGTGGTTTCGCTGCCCATATCAATAAATACGCAACCCGAAGTGCGTTCTTGTTCGGAAGTCACCACCGTGGCCAACTGTGTGGCGGCCAAAGTGGTACGCTCGATGGGAAGTCCGGCCTTGCGGAAGCAGGTTTCGATGGTCTCTACGGCAGTGGCGTTGCAAGAGATATTGAGGAATTGCGTTTTGATGCTTTCCGTCATCACGCCCAGCGGTTCGTTGGTGACGATGGTGCCGAGTTTGTATTCAAACGGAATGGATTCGAGATAGATGCGGTCGGCCGCTTTCTCTTCGCGATTGAGCACCAACAGGTTGTCCAAAAGCTCTTGAGTGATGGTGAGGCGCTCGTGGTATTCCTTATTGATGCTGTGAATGATGGAGCGCGTCGCCTTACAATCAATGGCAACGTAGAAACGACTGATGCTGCGATTGACCTGTTCTTCCAAGCGTTCACGTATCGTTTTGAGGTTGGTGGTCATCTTCTCAACATTGAACACACAGCCCTTGTTGATGAAGTCGACGGAAGGAATGGCCACATAGGCGAGCACATTGATGGTGCCTTCGGGTTCTTTGCGACCCACGATGCCCGTTACTTTGGAAGAACCGAGCACAATGGCAGCCACAAAGCTGCCGGTATTCTCTTTTGCCATATATGATATTGTTTTATTTTTCGATTATTTGATGCCGATGACCTGATTGCCATAGGCCACGGAGATGGCTTTATATCGGTGCCACCCCACCTGAGGCAGCACTTTCTCGTAGAAAGCACGAAGGTTGCGGAGCTTGCGGGATATGCTCTCCGGTTTGCCCAGATGTACGATTTGGTCGCCTACCCGCATGATCAAATCAAGGTCGTGATTGGGGGCGACGTTGATTTGCTGTATTTGCGCCTGCCAAAAAGGGTCTTTGTGCAGAATACGCCCCAACTCCACCAGGTGCGTCTTGGCAAATTGGTCGTTGACATGCCCCGTCACCACAGCTAAGTCGGCCTCGTAGCCTCGTGCTGCCATTCGAAAACCTTTGTTGTCCAAATAGTAGTCATCGCCACTCTCGGAGAGGATGCGCAGTAAAGGCAGGCGCTGCTTGACGGTCACCTGTACGTTCTGCCCCGGAGTTTTCACACAGAGGGTTTGTTCGATGAAAGGGTCGGCATTCAGTCGCTTTTCGATATTGAGGGGGCTGATGTCTTTCATCGCCCACCCCAAAGGGTAAAGACCGTTTTTCCGCAACATTTGTTCGACGTCGACGGCAGTGATGAGCGTGGCTTGTGCGCTGTCGGCAATGACGATATTCACGCTTTTGCACTGCGACACGTCCTGATGCGTGGAGAAAGTAATCACCACGAAAATCAAGTAGCCGGTCATACCCAGCAACAAAAGGAGTTTGAACACAGTGCGCATAGCGGGGAGAAAGAAAAGCGTTTATTTTCGTTGGAGGATTTCGGTCAGTTGTGCGCAATAGTTGTCGGCATCGCCGGCACCGAGCACAACCAGCACATCATACTCACCTTCGGCCACAATTTTCGGTAGTTCCTCCTTGTGTGCCAGACATTTCTGCATGTCGGGACGGAGGCAGTCGAAGATGATTTGCGAGGTTACCCCCGCTATCGGTGCTTCGCGCGCGGGATAAATGTCGAGCAAAATCACCTCATCGAGCAACGAGAGCGCATCGGCAAATTCGCGATAGAAATCGCGGGTGCGGGTATAAAGGTGAGGTTGGAAAATGGCCGTGATTTTGCGTCCGTCAAACACTTCGCGCAGCGAAAGAATACTTTGGCGGATTTCGGCAGGATGGTGCGCATAGTCGCTGAGGAAGACGCACTTGTCCGTCTTGATTTTGAAATCGAAACGGCGGTCTACACCTCCATACGACAGCATCGCCTTGCGAAGGCTGTCGGCATCTACGCCGGCCAACTGCGCCAAGGCACAAGCGGCAATGCCGTTGTCGATATTGATGCTCACCGGTACGCCCAACTCTATATCACGCACATTTTCGATAGGCGAAACGAGGTCGAACACGATGCGGCCGCCACCGATGCGGATGTTTTCGGCGTGAAAATCTCCTTCCGTACGGGCATAGTCGTAGCGGCGCACACCGGTTTGCAAACGCTCCTCAAAACGCAGACCGCGATGCACGACCAGCGCACCGCCGGGCTGAATGAGACTCGTATAGTGTGCAAAACTCTCCAAATAGGCAGCCTCCGTTCCGTAAATGTCGAGGTGGTCGGCATCGGCCGAAGTGATGACCGTGGCATACGGCCGCAGGTGATGGAAAGAGCGGTCGAACTCGTCGGCCTCAATCACCACATAATCGCTGGTTTCAGAGAGCAGATAATTCGTACCATAGTTTTTCGTAATTCCTCCTAAAAAGGCGTTACACCCCACATTACTTTGATGCAGGAGGTGTGCCGCCATGGCTGATGTCGAAGTTTTGCCGTGTGTTCCGGCCACGCAGAGTCCTTTCTTTTGACGCGTCAGCACGCCCAGCGCTTCTGCCCGCTTTTGGAGCTGAAAACCTTCGGCTTTGAACCACGCCATTTCGCGATGGTCGGCAGGAATGGCAGGGGTATAGACCACCAGCGTACTCTCTCGATGGCGAAAGGCTTCGGGAATGCGCGCAGGGTCGTCGTCAAAGTGAAGATCTACTCCTTCTTTGGCGAGGGCATCGGTCAGTGCCGAAGGTGTACGGTCATAGCCACCCACGTGCAGTCCCTGCTTGAGAAAATAGCGTTCTAAAGCGCTCATACCGATGCCGCCGGCACCGAGAAAATAGACGGATTTATAGTTCATTATGGTATTTTAAAACTTCATAATAGAGGGGAGAAAAACGAAGGTTTTCTCCTTTTATTTTGCCTTTCCCTTCGGAGAAATTCTCCTTCAAGATCGACTTTCTTCGGCCAACCGGATGACCTCGTCGGCAATATCGCCGGCCGCATGAGGTTTGGCCAGTTGTTGCACGTTTTGCGCCAAAATCCGAAGTCGGGCACTGTCTTGCACGGTATCGACAGCCATCGGAATCAGCCGTGCCACGGCGTCGGCATCGCGCATCAGCAACGCAGCGTCTTTCTTCACCAAAGCCATCGCGTTGTGCGTTTGGTGGTCTTCTGCCACATTGGGCGAAGGGACAAGGATGGAGGGTTTGCCCAACAGGCACAATTCGCTGATGCTCGATGCACCGGCGCGGCTGATGACCAAATCGGCCACGGCATAGGCCGAACCCATATCGGCTACAAACTCCGTGACATGAAGGTTTTTCGGGCAACCTTGAACTTTCAGACGGTCGGCAATTTCCTGGCTGTAAAACTTACCCGTCTGCCAGATAAATTGGATGTATTGATGGCTTTCAATCAAAGCCAGCTGGTTGAGCACACTTTCGTTGAGGGTACGTGCACCCAAACTGCCGCCGATGATGAGCACCGTGCGCTTACCTTCCTCCAATCCCAAAGCCGACAAAGCCTCGGAGCGGCTGCCGTTGGGCTGAAGCAGGTTTTGCCGCACGGGGTTGCCTGTGAGTATAATCCGGTCTTTGGGGAAAAAGCGTTCCATGCCTTCGTAGGCCACACAGATGCGGCGTGCCCGCCGTGCCAACAATTTGTTGGTCACACCGGCGTAAGAATTTTGCTCTTGCAGCAAGGTGGGAATACCCAAATCGCCACACACACTCAGCGTAGGCCCGCTCGCATAGCCGCCCACTCCCACAGCCACCTGCGGTTGAAAATCACGTACGATGCGGCGCGCTTTGTGTTTGGATTTAAGAATTTTGAGCAGCACGCCGAAGTTGCGCCATAATCGCTTACGGTCAAATCCTGCAATCGGCAAACCCTCAATGGGGTAGCCCGCAGCCGGGACGCGTTGCATCTCCATACGCCCTTCCGCTCCCACAAAAAGAATTTGGGCATCGGGGCGCTTTGCACGTATTTCGTTGGCGATGGAGATAGCGGGAAAAATGTGGCCTCCCGTACCGCCTCCACTGATAATGACTCGGAGTTCGCTCATATCCATAATTATTTTGACCACCCGTAAGTAGTCATTCTTGGTAAACTGAGCAAAAGTAACAAATTATTTTGGAGATAGCGAACTTTTTCTTCAAAAAATGGATTTTTTCAAATGAAATTTTCCGCCGTAGAGTTTACCCACTGCTGTATGCTGTCTTCACAGCCAAAATGTCAACCCAACAAGATTTGCTCGCGCGCGTATTACCACATATAGCAACGCGAAAAATCCTTCAATCCTTCACCGTGTTCTTAACCGACTGATGATGTGGTAGTTGCAGGTGAAAGTTTTTCGACGGAAAACTTTCATCTCGTAGGAGGAATTTCACCCAAATTCGACGCTGTGAAGAAATCCTCTTGACAGATTTCAAAGGGATTTTCATACTTTTTCTCATACGTCCTATTTTTACAAAAAGTCCCCCACAAAATACCATCTGATTTTCAAATAGTTACCCTATTCGGTGAAGGAAGTGAAGGAAAAATACACATTTGTCGTGTAATGCGCGCGCACGCGATAGAGTACAGAGTAAAAACTGTTTCTCAAACAGAGGGCGATTTTGTATCCACTTTCTCCCAGCCGGATAAAACTACCTCTGAGTTCGAAAAAATTATCTCAGACCTAAATCTGTTTCCTTCCCAAATCGCGTTGTTGTTCTTTACCCATAAAATAAAAATGGTTCATCCGACATTTGGAGTGATCTTCATGACCTTTATCTTGTTGTTTATCCCCTCTACTTTTCCTGTCGATATGGGGCAGTTGTACCATGCTAGAATACCGGTTCTATAAGCCATGATTGTGTCGGCCATTTTCATCAGCTGTGGCACTTTGCTCTCCCGCGCCTGTTTTACCCAATCGAGCATGACCGTTTCGGCTGCTTGCTTATCGGGCTGTGTCCATATCTCTCTGAGTTGCTCTTTGAGATAGTATGCCTGTGAGAGAGGTTTGTTCATATCCAAAGCATTATCAAGCCTTGTTCGATACTCCTTGTCGAAGATGTCTGCTCCATTGCGCAGCAACAGATAACGTGTACCTTTCAGCACTTTGCGCTTGTTGATGTTCTTTTCCATGTTGTATTGCAGCCTGCGTATATCGTCCAACTTCTCATTCATGAGTTTGACCACATGGAAATGGTCGAAGACATGCACGGCGTTCGGACAGTTTTCATGTACGGAGGAGATAAAAGCCGCAGATAGGTCAGTGGCGATATACTTGATGTCGATCTTTTTTCTTCTGATTCTTTTCCAAAATCCGGCCAAAGCATCGGCAGCCTTGCCCTGACCCACATAGAGAATCCGACCACTCTTGAAGTCGACCACATACCTTGTAAAGCGACGAGTGTAACTGTGACTGTCGAGGGCAAAAGCTATTCGTTCCCGGCAATCATTGTCACAATCCGGACACTTACACTTGTAGCGGTGGACTTTTATACGCAGAATTACCTTTTTACTGACAATCGGAAGGCTTATAAAGTCACGAGTACGGAAACCATTCTTCACTAAATGAGGATGACCGCACTGGGGACAGCATTTCGGTACTCGTTTACTTTCGATATGTAAGATGATTCCATTACTTTTGTATTCCTCACGCAGGCACTTGTGGTGATACAATCCCCAAGCATGATATAGAAAACTGCTGTTCATAACTGTACATTTGTTGCTGACAATTCAAATATACAATTTGTTCAGCAGTTTTCTTCTTTTTTGAACCACATCACTCCAAATGTCGGATGAGCCAGAATTTTTCCCCTCAGATATTTCTATGGAGAGAGCACCAATGCCATCAAAATTCAGATTTGGGTCACATTGATTGCCAATTTACTGCTCATGGTGCTACAAAAGCGTATCAAACGCAATTGGAGTTTCTCAAATTTGGCCACAATGGTGCGTATCATGCTCATGTACTACATTGACTGCTACAGTTTCTTCGAGCATCCCGAAAAAGATTGGTTGAAGATTTTGGATACCCATGACAATCCACCCGCTGAACCGTCACTCTATGACTAAGGGGGCTTACTTTTCGAAAAAGGAATCTGCAACGCCTATTGATGGGCATTGCAGATAGGGAAATCGTGTCAATTTGAAGTTTAGCGGACAGCAATAACAAAAAAGGTTTTTCAAAATTTAGCGGTAGGATATGATCTCTTTTGAAAAACTTTTACCGGACAGTAATATAAAGAAACGAAAAAAGGAGAGAGTTTTTACTTAAAACTAAATGTGTAGAGAAAGTTTTTAGTATCTTTGCCCTGTCAATGATTTTGTTGGAGTTATGAAACGACTTTCCACCCTCTGTGTGTTCCTTGTTGGAACCTTGATTTCCCTTTGCGCACAGCGCTTGCCGGGTCGTGTGCTGGATGCCAAAACCGGTGAAGCCATACCTTTTGCCAACGTCTTTTACGACGGTGGGCGCGGCGGTGTGCAAACCGATGCAGAGGGGCGGTTTTCCATCGCTTTTCGGAGCGGAGCGCGCTTGCGGGTGTCGTCGGTGGGCTATGACGCTTATGCCGCGCGAATGAAAGGCACCGATTCGCTCATCGTGCGCCTCACTCCTGTCGATTTAGGGATTGCCGAAGCCAAAGTGGTGGGGCGTAAGGAGAAGTATTCGCGCAAGAACAATCCTGCCGTAGAATTGATGAAAAAGGTGATTGCAGCCAAAAAGAACAGCGATTTGGCAGCACGACTATTATTCGGTGGTGCAGTACAACAAACTTAATTTTGCGTTGAGCGATGTGACGCCGCGTGTTTTTGAGGAAGGACAGTTCAAACGGATGCCTTTCTTGAAAGATCACGTGGAGCGGTCGCCCGAAACCGGAAAACTCATCCTACCGCTCACCGTGGACGAAACGGTGACAGAGCAAATTTACCGCAAACGCGACAATACGGCCAAGCAGATTGTGGTGGGGCAACGTTCCGAGGGCATCAACGAACTCATCAATACGGGCGATGTGTTGAACACCATGCTCAAAGATGCCTTTACGGAGGTGAACCTCTACGAAAACAACGTGCGCTTGCTGCAATATCAGTTCATCTCTCCGCTTTCTTCGACCGATGCCATTGGTTTTTACCGCTATTTTCTGGCCGATACCACCTATGTGGAAGGCACCAAGTGTATTGAAGTGCAGTTTACGCCCAACAATGCGCAGGATTTTGGATTTGCGGGCGAACTCTATGTGACGGCCGACTCGACTTATCGGGTGAAGAAAGTGGTGATGGGGGTGCCGGTGCACACCGGTGTCAATTTTGTGGAACTGATGAAAATCGAACAGAGTTTCGAGGAACTACCCACCGGAGAACAAGTGCTCAAGAAGGACAATATGCTGGTGGTGCTCAAAGTGGCGAAAAAACTTCAAAAGTTTCAAGTGAAGCGCACCACCCACTACACCCGTTTTGCCTTCGACCCCATTCCCGATGCGCGTTTTGACTTTCGAGGTAAAACGCGCCTGCTCGCGGATGCACAGATGCAGGAGGAGGGTTTTTGGAACGAACATCGCACAGAAAAACTCACCTCGTCGGAAACACAGTTGGACCTCTTCATCCGCCGCATCCAAAACATTCGCGGGGTGAAGCCCATCATTTGGACGGCCAAGGCTTTTATTGAAAACTTTGTCGAAACTTCGTTGGATCCGGAACATCCCTCCAAACTCGATTTCGGGCCGATCAATACGACCATCACCGGCAACGACGTGGACGGATTGCGTCTGCGTCTTTCGGCACAAACCACCGCCAACCTCAGTCCGCACTGGTTTTTCCGAGGTTATGGTGCTTACGGCTTCAAAGATCGCCGCTGGAAGGGAATGGGCGAAGTGACCTATTCGTTCTTGGGCAAACGCTATCTGCCGCGTGAATATCCTGTGAGCCGCTTGGTCTTCTCTTACACCAACGATGTGATGTCGCCTTCGGACTTCCACCTACCCACCGACAAAGACAATGTGTTCTTGGCGGCAAAATGGACGAAGGTCGACCATATGATGTATAACGAAAACTTCCGCCTCTTCTTTGAGCGCGAATGGGAGTATGGTCTGCGCATGAAAGCCCAACTGGCGCATGATCGCAACGAACCTACTGCCCACCTCTTTTATCAACCTGTGGCCGTGGGGACGGCGGCAGGTGTGGGGCGGCCGTTGGGTTCGGCTTCTGACGTGGCGGCAGGGTTTCATCCGGCAGCGAGCAATGTGCGCGACATTTCGATGTCCGACTTCAGTTTGCTGTTCGAATACCAGCCCGGCGCCACCTATATCAATACCAAACAGCGCCGCATTCGTGCCAACCGCAATGCACCCATTTTCAGTGTGGCGCACACCGTGGGGCTGAAAGGAGCGTGGAGCGATTACACCTACAACAACACGGAAGTGGGAATTTATAAGCGTTGGTGGGTGAAGTCGTGGGGCAAAATCGAAACCCACCTCAAGGCCGGTGCACAATGGAACCGCGTGCCTTTCCCGCTGCTCTGTATGCCTTGGGCGAACACTTCCTATATAAAAGAAGATGGGATGTTCAACCTCATTAAGAATATGGAGTTTATGAACGACCGCTATGTTTCATTTATGGGGGCTTGGGATTTGAACGGAAAGATTCTCAATCGTATTCCTTGGCTCCACTACCTGAAATGGCGTGAATATATCGGTGTGAATGCGCTGTGGGGAACGCTGACCGACAAAAACAACCCTTATCTGGCGCAAAACGCCAATGCTACCGACCTCTTTTACTTTCCTGCGCGTTTTGACCATGATGTCTACGAGCAGCAGAGTCGTGTGATGGAGCGTAATCGCCCTTATGTGGAACTGGTGGCCGGTGTGCACAATATCTTCAAACTCCTACATGTGCAGTATGTGCGCCGCGTGACTTATATCAATGAGTCGCAGTCGGTCTATGGTAAAACGCAGAAATGGGGCATCCGCTTTATGTTTCGCGCTTCGTTCTGAGGAAAGGTATTTTTCGTTCCACCCTCTTTTGAAGAGTTTAGTCGAACACTTCGCTCAGCACTTCCAAACTTTTCAACTCCGGAAACCCAGGGAGGTGCAGGCGGTAGTATTCGAGGATGAGAAAAAGAATGCGTTGCCGCTCCGTGCGGGAGAGGGCAAAGAGTTGCATCGTACCGAAGTTCATGCGCATGAGTTGGGCGAAGGCTTCGGCTTCCTGTCCGGAGATGTAGTGACGATGGGTGGGGGGAATGGCGCGAAATTGTCCACCGAGCAGGTCGAAGTGGGGTAGGGTGGCGCCTTCGAGTGAGGGCATGATGCCCAAGAAGCGTGCCAACCTCATTAAGAAGACAATGTGGAAGTTGGCATAGCCATCGGGAGCCGTGTCGAGCCACTCCAAACTATGGGCGATGAAGTCGAACAGCATTTCGCTGCCTTCTTCGTTGCGGAGGATGTGGAGCAGCACCTCGCTCAAAAAGAGGAGGAGCATTTGTTTGATGGGCTGGGTGTGCAGGCTGGTGTAGGGGGTGAGTACCACCGCCGATTTGGGGATGATGAGTCCGCCCCGCAGTTTGGGTGTCCACTCCACTTCGAGCAACGAGAGCGGTTGAAAGAGACTGTGGCGCACGGCGGCGCGCTTGGCGTGAGAGATGCGCACCAAGAAAGTGACCCGCCCTTCGCTTCGGCTGAGGCATTCGGCTATGATTTTGTCGTCGGCATACCGCAAGGTGTTCAGTACGACAATCGGAGACTTTACGTTCATGAAGCGAAGATACGAAAAAGAAGAGATTTTCGATCGTTGAAGTCCCAAAAAGGGCTGTGAAAGGGAGAAAAAGCGAGAAAAATTCACTTTTTCGCAAAAAAAAAGTAGTTTCTCTTGGTGGAAAAGAAAAAAGGTGCTACCTTTGCACTCGCAAACAGGGAACAACGCCACACGCGAATAACGAGTGAGACGCTGTCAATTCCTAAGCGCAAATGGTCCCTTCGTCTATCGGTTAGGACGAGAGATTTTCATTCTCTAAAGAGGAGTTCGACTCTCCTAGGGACTACTATTAAAAACGACACGCGGAGGGAGTTCGAAAGGATTCCCTTCCTTTATTTGAAAAAAGGCTACGTCCGAAGCAGTACCGTCGGGATGACGATCTAATTTCCTCCTGCTGAAGAGTGCCGGCAGTCAAATTCTATTCATTTTTCGTAACAACAAAAAAGTAAAGAATAAAATGGCAAATCACAAATCATCTGTAAAGAGAATTCGTCAGACCGCCACTCGTCGCTTGCACAACCGCTATTATGCTAAGACCATGCGCAACGCTGTTCGCAAGCTCCGCGCTACTACTGACAAAGCCGCTGCTGTTGAACTCCTGCCCAAAGTGCAGAAGATGCTCGACAAGCTCGCCAAGACTAACATCATTCACAAGAACAAAGCCGGCAATATCAAGTCGAGCCTTATGCTCCACATCAACAAGCTCGCTTAATCTTTTGAAATAGATAAGAAAAACGGAGTCAAATCAATTGAGATTTGGCTCCTTTTTTTCAATGTTTTCGTTTAGCCAGACGAGCAATGCCGAACGAAGAACGAGTTTGAGCATTGCCGTGGCGAGAAAACATCTGTATCACGAATGTTTTCGTTTAGCCAGACGAGCCATGCCGAACGAAGAATGAGTTTGAGCATTGCCGTGGCGAGAAAACAGCAGTCAAACAAATGAATACTTTATGAGGCAGTTTTTTCTTTTCTTCATCAGTGGTATGCTCGGAATTGTGCTGGGGCTTGGTGCGCTCACAGCGTGCAATCATGAGCGCGACACACCGATGCCCGATGATCCCGTTTGGACGAAAGCACCTGCGGGTTGCTACGAAGTAGAAATCAAATATGAGTGCGACTGCCGCGATGAGGTGCAGGCGGTTATCACGGCCGCTCCCGCCGATTTGCCCGCATCGGCACAGCCGGCGCAGGGGCGGTGGATTTATTTTAGAAAAACGCAGTTGGGCGTGGAGCGCCTACCGATGGGTACAAAGACGAAACTGCGTCTGTTGCGTTATCGTGCGGTGAAAAACTATCATGCCACCGACCTTTCGCACGAGCATGAAGAAGAATTTATTTGCGAAGTGGCCAAATGTGCCCAATAATCAACCATGATGAACGAAGATACTTTTGATATTCGCTCAGAGCAGCGTACCCCACCCAGCACCGAACGCGAGTTTGAGAACGCCCTCCGCCCCCTGTCGTTTGACGATTTTACGGGGCAGACGAAGGTGGTGGACAATCTGCGCGTGTTCGTTGAGGCGGCCAAACAGCGCGGCGAACCGCTTGATCATACGTTGCTGCACGGCCCTCCCGGTTTGGGAAAAACAACGCTCTCCAACATTATTGCCAACGAACTCGGAGTGGGGTTCAAACTGACCTCCGGCCCGGTGCTTGACAAACCGGGAGATTTGGCGGGATTGCTCACCTCGCTCGAAGCGAACGATGTGCTCTTTATCGACGAAATACATCGGCTTTCGCCCGTGGTGGAAGAGTATTTATACTCCGCCATGGAAGACTACCGCATCGACATTATGATCGACAAAGGGCCGGCAGCACGTTCCATTCAAATCGACCTCAATCCCTTCACCTTGGTGGGGGCAACCACGCGCAGCGGATTGCTCACCGCACCACTGCGGGCGCGCTTCGGCATCAACCTGCATTTGGAATATTACGACGCACAGACGTTGCGCGAAATCGTGTTGCGCTCTGCCCACCTGCTCTCCGTGGGGATAGACCCCAAGGCAGCCGCAGAGATTGCCGGTCGGAGTCGTGGCACACCGCGTATCGCCAATGCCCTCCTGCGCCGTGTGCGCGACTTTGCACAAGTGAAAGGCAACGGAGCCATTGATCTGGAGATTGCCCGTTATGCCCTCGAAGCCCTCAATATCGACCGCTATGGGTTGGATGAGATTGACAACAAAATCCTTACCACCATTATTGATAAGTTTAAGGGCGGACCGGTGGGCGTGACCACCATCGCCACCGCCATTGGCGAAGATGCCGGTACGGTGGAGGAGGTGTACGAACCTTTCCTTATCAAAGAAGGCTTCATCCGTCGCACCCCTCGCGGACGTGAGGTGACGGAATTGGCCTATCAGCACCTTGACCGCACTCCTTTGCGGGGGATGACTTCGGCCGATGAACCGCTGCTTTTCTAATTCCATTCGATATAATCTCAATTCTGATGAGCCCTTACATCCTTTTTCCCATTTTTCTGATTAGCTTGATCGTGAAAATATACGACCGTATCCGTTTTGAATACCGTCGCAAACATGCGAGAACATCAGCGTATATCAAACTATACAGGGAGAACAATCTCCTCAACATCCTCCTGTTTCTCATTCTATCTTTGGATTCTGGAGCTCGGGCTTGGGAGCAATTTTTCGGCAAATAATTTTCCCCCATAATGATTACTTACAACACCCTTTCCATTTCTCTGCCTACCCTTAACCAACCTGCTGTGACGCAGTGGATTGGGCGTGTCGCAGAAAGCCATCATCGGGTAGTGGGCGACATCAATTACGTCTTCTGCAACGACGAGGAAATTTTGGAGGTGAACCGCCGCTATTTGCAGCATGACTACTATACCGATATCATTACTTTCGACTACGGACGAGGTAATGTCCTCTCGGGCGATCTCTACATTTCGCTCGACACCGTGCACTCCAATGCCGAACTGCTGGGCAAGTCCTATGAGGAGGAATTACACCGCGTGTTGGTGCATGGTGTGCTTCACTTGGTGGGCATCAACGACAAGGGACCCGGTGAGCGTGAAGTGATGGAAGCAGCGGAAGATGCTGCCTTGGCTTTGCGTACGGCGGAGTAAAGAAGTGGGATATATCAAAAAAGGCATAAAACCTTTGGTGCTTTGCCTTGCGCTCCGTAATTTTGCACCCAAATAAAAGACCTATGCAGAAGAACTTAGTCATCGTGGAGAGCCCCGCTAAGGCCAAGACCATCGAACGCTTTTTGGGCGATGATTTCAAGGTGATGTCCAGTTTTGGGCACATCCGCGATTTGAAAAAGAAGAACTTTGGAATCGATCCCGAGACGTTCCAGCCCGAATATGAAATCCCTGCCGACAAATCGCGTGTGGTGAGCGAACTTCGTGCGCAAGCCAAGAAAGCCGACACCATTTGGCTCGCATCCGATGAAGACCGCGAGGGAGAAGCCATCTCGTGGCATTTGGCCGAAGTGCTCCAACTCGACCCCGCCACGGCACGCCGCATCGTGTTTCACGAAATTACCAAACCCGCCATCCTCGAAGCCATCGCCCACCCCCGCACCATCGACCTCAATTTGGTCGATGCGCAGCAGGCACGTCGCGTGTTGGATCGTTTGGTGGGTTTCCGTCTTTCGCCCGTGTTGTGGCGGAAGGTGCGTCCCAACCTCTCGGCCGGCCGTGTGCAGAGCGTAACGGTGCGCCTCATTGTGGAGCGCGAACGCGAAATCGAAGCCTTCAAAAGCGAAAGTTCTTACCGCGTGGTGGGGCAGTTTGCCGTAGCGGCCGAAAATGGGGTGACCGCCACGCTCAAAGCCGAACTCAACCACCG
The DNA here is from genome assembly GCA_963544845.1 of uncultured Alloprevotella sp. Lineage (GTDB taxonomy): Bacteria > Bacteroidota > Bacteroidia > Bacteroidales > Bacteroidaceae > Alloprevotella. The sequence goes on from CAUUGL010000018.1 coordinate 29,408, forward strand.
ATTTGACACCGCTGACGAGGCCGAAGCCTTTTTGCAACATTGCCGCTCGGCTGCTTTTACCATCAGCTCCATCAACACCAAGCCCACCAAGCGCACCCCCGCACCGCCGTTTACTACCTCCACCCTCCAGCAGGAAGCCGCTCGCAAGTTTGGGTTCTCCGTTTCGGCCACGATGCGTGTGGCGCAAAGTCTTTATGAGTCGGGACTCATCACCTATATGCGTACCGACTCGATGAACCTCTCCAAACTCTGCCTGGACACCGCTGCACCCGTCATCGGCGAACTCATGGGCGAGAACTACCACAAGCGGCGCAACTACCACACCCATGCCAAGGGGGCGCAGGAGGCTCACGAAGCCATCCGCCCTACCGATATGCGCCGCACCACCATCGAAGGCACCCCGCAGGAACGCCGTCTTTACGACCTCATTTGGAAACGCACCCTCGCCTGCCAGATGGCCGATGCACAACTGGAGAAAACCACCGCCACCCTCGCCGTTACCGACAGCGATTACACCTTTGTCGCCACCGGAGAAGTGGTGAAGTTTGACGGATTTTTGCGGGTCTATCGGGAGAGTTATGACGACACCAACGAAGCCGAGAACGATGATGAAGGCCGTCTGCTCCCTCCGATGCACAAGGGGCAGGTACTCACTCGCGAAGAAATCGTGGCGCAGGAGCGTTTTTCGCAAGCCCCTGCCCGCTACAGCGAAGCCTCTTTGGTACACAAACTTGAAGAACTCGGCATAGGCCGCCCTTCCACCTACGCTCCCACTATCTCCACCATACAGCAGCGCGAGTACGTGCGTCGCGGCGAGAGCGAAGGTACCCCCCGCAACTACACCCTCCTCACCCTCAAAGACGACCAACTGACCACCGAAACGCGTACCGAAAACTACGGCAGCGATCGCGGTAAGATGGTGCCCACCGACACCGGTATTGTGGTCAACGATTTCTTGTTGCAGAACTTCCCCGAAATCATGGACTATCACTTCACGGCCAATGTGGAGCAGGATTTCGACCATGTGGCGGAGGGAGAGAAAAACTGGGTCGAACTCATTCGTAACTTCTATGCCGACTTTGACCCACGGGTAGAACAGGTGATGAACGAACACACCGAAACCCGCGTTGGAGAACGCCTGCTCGGCGACGACCCCAAGACCGGTAAGCCGGTGAGCGTTAAAATCGGTCGCTTCGGGCCGATGGTACAACTCGGCACCGTCGATGATGAAGACGAAAAGCCCCGCTTTGCCAAGTTGCCCAAAGAGCTCAGCATGAGCACCCTCACTTTGGAAGAAGCGCTCGAACTCTTCAAACTGCCCCGCACCATCGGTGAGTTTGAGGGTGCGGAAGTAAAAATCGGTGCCGGCCGTTTCGGACCTTACGTCCAGCACGCCGGCAAGTTTACCTCCATTCCCAAAGACGAAGATCCTCTTGCCCTCACCCTCGAACGTGCCACGCAACTCATTCTCGAAAAGCGGGAAGCCGAAGCCAAGACCCACTTGCGTTCCTTTGCCGAAGCGCCCGAAATGGAAGTGCGCGCCGGCCGTTTCGGACCTTACATCAGTTGTCAGGGCAAGAACTACAAAATTCCCAAAGCGCAGGCGGAACGTGCGGCCGAACTGACTCTCGATGAGTGTCGTGCCATCATCGAATCCGAAGCCAAGAAGCCCGCGGCTACGCGTCGCCGTACCACTAAGAAGTAAACGGGTTGCGCTATGAAATGTATCGTCCTGATAGGGTATATGTGCGTGGGCAAAACCACCATCGGTCGCGCCCTCGCCAAGCATTTAGGCTGCACCTTCTACGACTTGGATTGGTATGTCGAAGAGCGCTTCCACAAGCGCATTCCGCAAATCTTTGCCGAAGAAGGTGAAGCGCACTTCCGCGACTTGGAACGCCGCATGCTGCATGAAGTCGCCGAGTTTGAAAACATCGTTCTGTCCTGTGGCGGCGGTACGCCTTGTTTTTATGACAATATGGACTACATGAACAGCGTGGCCGAGACCTTCTATCTCCAAGCCTCGCCCCACACCATCTGCGAACATTTGAAAATAAGCAAAGGCGAACGCCCCCTGCTCAAAGGCAAAACCCCGGAGCAGTTAGACCTCTTCGTACGCGAGCAACTTGCCCAGCGCACGCCTCACTATCAGAAGGCGCACCACACCCTCAATGTCGATATTCTGGATTCCTATGAGAAGGTCGACCACGTCGTGCAGCTCATCTTACAACAACTTTCTGACACACCTCATCACACCCACCCATCCCCACAATGAGAAAATGGCGAATTGAAGACTCTGAGGAGCTTTACAATATCAAAGGTTGGGGCGTCAACTATTTCGGTATCAACGAAAAAGGACACGCCTATGTCCGTCCGCGAAAGGACAACACCCAAGTAGACCTCTACGAAGTGGTGCGCGAATTGGAGGAACGTGACATCTCAGCCCCTGTTTTGCTGCGTTTTCCCGACATTCTCGACAACCGTATCGAGAAAACGGCGGCTTGCTTTGAACGTGCCGAAAAGGAGTACGAATACCAAGGCGAGCACTTCATCATCTATCCCATCAAGGTCAATCAGATGCGTCCCGTTGTGGAGGAAATCATCTCCCACGGCAAGAAGTACAATCTGGGGCTGGAATGCGGTTCTAAACCCGAACTCCATGCTGTCCTGGCCACCAATATGGACACTGATTCGCTCATCATCTGCAACGGACACAAAGACCAAAATTTCATCGAACTGGCGCTTTTGGCACAGAAGATGGGGAAGCGGGTCTTCCTCGTTATCGAGAAATTGCCCGAATTGGAGATTATCGCTAAAACGGCCGAAAAAATGGGCGTACGTCCCAACTTGGGTATTCGGATTAAGCTCGCTTCCCGCTCCACGGGCAAGTGGGAGTCATCGGGTGGCGATGCTTCTAAATTCGGACTCAATAGTGCCGAACTCCTCGAAGCCCTCAATCGTCTCGAAACGATGGGTTTGAGCGATTGCGTCAAACTCATCCACTTCCACATCGGCAGCCAAATTCCTAAAATTCGTCTTATCTCCAGCGCCCTGCGTGAGATGGCGCAATACTATGTGCAACTGCGCAAAATGGGCTTTAACATCGAATTTGTCGATTGTGGAGGCGGTCTTGGGGTGGACTACGACGGTACACGCTCTTCCAATTCCGAAAGCTCTGTCAATTACTCCGTGCAGGAGTATGTCAACGACATCGTTTACACCCTCGTAGAGGCGGCCAATAAGAACGAAATTCCGCACCCCAACATCATCACCGAAGGCGGACGCTCCCTCACTGCCCATCACTCTGTGCTGGTGCTCGAAGTGCTCGAAACCTCCGATGTGCCGCATATGCGTGAGGATTTCCATCCCTCCGAAGACGATCACAAACTGGTGCATGACCTCACCGAGATTTGGGATAAACTCTCCACGCGCTCCATGCTCGAGGATTGGCACGATGCCGAAGACATCCGCGAGGAAGCGCTCGATCTCTTCCGCCACGGCCTACTCGACCTCCGCACCCGTGCTCAAATCGAGAGCCTCTATTGGAGCATCTGTTCCGAAGTTTCCGAACTTGTGCATCATCTCAAGCATGCGCCCGACGAACTGCGTAAACTCGACAAAATGATGTCGGAGAAGTACTTCTGCAACTTCTCCCTCTTCCAGTCGCTGCCCGACAGTTGGGCGCTCGACCAGCTGTTTCCGGTCATGCCCATTCAGCGCCTTGACGAGCGTCCCACGCGCAGTGCCACCATTCAAGACATCTCGTGCGACTCGGATGGCAAAATTTCTACCTACGTCAATCACAACCAACAGACGGCTTACGTGCCGCTCCACACCTTCCATCATGGCGAGAAGTACTACATCGGTGTCTTCCTCGTAGGTGCATATCAAGAGATTTTGGGCAATATGCACAACCTCTTCGGCGACACCAATGCCGTGCATATCTCCGTCTCGGAAGACGGCTACACCATCGACAAAACCATTGATGGCGAAACCGTGGCCGATGTGCTGGAATACGTGCAGTATGACCCCAAACGCTTGGTGCGCCGTCTTGAACGCTGGGTGTCGAAAGCCATCGCAGAGAAAAAAATCACTATCGAGGAGGGAAAAGAGTTTATCTCTACCTATCGTGCCGGTCTTTACGGCTACACTTATTTGGAATAATTCTCCCTCGTTTTCCCCTACGGGCTGAGCCTCTTGTAAAGAGGTTCAGCCTTTTTTGTCCCCTATGATGAGCCTTTCAGGCTCAATACGAGCAGACAAGCATCATTCCGTTTGTGCATGAGCAGCCTTTCAAACTCTCTTGCGGAGAGGTGCTTTAACTTACACCGGACACAATCTATGAGTCCTTTGTTTGCATATGGGAATTTGTGGAAAAGGCTCTTACCGGACAGGTTTACGTGCCCCGAGTGGGTAAGGGGAACGAAACCAACGACATATTGCACAGGTGAGCCTGGAAGGCTCAAAGCTCAGTAACCCGGGGTAAGTGAAGGAGAACTTACCCCGGGTGGATCGCCTTCTCCTACGATGCACCCTAAAAGGGTGCTACCCTAATGGCTCAATCGTGCAGAAAGTAGGTCGTATCGTAATCTACTCCCAGCTCTTTGAGTAAAGACTGCGTTTGGTGCGAAACACGATGTGGTAGAGTAGATGGGTATAACTCATATCAAACGAGAAATTTATGCCGATGCTGTTGTACCCCGTTGGGGTACCTATTTGTGGTGCGCTCACTCCTCGGGGTAAGTAAAGGAGAACTTACCCCGGGTGGATCGCCTTCTCCTACGATGCACCCTAAAAGGGTGCTACCCTAATGGCTCAATCGTGCAGAAAGTAGGTCGTATCGTAATCTACTCCCAGCTCTTTGAGTAAAGACTGCGTTTGGTGCGAAACACGATGTGGTAGAGTATATGGATATAACTCATATCAAACGAGAAATTATTGGTGTCCGGTAAAAAATCGAACTACCTTCACAACCTTTTGAAAAATAGTTGTTTGCAAAGAAAGTCAGATTAGGGGGTTGTATTTTCCATACTATCAATTTCAACATACTCAACCTCCTTTTTTCTCCATAATGCCCTTTTAGAAGGCTGTTTTTACAAGATATGAAGGATTTTGCTTCAATTTTCTAACCTACCAAATTTTACCAGACAGCAATAACGAGAAATTTATGCCGATGCTGTTGTACCCCGTTGGGGTACCTATTTGTGGTGCGCTCACTAACCGGGGTAAGTTCCGCGATGCTCCACTTACCCCGGGTTAGTGAATTGTGAGCCTTTCAGGCTCTCTTTCAGACTCAATACGAGTAAACAGAGCATCACTCCGTTATATTGGGTATTGTCCGCAAAAGTGTGTAAGTTTCTCTTTTCCCTCTCCCTTTTGTTAGGCCAGCCTAACAAAAGGGAGGGCATTTTTGGGGTGAATAATTAGGATGATTATTTGATGTACCAGTCGTCAAAGTGATATAGACGA
>CAUUGL010000019.1:0-31858 GCA_963544845.1 uncultured Alloprevotella sp.
TTATATGCTCTACATGATTGCCGTATCACTCCAAATGTCGGATGAACCGTTTTTTTTGTTTATTGCTGTCCGGTAAACGTTTTTCAAAACAGATCATATCCTCACGCTAAATTGGGGAAAATCTTTTTTTGTAGAGAGGAGCGATGCGTGGCAAATGGAATCAGGGAGCGAAAATCCTCGCGCACGTACGTGCGTATGCGCGCACATCCCTTGCAAAATGTGTTTTTATCCTTCACTTCCTTCACCGAATAAGATACCTACTTGTCAAACAGGTGATTATGGGTGAAGGATTTTGAAAAATAAATCCTTCGTTTTACAGACGTTTTCTCGCCACGACATTGCTCAAAACTCATGCTTCGTTTTGGCACTGCTCGTCCGGCTGAACGAAAACGTTCACCAAGTAGGGGTAATTTTAAGAGGCCGGCTGAGGTGGTGAAGGAAGTGAAGGATAAAAACACAAATGTGCTGTAGTGTATGCGTACGTATGCGCGCATATGCGTGTGTGCCGAGGGTGAGCATTTTCCTCAGAGGTAGTTTCATTTAGATAGGAGCTGAAAAAAAACTACCTCTGAGGTAGATTGAACCACATCGTTGGGCAGGAGTTGAAATGTTAAAGTTATGTTAAAGTCGAGGGTTCGTGGTAAGAATCGAAGGTGAGATGTCTATATATAAAAAACAGGGGGGTACTTTTTGAAAAAGAAAGCCCGAAGTCCTATTTTAAGGGCTTCGGGCTGGTAGTTTCTCCGGTTTTTGAGGTTTACCGGACAGCAATCGTTCTTATGAAAAGAAAGAGGGGGAAGGAGAAGTCAGCCTATTTGCGGCCGAAGTCGGCAGGGATTTCCCCCCACTCCTGAGTTTCCCATTTCAGAATGGGGCAGGTGACGCGGTGCGCTTTGAGCCACGCTTCGGCACGGGCAATCATGGCATAAACCTGCTCAGTGCGGGAATTGCGGGAGAGGGTGGTTTTGCACTGTTTGCGCCGCACCCAGTTGATGGCGTTGCGCGAGTCGCTGTAGATGGTCATTTTCAGCCCCTTTTGCTCAAGAATGGCGAGGGCGTGGACGATGGCGAGAAACTCACCGATGTTGTTCGTGCCTTCGATTGGGCCGAAGTGGAAAATCTCCTTTCCTGTGCGCAGATACACGCCACGATACTCCATCGGCCCCGGATTTTTGGAGCAAGCCGCATCGACGGCGATGGCTTCGTGTTCGATGATTTTCAGTACCTCTCGGGACGGCATCGTCACGGTGCGGCCTTCGGGAGCAGCAATACGCTGTGGCGCGCTCTGAGGGGTGGGTTTTCCGCTGCCGGAGAGGGTGTCCGTGCCCTTGGTGCCGATATAGTCGGCAGGGTCTTGCAGTTCAGCCGTAAGTGCCTCTTCGCGTGTCTTAAAACTTTTGTAGACAGCCCCTTCATAGCCTTTCACCTGTGCTTCACACTCCTCCCACGACTCATAGACACCGGGGACGAGACCGCGCCAAACAACGTAAAATTTCGGTTTCTTTGCCATAGAGGATGAGGTGGGTGGGAATGTTACGGCTGTCTTTTCATTTCAAACGAAATCAACCGACGTTTTATTTCTTGATGACTTTTTTGCCGTCTACGATGTAGGTGCCGGCAGGAAGTGTCTCCCAAACCGAGGTTTGGCGCACGCCTTTGAGATCAAAAATGGGTTTGATTGCTTCCTTTTTGCTATCAAGGGAACCGATGGCGGTGGGGTTCAATTCCTCGGCCGTGTAGAACACGTTGCGTTGCATATGAGGATTCCAAACATTTTCACGCTTGCCGTTTCGGTCAATCTCAATGTGCACTTCGTAAGCACGATTGGGTTTCAGCTTTGAAGCTTCAAACGTGATGCGGGTCTCTCGGGCATTGTTGGGTTGTTCACAAGGCAGATAAACTCCCTCAACGGTACCTAAGTCAATCCATTCACGCTCCGTCAAATTGAGCAGACGGTAGTAAATGCGGCCGCGATAGCCTTGCCGAAGTGGATACCCGCGTATCGTGGAATGCACTTGCAAACCAATTTCGTTGATTTCATTGAGTTGGAAAGTGCTGTAATTGGCTTCGGCACCATCTACAAAGAAATCTACCGAATTAAACTCAAAGGTACTGCTGATGACATGAGGCAGCACTTCCACTTCAAAAGGTTCTTTCATCGTAATCGGGACAATCACTTCGGTGCCATTTCTCTTGACTTTGATCGATAGTGTTACGTTGTACTTACCTGCTTTCAAGTTACCAAAATCGCCCGGATTGTTATACTGCGACCGCATATTGATGACGAAAGAAGTGTGTCCCAAACGCTGTGCCACCACATTGGGCGTCAGCAGATAGGCATTAAACTCTTTCTGGGTTTCCTGGCTTTTCAGGGTCATTACTAAGTCGCCCCGCACTTCTTCCCGACCGGGGTTGTACATGGTGAAACTAAAAGCCGCCATATTGCTCGAGTCTTCATAGAAAGGAGCCAGCAGGCTCGGGCTTTTCTCCATAATGACAACATCTTTCGGGTTGTTGGGGTTGATGCGCACCGCATCGGCCGTGAGTTCTACGTCCATCTCATTGGCATGGTGAATGGGCTTCCACTCCCCGTTTTGCTTCGTCTTAGCATTGAGCATTTCAGAGAATACAGGTACTAAACGATAGTGCCCGTCGGGAACATCTTCAAAACGAATATCGTTCACTTCAAACGACATCGAGGTGAAAATAGACGCCCAAATTTGGTTGTCGCTGGTAGAATTAAAGATTTTCACGCATTCCTTTTTGTCGTTGTAAAGTGCCAACCCCACCTTTCCGGCAAACACGCCCAATTCGCCTTTCACCGGACTGTACGAACCTAATCTTTTAATTTCGGCACTGAAACTCCCTGTACGTGCAGCTTCTGTTTGATCGATGGTGAATGCAGTGGTGGTACGGGCATCTAAGCCACGTGCTATTTCCGGAAAAGGAGTGGCCTTTCCATCATTGGGATGGGCAAAGACAACCGAAATATCGTCCCAGAAAGTGCCACTGAGGGCAAAGCCGTAAACGTTCAAATAAACGGTGTTAATGTCAAAATAGCCGTCGTATTCACCTTCCCAGCCCCAGTTGGTGTGTATAAAGCCGCGTTCATCATAGCCGTCATATACAAAGGCGTGCGGACCTCCTACAACCAAAACAGGGTAGCCGTTAGAGATTTCCTGCATCACTTCTTTGAGAAATTCATTGGCGGGCATGAAGTTTTTGTCGAGGAAGCGCACGGTATAATCAAATTGATGCCGAAGCGCATTACAAGCATATTGCAGGTTAGAATCGCTCCCCTTGTAGTAATATCTCATATTCACCGCATTACCAATGTCGCGCATCAACACACCAACAGCTTGTTTGGAGCGTTCCGAAAACATCTTGTTGGCGGTATCTTCCATGTCGCTCCACCAGTAAGTGTCGCTCTTCCAGGCTTCGTCGCCCTCGGTTTTTATATAATCCTCCGGGCGTTTTTTTGGCCATTTGTGGTGATACATCACTTGTGCCGTAGCCGTGGCCACACAGCCCGTGGGCGTAGTGCTTCCATCCACAACACGGGTATATTTGTTAAAAGGAAAGTATTGACCCCACTTGCAAGTGAGCAGCGGTTCCACTTTGCGTTTGAGAGGCATGGTGGGAGTCGTCGCTTCCCGCTTGGTGTTGCGCACGGCTTTTACCACGCGTTCATAATCGCTCAAAAACTTTTTGAAATAAGGCGGTTGTTCGCTGCCCTCTTTTGAGAAGTTATCTCCATAGCCCACCACTTCGTTTAGTCCGCTTTCTCCGGAGATAATCACAAACTTTTTATCCTTAGCACTGGTAAAGAGATAATAAGCCGGTGGTTCCTTGGCTGCCACCGCACGGGTGTTAGGCGTCTTCCTCGATGAGAGTTTTGGGTGGTTGAGATATTTTGAGGCAATGTTCAAAGCCTGTCCTTGGGTGATGGGGTTTGCATGTGAAAACGCAACGCTTGTCAGCATGATAAGTGCCAACCAGAATGACCTTTTCATTTGATGATGTACATTAAGTCTTAAAAATTGGTAGAAGCTATATGAGAATTTAGACGTTAGATTTTAGAGCAAAATGCGCCAATATCTAACGTCTATTTTCTCACGTTGTAGAAAGAATTTCTTTACATACGTTCGGGCATTTCTATGCCTAAGAGGCCCATACCGAGGCGAACGACCTTGGCCACGTTTTGTGAGAGAACGAGGCGGAAGGCGCGCACATCGGCATTTTCTTCGCGTAGGATTTGAAATTCGTGGTAGAACTGGTTGTAGTTCTTCACCAAATCGTAGCAGTAGTTGGCGATGGCCGACGGACTGAAATCCTCACCGGCAGCACGCACCACAGCGGCAAAATCGGCCAACTGCTGAATGATTTCTTCTTCCTTGGTGGAGAGCGCCACTCCTGTGGAGAGCGTAGCGGGAAGGTCGATGCCGGCATCTTGTGCTTTGCGGAGAATAGAGCGGATGCGGGCGTAAGTGTATTGGATGAAGGGACCGGTGTTGCCGTTGAAGTCGATACTTTCTTCGGGGTTGAACACCATGTTCTTTCGGGCATCGACTTTGAGCAGGAAGTATTTGAGTGCGCCCAAACCAACGATGCGCGCCACCTCCTGCTTCTCCTCTTCGCTCATGTCGGCGTTCTTGCCGGCTTCGTCCATTGTTTGGCGAGCCTGCGCAATCATACCTTCCATCAAGTCGTCGGCATCGACCACCGTACCTTCACGGCTTTTCATCTTGCCATTGGGAAGTTCGACCATGCCGTAAGAGAAGTGCACAAGGCTCTTACCCCATTCAAAACCGAGTTTGTCGAGGAGGAGCGAAAGTACTTGGAAGTGATAGTTTTGCTCGTTGCCCACGATATAAATCATCTTCGAGATGGGATAGTCTTGGTAGCGGAGTTTAGCCGTCCCGATGTCCTGCGTCATGTAGACGCTCGTACCATCGGAGCGGAGGAGGAGTTTTTCGTCCAAACCATCGGCAGTGAGGTCAGCCCATACCGAACCGTCGGGACGGCGGTAGAAGATGCCCTTTTCCAGACCTTCTTCCACCTTTTCCTTACCTTCGAGATAAGTGTCGCTTTCGTAATAAATCTTGTCGAACGACACACCGAGGGCTTTGTAGGTTTCGTCAAAACCGGCATACACCCATTCGTTCATCTTGCGCCAAAGTCCGCGCACTTCGGGGTCGCCCTGCTCCCATTTGCGGAGCATTTCGCGTGCTTCCACCATCAGCGGTGCTTCTTCCTTGGCGCGTGTTTCAGCCTCTTCGCTGTTCACGCCTTCTTCAAGGAGTTGGGCTTTGAGGGCGGCCACTTCGGCACGATAATGCTTGTCGAAAGCCACGTAGTAGTCGCCGATGAGGTGGTCGCCTTTCTTACCCGACGACTGGGGCGTTTCGCCGTTGCCATACTTCTGCCAAGCGAGCATCGATTTGCAAATGTGGATACCGCGGTCGTTCACGATGTTGGTCTTCACCACCCGATTGCCGTTGGCTTCGGCAATTTGTGCCACCGCCCAACCGAGGAGGTTGTTGCGGACGTGACCAAGGTGGAGGGGTTTGTTCGTGTTGGGCGAGGAGTATTCAATCATCACCAGCGGGCTCTCCTCCGTGGAGGCGGTGAGGCCGTAGTGAGTATCGGCGTGGATGCTGTCGAGGAGTTCAATCCACTTTTGAGGAGCGATGATGAGGTTTAAGAAACCTTTGACGATGTTGAAAGTCGCCACAAGGTCGGTGTTCTCAACGAGCCACAGCGCGATGTCTTCTCCGGTGTCTTCGGGCTTACGCTTGGAGATGCGCAAGAGGGGGAAAGTCACGAGGGTGAGGTGCCCTTCAAAGTCGGGGCGTGTCTTTTGGAGCGAAACCTGCTCGGGGGTAATATCGGCATCGTAAACGGCTTTGACCGCTTTGATGACGGCTTCGGTGAGTTGCTTTTCGAGATTCATATCAGAATGAAATTGTTATTTTGTGCAAAGTTACGATTTTCTCGGCTTTTGAGCAAATGGCGCACTTAGGGTGCGGCAAGTCGATAACGGGTGAGGAGGGGGTAGTGGTCGGAGAAAAAGACGCTGTTGTCCACACGGCAAGTGAGGGGAACGAGTTGCGGTGAAGCAAAAGCATGGTCGATGCGCACGACGAAGGCATCGCGGTTGAAGGTGCGCCCCAGCCCTTTGCCCACGGCGGAGAAAGCGCTCTTTAAGCCTGCCTGCGAAAGGCGGTGGCAGGTGTAGGAAATGGGGGTGTCGTTGAAATCTCCGCAAACCACAGTGGGCATCGTTGGGTGCCGGTCAAGGAAGTTGATGAGCGTGTCGACCATGAGTGCCCGCTCCTCAGCGGCATGGGCAATTTTCGCCCCCAGATGATGAGCGGTGCGATAAGCTTCGCTCTCGTTTTGAGCGTCTGGACGTTTCATCCATCCGGCATAACTTTCCCGCTCGTCGCGGGTGAGGGCGTTGGAGCGCAGGTGGCAGTTGACCACAAGGAGGGTGTCGCCCTCGTTTCGTTTCAACCAATATCCCCATGCCCCGTTGCCGCCGATTTCTGTGATGCGCTCGTGGCGCACGATGGGGTATCGACTCAAGAGGACAAGTGCCGCCTGCGGGTTGGACGTGGCGTGAAAATGCCGGAGGGCAGAACTATCAGAAAAAGTTTTCAACTCCGCCATCATCTGCGGCGACTGCGGTACTTCCTGCAAACAAACGATGTCGGCGTGCTGCACTTGCAAATAGGCAAAGATGCCTTTTTGTGCGTCGTAACTGCCGCCCATCACCGCGGTGTTGTAGTTAATCAGCGAGAAGGTGTTAGGTAGATGGTCGGAGTGCGCATCGGCACGCTGGAAAGGATGATAAGGCAGGTAGTCGCTGATGCTGCCCCAAGCAAAAATCAGTCCGACAGCGGTAATCCAAGCCCGCCGCGGAGCGAAAAGGAGCGAAAAGAGGAACAATCCCACTGTGCCGGCCAACATGACGGGGAAAGACAAACCCATCAATCCGGCCAACTTAAAGTCGGCAGGACTGACCCATGCACTCAGCACACAGAGCCACAAGCCGAGCACCGAAAGCACCGAAGCACCGGCCACCACCAACGAGAGGGTGCGGGCAAAAATGTGGCGTTCGGGACGCGTGAAAAACTGAATCAGGCGGCGAAACATAAGACTCATCGTTGGTTGCTGTGGTCAAAGAGCAAACGCTTCTCCTCTTCGGTGAGCGAGGCATAGCCCGAACGGCGCACCTTGTCGAGAATGGCATCGATGCGTGCCTGTTTTTCGCGCTTTCGAGCGTTGTATTCGTGGTCGGGATTGGTGTAGTGGGTGTGCATCTTGTGCTGCTGGTTGCGCTGTGTACCGCCCTTTCCGAACATTTCGCGCACAGTATTTTCACACTGCGCCCCCCAGCGGGTGAAGGCGTTGCGGATGCGTTGCAGAATGCCACTCCCACTGCTGTTTTGCTGAGCCGCCGAACCGGCATAGTGCTGCCAGCCGCTGAAACTGGAAGCGGCGCGCTGCTGTCGACGACAGCGCACAAAGTAGAGCCACCCGAAGAACATACCCCCTAAGTGGGCAAAGTGGGCGACGTTGCCGTTGGAGGCAAAGGCCGAATAGGCTTCGATGAGGGCATAGACAATCACGAAGTATTTGGCCTTCATCGGTATCGGCGGGAAGAGGAGCATGATGCGCTCGTTGGGGAAGGTCATGCCGAAGGCCAACAGCACACCGTAGCACGCACCGCTGGCACCAATCGTCACCCATTGGTTGAGAAAAGAATCCATCGGCAGCAGTCCCATACCGGTATTGACCATGGTGTAATGGTGCATTCCCGACAGGTAGTATTCGCCAAACTGCCAAAGTTCTTGACACAAACCTGCACCTACACCCGTGATGAGGTAGTAAATCAGGAAACGGCGCTGCCCCATCGTTCCTTCAATGATGCGGCCGAACATCCACAGCGAAAACATGTTGAGCAACACGTGGCTCCACGAACCGTGGAGGAACATGTAGGTCAGCAACTGCCAGATGCGGAAGTCGGAAGCTAAAAAGAAGTGCAACCCAAAAATCTCAGTGAGCACATCGTTGGTGCGCTGCTGAATGACGAGCTGCACCATAAAGACGATGATGTTGATAAAAAGGAGGTTGCGCGTGATGGGGGGAATGTTCTTGAGCATAAGAGGTAGGAGAATACAGAGAAAAGCAGATAAGGTTTAGGGACGTTCTGCCTGAAGAAGGGAGTACAAGCAGCACGTCGCTAAACCTTTCATGTGGGTGGGAAAGAGAGTGGGGGAGGCTTAGAACTCGAAGCGTTCGAACTTCATCTTTCCGAGGCTTTCGAGTTGAGCCACATAGGTTTTGAAGTCTTCCGTGGCAGCGTGTGCAGCGAGGGCATCGGCATCACTCCAAGTTTCGCAGAACATGAAGATGTCGGAACGGGTACCGCTTTCAAATACATCGTAAGATACACAGCCAGCATGCTTTTGGCTGGCAGCGGTGAGCGCGAGAGCGGCTTGAAGAGCAGCATCATATTGGCCTTCGTTGGCCTGGAAAAAACAGTTGAGACGAATCATGAGAATCTGAATTTTAGAGATGGAATAAAATAATGAAAAAAGAGGGGGCTTTTGCGCGCGTACCCACTATAGTGTAGGTAAAAATCCTTCAATCCTTCACCGACGTTGTATTCGTCGAATAATCAGAGCGTTGCGGGTGAAGGTTTTTGTTTTCGCTATCCTTCACCTTCCTTCACCCTCCTCTCCTTTTGCGTCAAAGTTTTTACTTTTTTCGGAGGGGCGGGATTTTTCCTTTAATCGAATGAAAATCAAGGGGTTGAAATTCTTCGGTGAAGGAAGTGAAGGCAAAAAACACGAAAACACTGTATAGCGTATAGCGCGCACGCGCACGCGAGAGGAGAATGAAGAGAGGTGGCTCCCAACATCGCCGAGCGTCGAAGCGCTCACTAACTCAGAGGTAGTTTTTTACAGATAGGAGCTGCGTAAAACTATCTCTGAGGTAGTGTTGATGAGGTAAGGCCGAGAGGATTAGAAGTAGTAGCTGGCCTGCAAACTGAAGGTATTGGTTTTGTAAGAGGGCAGGTCTAAATTTTTGGTATTCACTCCAGTGACATTCAAGGCAGACTTACCTACTTTGCCTATCGCAAAGTTATAGACAATACCTAAATCGAGTGTAGAGAAAATGTTAATTCCGGCTCCGATGTTCCAAGTGGTATTGATGGCTTTGTTTTTGAAAACACCATTTACTTCGTAGGGGGTGTTACCAAGTTTTTTGCTGCTCAACAAACTATTGAAGTTCCACGAACGATTGCCGACATTGAATGCAAAGTTAGGGCCGGTGGTGAAATGAATGCCTGTGCCACGCACTTCGATGGAATACTTCAAGTTTAAGGGAATGTTGAAGGAGTGGGTGGTTTTGTTGCTTTGTTCACCTATTGTGTTTTCTAACGTATAGCGGCACTGGTTGTAAACAAGGGCGGCATTGAGGCCGAATCCGCTAAAGGCATTGAGTTGCACTTTGGGGCCGAGATACCAACCCGAACCATTTTTACCCATCAAAGTGTTGTCGAGTGTACCTCGTTTGAAGTTGACGGCAGTAAGGTTATAACCGCCCACCACACCCAACTGGATAACATCGCCGGCTTGTGCTGAAATTGCCATCGAAAGGAAAGCAATCAAACAGAGAAAAGACTTTTTCATACAATAATAATTTAGAATTCGTTGTTAGAATGAGAAATAAGCCGAACGTCGGCTTCTGTTTTTTACAAATGGAGGACGACGCGCTCCACGTAGTAGACGAGGATGCCGGCAAAATAGCCCGCAGCGGCAATCCACGTGATGCGCTTCATGTACCAGCCGAAGGGGATTTTGGCCAAGCCCATCGCCACCACACCGGCGGCGCTGCCGATGATGAGCATCGAGCCTCCCACACCGGCACAGTAGGCCAAGAGTTGCCAGAAGATGCCGTCGCGTGCAAAGTCGCCCGCGGGGGCAATGTCGTACATTCCCATACAACCGGCTACAAGCGGCACGTTGTCCACAATGGCCGAAGCCACACCGATGATGCCGGTGACGAGGAAGTGATTTTCATTCGACACCTCGTTCAGCCAACGGCCGAAGGCGGTGAGCACACCGGTTTCCTGCAAAGTGGCCACGGCTAGGAGAATGCCGAGGAAGAAGATGATGGTGGTCATGTCTATTTTGCGGAGAATGCTCGTGACGCGCTGTTTCATGGTGCTATCGCGATGCTTCTTGCGGCGATAGAACACCTCAGTGAGTGTCCAAAGCAGACCTAAGACCAAAAGGATGCCCATGAAAGGCGGCAGGTGGGTGAGGCTATGGAAAATGGGAACAAAAAGGAGACCGCCGACACCGAGATAGAAGATGCTGTTGCGCTCCATCTTGGAGAACAGGTGCCCGGATGTGCCTTCTGCGGATTCTGCCGAAGGTGCAGTGAGTGTGCCTTTAAGACTGAACTGCAAAATGGCCGCCGGTACCACCATGGAAACGAGGCTGGGGATGAAGATTTCCCGAATGACTCCGAGGGTGGTGAGGCAACCTTTAATCCAAAGCATGATGGTGGTCACGTCGCCGATGGGGGAGAAGGCCCCTCCCGAATTGGCAGAAATCACAATGAGTGATGCGTAAAGAATGCGGTCGTTCTGGTCGTGCACCAATTTGCGAAGCACCATAATCATCACGATGGTGGAGGTGAGGTTGTCGAGTGCTGCCGAGAGAAAGAAGGTTATAAAGGCCATTTTCCACATAAGCGACCGTTTGGATCGGGTGTCAAGAGCATCGCGCACGAAATTGAAACCGCCGTTGGTGTCAATGATTTCCACCACCGTCATGGCACCAATCAAGAAGAAGAGGGTTTCGGCCACTTCGCCCAAATGTTCACGTAGAATGTGGGAAGAAACGAAATGGGTTACGCTTTCGCCCGACGCCTTAAAGTCGGCGAGATGAAATTGCGAAACATAGTCGGCCGCTCCAAAAGTGTAGAGCACCCAGCAGGTGACGGCCATGAGCAAAGCAATGGCTGCTTTGTTGACTTTCAGCCCGTCTTCGAGGGTGATGCAGAGGTAGCCCAGTATAAAAACAGTTACAATGATAGGAGTGAGCATAAAGGAGGGGAAAGGATGTTGAAGGTTGAGACTGATTGTTGGCGCAAAATTCGCAAAAAAATCTCTTATCCCCAAACTTTCTGCATACGATTTGTCGTCGCCCGCTTCAAAATAACCTATTTTTGTGTGGGCGGTCCGATTTTTATCACTAAATTTGCAATTCGATTGTTGCCCTGGAAAGCGATCCGCGCAACAAAGACGCAACGCACCGGCCACTTCGCCTTCTACGGCGTTGCCGATTTTATTTCACGGCTTCGTAGTTCAATGGATAGAACAACCCTCTCCTAAAGGGTAAATAGGGGTTCGATTCCCCTCGGGGCTACTTTTGTTGTAGGTAGGGCGGATCTCCCTTATTTTCTATTTTTGATGCTTTTTCTTTCCTCCGAGATTTTCAATTTTGGTTAAAATGTCGGTTTTGCTCGTCAATGCAAAGGTTAATTTGTAATTTTGCAGCAAATTCCCCTTATTCTATACTCTTTGAGGTGTGGTTGAGGGGAAGAGATGGGGTGTATTAGAGAAAAAGCCCCTGAAAACACATACGATTGCAAAGGTAAATCCAGAGTTTTACCCGATGTCGTAAAGTTCCTTACCTAAACAGATGCGAAAAAGAAAACAGCGTGCCGGCGGACGCCTCAATTCGGTGACGGCAGTGATTAGTGCAATGATGGTGCTCGTGCTTGTGGGCACCGTGGTGTTTTTTGCCGCAGTGGCCGACAATTTCAGTAGGTCGTTGCGCGAAAATTTTGCCATTGAGGTCATGCTCAACGACAGTTTGACGGCGCAGCAAACGCGGGCATTGCAACGGCAGATTGAGCGGCAGCCCTATACCAAACGCTTGACTTACACCTCCAAGGAGGAGGCGACGCGTCAGCAACGCGAGGCGCTCGACACCGACCCCGAGGAGTTTCTCGGCGGCAGTCCGATTCCGGCTTCGTTTGAACTCTTTCTGAAAGCCGACTATGCCAATGGCGATTCGCTCGCGAAGTTTATGCCGCCGATTGCCAAAAATCCCGCTGTGCTTGATGTGGTCTATCCCAAAGATTTGCTCGACAATGTCAATGACAACATCGGCAAGGTGAGTTTGACGCTCCTGATTGTGGCTGCGCTGCTGGGCATGGTGAGTATTGCGCTCATCAACAACACGATGCGCTTGTCGGTGGCACGGCGCAAACACACCATCCAGACGATGAAACTGGTGGGTGCGCGTTGGAGTTTCATCCGCCGCCCTTTCCTGCTCCAAGCTTTTTGGATGGGACTGATTTCTTCGGTGTTGGCCGACGGCGTGCTTTTTGCCGGAATGACAGCTCTGCTGCGCTGGGACGTAGAGGCCGCTGCGCTCGTTACGCCGCTGGTGATGGGCATCACGCTGGTGGCGGTGCCGGTGGTGGGCATTTTGCTCACATTGACTTGCGCCTACTTCTCGGTCAATAAGCATTTGGGCATGAGTCGCACAGAGGCTTATCTCTATTAGTAGAGGCTGTGTTTCGTCTTTCATTCCCCCTCTTTACGCAATTTCATATCGTTTATCTCATGCAACATAAAAACGTATTTGCATTTTCACGCATCAATTTCATCTTGCTCGGCATTTCGCTCGCTACCATCGTCTTGGGTTTTCTCTTGATGAGCGGTAAAGGCAGTGACGAAAACACGTTCAACCCCGCGATCTTCGACACCCGCCACATCGTGGTGGCACCGATGGTGTGCTTGTTCGGCTATCTATTTATGATTGTGGCCATTCTGTATCGTCCGAAGCACGAAGAAAACGAAGTGGAAACCTCAACTCCCGACGCTGAATGACTTGGCTGCACACTTTGATTTTGGCCATTGTTGAGGGGCTGACGGAATTTTTGCCGGTCAGTTCGACAGGGCACATGATTATTGCACAAGGCGTGTTAGGGATGGAGAGTACTCCCTTTTCCAAGGCGTTTACGGTCATTATCCAGTTTGGAGCCATCCTTTCGGTGGTCTGTTTGTACTGGCGTCGTTTTTTCTACCCCGACTCTCTTCGCGAACGCGGTGGGTCGTGGTGGAGCGCCATTTGGCCGTTTTATCTAAAACTCGTCATCGGTGTGCTTCCGGCTGTGGTGGTGGGGCTTACGTTGAACGATTTCATCGACCGCAATTTGGGCAGTGTTCAAGTCACTGCAACGATGCTCGTGGTGGGCGGAGTGTTCATGCTCTTCTGCGACCGCTGGTTTGACAACGAGCAGAAGCCGGAGGTGCCGCTCACCTATCGCCGTGCCGTGATGGTGGGATTTTATCAGTGCATCGCCGCTTTGCTGCCCGGCACTTCGCGCTCCATGGCCACGATTGTGGGCGGTATGCAGCAGCGTCTCACGCGGAAAGCCGCCGCAGAGTTTTCGTTTTTCTTAGCCGTCCCCACGATGTTTGGCGCCACGGTGCTCGAAACCTATAAACTCATCAAGCACGATGGCAATCTGCTCACGCAAGGCAACAATTTGACCTTGCTTCTCGTGGGAAGCGTCGTGGCGTTTGTCGTGGCGATAGTCGCGATTAAGTTTTTCATCGACTACATCACGTGCTATGGTTTCCGCGCTTTCGGTTGGTATCGTATCGTGGTGGGGCTGCTCATCTTGGGACTTCCCATCTGCGGTGTGCAACTCGACATCGAAACGCCTGCCGAAACTTCCAAATCTACAACTCTTACTACCGAACCGACGCCCGCACAGCCATGAATTTTCTGACCGGACAAGTTCTTTCTTTCGACAAACCACTC
Source organism: uncultured Alloprevotella sp. (assembly GCA_963544845.1). Lineage (GTDB taxonomy): Bacteria > Bacteroidota > Bacteroidia > Bacteroidales > Bacteroidaceae > Alloprevotella. The sequence continues at coordinate 13,866 of CAUUGL010000019.1, forward strand.
GGCATGACCTCTTTTCAACTGGTGGCCAGAGTGCGCAAACAACTCACCCAAGCGATGGGGGGACTGAAAATAAAAGTGGGGCATGCCGGAACGCTCGACCCCCTGGCGACAGGGGTGATGGTGATTTGCACCGGACGTGCCACCAAACAAATCGACCATTTACAAGCCGGGGTGAAGGAATACATTGCCACCCTCGGTTTGGGCGCTACCACGCCCAGTTTCGATCTCGAACATCCCGTTGATGCCACCTATCCCACGGCACACATCACCCGCACCCTCATCGACGAAACGATACCGCGCTTTTTGGGCGAGATTTGGCAGGTGCCGCCCGCCTTTTCGGCGTGTAAAGTGGACGGGGTGCGCGCCTATGACTTGGCACGACAGGGCGAAGAGGTGAAACTCAAAGCCAAGCTTCTGCGTATCGACGAAATTGAAGTGCTCGACACCCATCTTGCCGGTGCCGTTCCGACGCTTACCCTGCGCATCGTTTGTTCAAAAGGCACCTACATCCGTGCTTTGGCGCGCGACATCGGTGAAGCTTTAGGCAGCGGTGCCCACCTCACCGCGCTGCGCCGTATGCAGGTGGGTGAAGTGCGGGTGGAAGACTGCTTCACCCTTGATGGTTTTGAAGAGTGGCTCGCCCACCAAACCATCGAAACGGATTTGCCACAAAACTAACTCCTTCGTTTTACAGACGTTTTCTCCTTTCACTATGAAACTTTCTCAATTCAAATACAAGCTCCCCGAAGAGCAGATTGCCGAATATCCCGCACCGCATCGGGACGAATGCCGCATGTTGGTGCTCCATCGCAAAACGGGCGAAATGGAGCACCGAATGTTCAAAGATTTCTTGGAGTATTTCGATGAGCACGATGTCTTTGTGTTCAACGATACGAAGGTGTTTCCCGCCCGTCTTTACGGCAATAAAGAGAAGACTGGTGCGCGGATTGAAGTGTTCTTGTTGCGCGAACTCAACCGCGAACTGCGCCTTTGGGATGTGCTGGTGGATCCGGCTCGCAAAATCCGTATCGGCAACAAACTTTATTTCGGTGAAGACAACTCCATCGTGGCAGAGGTAATTGATAACACCACCTCGCGCGGACGTACCCTCCGTTTCCTCTACGATGGCGACCACGACGAGTTCCGCCGTTCGCTCTATGCTTTGGGCGAAGCCCCCATTCCCCACGAAATCATCAAGCGTCCCTCCGAACCGGAAGATTTGGAGCGTTTCCAATGTATCTTTGCCAAGAATGAAGGGGCAGTGACGGCACCCACGGCCGGATTGCATTTCAGCAAAACGATGATGAAGCGTATGGAGATTAAAGGTATCGAAAGTGCTTTCATCACCCTCCACTGTGGTTTGGGCAACTTCCGCCAAACGGATGTAGAAGACCTCACCAAGCACAAAATGGACAGCGAACAAATGTTTGTCAATGCCGAGTGCTGCGAGATCGTGAACAAATCCAAGACCGGCGGTCACAAAATTTGCGCCGTAGGCACCACCGTGCAGCGCGCCTTTGAGGCTTGTGTTGGCACCGATGGGCTCATTAAGGAGTTTGAAGGCTGGACGAATAAGTTTATCTTCCCGCCCTACGACTTCTCCGTGGCCGATGCGATGTTCTCCAACTTCCACATGCCCTACTCCACGTTGCTCATGCTCACCGCTGCCTTTGGTGGGTACGACTACACGATGGCGGCCTACAAAGAAGCGCTCAAAGAAGGTTACCGCTTCGGTACTTTCGGCGACGTGATGCTCATTGTCGATTAAGCCGAACCTATGTTGCTCTACCTCGGTCTCGGCTCCAATTTAGGACAGCGTGCCGACAACATCCGCCACGCCCTTTCTCTGCTCGAATCACGTGTCGGGAAAATGGTCTGCTGCTCGTCCCTGCACCAAACGGAGCCGCAGGACATGGTGTCGGAACACCCTTTTCTCAATGCTGCCGCCACTTTTGAAACTGCCCTTGCGCCTCACGACATCTTGCAAATCACTCAGGATATAGAGCGGGCGTTGGGACGTGAGCGAAAAAGTGAAAACGGGGAGCATTTCGATCGCACCATCGACATCGACCTCCTGCAATATGGCGACTACCGCCTGCAGACCCCGCAACTCACGCTTCCTCATCCTGAAATGGCTAAGCGTGATTTCGTGCTGAAGCCCTTGGCCGAAATTGCGCCCCACGAGCGCCACGCCCTGCCTCCTTATCCTACTTTTTTAGAAATGATGGAACAACAAGCTCAATTTCAAATGGTCGAAATCACCACCGCTCAACCTCAGGATTGGGAAGGGGTAAACGACCTCATCGACCAACTTTCGCCCGGAAAGTCCATCTCGTGGGACGATTACCAAGCCTTGTTGGCCAACGACAGTACCCACCTCGCTCTGCTCATGGAGTCAGGCGAAGCGCCTCGAGTGGTTGGTATGATCACCTTGTGCACCACCTTCTGCCCGACCGGTCGCAAGGCTTGGATTGAGGACGTGGCCGTCCACACCGACTATCGCGGCCGTGGATTGAGCCACCACCTTTTGGCTTGGGCAAAGACGAAAGCACAGGATTTGTTGCAAAAGAAAGTGATGCTCACCTCGCGTCCCACTCGTGTAGCGGCCAACAAACTCTACCAAGGCGAGGGGTTTGCCGCACGAGAAACAAACGTCTACCAACTCGTTTTTTAACGCTGCCCGATGGCTGAACACCTTGCCCCAATCGAAACGCTCGACGACTACATCCTTCGTCACACCACGCCCGAGCACCCCTATCTGCATCGCCTCTATCGCGCCACGCACACCCAGCTCCTGCGCCCCCGTATGGCGAGCGGACATTTGCAAGGCCGCTTATTGCAGATGCTTTGCCGCATGATGCATCCCAAAGTGGTTGTCGAAATCGGTACTTATTCCGGCTATTCGGCACTGTCCATGGCGAGTGGAATGCCCGAAGGCAGCCGACTCATCACCTTTGAGGTGAACGACGAACAAGAAGATTTCACCCGCCCTTGGCTCGAACAAAGTCCGTGGGCGGCGAGCGTAGACCTTCAAATGGTGGTGGGCGACATCTATGAACTGCTGCCGCCGATGCAGTTGCCCATCGACCTCGTTTTCATCGATGCCAACAAGCGTGACTATTGTGGCTACTACGACCTCGTTATGCCCTATCTCAATGTCGGAGGCTACATCTTGGCCGACAACACCCTTTGGGACGGCCACGTGATCGACCCCGAACGCCAAGATGCGCAAACCCTCGGTATCCGCGCCTTTAATGAGCGCGTCGCTGCCGACGACCGTGTGGAGCAACTCATTCTGCCCCTCCGCGACGGACTGACTCTCTTGCAGAAAGTGTGCTGAACCACCTCACATTGTGCGGCAGAGACGAGGATTGCTCTTCGGAAAAAATCCCTTTTTCAGACCTGCTAAAAATGATTTTCCTACCTCCTGATTTTCCCGAGATGGACAACGCGCCAAAATTGTCTTATAAGAGAATTTGAATTGTCTTATAAGAGAATTTAAATTGTCCTATAAGACAATTTTGAAAGTGTGCGCACACCACTTATCTTTCATCCGTATTCCCTCTTACAATGGAAACAACACGCCAACAAAAAATATCACGCTTGCTCCAAAAGGAATTGAGCGACATCTTTCTCCATCAAACCAAAGCCCTGCCGGGTGTACTCGTGTCGGTGAGTAAGTGCTACATCAGCCCCGACATGAGCATCTGCCGCGCCTATTTGAGCATTTTCCCCTCCGAGCGTGCTGCCGAAATCATGGGCAACATCAACCACAGCGCCGCTGAAATCCGCTACGAACTTGGTTCTCGTGTGCGCCACCAACTGCGCATCATTCCCGAACTCAAATTTTTCATCGACGACTCGCTTGACTATTTGGAAAACATCGACAACTTGCTGAAAAAGTAACTTCAGCCTCTTTGTCGATTTTGCCGCTTCCCCCACCTCCGCCGCACAAGGCGGTGGGACGACGCCCTTGCTCCCGCACTTTGTAGAAACGCCCATGTCCCTTTCCTTTTTCATAGCCCGCCGTTATCTCTTCTCCAAGCAGAGTCACAACGCCATCAACATCATCTCGGCCATCGCGATGGGCGGAGTGGCAGTGGCCACCATAGCCATGATTTGCGTGCTCAGCGTCTTCAACGGCTTCCGCGATCTCATTGCTACCCTCTACACCACCTTCGACCCCCAACTTGTCGTTGTGCCGGCCAAGGGTAAGTTTGCCGCAGCCGACGATGCCGTTTTGATGAAAATACGTGGTCATAAGGAGGTGGCTGCGGCTTCCGAAACCTTTGAAGAAAACGCCCTCATTCTCTTTCGCGGACATCCGCTGGTGGTGAAAATCAAAGGCGTCGATGAGCGATATGCCGAAGTGACGGACATTCGCACCATCCTCCGTGCCGACAGCGGAAAGCAGCCCCGACTGCTGTTCAACGCTGCCGAAGTCAATTACGGTATCCTCGGGCAGGGGCTCAAACAACAAATCGGTACCGCCGACTTCGGAGAACTGCAAATCTGCGCACCGCGTGCCGGCGAGCGCATCAATATCGCCAACCCCATCGAATCTTTTTCGGTCGCCAACCTCCATGCCAACGGTACCTATTTTACCGTCGAGCAGCGCAAGTACGACGACCACTACATCCTCACGTCCCTCTCTTTCGCCACTTCGTTGTTTGAGAAAGAGGGACTCATTTCGCGGCTCGAACTCAAACTACGCCCCAATGCCGATGTCGATGCCGTGAAGGAAGAACTGCGGCGCTTGGCCGGCGATCGCTTTAAGGTGCTCGACCGCATGGAGCAGCAGGCCGATGTGTTCAACGTCATGCAGGTCGAAAAACTCATCGCCTACATCTTCCTCACCTTCATTCTCCTCATTGCCTGTTTCAACATCATCTCCTCGCTCTCCATGCTCATTCTCGAAAAGCGCGGTGATGTCGAAACCCTGCGCCATCTCGGGCTTTCCCCTCAGCGCGTGCGCAACATTTTTCTCACCGAAGGCAGCCTGTTCTCCCTCTTTGGCGCACTGGTGGGCATCGGTTTGGGAGTCGGTCTGTGCCTGCTTCAACAACATTTCGGCCTCTTCCAGATGGGCAACGGCAGCGAATTTATAGTGCGCTACTATCCCGTCGTCGTCCAATGGAATGATGTCGCCTTAGTATTTGCCACGGTTGTCGTGGTAGGTTTTGTTTCTGTGTGGTATCCCGTCCACGCGATGAGCCGTCGTTTGCTCGGATAATCGTTATCGCCTCTCGTCATGCCTGCACAGCACAACAGCCCTTCTGCGCTCGGGCGCGTCTTGAAGTACACCGGTATTTTTGGCGGTGTGCAGGGATTTTATGTCCTGATGTCGATCGTGAGAAGCAAAATCACGGCCGAACTGCTTTCTACCCGCGGGGTAGGGCTGATTGGCAACTTCAACCGTTCGGTCGATTTCATCGGATCCGCCACCGGTTTGGGACTTTCTTTCAGCGCCGTGCAGCGCATCTCTCGTTTGGCCGAACGCGGCAACGAGCGCGCCACCTCCCACTACGTCTGCTTGGTGCGATCCTGGATGCTCATCGCCGCCCTTGTCGGCTTTGTTGTGATGGCAGCAGGTGCACCCCTATGGTCGTACTTCTACTTTGAAACCACAGCCTACACCCTCCATTTTCTGCTTTTAGCCCCCCTTGTGGCCATCACCACCCTCAGTGGAGGAGAGTTGGCCGTACTCAAAGGGTTGCGGCGCATCAAGAGCATGGCGTTTATCTCCACCATCAGCACCATCAGCACGCTTTTCATCACCACGCTGATTTACTGGCAATGGGGTGTGGCCGGCATCGTTCCGGCGCTGCTGCTTTGTGCCTTGGTGCTGCTTCTCCTCCAACTCCGCGCCACCCACCGGCTCATGCCCTACACCGTGCGCCTCACCTCGTGGCACTTCCTGCGAAAGGGCTATCTGATGATTCGCTTAGGGGTGGCCTATGCGCTCTCCAACTTCATCGCTTTCGGCACAGAAAGCCTCTTTCGTGCTTTTATTCTGCGCCATCCCGAAGCGGCCGATCTGCCTCTCCTTACCGGCACAGAGGCGGTGGGTATTTACGGCACGGGCATCACCCTTGTGATCACTTATTCCCGACTCATCTTTATGTCGATGGATGCCGAATACTATCCCCGCCTATCGGCTTTGACCCATCGCCTCACCCTGCAAAACGAGGCCGTCAATCGGCAGATTGATGTGCTGGTACTGCTCATCTCCCCCTTTTTGTTGGCCTTCGCCCTGTTTCTTCCTCACCTCATTCCGTTGCTCTACACCGATGCTTTCCTGCCGGTCGTGCCGATGGTGATGGGATCACTCTCAGCGCTCTTTTTCAAAGCCATCGTCACGCCTATTGCTTATCTTTCGTTGGCACACGCGCGCAGCCGCCTCTATTTGGCACAGGAACTCACCTATGCTGTCGTTTCGCTCCTCCTGCTGGTGCTGGGCTATCTCTATTTCGGTTTCAGCGGTGCCGGCTGGGGACTGACTTTGAGCTATCTCGTTTATCTCCTCGCGGTCTATTTCAACTGCCGCCGCATTTTTTCCTTTTCCTTTGAGCGCGCCACCCTGCGCCATAGCCTTTTCCAGTTTCTTTTGGTGTTTCCTGCTCTTTTGGCCATGTCTTTCCTCGAGTCGTGGCCGCGTGTGGCCGTGGGTGTGGCCTTCCTGCTTTGTTCTCTTGCTCTCTCTTGGCGCCTTCTGCGCGATGCTGTCCATCTCCCGCCTCGCCTACATCGTTTCTTCCATCGCACTGAGGTCTGAATGTCGGTGGGAGGATAAGTTTTTCTATTCCTGCGTTTTTCCGATGGCCGACCAAAGATGGAAAAAGCAGCATTTATCAGAGAACGATAAATGCAAAATCTCAACTCCTCGCGCGCGTGCATTACAGCACATTCGTATTTTTTTCCTTCACTTCCTTCACCGTCGTTGTAACAATTTGATTTTGTTGTGTTTACGGGTGAAGGATTTCTGTATGCTCATCCTTCACCTCTACTTCCTTCATGGTGTGAAAGTTGGCAAAGGGGTGAAGGAAGTGAAGGAAAAAAACACGAATGTGCTGTAATGCACGCGCACGTGAGTCAGAAGGAGGTAATACTCACTACCTCTGAGAAAAATAAAACTACCTCTGAGGTAGAAAAAACGCACTCTGAGGTAAAATGCTCCGCAACCTATGCTCAGTTTCTGATAGGGCATATCGCTCGTCGGTACTGCCGAAGAGAGCGGGTAACTGTTAAATCCGTGTTAAAGTCGGGGGTGAGTGGTAAAAAATGAAGGCGAGATGTCTATATATCAATAGGGGTGGTTGGAAAAGGATAGGTTGCCTTCGTTTTTTGCACCGAAGTGAAACCGCTGACCAAGGGTGCGCGCTTCCAGCCCCCTTCATTTGTCACCCCAAAATAAAGATTTGCCCAAAACGAGAGGGCTTGCCTGCAAAAGGGAGAAAGATTTCTTGGCATACCCATTCGATTTGCGTAAATTTGCAACTTGAATAAAACTCTCAAACTCAATATGCAAGACATTCGCAACATAGCCATCATTGCCCACGTCGACCACGGAAAGACGACCCTCGTGGACAAGATGCTCCTCGCCGGAAACCTCTTTCGCTCCAACCAACAGACGGGCGAACTGATGCTCGACAACAACGATTTGGAGCGTGAACGGGGTATCACCATTCTCTCCAAAAACGTTTCTATCAACTATAAAGGTACGAAAATCAACATTATCGATACCCCGGGACACAGTGACTTTGGCGGCGAGGTGGAGCGTGTGCTGAACATGGCCGACGGGTGCATCCTGCTGGTCGATGCTTTTGAAGGCCCGATGCCGCAAACGCGATTTGTCCTTCAAAAAGCGCTCGAAATCGGACTCAAACCCCTCGTGGTGGTCAATAAGGTGGACAAGCCCAACTGCCGCCCCGAAGAGGTTTACGAAATGGTGTTTGACCTGATGTTCGACCTCGGGGGCAATGAAGACCAGCTCAATTTCCCCGTCATCTACGGCTCTGCCAAAAACAACTGGATGGGTGCCGATCCGTCGCAGCCCACCGACAACATCCACTACCTGCTCGACCAAATCGTGGAGCATGTGCCGGCGCCCACCCGATTGGAAGGTACACCGCAGTTGCTCATCACTTCTTTGGACTACTCCAACTACACCGGCCGCATTGCGGTGGGACGTGTGCACCGCGGCGTGCTCCGCGAGGGCATGAACATCACCATTGCGCACCGTGATGGTACGATGGAGAAGACCAAAATCAAGGAAGTGCAGACTTTTGAAGGTATGGGACGCCAGAAAGCAACGGAAGTGGAGAGCGGCGACATCTGTGCCGTCATAGGCCTCGAAAACTTTGAGATTGGCGACACCATTACCGATTTCGACAATCCCGAACCCCTTCCTACCATTGCCATTGATGAGCCGACGATGTCGATGCTCTTTGCCATCAACGACAGCCCCTTCTTCGGAAAAGAAGGTAAGTTCTGTACCTCCCGCCACATCAACGACCGTTTGCAGAAGGAACTGCAAAAAGACCTCGCTCTGCGCGTCAGCCAAGGGCAAGACACCGACAAATGGGTGGTGTCGGGACGTGGTGTGCTCCACCTCTCGGTGCTGGTCGAAACGATGCGCCGCGAGGGCTATGAACTCCAAGTCGGTCAGCCTCAGGTGATTTATAAAGACATCGACGGCGTGCGCCACGAACCCATCGAGGAACTGATGATCAATGTTCCCGAAGAGTTTGCTTCTAAGATGATCGACATGGTGACGCGCCGCAAGGGCGAAATGACTTCGATGCACAACATGGGTGAGCGGGTGGACATTGAGTTTCTCATTCCCTCGCGCGGCATCATCGGTCTGCGCACCAATGTGCTCACCGCCTCGCAGGGCGAAGCCATCATGGCACACCGCTTCAAAGAATATCAGCCTTTCAAGGGTGACATCCAACGCCGCTCCAACGGTTCTATGATTTCGATGGAGTCGGGTACGGCTTTTGCCTATTCGATCGACCACTTACAGGATCGTGGCAAGTTTTTCATTTCGCCACAAGACGAAGTTTACGCCGGTCAAATCGTGGGCGAACACATCCACGAGAAGGATTTGGTCATCAACGTGACGAAGGCGAAGCAACTCACCAATATGCGTGCTTCGGGTGCGGACGATAAGGCGCGCATCATTCCGCCTACGATTCTCTCTCTCGAAGAGTCGTTGGAGTACATCCGCGAAGACGAATACGTGGAGGTAACGCCCAAATCGATGCGTATGCGCAAAATCATTCTCGACCACTTGGCACGCAAACGTGCCGGAAGAGAGTGATTGATGCCGGCACAAAACTTGTCTTGGCGCTGACCATTTGGTACGTAAGTGCATTGGAAGAGAGCGATATTCCGTGTAAATTTGCTTTCACCTTGTCCACCCAGGGCACGTAAACGTGTCTGGTAAGACACGTTTCTACAAACCCCTATGTGCAAACAAAGCACTTATCGATTGTGTCTAGTGTAAGTTGAAGCACTTTCCTGCAAGAGAGCCTGAAAGGCTCGTCATTTACTAACGGAATGATGCTCTGTTTGCTTGTATTGAGTCTGCAGGAGAGCCTGAAAGGCTCATCATTCACTAACGGAATGATGCTCTGTTTGCTCGTATTGAGTCTGCAAGAGAGCCTGAAAGGTTCATCATTTACTAACGGAATGATGCTCTGTTTGCTCGTATTGAGTCTGCAAGAGAGCCTGAAAGGCTCACAATTCATTAACCCGGGGTAAGTGGAGCATCGCGGAACTTACCCCGGGTAGTAATCGCACCACAAAGAGGTACCCCAACGGGGTACAACAGCATCGGCATCAATTTCTCGTTTGATATGAGTTATACCCATCTACTCTACCACATCGTGTTTCGGACCAAACGCAGTCAAAAGGTGATTGTAGAAGCACCCTTTTAGGGTGCATCGCAGGAGAACGTGAGCCACCCGAGGTAAGTTCTCCTTCACTTACCCCGGGTTACTGAACTTAGAGCCTTTCAGGCTCACCTGCGCAACACGTCATTGGTTTCGCTTTCCCTTGCACCAGATATTATTTTTAATGAACTAAATTATCCTCTCTCCAATGCCCACTTCCACTCCCAAGCCTTCATGGATTGAAAAAGGTTATGTAGACGAACCTATCCCTGCGGGCATAGATTTGAAAACCGAGATTCGCCGCCTTGCTCAGGAGAAAAATGCGGTCATTCTTGCCCACTACTACGTGGACGGCGCACTACAAGATATTGCCGATTTTGTGGGTGACAGTCTTGCGCTCGCACAAAAGGCCGCTACGACCGATGCCGACATCATCGTGATGTGCGGGGTACACTTTATGGGCGAAACGGACAAAATCCTCTGTCCCGACAAAACGGTGCTGATGCCCGACCTCAACGCGCTTTGTTCGCTGGCAGAGAGTTGCCCTGCGGAGTCGTTTGCCGACTTTGTGAAGGCGCATCCCGACCATAAAGTTATTTCCTACGTCAATACCACCGCTGCCACCAAAGCCTATACCGATGTGGTGGTGACGTCGACCAATGCGCGCCAAATCGTGGAGTCGTTTCCCAAAGATCAAAAACTCATCTTCGGGCCCGACCGCAATCTCGGGGCGTACATCAACAGCGTGACGGGGCGCGACATGTTGCTCTGGGACGGAGCGTGTCACGTGCACGAGCGCTTCTCGCTTGAAAAACTCGTAGACTTGAAGCGCCAATATCCCACGGCCAAAATCTTGGTACATCCCGAATGTCAAGGCCCTGTGGTGAAGTTGGCCGATGTGGTAGGATCTACCGCTGCGCTTTTGAACTACGCCGTTCATTCTGAGTACGACACCTTCCTGGTGGCCACCGAGAGCGGCATTCTCCACGAGATGCAGCGTCAAGCCCCGCAGAAACAGTTCATTCCTGTTCCGCCCGACGACAGCACTTGCGCCTGCAACGAGTGCAACTACATGAAACTCATTACGTTGGCGAAGGTCTACAATTCTCTGCGCTATCTCTGGCCGACCATCGAAGTACCCGCCGAAGTTTGTGAAAAAGCGGTGCAGCCCATCCAGCGCATGCTCGACATCAGCCGCGAACTCGGTTTGTAAAGGGAGAAAGTTTGCCTTTCCTCCACGAAAATACCCACGCAAGGCTTTCCTCGGTTTGAGGAGCAGCCTTGCGTGGGTATTTTATTGAGTCATCCGCTGTGCGGACGATTAGTATTCGTCTTCGTTGAAAAGGAAGTCTTCCTTCGTGGGGTAGTCCGGCCAAACGTCTTCGATGGTTTCGTAAACTTCTCCCTCATCTTCGAGTTCTTGCAAATTCTCCACCACTTCCATCGGGGCGCCGGAACGCATGGCGTAGTCGATGAGTTCGTCCTTTGATGCGGGCCAAGGTGCATCTTCAAGCTTTGAGGCCAGTTCGAGAGTCCAATACATGATTATATTATTTTTTGGGTTAGCAGGGTTCACCTTCTTGAGTTTGTAGGCGAGGTGCCGAAAAACGACCGCAAAAATACGCTTTTCTTTGGATTATCCAAACTTTTCCGCAACATTTTTCTGCACCATTTGGAGAATTGACGAAAACAACCTCTTTTTCTCCTCTGTCTGGCAAAGGAAGGCGCAGAAAATCATGCGCCGACTTCATTTCTATAAAAGGGCGACTTTCCCGTGTACAAACGCAAGAAGTTTGGAGAGAATTTTGTACCTTTGCAGCGATACCAGCGCCTTTCGCCACGGTCGCTCATTACGTTATCGAAAAAAGCCATGAACAATAAGTATCTCGTCCTTGCAGCGCGCATCATTTCCGCCCTTTTCAATCCGTTCTACCTCCCCACGGTGGCGGTGACGCTGCTCTTGATGTTCAGCTATCTTAATCAGCTCGACAACCACTACCGCCTTGCTTTTGCAGGAATAGTGGTCATCTTTACGTGGATATTTCCGCTCATCGCGATCTACCTTTATCGGCGTATCAACGGGTGGACGAGTCATCAGATGAGCCAACGCGAACGTCGTTTCGTGCCTTACATCATCAACATCGTGTGCTACGGCAGCCTCTACCTCCTCATGCGCTCGCTCCACATCCCCACCTTCCTTTCCACGGTGGTCATGTCGGCGCTCTTGCTTCAGATGGTGTGTGCGCTGACCAATATGTGGATTAAAATCTCCACCCACGCGGCCGCATCGGGCGGTGTGATTGGTATGCTGATGGCTTTTTCGCTGGTGTTTCACTTCAACGCCATCACTTGGCTCTGCTTATCCATTTTGTTGAGCGGGGCTGTGTGCAGCAGTCGTATGATTTTGAAAGTACACAACTACCGCGAACTCTTTTTCGGCGTTATCATCGGCCTTGTCTGCGGCTGGGCGGTGGTCTACTTCATTTAGACGAAACTATTCTTTTTTCTCCATCATTTCTTCTCAAAACCCTCCCCCAACATGACTCCTATCGTAAGCATCATCATGGGTAGCACCAGCGACCTCCCCGTTATGGACAAAGCTGCAAAGCTCCTCGACGAAATGGAAATCCCCTTTGAAATCAACGCCCTCTCGGCTCACCGCACACCGGCCGAAGTGGAGCAGTTTGCTGCTTCGGCACAAGAGCGCGGCATCAAGGTGATTATTGCCGCTGCCGGTATGGCTGCCGCCCTCCCCGGTGTCATTGCCGCCAATACCACCCTCCCCGTCATCGGCGTACCCATCAAAGGAATGCTCGACGGCCTTGATGCCCTGCTTTCCATCGTCCAAATGCCTCCCGGCATTCCCGTGGCCACAGTAGCGGTAAACGGAGCGATGAACGCCGCCATCTTGGCTGTGCAAATGCTCGCCCTCACCGACACGGCCGTAGCCGCCCGCCTCGCAGATTATAAGCACAACTTGAAGAACAAAATCGTTAAAGCCAATGAAGAACTGGCAGCAACGACCTACAAGTTCAAGTGTTAAGTCGCACCGCAGCCGTTTCTTTTTGACGGCTGTTGCCTTTTTCAAAATCTACCTCGGCACTGATTCTTTCCGCTTTGTGCTACAACACTCCGGTGCCGAGGTAGATTTTTTGAATGTAGAACCGCCTTCTTCGGCCTCTCCCCCACGAACTTCAACGCCCTTCCTACGACGCTGCCGGCGTATGGTGGACACTTCTCCCTTCCAGCAATTTTCATCATGAAGAACATCGATCTTTTCAATTTCAACCCCCGCAAAAGCCATGAGGTGAAGGTGGGCAATACGCTCATGGGCGGTGGACATCCGCTCCGTCTTCAAAGCATGACCACCACGCTCACCACCGACACCGAAGCCAGTGTCGAGCAGTGCATCCGCATCATCGAAGCCGGTGCCGACTTGGTGCGCCTCACGACCCAAGGCACCCGCGAGGCTGAAAATCTGCGCAACATCCGTGCCGAACTCGACCGCCGAGGCTACCACACCCCTCTTGTGGCCGACGTGCATTTCAACCCCAACGTGGCCGACGTCGCTGCGGGCATCATCGAAAAGGTGCGCATCAATCCGGGCAACTATGTCGATCCCGCCCGCACCTTCAAGAGCCTCGAATATACGCCCGAAGAGTATGCTGCCGAATTAGAACGCCTTGAAACGCGCTTCAAAAAACTCATCGACATCTGCAAAGCCAACGGCACCGCTTTGCGCATCGGCGTCAATCATGGCAGCCTTTCCGATCGCATCATGTGCCACTATGGCGACACACCGGCCGGCATCGTGGAAAGTTGTATGGAATTTTTGCGTGTCTGCATGAAGGAGCAGTTCCTCAACGTCGCCATCTCCATCAAGGCCTCCAACACCGTGGTCATGGTGCAGAGCGTGCGTCTGCTGGTCGAAGCCATGGAGCGTGAGGGGATGGACTTCCCCCTCCACCTCGGTGTCACGGAAGCCGGCGAAGGCGAGGACGGTCGCATCAAAAGCGCTGTGGGCATCGGAGCATTGTTGGCCGATGGCATCGGCGACACCATCCGTGTTTCCCTCTCCGAAGATCCCGAACAGGAAATCCCTGTAGCCTACAAACTCGCCTCTTATGTTTTCGGAACACGCTCCGGACACCCCCGCATTCCCGCCCTCGCCTGCTTGAAATTCGACTGGCTCCACCCCCAACGCCGTCCCACCTGTCCGGTGCTCAACATCGGTGGAGAACATACGCCCGTCGTCATGTCCTATCAAGCTGACACCCGACTGGCAGCGCCCACCTACAACGGAGGGGTACCTCATCCCGATTACACCTACTTCGGAGAAAACCTCCCATCCGATTGGAAAAAGCGCACTGCCGCTGCCATCATCGACGTACCATCGTGGACGGGCGAAGCCGGCACCTATCCCGCTTTCGTACCCGACTATCTGATGTTTGTGAGCCAATGTTCGGCCAAAGCCAAATTCCTCTTCCTCTCCTATGTTCAGCTGAATGAAGAGGTGAAAGCCTGCCTCAAATATCATCCCGAAATCGTCATTATCGCGCAGTCCAACCATCCCAACCGCAGCGGCGAACTCCGTGCGTTGGTGCACGAAATGGGCAACGCCGGACTGACCAATCCGGTTGTCTTCTTCCAGCAGTATGCCGACCGCGAAAAAGAAGATTTCCAAATCAAAGCTGCTGCCGATATGGGAACGCTCATGTTCGACGGCTTTACCGACGGCCTAATGCTCGCCTCTCCCCTGGCCGAGCGTGACGAAACCGCTTTCGGTATTCTCCAAGCCGGCCGCCTGCGCATGACCCGCACGGAGTACATCTCCTGTCCGGGCTGCGGTCGCACCCTCTACGATTTGCAATCGACCATCGCCCGCATCAAAGCCGCCACCGCCCACCTGAAAGGCTTAAAAATCGGCGTGATGGGTTGCATCGTCAACGGCCCCGGCGAAATGGCCGATGCCGACTACGGCTATGTAGGTGCCGGCCCCGGCCAAGTGTCCCTCTATCGTGGAAAAGTGTGTGTGGAGCGCGGCATCCCTACCGCCGAAGCCGTTGATCGCCTTTTAGCGCTGATTGAGCGCGATGGGAAGGCATAGTTAAAAGGAAACAGAGGATTAAATATGGATGCAAGGCAGTACATGATTGTGGATTTGGAGCGAAAAGGTGACAAACGAATGTTTATCACCGAGCAAGTTGCCTCCATTCAAAAGAAAACAAACGGTTATTGGCAAGTTTGTTTTCTATCTTCGCCACGTGTGTTTCAATACAACTATGCGCGCTTGCTTTACCTAACACATCCCGAAACGATAAATCTTGAAAACAAAGGACTTTACATCAACAATCGACACATTATGGGAGCGGACGAATTGCTTCGTTTCTCCCATGAGAAGAATACCTTTTATCGAGTTGTTTACGAAGATGGGCGAACAGAATGTCTGGAAGGACGAAATGTCTATGTTACCCGTACACCGATAGATAAAATCGGTGGCTCGACATGGGACTATCTGCGAAAGATTGCAGAAGAAACGGGGTTGCAATCAGACAACGGGGTCAATACACTTACCCTCAAATACGACTTGGTCGATGTGAAGCGCGACAATGTCCCTTTGGCACAATATCTAGGTGATAAGACCCAACTTGCTACCTACAATCTACCGCACCAAGTTTATTATCCCTTTGGTTGTAATGCTAGTCAAAAAACTGCCGTAGAAGCAGCTTTGACACACCAAGTTAGTTTTATTCAAGGTCCTCCGGGCACGGGAAAGACACAAACCGTGCTCAACATTATTGCCAATTTGCTATTGGCTAATAAGACGGTGCTGATTGTTTCCAACAACAATTCGGCTGTAGAGAATATAGCAGAAAAACTACAAACAGAAGGTTTAGACTTTCTCATTGCTCCCTTGGGTAATGCGGAGAGGAAAGAAACTTTTATCGAAAATCAGTCGTCTGCCTATCCCGATATGACCTCCTGGCATATCAGCAATCTGGTGGAGGTTCAAGAGCAGGCCAAAGAAGCGCTTCTTTCCGTATCGCTTGGATTTGACAGCCAAACGAAATTGGCACTTCTCAAAGCAGAGTATGATGCTTTGATGACTGAGGAACACTATGATAATCTGCTCAAAGAAGGACAATCGCATCCAGATTGGCTCAACCATAAGCGCTCAGAAAAGCTCATGAAACTGCTCACCCGATGCCAAATGCTGGCAGAGCGTGACAGGAAACCTTCTCTTTGGTTTTGCTTGAAATGGATGTTTTTTATCGGCATTCGCGCTTTTTCTTTCTTGAGAGGAAATCTTACCGAAGTGGTCGCCGCTTTGGAACAAGCCTACTATTGTGTACGTAAGTTGGAAATAGAGCAAGAGTTGGGCGTTCTCACGGAGCAACTTCAAACCATAAATCTACAACAAAATCTCCAAGCACTTACCACCTCCTCTCTCCAAGTGTTGAAAAGTAGGATTGCTCAACGATATGGGCATCGGGTGAAACAACTGTTTACCATCAAAGGATTTAAGACGAAAACAGAGGCTTTCCTGAAAGAATACCCCATTGTGTTGAGTACCACTTATTCTGCTAAAAGTTGCATTGGAAAAGATATGGTCTTCGACTATGTAATTATGGACGAAGCATCGCAGTCCGATATCAAGACGGGAGCGTTGGCTTTGTCGTGTGCCACAAACGCGGTCATCGTTGGCGACGATAAGCAGTTACCCAATGTAGTAAGTCAAGAGGAAGCACTCGCCATTCGTACCGTTCTTACCTCCTTTCAAGTGGACGAGCGCTACAATGCCATCACCCATAATTTTTTACAATCCTGCACGGAAATTTTCAGAGATGCCCCTACCACACTTTTGCGAGAGCATTATCGCTGCCATCCTCTGATTATCGAATTTTGTAACCAGCGATTCTATAATGGCGAACTCATTCCGATGACCAACGACTCAGGAGAAGAGAAGGTGTTAAAAGTGGTCCGAACGGTACAGGGAAATCATGCGAATAAACATATCAATCAACGGGAAATAGATGTCCTCGTCCAAGAAGTTATGCCGCAATATGCAGATAAGGGAAGTGTAGGCATTATTACTCCTTACTCCGATCAAGCCAAAGAAATCAATGCAGCGCTGGGGCAAGATATCGCCAGTACCGTACACAAGTACCAAGGGCGGGAGTGTGACACAATCATTCTTACGACTGTCGATAATGTACCTACCACATTTTCTGATGATGACAATCTTCTTAATGTCGCGATATCGCGTGCCAAAAAGCAATTTTGCATCGTCACTACTGGTAACGAACTATCCAAGGATACTAACTTGTCGCAACTGATTTCCTATATCCGATACAATAATTTTGAGATACAAGAGAGTCGATTGCACTCTGTGTTTGATTTGCTCTATCGCCAATACAGCGCAGAGAGATTGGCTTATGAAAAGGAACATCTAAAAGTTTCGGATTATCTCTCTGAAAATCTGGTTTATGACACCTTGATGCAAGCCCTTTCGATTTTGAATAAATCCAATCTTTCTGTGGTATGTCATTATCCTTTGTTCAAACTGATTGCCGATTGGACGCTGCTCAATGAAGAGGAAAAAAGTTTTGCCGGAAGCAAACTGGCTCATGTAGATTTTCTTGTTTACAATTCGCTCACCAAGCAACCGTTGCTAACTATAGAAGTAGATGGTTGGCACTTTCATAAAGGCAATGTTGTTCAGCAGTCGAGAGATTCCCTCAAAGATCAGGTACTCTCTAAATATGCTCTTGCTCCAATCCGTCTTGCTACGACTGATATCGTGACTGTAGAGTCGCTAAAAGCGATGCTGGAACAACACTTATAACTATTTCTTCAACGCCCTGCTATCTATATATAGACATCTCGCCCTCGAATCTTACCACTCATCCCCGACTTTAACATGAATTTAACAGTTGAGTCGAGGAATTTCAGGATAAGGGGCGAGAGCGAGAGGTGGAGAAGAGAGCGGCTGGAAAACTTTCCACTCATAGGTTGCGGGTCGTTTTATCTCAGAGCGCGTTTTTTCGGTTCATCCGACATTTGGAGTGATGGCAGGGTAAAAAGAAGAAAACCGCT
>CAUUGL010000020.1:0-31385 GCA_963544845.1 uncultured Alloprevotella sp.
AGAGAGTGGCTTATGGGTTTAGGGACGAAAGGTACTTTGAGCTGAGATTATATGCGCTACATGATTGCCGCATCATTCCAAATGTCGGATGAACCTTATTTTTCATCTTGATTATCTCGTCCCCAAGACCAGGATTGTTTTGCAAAAAACTACTTCAGTATTCGGAAACGCGTCTTCGTAGAATAAGCAAGGTAGAATAAGCAAGAAAGCAGCGTACGACAAAGCCACAGCCCCCTTCATCTTGACAGACGAAGGGGGTGTGAGTTTGTGTTTAAGATTGATGATTGATACAAATGCCTTTCCGATACCATTCGTAAAGGCGATGGATACCATCCTCTATCTCAATTTTATGATGCCAACCTAAGCTATGGAGTTTACGGACATCACAGAGTTTCCGAAGTGTGCCGTCGGGTTTCGACGCATCCCAACACAGCGTCCCACGAAAACCGATTTCCTGCACAATCCGTTCTGCCACTTCACGAATACTGACTTCACGTCCTGTACCAACGTTGATGTGACAGTTGCGTACCTCTCGTAATCCGTCGGCATTGATTGGGGCAGACGAACAAGTATCATGGAAGTTCACGTTGAGCAGGATATGCACACTGGCATCCGCCATTTCTTCGCTCCACAAAAACTCACGCATCGGAGCACCCGTCCCCCAAAGGGTGACAGCACTCGGAGTAATGCCGTATTCCTTCAAGGTAGAGAGTATCTCGGTTTCTGTTGAGGTGTCATCGACCTGTTGTCGGCTCTCGCGCCTCAGCACAGGACGCAGTTTTAGGTCCTTACGCACCGCTTCCCAATCCCCCTCATGAAGGCAATGCGCCAAATGAATTTTGCGCATCATGGCAGGCAGTACATGAGAGTTTTCGAGGTGGAAGTTGTCATTAGGCCCATAAAGGTTGGTCGGCATCACCGCAATATAATGCGTTCCGTATTGCAGGTTAAAGCTCTCGCACATCTTCAGACCCGCAATCTTTGCTATGGCATAAGGCTCATTAGTATACTCCAGTGAAGAAGTGAGCAAAGCGTCCTCCGACATGGGTTGTGGCGTTTCTCGAGGATAGATACAAGTACTCCCTAAGAAGAGCAGGTGTTGCACACCGTGGCGCCAAGCCTCTCCGATTACATTTTGCTGAATCTGGAGGTTACGATAGATAAAATCCGCACGATATTGTAAGTTGGCCATAATTCCACCAACATAGGCAGCAGCGAGTACGACAACATCCGGACGTTCGGCATCGAAGAACGCTCGTACCGCCGCACCGTCCAGTAAATCCAGTTCGGAATGTGTACGACCTACCAAGTTGTGGTAGCCCCGCTTCTGCAAGTTCTCCCAGATGGCAGAACCCACCAAACCACGATGGCCGGCCACGTAAATCTTTGATTGTTTTTCTAACATAACGACTCCGAATTTACTTAACGATACCCTTCTCCAAGTACTCTGCAAGATTTACTCGTAAAGTGTCGGCTACATTCTCTACTGCTACCTTGTGCATGTCATGTTTCACCATAATATATACCAGTTCTTCAAACGAAGTCTTTGCCAAAGGATCCCAACCCAACTGTTGCTTAGCCTTGGTAGGATCTCCCCAGAGATTCACCACGTCGGTAGGACGATAGAAGTCGGGCGATACCTCTACCAGCACCTTACCCGTTTTCTTGTCAATGCCTTTCTCCTCCATGCCCTCTCCTTCAAACTCTAACTCAATGCCTGCTGCTCTAAAAGCATGATAACAGAACTCACGTACTGAATGCTGTTCACCGGTAGCAATGACAAAGTCTTCCGGACGTTCATGTTGCAAAATGAGCCACATACATTCCACATAGTCTTTGGCATACCCCCAGTCCCGCAGTGAAGAAAGATTGCCTAAATAGAGCTTATCCTGCTTGCCTTGGGCAATACGGGCTGCGGCAAGAGTAATCTTACGGGTAACGAAAGTTTCGCCACGGCGCTCGCTTTCATGATTAAATAGGATGCCCGAACAACAGAACATTCCATAAGCTTCACGATATTCCTTGACAATCCAAAAACCATAAAGTTTCGCCACGGCATAAGGACTGTAAGGATGGAAAGGAGTATTCTCGTTTTGGGGAACCTCTTCCACTTTACCATATAACTCGGAAGTAGAAGCTTGATATATACGACAGGTTTCAACCAACCCACACATACGCACAGCTTCCAGTATCCGAAGTACACCCACGGCATCAACGTCGGCCGTAAACTCAGGCGCGTCGAAGGAGACTTGAACGTGGCTTTGAGCTGCCAGATTATAAATTTCATCAGGACGAACCTTAGAGATTACTTGTAGAATTGACATAGAGTCGCCCATGTCGCCATAGTGCAGGTGAAATTGTGCACGACCTTCAAGATGAGCGATACGCTCACGGTAGTCTACCGACGAACGACGAATGACGCCATGTACTTCATAACCTTTTTCTAATAAGAACTCGGCCAAGTAAGAACCATCTTGGCCTGTTACTCCTGTGATGAGGGCTGTTTTTTTCATTATTTCTGCGGATTAGTTGTTTTTAATTCCATAAATTTACATCTGCAAAAATAAAGAAAAACATCTTATCTGCCAAATTTACTCTTGAAAAGGTGTTGTCCGAAAAAGTGTGTAAGTTTCTCTGTTCTTCCACTTCAGGAATACTCTGCGATTTTGGAACGGGGATACACTTGACTCATTAGCCAGGATGTCTCGCAGTCTATGCTTGATGGTTGAGGCTGACACACATAGCAAATCGGCTATTTGAGCAATCCTATATCGCCTCTCTTTGTAGGGGGTGAGAACTTTCTCTTTTCGCAGTTGCCGGCGACCACTAAAACAGCGTTGGCAGATTTTACAATACCAGTACGGGAAACTATGGTGAGTATCATTGTGAATCACCGATTTTCCTTGACAATAAGGACACTTTTTTCCGAGTTTGAGGGACATCGCACCATAAATGGGTATAAAGATATGATTTTCTGTGGTTTATGCCCCCTATAAGGAGTACTTTTGAGCCTTAACCCCGTTTTTTCAGATTGTTTCAATGCTTAGATTGACGCTCATATACTACAGCAATTTCATCGATTTCATGGAAAATCCTCAAACGGATGAATGCCCAATTGAGGCTGAAGAGCTAAATCCTCACCGCTGGAACCATCGTTATTTGATTAGGGGGGTGCTTTCTGAAATATTACTGTCCGGTAAAATTTAGAAGGATAGAGATTTTTGCTCCAATTCTCCAACCTCCTAAAGTTTACCGAGCAGCAATAATTTTCTTTGTACGGCTTCTGCTAGCTCGTTACTCCCTCATCATCCGTACACGTAAGAATAAACGTCCGTACGTGTACGGAAATATGTCCGTACATGTACGGACGAATGTCCTTACACGTAAAGACACTTATTATCTCACAAGAAAACAACAGTTGCTTAGGCATTATTGGGTATTATCCGAAATAATATTGCTGTCTGGTAAAATTGGAGAGGTTAGAGAATTAGAGCAAAATTCCTTCATATGTTGTAAAAACAACCTTCTAAAAGAGCATTATGGAGAGAAAAGGAGGTTGAGCATGTCGGAATTGATTGTATGGAAAGATACAAGCCCCCTAATCCAAATTCTCTGCAAACAACTATATTTCAGAAGATTGTCAAGGCTGTTCATTTTTTACCGGACAGCAACATTTTTGAAAAAAGAAAGCCCGAAGCCCTTTAGAATAGGACTTCGGGCAGGTATTTTGTGCCGTTTTGAAGTTTAGCAGACAGCAATAATCTTGACTAATTTGCTGAATATCTGATATCAAATGGGAATTTGAGGAAAGACTAAAAAGTGTAGTCGAGGCCAAGAGAAAGAAATTCATTGAATTGGAGATAGCTTTGATTCTTGACACGGCGCACCCCATCATCGAAGCGAGGATAAAGGAAGAGTTTGGCCGAAAGATAGCGGTTGACTTTGAAGTTGAAAGTGTTTTCCCATTCGGCTTGTACGCGAGAGTAGTTGGTAAAGGCAAACAAACGAGATATCCATTGCACATCTTTCATAATTTGCCATTTGGCATTGATGGTGATACTCGAACCAAAATTAAACTTTGTGTGATGACCTGTTTCCAATCCATAGCGAGTGGCTAGGGAAAGGCGATCGACATATTTTGCATTTACCGCGAGTGGTGATAGAGTTGTAGTTAGGTTGAAGGTACGATGGTTGAGCTTGTAGTCCATACCTAAAGACAAAACTGCTTCGAGTGGAGAGAGAAAGTCAGAGTAGACTTTGGGGTCGTTGGGTTTGTGACCAGGAGAAAATTGTGTCCAAGACTGCAGCATCATCGTGTAGTACCAATTTTTAGTGGCTTGACGTCCCAACTTATTGGTGAGGCGTATCATATCGGCATTGGTTTTGTAACGATGGCGTGTATCGGAGTTAGATGACTGGAAACCCAAGCGCATCTCCAACTTATTGTTAAAAACAAATCCTTCTTTGTTGTTGTAGTTTGCCTCTAAATTGGTGGCAGCAAGGAAAGAGTTGTGCTTTTCTCCACCTTTATGCCAATTGTCTGAAACATAGTATTGCATGAACTGAAAAGAGAAGTTGCCCACAAATTTCCAAAAATTGGGCTTGTGTACAGCAATCTCCAATTCACCAGGTGATTGAAAAGTTGTAGAAGTACTTGGCCTTGCGATAGGTGGCAGCAAGGCTGTCGAAGTCGTTGATGGCTTTTCTTTTTTTTCTTCTTTCTCTGTTTTAGAGGGAGAGGGAAGTTTTGTTAAATCGTGCTGAATGAGTTCAGGATGATGTACATAGATGTGCAATAGTGTTTGTGCTACCTGAGAGTAAATGGTGGTAATGCTGTCCTTTGAGTTCAGTGCAAATTCTGTTCGAATAGGGTAGTTGTAAAGGGCTGGAGCTGCAAACAGAGGAAAAAAATAGGGGTCTTCCAAAACATGCTGCCACACTGTGCTATCCATCTGTATTTTCTGAGAAATAGTATTCAGCTTTGCTTGATATTCACGTCCAATGAGAGTTGTACTATCAAGAGGCTGATGACTCGTGCGCCGCAAAGGTTTTTGTGGCACTATTGTCGCAAAGGCCAAAGAAGAGATGACAGAAGCGAATAGCAGAAATAGCAGTTTGCGAATCATAATGAATTTAGTTAAAAGTGTAGTGCTCAGAAGAAATTCGTTGTATTTATTGCAGAAGAGAGAGGAAAAAGAAACCAATGAATTCCTATTCTCACCTTTTGATTTGTAGGTATTTCTACCAATCTACCTTTGGAAAGAATAAGGGTAATTTAATTGGTGGATAACTAATGAAGGAGGTCATGAAAAAGTAAAAAGACTCTCTACGTTAAGGGGGAATATCTACTTGACTCCCGCTTGGTCAAGGGCTTGGGCATATTTTTTAGCATTGGCTAAATGTTCGGCATAAGTGATGGCAAAATTATGACTTCCAGAGAAGTCTTCTTTGGCACACATATATAAATAAGGATGATGTTCTGCCTTGAGCACACTTTCTATGCTGACCACTGAAGGAATGCAAATCGGACTTGGAGGTAAGCCCAAATGGCGGTAGGTATTGTAGGGACTTCTCACCGAGAGATGTTTCTGCATGATGCGCTTCAAGGTGAAGTCTTGCAAAGCAAACTTGATGGTAGGGTCGGCTTGTAGCGGCATTTTGCTACGTAAGCGGTTAAGGTACATACCAGCTACTTTAGGCTTTTCGGGATTATAGGCTGTTTCTTGTTCAACAATTGAAGCAACGGTCAGTACTTCATCGGGAGTGAGTTGTAGGGCTTGGGCCTGGGCTTGTCGTCGTGCAGTCCAAAAGAGTTGGCTCTCACGCAGCATACGTTTTAGTACCTCATTGACAGAGGCGGTCCAATAAATTTCGTAGGTGTTGGGGATAAAGAGACAAACAGCAGTGGCAGGAGTCTTTCCAAACAGAGCCATTGTTGTTGAATCATTGAGTTGTTGCAAAAACTCTTTTGAAGTAGGTCGTAAATTAGCTCCTAAAAAGGCGGCAATATCGGTTTTGGTGCGCAGAACAGGGATAGTCAAACGGACAGGTGCTTGATACCCATTGCGCAGATGGCGGAACACGGTGAGGGTAGATAGGCCGGAACCAATATCATAGCGCCCAGGTCGTATGTGATTTTCATAACTCATCAGTTGAGCCAAAAGGCGGAAGGCTGCTCTTGTTCCTAAGTTTGAACCTTTTGCTTGTCTCAAAATATCATCAAGATTGTCTTGTCGATTGAGGTAGATGATATTCTCTTGAGGTGTGCTGAAAGTGGAAAAAAACGGAGAAATAGTCAAACAAAAGGACACAAGAAAGAGGCCGGAGAAAATCCATAGCCGACGTGAGAGGAGGGGGAGCATAAGGAAGTTGTTTTTGGAGTTTAGTAGGTTCGCCATTGTAAAGGAAAACGTCCTATTCTGCTGTTATCTTTGGCAAAAGTACACAAAAAACCGCTTATGTGTGCAGTTTCCAATCCTTTTGTTCTTGCCAATTCTGAAAAATATATTACTTTTGCACAAAACGAACAAGATTGAGCAGAAGAGATGAGTTGTTTTTCTCATCATCAGCTTACAGAAATTTTTATTCTTTTCATGGAATACCATTACCAAGATTACGTCGGATTGATAGAAAAGAGTATCATTGAGCATTGGGATATGCCTGCGCTTACCGACTACAAAGGAGCTACGTTGCAATATAAGGATGTTGCACGTAAAATCGAGAAATTACATATCTTATTTGAGAATGCTGGCATCCATGCCGGTGACAAAATTGCAATCTGTGGGCGTAACAGTGCTCATTGGGCTGTGGCTTTTTTAGCCACAATGACTTATGGTGCTATTGCTGTGCCCATTCTTCATGAATTTAAGGCAGAGCAAGTCCACAATATCGTCAATCACTCTGATGCACGCCTACTCTTTGTAGGCGATGTAGTTTGGACTACTATCAATCCCGATGAGATGCCAGCCTTGGAGGGAATTGTCTATATTCCAGACTTTATGCTTCAACTGAGCCGCAATGAAGCACTTACTGAAGCGCGTGAACATTTGAATGAATTTTACGGCAAGAAATATCCCAAGTTTTTCCGTAAAGAGCATGTGCATTATAAGGCAGCCTCCGATGGCGAAGCATTAGCACTGATTAACTATACTTCGGGCACAACTTCCAATTCTAAAGGTGTCCTTGTTCCCTATCGTGCTTTATGGTCGAATTATGAGTTTGCGGTAGAGAAGTTGGGAGAACACGTTCATGCAGGACAACGTATTATTTCCATGCTTCCGATGGCTCACATGTATGGTATGGCCTTTGAATTTCTGTTCGAATTCATCCATGGTATTCATATCTACTACCTTACGCGTCTACCCAGTCCCAAAGTCATCGTGCAAGCTTTTGCTGACGTAAAACCCTGTGTGGTGGTTAGTGTGCCTTTGATTATCGAGAAAATCATCAAGAAGAATGTGCTTCCCAAACTCGAAACTCCCTCGATGAAACTCTTGCTGCATTTGCCCGTTATAAGTGATAAAATTTTATCTAAAGTCCGCGAGCAAATCATGAAAGTATTTGGTGGTGAGTTTTACGAAGTAATTGTCGGAGGTGCTGCACTCAACACAGAGGTGGAACAATTCCTAAAAAAAATAGGCTTTAATTATACTGTGGGATATGGTGCTACTGAGTGTGC
This sequence comes from uncultured Alloprevotella sp., assembly GCA_963544845.1. Lineage (GTDB taxonomy): Bacteria > Bacteroidota > Bacteroidia > Bacteroidales > Bacteroidaceae > Alloprevotella. The sequence goes on from CAUUGL010000020.1 coordinate 7,679, forward strand.
ACCCATTATCACGTACGAAGATTACAAGAATTTTGCTTTAGGATCATGCGGAAAAGCTGCACCACGTATGGAAGTGCGGATTGATAGTGTTGATCCATACCATGTTGTTGGAGAAATCTTGGTGCGTGGTGCCAATGTGATGTTGGGTTACTACAAGAATCCGGAAGCTACTGCCGCAACACTCGATAGCGAAGGTTGGTATCATACAGGTGATCTCGGCCTCCTTGATTGTGAAGGAAACCTCTATATCCGTGGTCGCAGCAAGAATATGTTGTTAGGTTCCAATGGGCAAAATATCTATCCTGAAGAAATCGAAGATAAACTCAATACTTTGCCTTATGTGATGGAGAGCATCGTCATTCAACGCGACCAAAAACTCTATGCCCTCATTCATCCCGACCTTGAAGAAGTTGAGAAGGCCGGTCTTGACGAAGCTGCACTATACGAACAGATGGAGCAAAATCGAAAAGAACTCAACCAAATGATTAATGCCTATGAACAGATTGTAGGAATCCGTATCTATCATGAAGAGTTCGAAAAGACCCCTAAGCGTTCCATCAAGCGTTTTCTTTATGAAGATGCGGAGGTGTAGTCACTGCAACTTATCCCTAATCTCGTTAAAATCTCTTCTACTTTACGAGCGGAAGAGATTTTTTTTGTACTTTTGCCGTAAAATCAACCCATTATCTTCATTATGTTGAAATCATTCTTCCTTTCTCTCCTTGTGTTCTGTACCTTGCTGACCGGCTTTGTTGCCTGCAACAATGATGACACCTATGCCGAACTGCGCGAAAAAGAGAAAAAACAAATTGAAAGTTTCTTGAAAAAAGGGCGCACCATGCGTAATGCAGACAATACGGCCGACTTATTTGCTGTGGCTCCCAACATTAAGGTTATCTCTGAGTCACAGTTTTATGCACAAGACTCGACCACCGATGTTTCCAAAAATGAATACGTGCTCTTGGCGGGATCGGGTGTTTATCTACAAATTCAGCGTAAAGGAACGGGAGAGAAGTTCAAACAGGGAGAAACCTCACAAGTGATTTGCCGTTTCACTGAGTTTGATATTGCTGCCGACACACTTACCTTGACCAATAAAGATTGGCGTTATGAACAGTGGCCTGAAATCTTAACTGTAACCAATAGTTACGGCACTTATACCGCTTCATTTTTGAGTGGTCTGATGGCACGAACTTATGGTGCGGTTGTTCCTTCTGGTTGGTTGCAACCGCTTCCTTTCCTCCGTTTAGGACGTCAAACGAACTCAAAAGATGAGATTGCAAAGGTTCGTCTAATAGTTCCTAGTACAGAAGGTCAGAGAAATGCAACACGGAGCGTCCATCCCTACTTTTACGAAATTACTTATCAACGAGCTCGCTAAATTTCAGTATCCGTTGATACAAAAGAGTGAAGGTGTGTCACACCCCCTTACTTCCAACAAGCTACTATCATTTGCAAAGAATAACCGCCATCAAAGAGGTAAAACTCAATGATGGCGGTTTCTTTTTTTTGCACCTAAAGTAGGAGTAGAACTATCAATATGACAGGTCGGTTTTCAAAGCGGTAGTTTTGATATAGCCTCTAGTTTGGTGTAACATAGAGTTCCTATTTTAGGCTTAAGGGTCAAAAACACTTATGAACAAAGGAGTTAAAGTTCGTTTTCGTCAAGGAAGTTTTTTACTTCGATAGCAGCTTTACAACCACTAGCAGCGGCAGTAATGGCTTGACGATAGAAGGGGTCGGCAACGTCACCTGCGGCAAAAACCCCTTCAACATTAGTGCGTGGAGTTTGACCTATGGTCTTAATGTAGCCAATTTCATCAACTTCAAGCCACTCACGGAATAACTCGCTATTGGGATTATGTCCAATGGCCAAGAAGAAGCCATCAATAGGAAGGTCATATCGGTGTTCATCAGCTTCACCCTTCCTGTGTATGAGGTGAGCACCCTCAACACCATCTTGCCCATAGAGTCCCAGCGTATTCGTTTCAAAAAGAACCTCGATTTTTTCATTGGCAAACACGCGTTCCTGCATCGCTTGCGAGGCACGGAGGTAGGGTTTGCGAACAATCAAATAAACCTTTTGTGCCAGTCCTGCCAAATAAGTAGCTTCTTCGCAAGCAGTGTCTCCACCACCGACAACAGCTACTGTCTTCTTGCGGTAGAAGAAACCGTCGCAAGTGGCACATGCAGAAACACCGATACCGCGATACTTTTCCTCATCGGGTAAACCCAGATATTTTGCACTTGCCCCCGTAGCAATGATGAGCGTTTGGGTTTGCACCTGACTACCATCATCGAAGGTGAGTGTATAAGGACGTTGTGAAAGATCGGCTTTGGTGCAGATTTGCGTGCGGATTTCTGTGCCGAAGCGTTCGGCCTGCTTACGTAAATCGTCCATTAGTGCATTGCCGTCTACTCCTTCAGGATAGCCCGGAAAATTATCAACATCAGTAGTTTGAGTGAGCTGTCCACCAGGTTGAATCCCTTCGTAGATAACAGGGGTAATACCAGAACGACCGGCATAAATAGCTGCAGTATATCCGGCAGGGCCACTACCGAGAATGAGGGTTCGTAAGAGTTCCATAAGCGATTGGATTTTAGAATAATAATTGATATTGAGTTAGCGTAAATCTATAACCTCGACCTTGGGATAATCTTTCGGATTGAAACGAAAGAAAGTATCAGCCTTTTTAGTCGTTTTCTGTAACGAGCGTATGTTGATAGTCGTCCAATTGTTTCCATTAGAGCGAAGCTTAACGCTGGAAGGCTGATAATTAGAAGAGTTCAGAGTAATGTAAAGTTCTTTGATGCCGGCTTTTGCATTTTCGGCCACTAAGTGTACTTCGTAGTTGCTTCCTCGTTCGGTAAGCGTTGCTTTGTATCCTCGTTTGTAGAGGTTGAGGAAGTTCATAGGATTCATCGAAGCTATTTCTGCAGAAGTAGGGGTGGTTACGTTCACCTCACCTGCCCCTTGTGCAAGTGTCCATTCTGTTTTTCCATCAAACCAAATATGAGCTTGTGGTGATTGCAGTACAAACTTGTTGCCTTGCACAATGATAGTTCCCGATGAATTTCCCATGCCACCTTTGGCAGAGAAGGCCGCAGTAACACAACCTCCCGTAAGAGCCTTTGAAGCCTTGTCGAGTACGCTTGTAGCGCTCTGTGCGCTGATGCCCAACGTTAACATAAGTGTGAGCAAAAAGAAAAAAATACGCTGTTTCATATCAGTCAAAATGTTTGCCTTGGGCTTTTAGGTTATCCAAGATTTGTTGGAGTTCAATTTCAGATTGCACATAAACTTCACGAGGCTTTGAGCCATTGACGGGGCCGACGATGCCCGCTTCTTCGAGCTGGTCCATCAACCGGCCGGCACGATTGAAACCAACTTTGAAAGTACGTTGTATCTTCGAGGTTGATCCTTGCTGTGTGTTTACGACGAAACGCGCCACCTCTTCGAAGGTACTATTTCCTCCGACATTGAAACTCTCTCCACTTTCTGTACCATCTTCGGCTATGAGTGGTAATTCAAATGGAGATGGATAACCTTGTTGTGCTGCCACAAAATCGGTAATGGCTTCCACTTCGGGCGTGTCTACAAAGGCACATTGCACACGCGTGAGTTTGCCATTGGTCAGCATTAGCATATCTCCGCGTCCAATCAAGTTATTGGCTCCTTTTTCATCAAGGATGATACCACTTTCGCGCGTTCCCATCACCTTAAAAGCCATACGTGCCGGAAAGTTGGCTTTGATTTTACCGGTGATAATCTCAGCACGTGGACTCTGCGTTGCAATAATCATATGGATACCCACAGCACGCGCCAACTGGGCAATGCGAGCAATCGGCAGCTCAATGTCCTTGCCAGCCGTCATCATCAGGTCGCCATATTCGTCAATAACCACAACAATGTAGGGAAGGAATCGATGACCATGTTCAGGACTTAAACGGCGCTTAATAAACTTTCCATTATACTCTTTCAAGTTTCGGCAATGTGCCATTTTAAGCAAATCATACCGATTATCCATCTCTTGGCAAAGACTCTTGAGCGTCTGTACAACCTTGGTGACATCGGTAATCACTGGTTCTTCACTATCGGGTACTTGTGCCAAGAAATGTTTGAGCAATGGTTGATACATGGAAAACTCCACCTTCTTGGGGTCGACCATCACCAACTTCAACTCAGCAGGATGCTTCTTATATAACAATGAGGTGATAATGGCATTGAGTCCCACAGATTTACCTTGTCCCGTTGCACCAGCAACGAGCAAGTGAGGCATTTTGGCGAGGTCGACCATAAAGACCTCATTCGTGATGGTTTTTCCCAAAGCAATGGGTAGTTCATAGTCCGTTTCTTGGAACTTCTGCGTATTGAGAATGCTCTCCATCGACACAATTTGCGGCTTCTTGTTAGGCACTTCAATACCGATGGAGTTTTTGCCGGGGATAGGGGCAATGATACGAATACCCAAAGCTGCAAGACTCAAGGCGATATCGTCCTCCAGATTTTTAATTTTGGAAATGCGCTGTCCAGGAGCAGGTACAATTTCATAGAGGGTAACCGTCGGACCAATGGTCGCAGAGATTTCCGTAATTTCCACTCCAAAATTGCCCAAAGTCGTCACGATACGCTCCTTATTAGCATTTTGTTCAGCCATATCAATAGTGGCGTTGCCGGCCCCATGCTTGGCCAACAATGTAAGAGGAGGGTATTTGTAATGACTCAAATCCAGTTTGGGGTCGTAAGGAGGGAGTGCAGCAACATCGCCCAATGTTTGTGCATCAGCTTTGACCTCTTCAGTAGTTGCATTGAGGGTGATTTCCAAAGGTTGCTCTTCTATCTCCTCTGCAACAGGGGTGAGGCTTATTCCACTTCCTTCTTCAGACGTGGCATGGGTATCAGTGATATTGAAGACCAAAGAGGGGGCTTCTGCTTCCTCGTCACTTTGGTCCCTTCCCCCCTCTTCTTCATTGGCCGTTTGCTCTGCTACGTCCTCTCCTTCTTCAGCCATATCTTCGTTTCCTTCCTCTTCTTCTTCCTCTTCCAAATCACTATACTCCTCTCGCACTCCAAAGAGCATACGACTCAATCTGTGAAAGGCCTTAAAGAACCAAATAAAGACTTGCGTAAACCAATAGCCAATATAACTTAAGGTTATGATGAGCAAAATGATAGCAGTAATTACTTCTCCCACATAACGCTCCATCAATTCAAAAACCATACGGCCATGCGCCCCCCCCAAATCAAAAGAAAGCTGGTGTTGCCAAGCTGAGAGAAAGAGTTCTTGCAAACAGTGAGCATCTACACTTCCTACCACCATAATCACGCCAAAATGGATAAACAACAACCATAAGCGAATAGGGCTTGCCTCCTTGAGCATCACTTTCAACACTACTCCCAAAAGAAAAATGGGAATGAGCAAACTGAAAACTCCGAAGAGGTTGTTCATAAAATAATAGGCACAATAAGCTCCTAACTTGCCACCGTAATTGGAGGCGCGCATAACAGTCCCTGCCAAGACATCGGCCTGATCTTCGTTTCCGGTAAAGATATTGGAGGCCATCGAGATAATCATAAAAAAAGCCACAACAAGGAGTACCATTCCAGCAGCAAATCGATAATAATCTCTGCGTGAGCTTACCCCTGCCACTGTCCTTAGTTCTTCACGCAATTGTGCATTGCGTTGAGATTTCGATAGTTTCTTTCCTCTGATTGGTCTGTTTTTCTCTGTTGAGGACACGACTTCTTTTTTATCTGCCATTCGTATTTTGGGGACTTATTTCTGTTCTGTATAAAACTTAATGAGACGCTCAGTGGTACGCTGACACACTGCACAAAAAGTAGGAGCGTCATTGGTACGCATACGGCAATCACGATAAGCGCGATACACGCCCTTACTTTGATAACCTCCTCCCTCATATACACCAATCTTGGTCATATCTGTAAGCGGTAGCCCTTCAATAGGCGTGGGGACGGGTGTACCTTTGGGTAACATATCTTGCCATTTTTTGGCAAAATCAACACAGGTTGTGAGGTTCTGCTCCCAAGGCTCTACATCGTGTGGAAAGAGATCTCCATAAGCCGAATCATAAAAGTATTCATCGGCTAATCCTGCAAAGGAATGCCCAAACTCATGTACAACTACCGGTTTATAAAGCGCATGGTGTGCTGCAACGAGAGTGTAGCTATTGTAGATACCCCCACCACCATAATTTTCCGTGTTTGTCAAGATAATAATGTGTTCGTAAGGGATACCCACCAAAGCATTGTTGAGAGTTTTAAGGCTCAGTGTCGTCAGATAGCGCTCGCTGTAGAAGGTGTCGAAATGAGAATGGAGAGCGGTTGTTTTCCACTCTTTCCTATGAGGAATGCTCACCCCGCTCTCTGCACTTGGCAAAGCCACAGCTACAATGTTAAAGCGCTCCTTGTATTTCGAATAGGGAGCATAAGACAATAACTCATCAGCAGCCACTTGTGCATCTTGATAGAAAACTTCCATCTCTTCCTCACGATAACCTTCTGCCACAATCGCAATATCTATACACCGATTGCTGTCGCCTCCTTTGTGTAAGTATCTGTGAGGATAGGGAGAAGCCGAGGGCAGAGGACGGATGAGAATGTCATCCACCTTCACTAAATGAGTAAAAGTGGCTGTCGTTTGCTGTCGTGGATTGTATAACTCCACCGTGACCTCTGCATCTTGACGAGGCATTGGGAGTTGAAAGACATTTTCAAAAGCCCGGTTTTTCGTTTTTGCCTCTTCGGTGGTCACCCATTCTTGAAACAACGTAGAGAAGGAAGTCATATAAATTATTGCCTTCGTTGTTGCATCTCGCATGACAATCTGACCATTACCTTTCAAAGGCACTTGGTCTAAATTTCCTCTTCGGCCTACCCATCCTTTGGCAGAGTGCACCTCGTCCAATGCGATAAACTGTTGTTGAGCATTTCCCGAAAAGATGTAGTCGACACGCAGAGTCTTGTCATGAAAGTAGCGTTCAAACTCAATTGAGGTACCTGCAGAAAGGGATAGGGCTACGAAAAGAAGGGAGAATAGTAAAAACTGTTTCATACGAGAAAGGATGTTTCGCTTAGGAATGCGATATTATTCCAAAGAAGAAATGTGCAGCGAAGTTACAATTTTTTGCCGAAACGGCGACACCATTGGACGTTTATTTGTACTTTTGCCAAGTATTTTCAACACCTGTACTTATGAAAAAGATGATTGTCGATAGCGGATCGACTAAAACGGACTGGGCGCTACTTTCTGCCGACCGTCTTCTTTGCCGCATACAAACATCGGGCATCAATCCCAGCCTGATGAGCAATGAGAGAATTGAGCAAATTCTAACTAAAGAGCTTTTACCTGCATTATTGGACAGCGGTGAGTATTCTCCACAAGAAACACTCACTGAGATTATGTTCTATGGAGCTGGATGCCGCCCCGAGCAGCAAGAACGCATGAGTTCTTTGTTGAGCAAACCACTTTCTGCTCAAACAATCAACATTGCTTCCGATCTTTTAGGAGCCGCTCATGCACTTTGTGCCCGACAAGCCGGTATCGTTTGCATCTTAGGAACAGGCTCTGGTAGTGCTCTTTACGATGGAGAGAAATTTGTTCACTCCACCCCAAGTTTAGGCTATATTTTAGGCGATGAAGGTAGCGGAGGCTCATTGGGAAAACACTTGCTGGCAGATGTCTTCAAAGGGCTTTTACCTGTGCATCTTTGCCAAGATTTTTTGGAAACCTATTCGATTGACCTTGCTGCCCTCATTCAGCATGTCTACCGTGAGCCATCCCCTAATCGCTATTTGGCACAATTCACCCCCTTCCTCGTACGCCACCGCCATGAAGAAAGTATCCATGATTTTCTCATCAACGAATTTCGGGCTTTCTTTCAGCGCAACATTCGCTCCTATAAACGTCCGGACTTAGCAGTCAATTTTGTGGGAAGCATCGCTACTTTTTTTGCCGACGAACTTTCAGAAGCTGCGCAAATCGAAGGATTTCAAATCGGACACATCGTCCGATCACCATTGGACAATCTGATAGAACAAGCCTTGGCAGAGAACACTTAGTCTTCGCCAAAAGCCTCTTTAAGCGAGAGAACATTTGTTTATGGTTCTTGCTTAAAGAGGCTTTTTAAGGAGTAAGAGCTTAGGGAAGTTTTGGAAATTTTGACCAGTCAGGCTTGCGCTTTTCCAGAAAGGCTTGTCCGCCTTCATGGGCTTCATCGAGGAGATAATAAAGCATCGTAGCATCACCGGCCAACTCTTGAATACCGGCCTGCCCGTCAAGTTCTGCGTTAAGACCGGCTTTAATCATGCGTAAAGCAAGGGGAGAATGTTCCATCATACGCTGTGCCCAAGCCACGGTTTCATCTTCGAGTTGGCTGAGAGGCACAACTTTGTTGACCATACCCATGCGCTCAGCTTCGACTGCTGAATACAAGCGGCAGAGGAACCAGATTTCACGTGCTTTTTTCTGTCCGACAATACGCGCCATGTAGCTTGCTCCAAAACCGGCATCAAACGAACCAACTTTAGGTCCGGTCTGGCCAAACTGCGCATTATCGGCAGCAATAGTGAGGTCACATATGAGGTGCAATACATGCCCGCCACCTACTGCAAAACCATTGACCATGGCTATGACAGGCTTGGGGAGGGAGCGAATTTGCTTTTGTACATCAAGCACGTTGAGACGGGGAACACCATCCCCACCCACGTAGCCACCGCGGCCTTTGATATTCATATCTCCTCCTGCGCAGAATGCTTCAGTACGGATGCGCTCCTCTTCGGTTTGTCCGGGCTGTGCAGGAGAATGTGCCCCTGTTAAGATGACTACCGCGATGTCTTGCGCCTCACGGCAATAGCGGAGGGCATCGGAGATTTCGGCCACAGTGGTGGGAGTGAAGGCATTACGATAACGAGGGCGATTGATGGTGATACGGGCGATACCTTGAAAGGCATCGAATAAAATTTCTTGATAATCGGTAATTTTAGTCCATTGACGCATAGAGCTGTGGATTTATTAGGGGTTAAGAATAAGATTTGGAGCTAAGAGGGAAATCGGCAAACACCTCAAAGATAACGGGGCGTAAGCTTTCCACTGCGAGTAGAGAACGAATGAGCTCATCGGCCATTGCATCGCATAAGTTTCTTTCCTGTGCGGGGAGATGATACGCTTGGTAGTGGCAATTAAAACTCCGAGCAATACCCTCTGCCGTAGTGTGATGATTGGCACGAATATAAGTGTTGAAAGCCGAACTTTGCGGTAATCGTGGCAGGTGGTCGAAGATACCGCCCCCTCCATTATTCACGAGGAGAATGCGGAGCGTACCATCAAGCCGGGTATTCCAAAGTGCATTAACATCGTAGAAAAAGGAAAGATCTCCCAAAATGCAAAGCACTTTCTCTTTTGTAGAGTGTTGTTGCTGTGCGAGAGCATAGCCTACCGCCACGGAGAGAGAGCCTTCAATGCCGTTGGTACCGCGGTTACCAAAAATGGGGTGAGGCGAAGCCGTAAAGAAGCGATTTCCCCAACGCACGGCACTACTGTTGGCAAGAAGTATAGCAGACAACGACTCAAAGTGGCGTGCGATAGATGCCGGAGAAGGAAGTTCTCGGCGAAATTTCAAGACACACTTGCTTTCAGTCGGCAAAGCCTCCAAAAGCAAAGGCAGGACTTGCTGCGGCTGAGCCTTGAGTTTGAGGTTGAAATGACAGAACGTGTCGGGCAGTTCATCGGTGGCATCAATGCGCCACACACGAATATCAGGACAACGACGCAGCAGCTGTTTGACTTTTTTATCGACCATCGCCCCTCCAATGTGTAGCACGAGATCGGGCAAGAAAGCACGATTCTCTTCCCATGCAGTGTCAAGCAAAGCATCAATCGCAGCGGTGTCTGTTGGCCCGGAATAGCGGCTCAAACATTCCGCATAAATAAGCAATTGAGAAGGCAGTTTATCGGCTGGAAAAAGAGGGGCGAGAGAGTCCTCCTCCCACTGTCCGATGACCAACAGAGGCATTTGCGCATCTGCAAGTTGTCGACGGAGCTCTTCGGTAAGGGTAAATGAAGGGAAAGAAAGGCAGTGTAAAGGTGTCACTTCAGGAAGTTCGGAGGTCGTGAACTCAAAAGTGGGTTCACTGATGGGAACATTGATATGCACCACCTGTCCGCCGTTGTTTTGTGTGGCAAGCAGCGCTTCACGCGCCACACGTCGACACCACCAGCGTTCTTCCTCATTGTGTGGCTCGGGGAGGGTGAAGGTCTGTGCATAAGGGTGCAGGGCCCCCGTTTGGAAAAGCGTCTGCCCATCAAGCTGTCCGATCCATTGTGGTGGGCGATCGGCCGATAGGATAATAAGCGGGATGTGACGCAAGGCGGCTTCGGCCACACCTGGGAGGGTGTTGAGCAAAGCACTCCCCGAAGTGATGCATACAACTACCGGACGTTTCTGTTGAGCCTGCAACCAAAGTCCGATGGCCACAAAAACAGCGCTGCGCTCATCCGTGACGGGATACACTCGCAACCCGATTTGAGCGAGGTTGTGAACAAGAGGGGCATTGCGCGAACCGGGACAAAGCACAGCATCGCGTGGGCTTGTGGCATAGGAAGAGTCCGGTCGTAACAGAGCTGTGAGGATATTGACGTTGTCTTTATTACAGAACATAGGTGTATGGTCTTATAGAATGAGTAAGATATTTTACTCCTTGTTGAATACTATAAAAGCAAGGAAATAAACCTTATATCTCTTCTTGCAGTACTATTTTTGAAGTTGCTTTGTCATCATTTTCTATTGTACGAATTCTTACGTTTCCCACAAGTAGTTGAAGTCCCACCAGGTAGAGACAAACGTCCTTACGTGTAAGGAAGTTTCTTTCATCCTATATAAATTATTGCTGTCCGGTAAACGTTCTTCAAAAGATACAATATCATCGCTCTAAATTTTGGAAGACTTTTTTGTAGAAAGGAGCGGCGCGCGGCAAATGAAATCAGGGAGCAAAAATCCTCGCGCGCACGCGCGCACATTTCCTGCAAAATGTGTTTTTATCCTTCACTTCCTTCACCTGATGGGCTATTTTCCTGTCAAACAGAGGGTTGTGGATGAAGGAATTATTTTTCTAAATCCTTCACCAGAGGGCTGATTTTTAGAGGATGGCCAAGGAGGTGAAGGAAGTGAAGGCCAAAAACACAGAATTTGTGTGTATGACGCGCGCGTATGCGTGTGTGCCGAGTGCGAATATTTTCCTCAGAGGTAGTTTGATTGAGATAGGAGCTGAGAAAATCTACCTCTGAGGTAGATTGAGCTACTTCATTCGGAGGGAGTTGAAATGTTAAAATCGTGTTAAAGTCGAGGCTTCGTGGTAAGTTTGGCCGGTGAGATGTCTATATATAAACAGGGGACTTACTTTTTGAAAAAGAAAGTATGAAGTCCTATTTTAAGGGGGCGGACTGGTACTTTTTAGGGTTTTGAAGTTTACCTGACAGCAATATACATAAATGAACACCATTCAAAGGAGTACAGTCGTTTAGAGAGATTGACTTACTTTCAACAGACTTTGAGCCAGACGTGCGGCCTCGGCACGCGCAGGCTTTCCGGTTTCGGTCAGTGGTAGGCGGGGGATACAGAAATAATGGCGCGGCTGTTCGTAGCGGCTCAAGAGTTTCGCACAATTTTGAGCGATAGGTGCTGTGGTGGGTTCATGAAGCAGGGTGAGTGCTTCGCCCAACAGAGGGTCAGGAACAGCGGTCAGCATGAAGGAGCAGGAGAGCGATGCCAGCCGTTCTTCAAGTTCTTCGAGTTGTAGTTTGAGTCCTCCCGAGCAAACCACATTGTCTACGCGTCCTAAGATGCGAAACGTCTCCTCTGTGCACAATTCGGCTCGATCGTTTGTGTGAAGAGGGCGTGTGCAAACGATAGGGTCATAGAGGGTGAGACATTCGCGTTCGTCCAAGGAAATGCTCACGCCGGGAAGAGGTGTGTAGGCTTCAGCAGCCCCTACCCCATTCAGTCTGCGCAACGCAATATGCGAGAGGGTTTCAGTCATACCATAGGTGCTGTAAACTTCTCCCTCACAGGCCTGCACGGCTTCCAAAAGCCGAGCATTGACAGCACCTCCTCCGATGAGGATACGTGGAATGCGACAGAAGCACTCACGTTCACCCGGTGTCTGCAAAGTAGTGAGCGCCTGCATAGGTGTTACTGCTATAAAGGTGGGGGGAATACGAATGCCTCGGAGAGGATGAGACGAGGGCGCTACAATGGTGAGTGCCAGTCCTCCCACCCATGCGCGCACAGCCATCATCTTCCCTGCAATGTAGTCGACCGGTAGGCAGAGCAAGGCGCTATGTCCCGGAATCAGGCGAAGTGCTTTGAGAGTGCGGCGGGCACTCGCGGCCATTTTCTGCTTTTCGACCAAAAGGGTGTGGGGTTTTCCTATGCTACCACTTGTCTTGACTGCAATTGTCCGGGAGGGTTGCTGCCATTCGTTCGCGAAAGCCCCAACCTGCGCTTGGAAATGTCGTTGATGCTCATCGGCCACCCAAAGCTGTTGTCCTTGAAGCTCAAGCGCAATATCGGGGTGATTGTTGACGAACAAGCGTCCCGTTCCCAATCCTTGCGGCAAATGGCTGTTAGCAGTGTAGCGTGCCGAGCACCATTGTGCAATGGCATTAAGGCCGACGTTGCTTTCCAAAGCCGAGGTACACCAATGGCCGATGCCGCGTGCATCGGCCTGTGCCCTCCATTCGTCGGCTCCACGAAACCCACCATGAAGCGAAGGCTTCAACACCAGATACTGTGGTCGAATACTGTCGAGCATTGCTTCACGCTCGGCCGTAGTGTTGAGGCCGATGAGTTCTTCATCAAGGGCTATGGGAATAGGGCTGTTTCGACAAAGTTTGGCCATTTCCTCCCATTGACCAGCGGCTATGGGCTGCTCAATACTATGAATGTGGAAAGGAGCGAGATCGGCGAGCCGCTCTTCAGCCAGTTGTGGAGAGAAGGCTCCATTGGCATCCAAACGGATTTGAAGTTGTTCGGGTGAAAACTGCTTTCTCAAACGTTCTATGAGTCGGCGTTCCTGAACATAGTCGATGGCTCCGATTTTCAATTTGATGCACGAAAATCCAGCTTGGACCTTTTCTTCAACGCGTGCGGCCATCTCTTCGTAACTTCCCATCCATACCAAACCGTTGATGATGATGGGCTGCTGGCCGCGAGTGAAAGGCGTGTCATAGAGCAGATAAGGATTGCCGGTAGTCTGGCAGGCACGATAAGATAAGAGTGCCGTTTCCATACCCATCAAAATGGATGGAAAGCTACGCAACGTTTCAAAGGGTATATCTCCGGTTTGCTGTAAATGTCGGCAAGCGTGTTGCAGCATCTCTACATAGCGCGACATATCATCGCAGCTTAGATCGGGAAGTGGAGCACACTCACCAATGCCGTAAAGAGGACGAGGCTGGTCGGCCAACACATATTCACCATAAATTTCGATATACCACACGCGACGCTCTCGGTAGATTCCTCTTGAGGTTCCTGCCGGTTGCTTAAACTGCAAGGTTTCGGAATGGAAAGAAACGGATTGAATGGACATGAATGAAGGAGATTAGTGAAGCACGGGCGAAACGAGATGAGGATTGACCAAGACCTCACAAGGCTGTATCAGCACGTCAACGTCTGCTTCGAGTTTATAGTCGCAATTCCGAAGTTTGGTCGTGAAATGATAGCGTCCGCTTTAGGAAGGTTGGGCATCCACAATATCAAAGGTATGTTCAGTGGAGATTATCCTACCTAAACAGCTGTCTGTACCAAAGAAGACTCTGTAAGGCTGAGATGTAGTTCTTCTTGGAAGTGTTTATTAAGCACATCAAGAAAGGAACGTGCAAATCCCCAAAGAAAGAACAAGGTCGTGATGAGAATAAAGGGAGGGAGATAGTTTCGTCCCACGAGAGAGGATTTAGTACTAGGCATGATGAGAGGGGACACTATTCCAGAAATTGAGATATTGCTGTGCCACATTGATGTGGTCGTGATAGCGTTCTACATAAGTGCGGCTTTCGTGTGAAAGGCTGGGAATTTCATTTTTGTGTTCTACCAACCAAGCGAGCACTTCGTATACACTTTCCTCAGTGGGTTGCACATTGAGGATGGGGCGAATGTCTTCACAGCCGAGGATTTCATAATTTTCAGGCTCACCTCCACTCACTACAATGAGCCCTTGTGCCATCGCTTGGAGTGCATTCATGGCCGGGGTGTAGGAATAAAGCTGATCCAGAAGGACATCGGAGGAGAGCATGAGCTTTTTATATTGCTCAAAAGGGACATTCTCTACCTGCACGATTTCAACGGCATCAGGGTATTGCTTTTGTAGGCGTTGGAGTGCTCGAAGCATAATATCGGTACCTTTGTAGCTGTTTCGTGTACGCTGTATGCCGATGAAGAAGCGAATTTTTCGCTGTTGGGCAAATTCTTTTTTGGAAAAATCCGGTATGAGATTCGAGGAGTCTACATCAATAGGAAAAGGAATGAATTGAAGTTTAGCACCCCACTCTTTTTGGTAAGAGGCATAATATTCATAAAGACCAGCCACAATACCATCACAATCGTTAGCAATATATTGATTCAACTTTCCTTTGCTCCCATAGAGCCAGTCTTCAATCCAAATCTGATTGTCTTCACGCTCACGAATTTCTGTTCCGAGATTGAAGTCACTATATCTAAAAGTTGTACAGTCCAACCCAGCTTTTACCCAATAATGGTCCATGCCAAACGCCCCCAAGAAGACCTGGCGATTATAGCGACGCAGATAGCGGTAGAAAGGGGTAAGCCGTTCACCACGGAGGGGGAGGAAGATGGGATTGATGAGCTGGACTACATCAAAGTTCCGGAAATGACGGAAATGACGAAGGAGATAAAAAAAATAGCGAAAGGATGCCCATTTTGTTTTGCTTTTTCTACGTAAGTCGACATCTCGCTCATAATTCTTCCAGCCATCACCATCAGAAGCGACAACAACTTCATGCCCTAACTCTCGTAAGCCTTTGGCCAGTGTGGCATGTACATTGGAGTAGTCTCCTAAAAGAAGGATTTTCATAGAAGTTGGATGCTAATAAATAGTGCAAAAAACTGAGGCAAAGCCAACAGTTCGAAATTCTATCATCATCTTTTTCATTTCCAGCACTTTTTCGTGCCATCTTGATTCTTCAACATTTCATTACAGCTTCATCAAATGTCCCCTTCTCACAAATGCTTTTGTTTCGCAAACGCGATCGATAAGAATAGATAGTAGGCAGGGAGTAGTTTAGGAAGTGGGCAATACGATTGCTGTCTGTAACGCCCAATCGGACGAGCGCAAACACACGGAGCTCTGTGTTGAGAATTTCGTCGCGTTTAGGGTAGGTACGTGCTTCGGGAAGCAACAAAGCATTAAAGTTATCAATGAATTTCGGGAAAAGAGTCACAAAAGCCTCATCAAATTCAAGGAAAAAGGCGCGCTCCTCTTCTTGAAGGAATTCATTTCCTTGCAAACGTGCTCCGAGTTCTTCGTACTTTTTGGATTTCGCAAGTTTGAGCAGCTGTCGGCGAAAGTCGTCAAGCGTATCAATATAACCTCGGCAACGCTGTAGATAGCGAGCAATATAAGTTTCCTTGACTTTATCAGTCGTGTGTAACTCTGCATTGGCTTTGACCAAAGCTGCATTAACTTCACGAATGGAAGTTAATGCCTCTGCCAACTCTTGACGAGCACTACGGAGTTTGTGCATCTGCCGACGCATTAAGAAAATAAAGCCAACGAGCATCAACAAAACAAGACCTACTAAAATCGCTATAACGATAGCAACATATTGTCGCTCGCGTACTTTTGCCTTATGGGCTCGTTCAATGATTGGGAAGATGCTTGAAGCTTCAAAACTACGCAAACGAGCTTTGCAGAAGTTGGCATCGTCCATCGTACAGAGTAGGTAGTCGTAGGCGCGCACAACATCTCCCTGTTCTGAAAGCGCCAGTGCCAGGCGAGGTAAGGAAGTATATTCAGTGATACCTCTCTGAATATCATTAAGTGCAGCCAATGCTAAAAAACGTATACTCTCCTCATTGCGACCAAGTACCTTCGTAGCATCGGCCAAGAGGATATATAGAAAAGTGCGTTGCTTCTCATCGGCTTGTTTAAGAGCTTGCTGGCAAAGGTTATAGGCAAGCAGAGGTTTTCCCTCCACCATCAACTTATCCACTTGAACAATCTTGCGGTCAATTCCTTCGGGTTGAATGGCAAGGATACTATCACGATAGGCGTGTGTAAGTGCAAGAAAATCTTGTTGTTGATTGGCAATTTCTCCAAAATCGCTCATCCATCCATAGACAGTACGGCAGACTTGGTAGTAATAAAGACGTGTGGAAGGCTGCAGGTGTTTGACATCAATATGAATTAGGGCTTCGTTCGCAGCATTATAAAGGCCCATTACGCCATAGGTCTCTGCACGACCAATCCGCACACGTGCAGCATAATCTGCATCACTTTGAAAACGCGGATGAAGTTCCATCATGTCAAGATAAGCCAATGCAGAGTCGCTTTGATGATGCACATAACGCTGAAAAAGTTGAGCATAAACTTCAGATTTTCCTTGTACATGGCTCTTTCGTGCTTGATGCCGCAAAGCATTCTGTTGCTCCTCGAACCGTTTACGATAATGTTCTTTTTGAGCGATGACCTGATCAAGAGTGGAAAGAATACTACTCGTTGATAATGTTTCTAAGGATTCGCTATGCAGCGACAGAGAGAAACAAGATAGTAGAAGCCAAATCGAGAAGCGTGAAATCATGGTCTTAGTACTAAGAATAATTGAAAGAAATTAAGGGAGCATCTGATTGAATTCAGGGTCATCAGGTGACATGATACGGAGTCCGGAAGAATACTTGTTTTTACGAGGTACTGCTTTTCCTCGTGTGACGGTTTCTGCGGAAGGTGCATTTTTCTGTTCAATGACCGCAGGTAGAGTGGAGATATGGGAAAGTGTCATATCGCCTCCATAACTTTGATAACGCTGCAAAACAGCACGCACATAGCCTTCGGTTTCTGAGCCTATCATATAACCGTATTTGACCACAGGATCGCGATAAAAAGTGGGTTGTTGTAAAGCTAAAATATAAGGAGCAACATACTCCCATCGTTGTGCACCTTTACCATATTTACGTGCAAGAGCCATGGCATCGCGTACGTGTCCGATACCACCATTATAGGCAGCAAGAACAAATTTCATCCGCTCCCTACCCTCTTGAATATCGGAAAAGTGAGCAGTCAATTGACGAATGAAACGAGCAGCTCCTACGACATTACGCTCTGGATTAGTCACTTCATTAGCCGGGATGCCCAAGTCCGCTGCAGTGCGTGGCATAAGTTGCATCAGCCCTTGTGCACCAGCCCACGAGCGTGCATTGGGATCGAATGCACTCTCTTGATAAGCTTGTGCTGCTATAAGGCGCCAATCCCACCCAGTCATAGAAGCTGCTTGCTTGAAAAGATGGTCATAAATAGAAATAATTCCTCTTGAACGCGAAAGGTAGACAGCTTGTGCACGACGTTTTACTTGATGTACCATACGCATACGTTCCGTTGTCCGTTTTTGTATTCTCACAAGAATATCCGGACGATACCAATCATCAAGTGCTTGAGCCAAGGATTTTGAAGTATTCTTTACGACCCAAGTTTGTCCTTTTGAGGTATGAAAGCCTGCTGCTTGCAAGTTGCGTGTCTTCACCAGTTTTTGGCTGATGGGCAGTGCCACAAAATCAACCTGTCCCGTTTCAAGCAAGTGAAATAGATGAAGGGTGTCGGTGGCAACTTCAACTCGTACCCTCAATCCTTCCGTATTGGCGAAATCTTCGGCCAAAGCATATTGTTCTCCCATCGGCAGGCCATGATAGTCGTAATATGTTTCCGGCCCCGAAAGAGTGGCTATGATAAGTTCACCACTGCGTTGAATATCTTCAAGATCGTAGTCTCCTTGCTGAGTTTGTGAGGCTTTGGCAAACGCACTCTCCATTGTCGAACGACTATCCGACTTAAATTTGCAGGCCGTCAATGCGAACAACAAGCTGAACAACAAGAGAAAAGCTTTTGTCATACTAAAATCAAATCATCAAGCACAATATCATGCTCATCAGTAGGAACTATAGGTAGGCATTGGAAGTCAAAGCCAACCCCTATTGTTTTGGCTTTCACCTTTGGTTGCGATAAAAAGCGGTCGTAATATCCTTTTCCACGCCCACAACGATGGCCATAAGCATCAAAGGCCAAACCAGGAACGAGGATGAGGTCAATACTTGAAAGCGCTGTAAAAACTTCCCCTTGAGGTTCGAGGATATTCAAAGCTCCACATTTCAATTGTTTTTCCGTAGTAAATACCTTTACGTACATTTTCTCCTCATGAACTACGGGTAAAAGTAATTTTTTCTTCTCTCCCCAGAGTTTCAAGACTTCGAGAGTGGGTACTTCATCAGGTAAAGCACTATAAAGCAGCACGGTCTTAGCCGTGGAAAAGTCTGTGCGTTTTTGCAAACACTCGAGCAACCGCCCAGCAGCGAGGGTCAGCCGACTCTCGGAGAGCAAAGCTTGTTTGCGTTGCCGAATGAAAGAGCGAACTTCGAGTTTGGTGAGAGGTTCCATAAGGAAGTAGGAATGAAGTTGTTTTTGTAGATTCCTTTTGAGGAAAAGCCTTTCCTTTCTTGAAAATAGAAGCTGCTTGTAGGAGAAATGGGTCAGTAGCATTGCTAAATTCCACGGCTGCAGGTGTACCCAAGAGGTCACCTAATATCAGTCCGACCAGTTGACGCTCAATAAGTTTGTACGATGTCTTAATCATTAAGTTACGACGTTTATTGCCATGTCGTTCCGCATAGCAAACAAACAATTCAACCAAATTTTGTTGGCGGAGATATTGGGCCATGGCCACTGGATTTCTGAGTTTGGAAAGACGGGTACGATTTTGATCAATATACCAATAAGCAAACTGATAGAGTGTTCCGTCAAGATAGACCTCTTTATAATAAGGTGTAATTCCTAGAGTATCACGTGGTATAAAATAGTCAGGAATGATACCACCTCCACCATAGACAACGCGACCGATGCGTGTCTTATACTTACGTCCTGTAGTCTTAATACTGTCAGAAGAAAAGTATTCGCCCGTAGCGGCCCGCTCTAATAAATCTGCCTCATAAGTCGCCTCATCGCCTGGAGTGAAAGGTTTCTGAACACAACGCCCTGATGGAGTGTAGTAGCGTGCTGTGGTAAGACGCAACATACTACCATCACGGAATTCAATAGGCACTTGCACCAAACCTTTCCCAAAAGTGCGGCGACCAATGATTGCAGCGCGATCGTTGTCTTGCATAGCACCAGCAAAAATTTCGCTGGCCGATGCACTGGTTTCGTCTACCAATACGATGAGTGGAAGTGACTGATAAGCACCACGTCCATCACTCTTGAATTCCTCACGTGGAAAGTGTACGCCTTCATTATAGACAATCAAGCTATTTTTCGGTAGAAACTCATTGGCCACTTGAACCGCAGCTTGAAGGTATCCACCGAGATTACCTCGCAAATCGACGACTAACTGTTCAAGTCCTTGCGAACTGAGTGAAGCCAAAGAAGCTAAGACTTCGGGGTAGGTGTTATCCCCCCAAGTATTGATGCGGATATAGCCTGTATGGGAATCCATCATATAAGTGGCATCAACGCTCTTTACAGGGACTGAACCACGGGTTATCGTGAAGTTTTGCAACGACTTCTCCCCATGACGTTTAATACCTAAGCCTACCGTACTTCCAGCAGCTCCTTTCAGCAACTTCATTGTTTTGCTATTGCTGACCTCCTTTCCTACATAGGGCTTTTGATTCACACTTATTATACAGTCACCTGCACGGAGTCCTACCCGCTCTGACGGCCCCCCCTCTATCACACGTACAATACGCACCGTGTCATCATAAATAGTAAATTGTACCCCGATACCAGAAAAACTTCCCTTTAAATCTTGCATCGAGGCTTCTACATCTTTCGCTGCAATATAAGTGGAATGAGGATCAAGTTCTTTAAGAATCTGAGGCAAAGCATGCTCCACAAAATCCCCCATGTTAATGGTGTCGACATAGCGTTCACCAATGATTTGCATAAGGTCATTGATTTTGTTACTCGAAGTGTTGATGAAACTCACCCGATTGCCGGAGAAAAGATTGGAATAAAAGTTACCTATCATCACACCAATCACAATGGCAGCAGCAACTCCTAAGGGTAGAAGGCGGGAAGTATAGTGTTTCATAAAAGCAAAGAAAAGAGTGAAGAATTGGAGAGAATAAACAGTATTACCCCGGTCACCGAATGAGAAGATTTTTTGAATAAGTGTTCATACGCAGCAGCAAAATTGCAAAAAATTAAGGTTGCGGAAGATACTCCACGATGATGCCAGCCCGTTGAAGTAAAGCCACTCCATCGTGTAAACGATAAGCACGTGAATAAACCACGCGTTTAATACCAGCTTGGATGATAAGCTTAGAACATTCAATGCAAGGCTCGTCCGTTACATAAAGAGTCGCTCCGTCGGAGTTATTGCCCGATCGGGCTATTTTAGTAATAGCATTGGCCTCAGCGTGCAACACGTACGGTTTTGTCTGCCCTGTTTCGTCTTCACAAATGTTCTCAAACCCCGCTGGTGTTCCATTGTATCCATCGGAGATGATACTTTTGTTCTTCACAATGAGTGCACCTACCTGCCGTCGTTCGCAATAAGAGTTCTCTGCCCAAATACTTGCCATACGCAGGTATCTGCAGTCTAATGCTATCTGCTTATCCATACTCAAAGAAAGAATTATTTAATGTTCACTTGCCGCCAGAATTTCAATCCCATCCCGTTTCAAGAGGGCGCGAAGTGTTGCCGGGCGACCACGGAAATTGTTGTAAAGTATTTGCGGGTGTAAAGTACCTCCTCGAGAGAGAATATGGTCGCGAAAGCGTTGAGCGACCTCACATGAGAAGAGCCCCTCCTCCAAGAAGGCTTCAAAAGCATCGGCGTCAAGCAATTCTGCCCATTTGTAACTATAGTAACCTGCAGCATATCCTCCACTCATAATGTGTCCAAACTGTACACTCATGCATGCCTCGGGCACGATGGGGAGCAGCTGTACCGATGACCATGCTTCCTGTTCAAAGGCCGATATATCGGTAGTAAGAGGTTCAGTTCGGGTATAGTAGGCCATATCAAGCAGCCCAAAACTCACTTGGCGGATACAAGCATAAGCAACATTAAAGTTGTGAGCATGATTGATGCATTCGATGAGTGTATCAGGAATAATCTCTCCCGTCTGATAGTGACGAGCAAAGCTTTTGAGAAATTCAGGTTGCCGCGCATAGTTCTCCATAAACTGAGAAGGCAACTCTACAAAATCCCAATATACGTTAGTTCCGCTCAAACTCTTATGATGAGTGCGGGCAAAAATGCCATGTAATGCATGACCAAACTCATGAAGAAAGGTTTCAACCTCTTCAAAGGTCAGCAGTGCAGGTTTGCTGGGCGTAGGCTTGGAGAAGTTCATCGTGACACTCACATGAGGCCGGTGGTCTATTCCCTGAGCATCAATATATTGTTCTGCATAAGTTGTCATCCAAGCCCCACTCTGTTTGGAGGTACGAGGAAAGAAGTCGGTATAGAGCACCGCCAAGAAGCTTCCATCTTCATCAAAGACGTCGTAAGCTTTTACTTCGTCATGGTAGACGGGAATTGTCGGATTTTCTTCAAAGTGAATTCCATAGAGTTTTGCAGCCAACCCAAATACTCCTTCTTCTACACGACTCAACTCAAAGTAAGGGCGCAACATCTCAGCATCTATATTATAGTCACGCCGCTGAAGAAGATGTGCATAGTGGGCAAAGTCCCAAGGCATCATTTGAAAGTCGTCTCCTTCTATTGACCGAGCCATCTGCTCCACGGCGGCAACCTCTCGCTTAGCAGCTTCGAGATAATGTTTTTTCAACTCATTAAGCAACTCCTCCACACGTTCTTCACGCTCCGCCATACGCTTGCGTAATATGTAATCAGCATAATTACGATAACCCAGCAATTGTGCCTGCTCCATACGGAGGTTCACCAAGTTTCGGCAATGCTCAAAATTGTTATAGGCATCATCGTGTGTACACTTGGTCATGTAAACACGATAAAGTGTTTCACGATGTTGTCGCCGCGTGGAATATTGCATAAACGGAACATAAGAAGGAGCATGCAATGTGATGACCCAACCTTCCAAATTACGTTCTTGCGCGGCAGCTACAGCTTGTTCAATCTGACCTTCGGGAAGTCCCTCCAAATCTGTTTCTTCTGTCAAATGTAGGAAGAAAGCATTAGTCGCCTTGATATTGTTTTGCGAAAAATGAAGAGAACATTGTGCGAGTTCGCTTTTAATCGCCTTAAAGCGCTGTTGAAGTTCGGGGGAAAGCGTAACTCCCGATCGCTCAAATCCATCATAAGTCTGTTTGAGCAACATATGATTTTCGTCGGAGAGGACTGGATGAGCCATTTCTTCCTCCCATACGACTTTCACTCGGGCAAAGAGCGACTGATTTTGCATAATACCAGCCGCATGCTCTGTTAGTACCGGCGATAACCTTTGTGCCAAAGCCTCAAGTTCCTCACTGGTGTTGGCCGAAAGCAGGTTGTACATCAATGTTGTGGCACGTTCCAAAAGTGCACCGCTATTAGCCAAGGGAAGAATAGTATTATCAAAAGTAGGTGAGGCAGGATTCTGCGTGATGGCATCAATCTCTGCATTCTCTTTCTGCATACCTTGCTGCACAGCTTCATCAATATCACCTATTGAGATATGAGGAAAAGGATAAGTATTATGTGGTGTGGAAAAATTGGGTTGTAAAAGCAAGTTCATTGGACAATCAGAGTTGAGGAAGATAAGATGAAGGGAAAACTTTAGCCCGTCAAATGCCTTTAGGGAGCGGTAAGAGGTTCATCCACCTTTTCTGACAAACTTTCAGGCTGTATACACCTTCTCATTTAATTAATATGCAAAGGTAACACTTTGAAACCGAATAACAAGCGTTTTTGAAATGATTTTACCCTTTTCTCTTCTTGTATAGTACAACATAGTCACGATTTGAGAAAAAGAAACGTGTCTTTTAATCATTCTAGACAGCACTGTGCACAAGAGATTGGCAATGAGTACCACCCATGTTTGTATTTGGATGGCATTCACGCTCTCGCCATAGAAAAAGTGCAAGGGAAAATTCTGTTTCAGCTGTTTGTAGAGGGTTTCTATAGCCCATCTGCGCTTGTAGATTTCAGCAAGTTCCTCAACCGAGAGTTCAAAATTGTTGGTCAGCAACGTCACCGACTTGCGAGAGTTATTACTCCATAGCTCTACGCATCGGGCTTCGTGCTTTACCTTCTCTTTCTCAAAAAGGATATGTTTGTCGAGGTGAGTGACCAAACCATCACGAGAAACATAGGCTGTAGACGACAACTCCTTGTAGGTAAGGTTCTTCTTCATCTTGGTCACATAGCAGACACCTTCTTCCCTAAGCCTTTGAAACTGAGCATGGAGTGTAGCGTTCCAACAGGAAGGCATAAAACTTGGCAAAGAACTCTTGTGGACGCCGACGGTTGGCTTCTGCAAGTGTGCTGCGAGGAACAACGTAGTCAAG
>CAUUGL010000021.1:0-29298 GCA_963544845.1 uncultured Alloprevotella sp.
CAGTACAACCGGCAGCCCCGCCGCCACGGCGGACGATGGTGATGCGGCCACGGGCTTGGAGCTTGTAGTAGTTTGATTTAGTGGTAATCCCATGTTCTACGAGTTCCGAGGCCGATATGCACAGCGTTTGGTTGTAGTATTCCATATCGTTTGACAGTCTGGTGAATTTCTATTTGATGGCTTCAGCCTTTCGTTGCAGCCACGCAATTTCGGGGACGTGCGGCAGGATGCCTTTCTCTACGTCGATGTCCTTGTGGTTGATGACCCACTCGCCCGTTTCCCAGGTGATGGTGAGGATTGCGCCGTTCTTAAAG
Organism: uncultured Alloprevotella sp.; assembly: GCA_963544845.1. Classification (GTDB taxonomy): domain Bacteria; phylum Bacteroidota; class Bacteroidia; order Bacteroidales; family Bacteroidaceae; genus Alloprevotella. The sequence continues at coordinate 315 of CAUUGL010000021.1, forward strand.
ACTTGGACCATTTTTCCATCCCACGTGTGGATGGTTTCACATTCGGGGGTGAGCACCCAAGGCTCACCACCGCGCGCCAATGCCGACTTGCGGATGTTGCGCGCTGTCTTGCTTTGAATTTCTGTGTTAAGCGCCTTTTCGACCATGCGCTCGGTAACATTCCAGAGCAACGCTAAGTATCTCTTTTGCGCAGCCGTAACCTTGATGAAGTGCTTCGCCCTGCTTTTTTCAGTCGTTTCCATGTTTTCAATACTTTTACTCATTTCTTGCAGTTTGATTAGTGTTTTATTGTTTACCTCGGCACTTTTTTGTACCTTTGGCGCGTGTTCGCTTCCGAACGCACTGCAAAAGTAGGAAATTTTCTAATCACACGCAAGCGTTTGATAGACTTTTTTCTACAAAGTGTTATATTTTATACTATTTCCTATGAGTATTATGGAGCGCCTGAAAGAATATATTGATTTCAAGGGTATATCTATATCTTCTTTTGAGAGGAATACGGGGATGTCCAATGCATCTTTCGGAAAATCTCTAAAAACTGGAGGGGCTATTGGCACAGATAAATTAGAAAATATCCTATCTGTTTACACCGATATTTCGACAACTTGGCTCCTGACTGGGCATGGTGATATGCTTCTCACTAATCATTCTCCAAAAGGATATACCACCAAAGAAACGCTAATCAAAGAACACCTCATAGGGGATGAAGAGCCTGCAATTTACGGAAATCAGACCCGAATAGGTTTGCCGTATTACGATGTAGACTTTTTGGGCGGGTTTAACGAAGTATTCAATGACCAGGGGGCGGCTCCGGCTTACTATATAGACTTTAAGCCCTTCAATCATGCCGACTTTTGGTGCAATTTATCTGGGGACAGCATGTCGCCACGCCTCAACCATGGAGACATCATTGCATTGAAGCGCTGCACCCTTGAAGCGGTGCAGTATGGGGAAATCTACGCAGTAGTGATGGAGGAATTGCGCACGGTAAAGGTATTGAGGAAAGGCAAGGATACTAAGCACCTCCGCTTTATTCCCCTAAACTTAGAGTGCTACGATGAAAAAGAATATCATATCGCCAACATTCTCCACATCTTCAAGGTGGTAGGGAGTGTGCATCCTAACTTCTAACCCCCTTATTTGCCCACATTTGAGATGGGCAATAAAGCTAAAACACTGATTTACTACTATATATAAGATGTGCTTGCAAAAATAGGGTGTCATTTTATAGGCGAACTCATTGCAATTTTGCAGAGTTGCGCCACAAAAGTGTATTGTTCACCCCCTCAACCCAATATCCCCTAAAACGCGATTTTGTCCACCCACTTTTAGAATTTTGTCCACCCACTTTGTCTACCCACCTGTCCACCCACCCCCTTATTTTGTCCCATTTCTCACAATTTCACAAGGGTGGCGAAGATGGCGAAAAGGCCAAAAAAAAGCCGTTAGAACAGCGTAAAAACGCCCTTCTAACGGCTTTCATTTGCCCAAAGATGAAATCCCCCTGCACGCCTTAAATACGCGCCCACAGCGTCCCGAAAGTGCCCAAGATGAGCAAGTGTCCCACGCCGCGACTACGCCCATAAATAAAGGGCGCTATAGGTATTGCACAACAAAAGGGGCAGCAACCGCCACCCCTGCACTTTGCACGCGCCCACAGCGCCCGATTTCGCCCCTTTTCGACTCTTCTCTCCCCTCAATGTAACACGTCCGCACGCACATGTATCATCTTTGTGCCACGGCGCGCCTCAATCAAGCTTCAAATGTAACACGAAAGTAAAGCTATGTAACATTTCGATTTATTTCTCATTTTCCCCATTCTTGGCGTAACTGCTTCATTTATAGGAGTTCAAGACCTCGGGGAGCATTCCCACAGATATACGCTTCGTTTTGTGCCCCATAGATTGTGGGAAGAAGCTGTGCGCAGAATAAAAATAAAGTTGTACTTTTGTCGCCCGAAGCATGAATCTACCTTTGAATACGAAGGGTGTTTGTATGTCTTCAACTCAAAACTCTCTAAATTTATTCTACTCTATCATTTTATGAAGAAAATCTTTACCACCCTTCTGGGCGTGTTCTGCATAGCCTCAGCGCTGGCCATTCCTGCAAAACGGACACCCATCAAGGTGCAGCAACCCGATGGAACGGAACTCACCGTGTTCCTTCGTGGCGACGAGTGGTTTCACTTTTACACGACGGCCGATGGCATTCCCGTGGTGAAAAACGAACAAGGGGCTTACGTCTATGCCACCGCCGTGAACAACACCATGGTGAGTGCAGCGCCCTTCCACGCCGGCCGTATGTTGGCGCACGATGAGGAGCAGCGCAGCGTAGCCGAAAAGAAATTTCTGCAAAGCCTTGATGCTCCCACGTTCAAAAAGCACATCGGCACACTGGCCGCTTCACGCACAGCGCAGCGCAATCGAGTGCACACACAGCGTTCGGTTCAACAGCGGGCTGCCGGAAAATCGACCATCGGCGGCAGTGAGGTGACGGTCGAAGGGAAGAAGCGCGGATTGATTATCCTGGTGGATTTTCCCGACAAAAAGATGCGCACTTCGCAGAGCGTCTTCAACGATATGGCCAATCAGGTGGGCTACAAAGACCACGGCAACTACGGCAGCGTGCACGACTATTTCTACGCGCAGAGTTATGGCAAGTTTGACGTGTCGTTCGATGTCGTCGGGACTTACACCGTGTCTAAGAACATGGCCTATTATGGCGGCAACGACAAGGACGGCAACGACCTGCATCCTCAAGAACTCATTGCCGAAGCCTGTAAACTCGCCGATAAGGACGTAGACTATAGAAATTATGACTGGAACAATGACGGCGCCGTCGATCATGTCTATGTCATCTACGCCGGTTATGCCGAAGCCGCCGGTGCCGACGCAAACACCATTTGGCCGCACCAGTGGTACCTCAGCGGTGCACAGCCCTCGCTGCGCATGATGCTCGATGGAATGGTCATCGACTCCTACGCCTGCTCTTCGGAGTTGGACGGAGCGAGCGGCAACGTGCCCGATGGCATCGGTACGATGTGTCACGAGTTCTCCCACTGTCTGGGCCTGCCCGACTTCTACGACACCTCGGGCAATGACCAATCCAATGTGGGTATGAGCGGGTGGAGTTTGATGGACTACGGTTGCTACAACAATGGTGGCCGCACGCCCTGTGCCTACACCGCTTACGAGCGCGCTTTTGCCGGATGGATGACCCTCACCGAACTCAAGTCGCCGCACTCCGTCAAAGATATGAAGTGCATTGCCGATGCGCCCGAAGCCTATGTCATCTACAACGATGCCAACCGCAGCGAATGCTACATTTTGGACAATCACCAAGAGAAGGAATGGGACAGCGATGCCGCGGCTTCGGGACTGCTCATCACCCATGTGGATTATTCTGAGCAGGCTTGGGCAGACAACGTGGTGAATAATGATGCCAACCGTCTGCGCTGCACAGTGGTGCCGGCCGATAATCTCCGTACGCACAACAGTCTTGCGGGCGATCTCTACCCCAACGCTTCCGGCAACAACGCCCTCACCGATACTTCTAAGCCGGCGGCGGTGCTCAACACTTTCAACACCAAAAGAAAGAAACTGATGGGGAAACCCATCACCAACATCGTTCAAGCAGACGGCCTCATCTCTTTCGACTTTATGGGCGGGCTTTCTACCGCTATCGAACGGCAGACCCTCGAAGGCTCCACCACGGAGGCCGATGCCGTGACCTACGATCTCTCCGGCCGTCGTGTGACTCGTGCCGACAAGGGAGTTTACATTGTGGGTGGACGCAAGGTGATGAAGTAATCTTTTCTGCCTTTTACGCAACGCCAAAGCGGCGCAACCCTCAGATTTTCGCTGAGTGTTGCGCCGCATTTTTCTTTGTGGGATAATCCTGAAAGTATCTACTCTTGTTTGCGATAGGAGAGCGCTGCCCATATGCCGGTGGCGGCTGCCATAGCCGTGAGTATCAGAGCATGGATGCGTAGGTCGGCGAGGGTGGCGCCTTTGAGATAGAGCCAGCGCATGGCTTCCATAAAGTAGCGGAAGGGGTTGAGGAAAGACAGCTTTTGTGCCCAATCGGGCATAGAGGCGATGGGCGTAAGCAGCCCGCTCATCAGGATGAAGAGGATAAGGAAAAAGTAGGTCAGCATGGCAGCAGATTGAGTGGTGTTGCTGTGGCTGGAAACGACGAGGGCTAAACTCGAAATCACGAGGATAAAAAGTGCCGCAAAGAAAAAGAGTGTGGCGATGTTTCCCGCCGGCCATAGGTCATAATACAAGCCTGCCAGCATCATGGCGTAGCAGAGGAGGAAACCGCCCACGCACCAATAAGGCAGAAGTTTGGAGAGGATGAACGTGACGGGGCGGATAGGCGTTACATTGATTTGTTCAAGAGTTCCGCGCTCCTTCTCCCCAACGATGTTGAAAGTGGGAAGAAAGCCTACAACCAACACGAGGAGCATGGCGATGATGGCAGGCAGCATGTAGTGCTTGTAGTTGAGGGTGGGATTGAAGAGATAGCGGGGTGCGATGGAGAGCGGCCGCTGCTGTACCACAATCTCGACCGCAGCTTCTTCGGCCAGCCTCTTCACTTTCCCTTCGGTAGCCATCTTTCTCCCAAAATCGGCCACCACCTGCGAACAATAGCCCACGCCGATACCCGCCTTTGCTCCATTGACAGCGTTGGCAGCGAGCGACACCACCGCGTGTCCCCTTCTCACATCGCGGTCGAACCCTCGCGGAAGTTCAAAAATGAGGTCGGACTCGCCTTCCTCCACCAGTTGCAGAGCATGGTCATAAGAAGGAGCAGTCGTTTGCAAATCGAACGCCCGAACAGCCTGCAACTGTTCCACCAAACGGAGGGACAGCGGTGTGTGATCGTGATCGACCACCACGACCGAGAGATGCCGCACCTCCTGATTGGCAGCATGGGGAAACACAAACACCATGACGAGGGGCATCATCAGAAACAACTTGGGAAGAAAAGGATTGCGAAAGAGTTGCTTAAACTCCTTTTCCAGCAGATAGCGAAGCATAAGGACGGGAGGGGAAGAGCGAAAGGTGAGAAACTATTCCAGGCGAAGTTTGTAATTGCGCAGAGCCAATGTGAGGATGACCACGAGTGTTGCAACGAGTGCTAAAGCCTCATTCACCACGTGGAGGGGAGCGACACCCTGAATCATAAGTTTGCGAGCGGCTGCAATGTACCAGCGAGCGGGAACAACGTGGGAAATCCATTGCAGGACAGATGGCATACTGTCGATGGGAAACACCATGCCCGAGAGATAGAGGGTGGGAAGGATGAGCAACAGACTCACCATCATGGCCACGAGCTGGGTATGGGCGAGGGTGGAGATGAGCAATCCGAGAGCGAGGGCGGTCAGAATGTAGAGCAGGCTCATCGCCAAAAATACGCCCACATTTCCGGCAATAGGAACGCCGATAAGCCCTACCGACAAGAGGAGAATAGTACCCAAATTCAAGCAGGAAAGGACGAAGAACGGCACGAGTTTGGCGAGTAAGACCAGTCCCGGCGGAAGGGGTGAAACAAGGAGCACTTCCATCGAACCGAGTTCCCTTTCCCGTACAATACTCACGGCGGCCATCATGGCGCAGATGAGGGTGAGAATCATACCCAGCACTCCCGGCACAAAATTAAACTCGCTGCGTTGTTGAGGGTTGTAGAGCATCCGCGGGATGAGCCGTATGGGAGAGGAGAGAGCAGAAGCGGCCTGACTTTGCAACCAACTTTGCAACGCATTGAGACGCAAGGAGGCTTGGTTGGGTTCACTGCCGTCAAGTAGAATCTGGAGGGTAGGCGCACTACCCGGCCGCTGTGGAGTAGCGCAGTCGGTGTTGAGAAGGAGGGCGGCATCAATTTCACCTCTGCGGAAAGCCGGGACAATGTCGGCAGCGCGTTTCGGCAGCATGACAAGGGTGAAGCGCGGATGTTGTGCAAGGCGGTGAACCAGCACATCGGTTTGCGGAGTGGCATGAGGTACGAAGACCGCCACCCGCGTGTTGCGCACTTCGGTGGTGATGGCGTAGCCGAAGAGTAGAATCATAAGCACCGGCATAACGAGCAGAATGAGCATCGTGCGGTTGTCGCGGACAATGTGGAGAAACTCCTTATGCACGAAAGAGATAAAGGCTTTCTTCATGGCGGAAAGAGGGGAAGATGAGGAGTAGATCACGTGCGGCGGGCAGTGCGGGCGAGGGTGTAGAACACTTCATACATCGACGTGCAGTCGTATTTCGCTTTGAGCTGTTCCGGCGTGTCGAGCGCGGCAATCTGTCCGTCTACCATAATCGAAACGCGGTCGCAGTGGTCGGCTTCTTCCATGTAGTGTGTCGTGACAAAGACGGTGATGCCTTGCTCCGCCGCACGATAGATGAGTTGCCAAAAGCGGCGGCGCGTTTCAGCATCGACCCCACCCGTAGGTTCGTCGAGGAAGACGATGCGCGGATGGTGAAAAATCGCGACCGAGAACGCCAGCCGCTGTTTCCACCCCAAAGGCAGACTCCCCACGCGGGTGTGCCGCTCGCTTTCCAAACCGAGTTCGGTGATGAGTTCATTGGTCTTCGTGCGGACAGTTGTAGGTGTCATTCCGTAAATGCCGCCAAAGAGGCGCAGGTTTTCCGCGATTGTCAAATCGTCGTAGAGAGCAAAATGTTGGCTCATGTAGCCGATGTGGCGTTTCACCTGCTCACTCTCGTTGGCTACGTCGAAACCCGCCACCAAGGCACGACCTGCGGAGGGGCGGGAGAGCCCGCAGAGCATCCGCATCGCAGTGGTCTTTCCCGCTCCGTTTGCTCCGAGAAAACCGAAGATTTCTCCTGCCCTCACTTGAAAGGAGATGTGGTCGCAGGCCACGAAGGTGCCAAACTGCTTGGTGAGGTCTTCTGCCACGATGACGTTCGGACTGTCTTGCAATCGGGGGCGCACCTCGATGACAGCTTCGGGCGGCATAATATCGGACGGTGCCCCCACGGCTGTGACTTTTCCTTCGGCCATCAGGGCGATACGGTGGCAGTGGAAGATTTCTTCACGATAGGGCGTACCGGCCACGATAGTCAATCCCTCTTCTCGGTTGAGGCGGGTGAGCATCGCCCAAAGTTCGCGGCGCGACACGGGGTCAATGCCCGTAGTGGGCTCGTCGAGGAAGAGGAGGCGTGGCGCGTGGATAAGTGCACAGCAGAGCGCCAGTTTTTGCTTCATACCGCCCGACAACTGACCGGCACGGCGATGCTTGAAGGGACGTATCTGCTCGTAGATGTCGCGAATGAGGGAGTAGTTGTCGGCTACACGAACGCCAAAGAGATCGGCGAAAAAATGCAGGTTTTCTTCTACGCTCAAATCGTGATAGAGGGAAAACCGCCCCGGCATATACCCTATGCGTCGGCGCAGCTCGCGATAGTCGCGCACCACATCCAACCCATCCACCGTTGCACTACCGCTCGTGGGGAGGAGAAGCGTGGTGAGCAGACGAAAAAGGGTGGTTTTTCCGGCTCCATCAGGGCCGATAAGGCCGAAAATCTCTCCCTTTTCGATGGAGATATCAATGCCGCGCAGAGCAAGAACGCTGCCGTAAGCTTTGGTGAGCCGTTGGGTGGAAATGATGGACATAGGGAGGGAATTAGAGAAATACTACTTCCGTTGGGGCGTAGAGGTGTCGAAATGCACTTCGCCGTACATGCCGCGCTTGATCCATCCATCGTTGCGGACGCGAATTTTGACGGCATAAACCAAATTGCTTCGCTCATCGCGGGTTTGGATGGTGCGCGGGGTGAATTCGGCTTTGTCGGCTATCCAAACGAGGGTGCCTGGGTAAGATTTACTACCCTCTTCCCCTTGGTCGGCATAGACCGTGGCCGACTGCCCGATGCGCAGACGAGTGAGCAGCGGCGCATCGACATAGGCACGAAGGTAGAGCGTGCGGAGGTCGGCGAGGATGCAGAGCGGCCGACCGGGCTGCGTGTATTCGCCTTTTTCAACAAAGGAGGTGAGCACTGTTCCCGTGAGGGGTACAGTGATGCGGCAGTTGCCGATTTGATGATTCAACTGCGCAATTTGCTCCACGATGGCTTTGCTTTGTGCAGAAAGACTTTGGTTGGCGGCGGTGAGTTGATTCTGTTGTGCGGCCATCTGCTGCTCCACCACCGCCATCTGCTGCTCAATGTCGTCAAGCTGCTTGCGCGGTGCAGCCTTTTCAGCCACGAGAGCGGCAAAGCGGGTGTGCTCATGACGGAGGTTCTCCCACTGCCGGCGCAATGCCCCCACTTGACGGTCTATGTCTAAACAGCGTGCATCGATGGCATTGAGGTTGGCGAGCAGTTGGCGGCGTTGCAGCGTGAGGAGCGTGCTGTCGATGGTGCCCACCACTGCTCCTGCGGTAAACTGCCTACCTTCTTCGGCATCGAAGGAGAGAAGTTCACCCGCTTGGCGGGCGGATAGGGTCACTTCGGTGGCTTCAAAGATGCCCGTGGCATCGCTCGGTGCCTCGCTGTGCCGACAGGCGGTGAAATACAACAGGATGAGGAGAAGAGGAAGATACTTATTCATGATGAAGGGTGTTACGAAGACGATAGAGGGCTTGAAGGAGTTGGATCTCGTGGGTGGTTCGCGCCACTCGCGCTTGATTTTCTCGAGTGAGGTCTTGTAGGAAGTCATTGACATCGGCTGTGCCGTGAAGGAGGCGGACGGCTGTGGCTTCACGCACCTGCCGGCAGAGGTTGATAAGGCTGTCGTCGGTGTGGGTGAGGGCGCGTAGACGGGCGGTTTCTTCATCCTCTTGAGCGCTTTGGAGGTGTTGGTTGAAACGGAATACTTCACGCGCCACCTCGTTCTGACGGCGTGCTGCGGCTAATTGCGCAGATGCGTTACGGTAGGTATAGAAAGCGGAGAGGTTCCATACCGCGCGCACTCCGACAAGGGCATTGACCGACCAGCGGCGCCGATACATATCGTCGAACAGGTTGAATCCCGGATAGCCGTACCATCCTTGGGCAAAGGCACTGATGCGGGGGCGCAGAGTAGTGTGGAGCAGGTGTTCACGCTGTTGAATCACAGTGTTGCGTGCTTCAAAGAGGGCGAGTTCGGGGCGATGGCTCTCCATCGAGGAAAGGAGCGGTTTGGCCGGACGTACCAACTGCTGCACATCGTTCACCTTCCGCCCAATGAAGGCGGCAAGCAGGCGTTGCAGGCTGTGGCGTTGAGCACGGAGGGAGATGGCGGTTTGCTCGGCTCTCACTTGTTCGGCTTGTAAGGTGGCGACATGGCTTTCGACCAGCGTGCCGTTTTTGACCCCAGCGTTAAGTTTGCGCACGTTGTCGGTGAGCAGGCGTTGTAAGAGGGCATTGTTCTCCAACTGTTCGCTCACGAGAAGTATGCCGAAGAAGAGGTCGTCCACCCGCTGCCGTAGTGCATAGAGTTGGACGGCCGTTTCTTGCTGCTGCACGTGGGCATCGGCCTGCGCCACCCTCTTTTGTTGTTGGATACGCCCTCCATCGTAGAGCGACTGATCAAGATTGAGCATCAATTTGTACTGATCTCGCCCCATGCCTTGGGGCGGTGTCTGCCCTGTGGCACGGAGCATCTGGGTGAGAGAGGACGGCCATTGCGCGACGTCGCTTTGCAGAGTGACTTGAGCCGAAGCGTTGATTTGCGGCAGCCATCCTTTTTGGAGCTGATTGAGGGTGAGCGCTTCGGTTTGCCAAATCAGGTCGGTTTGCTGTATCAGCGGATAGTGCTGTTCGGCGAGCCGTTGACACTCGTCGAGGGTGAGTTGTGCGTGCAGTGGACATCCTGTGAGCAACATTATGGCCGACAAAATCAAAAGGCGGTGGCAGAACGTGGGAAGGAAGGTGGAAGAAATCATGAGTGTGGGGATGGTTGATGCTGCAAAGATAGGCGCTTTGTAGGATGGTGAAAAGGTTGATTCTTTGGATAGATTGAGTAATTTCGCAGATGGGGCTGTTTTTCAAAAAAAAGAAATTGCCAAACAAGGTGCTGAAAGCCAACAGCCGAACCGACATGGCGTGTGCATGGACTTACTTATATATAGACATCTCGACCTCGAATCTTACCACAGGGTTCCGATTTTAACTTGACTTTAACATTTCTAACAGTGGAGGTGTGCGACGGTCGACTTCTTCATTGCTACATCCATCTACCTCAGACGTAGAATTTTCTATCTCCTATCTACGAAAAACTACCTCTGAGTTTTTTTGTGCAGCGATGGAGAGTGGAAAACAGAAAAACCGCTGCCGAAAAGAGCAGTGGAGTCGTTGTGTAGAAGCGCCTCGCGCGCGTATACTACAAGCATAATGATGTTTTTACCTTCACTTCCTTCACCCGACGTTTGTAAGGTTTTTGTTTTCAAAGAGTTATATGAATTGAAAAAAGGAACCTCCTCTAAGCTGGATGAAGGAAGAGGGTGAAGAAGGGTGAAGGATGAAAAAATAAAAATCCTTCACCCGAAAGTGACTGAAAAATAATCAGTTAAGCAGTCGGGTGAAGGATTGAAGGATAAAAACCTGTTGTTATAGGGGTAACGCGCACGCGCGCGTAAGGAGGAGGCAACTGCCGTGGCGGTTAAGGCATCGGCATCCACTTAACCTCCTTAAACTAACATTAAGTAGGTCTTCAAAAATCTTCTGTGTAGGGTGTTCTCTACTTTGATACCATCTTTGTTCCCCTTTTCCGCCATCTCGCCTTTGTTCATCAGTCGTGTAGCTCGCTACACTCTTTCTTCACAAAGACGACCTGATGAAAAATCGAAACAAATATAGTATCAATTAATTTTGAACACCTACTTATCGTTTCAAGATGCGCTGTCTGTGTGAGCGTCCGTTGTTGCTAATCTCAACGATGTAGATGCCTGGTGCGAGGTCGATGAGAGAGAGAGAAAGTGCGTTTTCTGCACCGACCGAACGATGTTTAAGTAAACGACCATTCAAATCAAAGAGTTTAATCCATTGGAGGTGGTGAGCGCGCACCATTAAGTCCTGTCCGTGTTGAGCCATTTCCTCTAAGGAGTCGACAGCATTATGTATGCCGGTGACTTGAGAAGACACCATAAAGGTGGTTTCTTCCTGTGCATTTACCTTTTTCACATGGTGCTGAGAGGCTTCCGGATCATCAATGTTCTTACCATCGTCCTGAATGAGCATCAATTTGACTTGGTAACTTCCCTCAGTAAAGGATTCGGGAATGTTGATGGTAAAAGGCAGAAGGGTAGTGTCAAATCCCGTAAAATCGGTCTTTTCTTCTTTGCGAATTTCATGAGCTACGTTGCCGGCTTCGTCTAACAATTGGAGTTTGGCATAGCAGGTGCGCTCCAACCCTCCTTTGTTCCTTATCGAGAAGATAACTTTTTCCTCACTTCCGGGAGTGAAACGAGTGACGGTGGGATGGCTTAATAATTGAAAACCTGAATTGAGAAAGCCTTCTTCCGTGACACGTACGATGCCCTTATTCAGCTCTATGACCATGCGTGGGGCGAGCTTCATACGTACCCAGTCTCCCCAGTCTCCATCTGCTTTCTTAGGGGCACAGATAGGAAGAAGTTGATAGTAGCCGTCAGATAAATCACTCAAATCGATTTTGATTTTTTGGGGAGTGTTCATAAGATAATCACGATTCATCAAACCGTTATCATACACCCCATACACTCGTTGCGTAAACCCACCTTTTTCGTAATCATCCGAAGGACAAATCTTTAAGCGTTGGCCATCCATATTGTAGACACCTATGCCAATATCTCCTCGGAAAGGATTTCCTCTGTTTACAAAATAGGCCATCTCGACAGCCGGCATATCTGCCGAAGCAAAAGTCTTTTGGTGTCCCTCGGGGAGAGTGAGGGAGCCTTCGCCGTTAAATTTGAGTTTGGGGCTGTCGGGGAGTAATGAGGGGTCGATAGGTTTAACCCCCTCCTTGTTAGGATGGGCAAGGATGGCGGTGAGATCAATTTTGAAGGAAAGGGGGCGTCCTCCAAATTCGTTGCCGCTTTTCGCTACATCAGCGGCAGTGAGTGAGAAATAGCCATCGCTCTGTCCTCCCCATCCGAAATTCATGTGGAACAATCCACGTTCATCAACCCCATCGGTGACCCAAGCATGACCACCGGCACCTAATTTATAAAAACCTGCGAGGTAAACGGGAAATCCATTGAGCAACTCTTGTCGTACAATCTGAGTAAATCCGGAAGTCCCTTCATCGCTGCGTTTTACGAAAGCCGTAGTATAGTCAAAGTGGTTTTGGAAGGCGCGATCGGCGTTTTCGTTCTGGGTACCGCTGGCATAAGGAGTATATTGCATATTTGTGGCCACCCCCACATCGTGCATCAAGAGTGCAACAGCATTTGCTTCATCATCTGTCCAAGGGTAAGCATAGGAATATCGGTCTTTCATATGCTTCCAATCGTAGTGCGACTTACTGAAATCGGTGTGCTTCTTTTGGTTATAATAAGTAATGGTGTAGGTGGTTTCACCCTTTCCTTGTGCCGGCCACTTATGGAAATACATCATTTGTGCCATTGCCGTGGCCACGCATCCTGTGTATTTATAATTGATTCCCTTATTGTAAGGGAACTCTTGGCTCCATTTGCATGACAACAGCGGAGCAACGGCTTTGTAAGTCTCTGTAGCTCGCGTTGCAGGCTGTTTCTGGGGCGTTGTCTGCTGTAATTGGGCAAAACTTTCGCGATAGGTTTGCAGTAGAAATTTGATGCCGGGATGAGCGTTCAGCGTGTCTAAGGCGCCTGAATCGCTGTAAGCCAGTACTTCGCCCAAGGCATCGTCGCCTGAAACAACGACGAAACCTTTGCCTTTCTCGTCATTGAACACATAGAAAGGTTCTACGGAGTTTTTCTTAGGAAGACGTGATTGTGCTCCAAGCGTCAAACGGCGATTGGAAGAAGTGATGACGTACTTTTTGGCAATGTTGAATGCTTCTTGCTTTGTCACGCGCTTGGCGGTGAGAGGAAGAATGATTGATAAACTGAAAATAAAAAGGGTTAGGGGACGTAAGAAGGAGCATGTCAAGCGACTGCACCCCCTAAATTCGTAGGAGTTGTTCTGTTTCTTCATGTTGTTCATTTTCTCGTTAGTTTCTGTTGAATATATGTTGCCTAAATCTTCTTTATGGGAGAAGTTAACCACGTCACCGAATTCGTATTGTGGTGGGTTGGTTGCAGAAAGAGAGGGCTTTTCCCTTCGATTAAAAAAGGGTAATTTCCATAACAGGCAGCAAAAGCGAGTGCAAAGTTACGAATAAAAATGAAAAAATCCAACACCTGTATTCGGCTATAATATACAATAAATTATAAAGCGATGCTGCCGGATAGGGGGTGGGGAGAAATATTACAAGAGGCAGAACGAAGGAGTTTTTGGTTTTTTTACGTTTTTGTTTTGAGGAGGAAAAATAAGGTAATTTTTGTAGGGTTGAATACAAACATTGTAAAGGTAATAAGAAGTTGGGAGAAGAGGTGGTATTGGAAACGCTTAATTGTCTTTGATATTTAATATATCAATAGAAAAAGTAGAATTTGCTTTGCTTCCTCGTGGGATGTTGTTATCTTTGCGAGTACGTAGATGTTGATTTAACACCTTTCTCTATGACTTTCGACTCCCCAACGGCGATAGAGCGTTTGCTTTCGCGCCATAACATCCAACCTACCGACTGCGCCGGATATTGTCTTTGTTTGGCGGGCGAGCGCACGATGCTCATCAACAGCCGCTCCTACACGTTGCGGCGCGGAAGTCTTTATGTGGTAAGCCCCATCGTGGTGGGAGAGGTGATGGAGGAAACTTCGGACTATGAGGAGGTGAGATTTGTGGAGCGCTTAGAGGTGTTGTTTCCGGTCTTTAACCGCTTGGGAAACATCATTGTTCAACTGGACATTCCGCGCCGTCCCTGCATTGAATTGGTGGAGGTCGAAGTCGAGGAGTATCTGCAACAAGAAGCACGGCGCAGACAGTTGCAGGAGCAGTTGCTCACCACCGAAAGCCCATTGCAACGGACACTGCTGGAAAGGCAGTCTTCCTTCCACATACAGATGGTGATGCTTGACACGCTGCGCCGCTTTGCGCAACGTTTCGAGATGGCGAGTCAAACTAATTTGGAGCATGGGCAGCACAACGTTGCGAGCCAATTTCTCGTGCTGCTCAACCTCAACTTCAAGCACGAGCGCAGCGTGCAGTTTTATGCCGCAGAACTGGGCTTCTCCACGGGGCATTTCACCGCACTGATCAAAGAGCAAACAGGACAGCCGCCCTCGGCTTGGATTGCGATGGTGACGATGACACAGGCGCGTGCGCTGCTGACCAACACCCGCCGAAGCATCAAAGAGATTGCTGCAGAACTGGGCTTTCCTGAGCAGTTCACCTTTCGTAAGTATTTCAAACTCCACGCCGGCGTGTCGCCCAAAGAATTTCGCCTTTCGCAGGCGGTGCAGCCGTAAAAAGACGGCCGAACGTGCGGTGAAGTAAAAAAAAAACGCTATTTTTGCACTCGAAAACAGCGCAAAACCGGCATCATTCCGATTTTGCCCCTAATATCCACCTCAAATGGACGACTATCACGCGGAAAATATGACCGTTTCCCGAGGATAGGAAGAGGCAAGGCTTTCTTCCTCCCCACCATCTCCCCTTTTTCGTGCAAGAAGAAAGCAAGCCCATGCGTACTTACTGGAACTATCACCGTGGCCTGCGCACTCAAGACGAGTGGCAGCCCAACTGCTGGACACAAGTGAGTTGTCCCACCCCCGATGATGAGGATTTCCTCATCCGCCAACTACAAATCCCCGACTACTTCCTCGATGACATTCGAGATAAAGATGAGCGCGCTCGTTATGATTATGACGAGGGCTGGATGCTCATTATCCTGCGTATCCCCTACTTGAAGGAGGCGCAGAGCCGCACGCCCCACACCACCATTCCGTTAGGTATCATTCTCAATAAGGATGTTTTTGTGACGGTGTGCCACTTTGAAACGAACATGATGATAGATTTCGTTTCCTATCAACAGAAGCGCGGTTTGGGATTTACCGATACGGTGGATCTCGTTTTCCGACTTTTCCTATCGAGTGCCGTGTGGTATCTGAAGCGCCTCAAGCAAATCAGCACCATCATCGATGCTGCTAAGCGCGACCTTGACCGTCCCATCAACAACGCCGACCTCATCAATCTGTCGCGCTTGCAGGACTCTTTGACCTACTTTGCCACCTCCATTCGTGGCAACGAGACGCTTCTTTCCAAATTGAAGTTTAAGCTCCCCGTCGACGAACTGGATGCGGACATGATTGAGGATGTCAATATCGAGATGAGCCAGGCGCGGGAAACCACGAATATCTATGCCAACATTCTTGAATCGACTATCGACACCTATGCCGCCATCATCAACAACAACATGGGGCAGACGATGAAAACGATGACTTCGGTGAGCATCATTCTGATGTTCCCCACGCTCATTGCCAGTATTTTCGGAATGAACCTGCTTAACGGTATGGAGGAGTGGGTCGGTGGCTTCCCCGTAGTCATTGCAGCCTCCATCGGGGTGACTTTCCTTTTCATTTGGTTCTTCCGTAAAATTGGTTGGATTTAATTAAAATACAGCTTTTTCAGCCTCTTTTTATCCAAAACCCTTGTTGGTATGCACTTTTTTGCCAAAACATTTGGTGGATAGTTTTTTTTTAGCTTTATTTGCAAGTGATATGCCTCCCTTTGTGGAGCAGTAATCTATCTTTCTTTCTCACAAACCTTTAACTCCGACACTCTCATGAGTGAATTTGAAGCCCCACAGCTCGAAGTAGCTGCCACTCAACCACAATCGGTTGAGACTCAGACTGAGGCGCAAGCTGCTCAGCCCGAACTTCTCAACAGTAGTGAAAATACCACTGAAGCACAAGAACAAACCGAAGTGCTTGAAGCTGCCTCAACGCAATCTGTCCCTGCTCCCACGAGCAAGGAAGAGGTTATTGCGCGGTTGCGTCAATATCTCCAAGAAGGAGAACCTGCCGACCGCAGTGCGACCGACCAGATCCGCACCATCTTCTATCGTCTGCACAACGAAGAAGGGGTAGCAGCACGCGAAGCCTTTGTGGCACAAGGTGGCGATGCGGCCGATTTCAAGCCCGAACCCGATCCGCTGGAGAAGGACTTCAAAGAGTTGATGAGCACCATTAAAGAACAGCGCGCCAAGGCTGCCGCTGCCCTCGAAGCTGAACGTCAGCGCAACCTCGATCGTAAATTGGCCATCATCGAGGAAATTAAGACGATGGTGGCTGCGCCCGACGATGTGGATAAAAACTACGATGCATTCAAGGCACTCCAAGCCGAATGGAAGGAAATCGGCACCATTCCTGCCGAGCAGGTGTCGGAAACGTGGAAGAACTTCCAGCACAATGTGGAGCAATACTACGACTTGCTTCGCATCAACCACGAGATGCGCGCCTACGATTTCAAGAAAAACCTCGAAATCAAAACCCACCTTTGCGAAGCGGCCGAAAAGTTGGCCGAAGTGGAGGATGTGATCAGCGCTTTCCATCAGTTGCAAAAACTGCATCAGGAGTTCCGCGAAACAGGCCCCGTTACCAAAGAGTTGCGCGAAGAGATTTGGGTGCGTTTCAAAGCCGCGTCTACCTTTGTCAACAAGCGCCACCAAGACCACTTCCTCAACCTCAAGCAGCAGGAAGAGGAAAACTTGGCTAAGAAAACCAACCTTTGCGAACAGGTCGAAGCGCTCACTTTTGAAGGTCTCTCTTCATTGGCCGAATGGGAGGCTATGTCGCAACTCGTGATTGGTTTGC
Organism: uncultured Alloprevotella sp.; assembly: GCA_963544845.1. Taxonomy (GTDB): domain Bacteria; phylum Bacteroidota; class Bacteroidia; order Bacteroidales; family Bacteroidaceae; genus Alloprevotella. The sequence continues at coordinate 17,128 of CAUUGL010000021.1, forward strand.
AAAACGAATGGAAGACAGTAGGTTATACCCCTCGCAAAGTCAATCAAGAGATTTTTGAACGCTTCCGCGCGGCTTGCGACAAGTTCTTCACCGCTAAGACGCATTATTTTCGCTCGCTCCGTGAGAGTTTGGCGCAGAATTTGGCCCAAAAGACTACCCTTTGTGAGCGTGCCGAAGCATTGCAGGACAGCACGGAATGGGGAACTACCACCGCTGCCGTCGTGGCACTCCAAGCTGAATGGAAGACCATCGGTCCGGTGGCGCACAAGGTGAGCGATGCCATTTGGAAGCGTTTCAATACAGCCTGCAACACCTTCTTTGATCGCAAGAAAGAGGCTAATTCCGGTCAGCGCGAAGAGGAAGAAGCCAATATGGCTCGCAAACTCGACATCATCGCTCGTTTGGAGCGTTTGGTAGCCGAAGGCAGCGAACAACTTCATCAAGAAGTGAAGGCGCTCCAAGCCGAATGGAACGAAGTGGGGCATGTGCCTTTCCGTAAGAAAGAAAAACTCTATCGTGCCTATCGTGTGGCTTGTGATACGCTTTACGAAACCTTGCACAAAGAGGCCGGACGTCGCCGCATCGACGGCATTGCCCGCCGCGCTGCACAAGGTGGAGGCAGCGAACTCCAGCGCCTGCAACGTGCTTACGACGATAAGAAAGCCGAAATCCAAACTTACGAAACGAACCTCACGTTCCTCACGTCTAAGTCGAAAGCCGGCAATACGCTGGTTGCCGATATTGAGCGCCGCATTGCAACCCTCAAGAGCGACCTCGAAATGTTGGCTCAAAAGATTGCTGAAGTCAAGGAAGCCTAAGTTTGTTTTTCAATCGACACTACATAAAAATCCCCTCGCCCATCCGCAAAGATGAGCGAGGGGATTTTTAGTGTAAAAGATTAATTCTTGAAATGTATATTTTGTTTTTCAGTGAGTTAGCAATTTTATTACGAGATGTATTTTTTGATAAATAGGGAAAATCTATCTATGGATAGAAAAAATAAATCTTAGATTTTCTTGTGGAAGTTAGATAAATAGGCTATCTTTGCCGTGATTTTGACCAAAAAAGAAAATCGGACTTTATTTATTAACTAAACTATAAAATATGAAGATGCTAAACAAAACAGCTGCATTTCTGCTTTTTCTTTTGTTTTTCTGTACCTCAAGTTTGTGGGCTAAAGAAGAGGCAAGAGAAGTTATCGTAAAAAAGGCATTAATTGAATCTCAAAAACTTTTGCCTGGTTATTATTTACTTTATAATGATCAGCGAGGAGGGTATGTTACAGACGTGTATGATGATAATGTTCAAATTACTCATACAGCTCCTGTCTTTAATGATCCCAATATGCTCCAATATGTATGGGAGTATAAAGTAGTTGATGAACAAAAGGGAGAAGGGAAGTTTATTAATAAAAAAACAAATCGTGCACTTCCTAAGCTAATTTCTTATGGACTATTGACTTCTGTGCCTGAGTCAGAGGGAGGCATATTCCGTGTGGCTCCGCGTAAAGAAAAAGGTTTTTTTGATATTGTGGACGTTAAGTCAAAACTTTATCTCAATGGCAATCAGAGTGAAATTGTACCATGGGATAAGAATGAGACAAAGGTTTATCAGTTCCATAAAGTGGACTTGAAGAATATAAAGGTACATAAGATTATTTATGCCTACTATAAGAATAAGGGTAATAACCAAGCTTTTAGTCGAGATACAACATTTGTTGAAAAAGGAAAGAGTTTTACTCTAAAAGGACGTGGAGTTGATTATACCAAATTGTCAAGAGTTGAATTTCAAAGTGATGACGAAGTAGGCTCTCTTCAAACTGAAAAGGTAGTTTCTGTAAATTCTGATTTCATTCTGAAACAGTATTATGACTATGCACTTCCTTTCCCTGTTAGTGAAATGAATTCTTTGACATGGGTCGCTCTGAATTGCAATGACAAGACTGTTTATACGAAAGATGATGGTTCTGTAGCTCTTGGTGAGTTGTCGGATTTTATACGTATTCAAGATCAGTCGCTTTGGGCATTTGTTGGTAATCCTTTTACCGGGTTTTATCTCCTAAATCGTAAGTTCCCTAATATGGTTGCAGCACTTTCAGATAAACTGCAGCCTCTTAAAATGAGAAATAAAGACAATGCCGCTTATTCGCGTTTTAAGGTCCGTAATGTGAATAATGGTGGTTTTGTACTTCATTTACCTACTTCTGGTAATAAGCCTTATTTAGGTGATAAGGAAGATGAGTTGATGGTAGATACGCGTATAAATGCGGAAGTTCAAGGTTTCTCTAAATTTACGCTTACAAATTTAGAAAGTCTTTTCCAAAAGGCTCAATCAGTACTTTATAGCGATATAATCAACCTTCAGAAAAGCAAGGGAACTGGTTATGTTGCCAGTGTATCTGAAAAAGATTTTCAAGAGATTAATAATAAATTTGAGAAGGCAACGAAATCTTTGGAACTCAATGAGGTTGCTAAAATGATTAGTAAAGCTCGTGTGCCTTGGAATACTGGACGTTACTATCGCATTGTGAGTGCTTATGAAAATTTCAAAGAAAAACAAGGGAAGTTGAAAGCCCTGACCATTCTTGATGGTAAATTGGCATGGTATGACCGTGATGAATTGGCCGTAGATCAATTATGGTATCTCGGAGAAAATAAAGGCTTCACGCTGATGAGTCCTAATGGTCAATCTTATGTAGGTAAGAAGGCTGGTTCTCTTGAAAAAGTGGAAAAGGGAGTAAAAATAAGCTTCTCCTATGGAGGTCAGTTCTTGATTGACTGTGAAGATGGACGTCTTACAGCCCTGGAAGCCAAAGAAGGTGATGGAACATTTGGGTTTGTTGGTGCTGGTAATGGCGTAGTGGGCTCAACTTCTGCTTGGTATTTGGAACCTGTGGATGATTATGTCCTGAAAATGGACAAATATAAATACACAACTTTGTATCTACCCTTTGAAGTTAGTCTTCCGACAGATATTAGAGCTTATACTCTGGGTGAATGTAAGAATGATGTCGTGGAGATTGAACAAATTTATGATGTGATTCCTGCAGGTACGCCTGTGGTTATTGAAGGATCAATCGCACGACATAAGTTCGCAATTAAGCAAGAGAAGGTTAACCTTGCTCCAGAGCATGCTTATGCTAAGGGTGTCCTTAGTGCAACTTTTGTAACAGGAGGATATATTTTTGATCCCAGTAAATTAGATATGAGTTTCCGTAAGGATGCTCAGAGAATTTATCATTCTGCGAATAAAGTGTACTTATCAGGTACAGCAGGAAAAAAATCTGTAATCAATGTTCGAATTAAAGGAACAACGGGTGTTGAAGATTTGAATTTGGGAGCAAATCAAGAAGTTGAAGAGTATTACGATTTGAGTGGCCGTCGTGTGGAGCGCCCTGTTCGTGGTACTTATATCACTCGCTCAGGTAAGAAAATTCTTTTCTAAATAATCCCTGAGAATCAAAAAAGAAGGTGTGTCAAGCAACTGAAGAGTTTTGATACGCCTTCCTTTTTGTGTAATGAGAGAGGAAAGGTATAAAAATAGGCGTAATGGACATTTGAGAGGTTTCAACCTACCAAATGTCCATTACGCCTAAAAATATAATTTGTGCTTTGAGAGTGAAGGGTCAAAGGTTTATTTGTCCTGCAAAGTACTAAAAGAAAATCGTACCAGTATAATTTGCTCTAAACTTTATACACCTCATCCACACCTTCGATGCGGCCGAGGGAGCGAACGGCGGTGCGCAGTTCTTCAACAGAGTGGACGGCATAGTGGACGGTACACTCTACAATGTTGTCCGCCACCTCTGTGTGAAGATAGTGCATGGAGAGATGCAGCCCTTTCGTGAGGCAATCGACAATGTCGCAGACAAGGTGGAAGCGGTCAATGGCGCGAATGCGCGTCTTGACGGGGTAAGTGGTCAAACGTTGCGGGAGAAAATCAACATCGACGATGGAGTCGCCGTGTTGTGCCGAAAGACTAATGGCCAGTGGGCAGTCACGGCGGTGCAAGGTAGTGTGTCCGGCATCGTCGACAAAGCCGATAACCTCTTGTCCCGGAAGGGGAGCGCAATGTGGGCAGCGGCAGGTCTGTTGCTGGTGGACTTCTGCTGCATAGGCGCGGAGATAGCATTTGGCTTTATAGGTACGAACGCTGTCCACCCAATGAGGTTGCGGTGCAGCTTGGGGGTGGGTAAAAATCTCTACACAAGCGCCGTGGGTGAGCTCGGTTTGGAGCGACGAGAGTCGGCCGTCGATGCGGGCATATTGGGCATGTTCTCCTTCTCCGCGCTCAAAAGCAAAATCGAGAGCGGTGGCTTGTTGCGGAAGTTTGTAGGCTGTACCGTTGCCGTCATAGATAGTGATGTCTTCGCTGTAGAGCGCGGACGAAACCTCCTCCATAAAGTGGACATTACCATCATTTTCTGCCAGTTCTTCGAGAAGGTTGCAAAACTTGTCAATCCACTGTCGGTCGTCTTTACCCAATAGACTGTTGGCGCCGTGCTGGGTGTCGGTAGATGGCTTTTGCCCAATGCGATCGAGAATGAGACCGAGGCGGGTGTGTTTCACCATCTCTTCCGAAGAAATGTGTATCTCTTCCCATGCCCCACCTTCGCCGAGCAACTGGATATGGAGCGATTGGTAGCCGTTCTCCTTAGGATTGTCGACATAGTTGAGCAGGCTGCCTGTTTTCTCTTTGAAGTGATTGGTGAGTGCACCGTAGATGCGTAGGCAGATGGCTTTGTCGTTGCGGTTCTTGTCGGAGGGACTGAGTTGGGTGCGGTCGTAGATAACACGAAGGATGTAGCGATGCTCCACGTGGGCAAAGTCGCGCCCCGATTTCCGCATACGCTGGTCGATGCTGTAGGGGCGGCGGTAGCGCACTTCGGTGCGGACATCCAGACCGTGGGCGGAGAGGATGGAGCGGATACGGTGGGTGAAGGCCTCGAGGCGTGGAGCATTGGCGGCAATATCAGCTTCGAGGAGGGCTTGCAGACGCTCGTAGCGGTCGGAACAGCGGAATTTGAACGAAAGATTTTCGAGTTCGCGCCGCAAACTGTTCAATCCGAGCCGGTTGGCAAAAGGCGCATAAAAGAAGTCCGTTTCGCCACCAATCTTCATTTGTTTGACGGGGAGCATACTGCCCAGCGTGCGCATGTTGTGAAGGCGGTCGGCGAGTTTGATGAGCACGGCACGGATGTCGTGGCGCATGGAGTAAAGCAGTTGGCGGAAATTATTCTCCTGCTTGTTGCAGTCATCCGATGCACAGCCTTTTCCCTTCGGTTTAGTGACCACTCGCACGAGAAAAGCCACCTCCGTTCCAAAACGCTCGCTAATCTCTTCGTTGGTGTAGGGAGTGTCCTCCACTACATCGTGCAAAAATGCGGCAATAATCGAGCTGGTGTCCATTCCAAACTCTTCGGCAACGATACGTGCCACCGCGACCGGGTGCATGATGTAAGGTTCTCCCGCTTTACGGCGCTGGCCTTCATGGGCTTTTGCAGCAAACTCAAAAGCCTGCTCAATACGTTCCAAATCACTTTGCGGAAGCCGTGCCGAAAGGTGTTCTAGCATTTGTCGGACAGAATTACGGAAAGGAGATAGCGTATCGTTCATCATGGCGGAGTATAAAAAGTTGAGGCGAATATGCCTTCAAAATTATCTAAAAAAGCTCAATTCAACAAATGGATGCAGCAAAAAGTGCAAAATAAACTGGTTTTCGGTAGTTTGAGTGTCGAAAATTTGGGATTTTCACAAAAATTTTGTACCTTTGCATGTCTATTGGCTCATTCTGCCTCAACGTAAAAATCATCAGTATGCGACAACTAAAAATCTCACAAGGCATTACCAATCGTGGTGATGCGGCGATTGACAAATATCTCACGGAGATTGGCCGTCTGGAACTCCTCTCCATGGACGAAGAGGTGGAACTGGCACAGCGCATTCGCCATGGTGACGAAGAGGCACTGAAACGACTGGTACAGGCCAACTTGCGCTTTGTCGTCTCGGTGGCAAAACAGTATCAGAACCAAGGTATGTCACTCAATGACCTCATCGACGAAGGCAACATCGGGTTGATGAAAGCTGCGCAGAAGTTTGACGAAACGCGCGGTTTCAAGTTTATCTCCTACGCAGTGTGGTGGATTCGCCAAAGCATCCTGCAAGCCATCAGTGAGCAGAGTCGCATTGTGCGTATGCCCCTCAACCAAGTGGGTTTGCAGGCGAAAATCAGCCGTGCAAGCACCGAGTTTGAGCAGCAATATCAACGTCGCCCTTCGGCCGAAGAGTTGGCAGAATTGCTGGACACCGACCTCGACCGCATCAAGGACAGCCTGAACGCGGGCGGTAAGAAAGTGAGCGTTGACGCGCCTTTCCAAGACGACGAGAGCAACACCATGATTGACATCATGACCGATGACGGCGCACCCGGTACTGACAGCAGCATGGAGCGCGAATCGCTCTCTACCGACATCGACACGGCGCTACAAGTGCTCACCGATCGTGAGCGTTTGGTCTTGAAAATGCTCTTCGGCATCGGCCGCACTGAGATGACGGCCGAAGAAGTAGCCACTTCTCTCGGACTCACCCGTGAACGGGTACGACAAATCAAAGAACGTGCGCTGCGCCGCTTGCGCGAAGAAGCAAATGTTTCCATTTTGATTAAGTATTTGGGTTGATTTTCCCACTTTTTACTGAATGTGAAGTGGATTGTTGCCCTTAGGCGATGTTCCGCACCCACCATAAGCACACTGCGCCGGCTTCCACAACGGAAGTCGGCGCAGTCCTTTTTTTGAGAAAAGCGAAAAGAGAGGGGCGCATAGAGATACAGTAGGGCGATGGAGAGGTTTCTAAAATGATGGGTGATCGGCAGCGAGGCAGAGCGGAAATGAGAAAAAACGCCCGATAGAAAGGGCGACCCACAAAAAAATGCTAACTTTGCACCATCATGCTACAACTTCACCAACTGACCATCGGACACGGTCGCACTGTCCTCACCATTCCGCTCACCGCTACCCTTGCCGTGGGGACGCTCACCGCATTGGTGGGGCGCAACGGCTGCGGAAAGAGCACCTTGTTGCGCACGATGGCTGGACTGCACGCCCCTTTGGGAGGTGAAGTGCGAGTGAATCAGCAGCGAGTGGCCGACCTTTCTGCGCAGCAGCGGGCACGGCATTTCGCCCTCGTTCTTGCCGACCGTGCGCAGCCGCCCTTGCTTACCGTGGCCGAAGTCGTGGCATTGGGGCGCCGTCCTTACACCTCTTGGTTCGGGGGGGGGCAGCTGACCGACCATGCGGCGGTAGAGGAGGCCATGCAGCAGTGTGGCGTACTCTCTCTTGCCCACCGCTCGCTCTCCACCCTGAGCGATGGAGAGCGGCAACGCGTGATGATTGCTCGAGCTTTGGCACAAGCCACCCCGATAATCTTCCTCGACGAACCCACCGCCTTTTTGGACTTTCCGGCCAAGGTGGAAATTCTCATCTTGCTGCATCGCATCGCTCGCTCGCAACAAAAACTCATCCTCCTTTCCACCCACGATCTCGAACTCACCTTCCAACTGGCCGACCGCCTGTGGGTGTTGCACGAAAAGCAACTTTATGAAGGAACGCCGCAACATCTGGCCGATGCGGGGGTGGTGGAGCGCGCTTTTGCCTCCGAGGCGCTGACGTTCGACCCCCATACGCTTCGATTTTCCCGCCCCTCGTTTTCGACCGTCCCGATGGACGCCGCTCCCTCCTCCCCGTTGTCTCCCTCCTCACCTCTGAATCTATGATTGTTTGCATAGCCGAAAAACCCTCTGTTGCCGCCGATATTGCCAAAATCATCGGTGCCGATCATCACGTCCGTGTGGGGCGCAATGCGGGCTACTATGAAGGCAATGGCTACCAAGTGACGTGGACGTTTGGGCATCTTTGCGAGCTCAAGAACCCCGACGAGTACACCCCCTATTGGAAAACGTGGTCGCTCGGCGCCTTGCCCATGGTGCCGGCTCGTTTCGGCATTCGCCTTAAAGAAGGAGTAGAAGATCAGTTTGGCGTCATCGAAAAACTCTTCCTCGCGGCCGACCGCATTGTCAACTGCGGGGATGCCGGACAGGAGGGCGAACTCATTCAGCGGTGGGTGCTGCAAAAGACGCAGGCGCAGTGTCCGGTAGACCGCCTGTGGATTTCGTCGATGACGGAAGAAGCCATTCGTGAAGGTTTCGCCCATCTTCGTCCGCAGACCGACTATCAAGGACTTTACGAGGCGGGATTGTGCCGTGCCATCGGCGATTGGCTGCTGGGTATGAACGCCACGCGCCTCTACACCTTGAAGTTTGGCGACAGCCACCGCCGAAAGGGCGCGCAACCTCTCTCCATCGGGCGCGTACAGACGCCTACGCTGGCGCTCATCGTACAGCGCCAACTGGAAATCCAAAATTTCCGTCCCGAACCATATTGGGTGCTTTCCACCATTTACCGCGACACGACCTTCACCGCCCGTGTGGAAAACGACGACGAGGAAACATCCCCACAGAAAGGGGCAGCCAAACGCGGTTTCACTCGGCAGGAGGAAGCACAAGCCGCCTTGCAGGCTATCGAGGGGACGCCCTTCACCGTGACGGAGGTGACGAAAAAGAAAGGTTCGGAGGCGCCCCCGCGTCTTTTCGACCTTACCTCTCTCCAAGTGGAGTGCAACAAAAAGTATGGTTATGGGGCTGAACAAACCCTGCAAATCATTCAGCAACTTTACGAAAACAAACTCACCACCTATCCCCGCGTAGATACGACCTACCTGCCCGACGATATCTACCCCAAGTGTAAGAACATTCTCAACGGCATCGCTAAGCAGTATGGCGACCTGCTCCAACCTCTGCGTGGCGCCCAACTGAAGAAATCGAAGAAGGTGTTCGATTCTTCCAAAGTGACCGACCACCACGCCATCATTCCTACCGGCGTAGAACCGCGGGCGCTCACCGACCTCCAACGCAATGTCTACGATCTCATTGCGCGCCGCTTCATCGCCGTGTTCTATCCCGACTGCCGCTTTGCCACCACCACTGTCGATGGAGTAGCGGCCGATATTCCCTTTCGTGCCACAGGAAAACTCATTCTCGATGCCGGCTGGCGAGCTGTTTTTCAGAAAGACAAAACCGATGACGATGCTCACTCGACGGGTGCCGAAGAGGAGCGCACACTCCCCGAATTTCAGAAGGGAGAAACGGGCGACCACACCCCGACGCTGACACAGAAAGAAACGACTCCCCCCAAGCCCTACACCGAAGCCACACTGCTCCGCGCGATGGAAACGGCAGGGCGCAACGTTGATGACGAGGAGTTGCGCGATGCGTTGAAGGAAAACGGCATCGGCCGACCTTCCACCCGCGCCGCCATCATACAGACCCTCTATCGCCGTGGCTACATCCGGCAGCAGCGCAAGAGCCTTGAAGCCACCCCCACCGGCGTGGAACTCATTTCGCTCATCAAAGAAGAATTGCTGAAAAGTGCCGAACTCACCGGTGTTTGGGAAAGCAAACTACGCAAAATCGAGCGGCACGAGTATTCCGCTCGGCAGTTTGTCGACGAACTCAAACAGATGGTGGCCGACATCGTGCAGCAGGTGTTGGCCGACAATTCCAACCGCCGCATCGCCCCCCCCGACACCGCCGCGCCCGCCTCCCAGAAGAGCGCCCCCGCCACAAAGCCCGCCGCTGCTGCCAAGCCCAAGCGCAAGGTGGTGCGCGAAGGGAGCGTTTGCCCCGAGTGCGGGCAAGGTAAGGTCATCAAGGGGCACACGGCCTATGGCTGCTCCCGCTGGCGCGAAGGCTGCACTTGGCGCAAACCTTTCAAGAAGTAGCCAGACTTGGTTCGCCATTTTTTTGAGAAGTGTCCCCTCCTCTTTTTTTGAAAGATGCAAGGAAAATCCGCATCAAAACCTCAATCCTTGTAACGCCCTTCTTAGGGTGGTGTGTAGCTATATTAAATCATAGGAGATGTGTCTTGAGTTCTCATAGGGAGGTCGGCAAGTCATCATCCGCGCCAATTTTCTCTGTTCTATTCTTTTTGCTCTGCCTGTGTAGCCACCAACGAAGCATAATATCCTTCGTTTTTAATGAGTGAATTGTGATTGCCAATTTCAACAATCTCTCCATCTTTTAATACAACAATCTGATCGGCATGACGAATGGTGCTCAATCGGTGTGCAACAACCACAACTGTACGCTCTTCAAAAGCCTCTTTCAGTGCAGTGGTGATGCGTGCCTCATTAATCGTGTCGAGCGCATTGGTGGCTTCATCAAGAAAGAGCATTTGTGGGTTGCGGTACAGCGCGCGTGCAATGAGCAGTCGTTGTTTTTGTCCACCGCTCAATCCTCTTCCATTTTCACCTATCAAGGTGTCAAATCCTTTGGGCATGGCATTGATTTCGTCTTCTATTTGGGCAATTTGACAGCAACGATGCAGTTGGTCATAGTTGATGTTTTCATCGTCCAAGACGATATTTGTAAGTATGCTCTCACTGAAAAGCTTGCCATCCTGCATCACAACACCACAGAGGTAGCGCCATTGCCGTAAATTGATGCTTTGTGTGTTCATTCCTCCCATTTTTATTTCTCCATAAGAAGGATTGTAGAGACGAACGAGCAGTTTAAGTAGCGTTGATTTTCCACTTCCACTACCTCCAACAATCGCAGTGACCTTATTGTGAGGGATGGTGAGATAAATGTGTTTCAACACCCAAGGAGAGTTGGGAGTATATTGGAAATTATTGCTGTCCGGTAAACTTCAAAAACTCAAAAACATCCTGAAACCCTTAAAATAGGACTTCGGGCTTTCTTTTCCAAAAAGCAAGCCCCCCCTATTTATATATAGACATCTCATCAGCCAAACTTACCACGAAACCTCGACTTTAACATGAATTTAACATTTCAGCACCTGCCGAACGAGGTGGCTCAATCTACCTCAGAGATAGTTTTTTTCAGCTCCTATCTAAATCAAACTACCTCTGAGGAAAATGCTCGCACTCGGCACACACGCATACGCGCGCATACACTTACAGCACACTTGTGTTTTTTTCCTTCACTTCCTTCACCTCCTCGGACATCCTCTCAAAATCACCCCTTCCGGTGAATGATTAAGAAAAATAAAAACCTTCACCTATAAGCCCTTGTCCAACAGGAGAATAGCTTATTTGGTGAAGGAAGTGAAGGAAAAAAATACATTTTGCAGGAAATGTGCGCGCGTGCGCGCGAGGATTTTCGCTCCCTGATTTCATTTGCCACGCGACGATCCTTTCTACAAAAAAGGTCTTCCAAAATTTAGAGTGATGATAGGATATCTTTTGAAAAACTTTTACCGGACAGCAATATTTCCAATTCAATCTCTTTTCAAATTCTAATCTTGCATTTTTACTTATTCTATCATAGGTCTCGCGATGGTAAAAGGCTTCCTTGATGAGGAGGGCATATTGCTCTCCCGTTGCGTAGGGGGACAACAAGTATCCATTGCAGCCATCTTTAATAATTTGTCCAACTCCTCCAACATTGGCAACAAGAGAAGGGACTCCATAGGCGGCAGCTTCACAGAGCACCAAACCATAAGCATCAAAGAGAGTGGGAAGTATCAAAAAATGAGCTTGTTCGTAGGCTTTCTGCAAAACACTCAATTCTTGCTCATTGTCTTTGTCTAAGAAAGGATGCACAGTGATAGCAGGGTCATTTAGGGTATTAGGAGGAGTACTCCCAATAATGGTCAAAGTAGTTGGAACTCCCATCTCCTTTAACTTTTTATAAGCAGCCATCACTTTATCTCCTCCTTTGTTTCTCCAATGACGCCCGATAAACAATAAGTTACAAGTTGAAAAGCTTTTCTGATTACCAATCGTTGGAGTGGCAATATTTGCTCCAAATTCCACAACCTTAAATTTTGATTTTTCAGAGGGAAACTGTTGCTCTGCTGCATTTTTTACCCACTCCGTTGGAAACAAGACGAGTGAAACCTTTTCCCAACATTCTTTTTCAATCTTTCGTATCAACTGATGGTAGATCTTGTCTCGATTGCTGCAATAAGGCTCATACACATCAAAGACAACATCAGTAAAGAGGACTTTGGGAATAGAGATGTTTAATGCAGCAATAAAATAGGGTTCATCCGACATTTGGAGTGATGGCAGGGTAAAAAGAAGAAAACCGCTGAAC
>CAUUGL010000022.1:0-28930 GCA_963544845.1 uncultured Alloprevotella sp.
CTGACTATAGACCGGCTGTCCGGTAAAATGTGTACTTTTGCTCATGTTACTAGCGCTTTTTTTTGCAACAAGCGAAGTAATAAAATAGGCTGAAATCCTGCAAGAGGATTTCAGCCTTATTTTTATCATCAGAAAAACTTTTACCGGACAGCAATAATATAGAGTAAGGGAATTGTCAATCTCAGACGCGTCTTATTGGACAACGACCTTGCCATTGACGATTTTCACGCCATGTGCTTCTGTATTGCTGCGACGACCGTCAAGTTCATAAACTTTCGTAGCAGTAGTGGTTTCTGACTGGATGGTGTCGATACCTGTGGAGTTACCACTTTCGTGAATGGTGGATTGTTCGCCGTTTCCATAAGCCACAACAATACGGTAGTCATTTTTCAGCACCTCCGAAGGGAGGTTGAAATTCCACGTGTTTGCCACGAAGACGAGAGAATTCTGAGCATTGTAGACTTTGAAGCCCACAGCCCCTTTACCATCTTGTTTGATGCTGACACGACCCGAAGGTGCCACGGTGCAGGTGTAAGGAGCGGTGGGGAGATCTTTGCGGAAATCGCTGAACATACCTACGTTGCCCACTTCGGAGGTGACACCGGGGGTGGCATCAGGTGAAGTGCCTAAGCGCATGGCTCCGGCACGCATACCGGGATAGTTGGCCGGCGACTTGCGAATGCGTTCGTCAATGAAGATAAGGCCGGGATGTGCCTTGGGATATTTGCTCATATAGGCCTTGCAGGCATCGATGTCGGCTTGGGTGATGTTGAAGTAGGAATTAGTGTAGTCACCTACTTTTAATTTCGAATCAGGACGGAAGAAACCATAGAATTCAAAGAATTCGGTCAAATCTTCACCGGCAGCATCGGCACAATTCTTGGCAAACTTGAAGTAGCTGCCGTTGGCGCTTCCGTAATTGTTCGGGTCGGTCGATTGTGTCATCGGACTCTTGCGCATCAAGTTGCAAACCGCCGGCCAAAATCCGGGTTTATGACCTTGAAGTTCGTAGTAGAGCCAAAGCTGGAAGTACATGCGACTGCGCTGCCAAATATCGTATTTACTGTGATGATCCCGATTGTGGAAAGAAGCCATTGTGTTAGACAACGGACGACCGCGCCCTACGTTGGAGCCTTGCTTCCAGCGTACCACTTGCGAGAAGAAGTTTACCGACATTTCAGTATCGCCGGGCAGGTTGATGAGCGCTTGGTTGGTATGTCCCACTTCGTGGGCAATCATCCAGAAATCACCTCCCTCATCGTTTTCTGTACCAAAGGTCATGTGATCATAGTTCATGTATTGGGACACACCGGGATAGTAAGTACCATAGGTCGAAGCATGGGGATTACCTGTTGAACTCGCTGAAGCCGAAAGCATGGAGTTGAAGCGGTCGTAGAACTGCGGTGCACCGATGAGTTCGCGCTCGGTTTCTACAAGTTGGTCCCAGCGAATGAGAGTACCTTCGATGCCTTTTGGGGTTCCATCGGTGTCTACTTTGTCCATCTGAGCGTAGTTGATTTGGCGTTTCACACCGCTCAGATTCATATTGAACTGCGTCCATTTGTTCTTCATGTGGATGATTTCGTCTTTGAAGAGCGTTTTCTCCATATCCAACCAATCGGCATTTTTGTGTCCTCGGGTAATGTCGAAACATCCGTTCACGTAGCCACCTTCTATGTGAATGGGCAAAGCGGGTACGCCGGACAGACGTTTGTGGGTGTTGGCAATGACATAGTTGATAAAGAGGTGTCCGTCTTTGTCGAAGAAAACAACGTTGAGGCCGGGTCGTAGGGCATAATCAGGGCCTGTTACATCCATCTTGCTGCAGTTCATCAAGCGCAAATATGTACCGACAGGCAGCTCACTTCCCACATAGACGGTAACAACGTCACCTCGCTTCACACTGATACCGGTTGGGCCTGTTTGTGGAGAAAGCACATAGCTTGTGCCAACGAGTTTTTTCTGGTTCCACTGAGTGTGGTCGGAGTAGGCTTTGTAGTCGTAGACGCGAAATTCCTTTTCACGATAACCCCAAGTGTTGTTCTTGACTTTCAGTACAATATCTTGCATGAATCGCGGAAGAGCGATTTTGATTTCTCCGGTCTGATCAGCCGGTGTGGTGCTCATCAGTTTGACCAAATCTTCATCGGTCATGTTCTGATATTGCGCCTTGAGCTGAGTGCAGGCGAGGTCTTCAAAGTAAGCCTTTATCGTTGTGCGCAAAAGAGTGACATTCGAATACTTGGATACAATGTCGTAATCTGCCAACTTGTCTTGTGCCATTTTCAAAGCCGCAGAATCAAAAGTTGCAGGGTAAAGCATCCATTTTGAAGCGGTGGCATCAGTGTCCCAACCTACTACATTGTCAAAGGCATCACAATGCAGACCGACCTTATTGGCGTCGGCAAAAGAATAAGTGGGCAAATAGTTATCACCGCCATCTTCAAGCTCGAAACGGGAAGCGTTGGGGCTTGTGCTATAGATGCGGGAGCGTTTGCCGCCTTGGGTCTGGATGTAGCGGTTGGTAAGTACATTCTTGAACATCCATTTGCCATTGGTGTGCTTCTCGAGCTTCCAAATCTGCCCAAACTCTGTGTCATTCTTGGGGATACAAGAGAGTTCGTGGGAAAGGGAGGCTTCGGACATAAAAGTGCCGTAAGCAGCACTGGCGATACGGTAAAAATATCCGTCCTCCGCCGAAACTACACCAGCTGCGCTCGTGATTTGATTTTTGATATCTTCGGTCGTGAGGTCGGTGACAGGTTCAAGTACCCAATCGGAGAAGGCATCATTGACGGAAGGAGAGTTGGCATACCATCCCAAGATGTTATGTGAGCCGTTGTTCTCGTTCAGACAGTTTTTGTCTGCAAATTTTGCATCCCATGAAAGCGTTACATAGGAGGTGCTGGTACCTGTGTTAGCAGCGCTGTACTTGATATAAATCGGAGCAGAAGCAAACTGTGTACGCATAGGATTGCCCCCCTTTCCAGGAACATATCGACCATCGAAAGCACTGCGAAGGGTGTAGGTGCCGCTAGTACCCTGCATCACCCAAACTTGTGAGAAGGAGTTAGGACGGGTTGAGAGACGGGCTTTGCCGGTCAAATCACCATTGGTGGCATTGATGGTCATGTAGCGACTTGACCCGCGATTTTTGATGCGGAACACCCCTCCATCTTTGAGGAACTTATCTACATCGGCCTTAGATGCCTCTGCTGCGAGAGGCAGCAAAGCCCCCACGACTGCGAGGAAAATCCAAAGAAGTTTTGTAAAATGTTTCATTATTGAGAATAAAAATTAAGGATATTGCTTTTTTATAAGGACTTTTGCAAAGTGCAGTGGCAAAGATACGTATTTATTTTCTTTTGTCAACTCCCTTCATTGTTTTTTTGTAAGAGGGAGAGTAAAATGTTTCTTTCAACAGTTTTTTAATTGCTATTGTTTGATTAATGTGTAGATTTACAGTTATTTGTGGTAAACTATCACGTTAGGTAATCAGCCGTGCAAAGCGGCTGTTATCCACACGTAATCCGACCATTTCGGCCGATTAGAAACTGAAATCCCCTAAAAATAAAACCTCATGAGAGTTTGCCGAAATGTTGATGTGTGTTTGCACCTTCCTTATAAAAAACGCTGTTGAGCTGTTGTAGCAAAGAAATCTGTAGGGCAGATGATTTTTTTGAGAATGTATATTGGGACGTATAAGATTAAATCCGTAAATTTGCAAACCATACAAGTTCCAAAATCAACATTATGATATTCAAACACTCCTTATCAAAAGCCATGTTCTGCACGAGCATGCTTTGCACAGTAGCCTTGGGGCTTTCTGCCTTACAAGCACAAGCTCAAAAACGCCCCTCAACGGTCACAGTGGCCGTGTTCACCATCAACGACTTCCACGCCGGCATCGTTTCCGATCCACGCCAAGGCGTTCCGGGAGCGGCCTACGTAGTGCAAACGCTCGATTCGCTCAAGCAGGTCTATCCCTATAATGTCACGGTGTCAGCCGGCGACAATTTTGGAGGCAGTTTCTTTTATACCGCTACCCGCCCGAAAACTTTGATGCCTCAGGTTTTTAAGGATATGGGCATCACGCTCAGCACGCTGGGCAACCATGAGTTTGACGAAGGACAGGAGGCATTGGCCGACAAATGGCAGCAAACCGAACTCTTTCCCCGTAACTGGCACATCGACTATATTTCTGCCAACACGCGTAACGCAAAAGGGAAAATCCCTCCTTTTGCTCAGCCTTGGAAAATCATGCCGGTGTCGGTGGGCGAAGGGCGCACCATTGATGTTGCCTTTGTAGGGCTCATCACCAGCAACACTCCTTGGCAAGCCAGCGCCAAACGTCTGAAAGGACTTACTTTTGACGGCAACTACACGGCAGTGCTCGACTCTGTGGCGAAACTTCCCGGTTATGAAGATGTGCGACGCGCTCCACTCCGCTTAATTTTAGCACACATCGGAACGCAGATGAAGGACGGACGCCCTGTTTGGGACGATCGCGATGCTGCAAATCTCCGCACCCTCAACCGTCCCGACTTTCATGCGTTCTTGTCGGCCCACTCCCACAGCCGTGTCGTGGGTATGAGTGAAACCGCGCATCCCATGCCCCTTACCCAAGGGCTTTGGCACGGCATTTACATCTCGATGCTTCGTTGCGAAATCGACACCGCGACGCAGCAGGTGGTGAGCGTAGTGCCCGAATTGGTACGCGTCAACCCCAAGGCAGTACTTTCGCCCAAAGCCGCTCGTCTGCAAGCGCAGATAGAGGAACAATACCATACCACTTTGTTTCGTAGCATGCCGTTGAGCAAAGTTCTTTCTTACACTGCAACAGGTGTTTTCCACGACCGAAAATCAAACGCCTTACAAACCAAAATGGGTAGCCTGGTGTGCGAAAGTTATGCAGCGGCTTATCGTCAAGCTGCGCAGGCGGCCGACGATGCCCTTGTGGTCGGTGTCAGCCATTTCGGCAGTATCCGATCCGGATTTCCTGCCGGTAAGATCTCTGTGCTGGATGTCGGCGAAGCACTGCCTTTTGCCAATCCGCTCAAATGCTACCGCTACACCGGGGCACAGTTGCAGGCTCTGATGGAGCACGGCATCAATGTTTGCACCCTTGGCCGCATTCAAACTTCGGGAGTCAATGTGGAGCAAGACAAGCGGGGACGTGTCAAGCGTTTGTCGCTCACTCTTCCCTCCGGCAAGGTTGTCCCCATCAAACCGACGACTCCGCTTGTGATTGTGGCTGATGAATACATGGTTACCGGTGGTGATGGCTATCTGCCGGCGCAGTTCCCCAAGTCGCAGGAGATTACTCTCCCCGTACCCACATCGACCGATGCTTTCATCTCCTATCTGCAAACAATTCCCGAAATTAAGTAGGTGTAAAAGCCACCTACACAAATATCTATATTTTATTTTATTGCTGTCCGGTAAAAGTTTTTCAAAAGATATCCTATCATCGCTCTAAATTTAGGAAGACCTCTTTGTAGAAAGGAGGGGTGCGTGGCAAATGGCATCAGGAATCGAAAATTCTCTCGCGCGCACGCGCGCACTCCCTTGCAAAATGTGTTTTTATCCTTCACTTCCTTCACCAAGGGAGGTTATCTCGCTGTCATACAATGGGTTGTGAGCAAAGAGTTAATTTCCCTGAATCCTTCACCGGAGGGGGGAGATTTTGAGAGAATGACCGATGGGGTGAAGGAAGTGAAGGAAAAAACACGAAATTTGTGTGTATGACGCGCGCACACGCGTGTGTGCCGAGTGCGAGTATTTTCCTCAGAGGTAGTTTGATTTAGATAGGAGCTAAAAAAAACTATCTCTGAGGTAGATTGAGCCACATCATTCGGCGGGCGCTGAAATGTTAAAGTTGTGTTAAAGTCGAGGTTTCGTGGTAAGTTTGGCGGATGAGATGTCTATATATAAATAGGGGGTCGTGCTTTTTGAAAAAGAAAGCCCAAAATCCTATTTTTAAGGGCTTCAGGCTGGTATTTTTTGCGGTTTTGAAGTTTACCGGACAGCAATAATTTCATTTAGAAACCTATTGACATGAAGTTTCTTCTCGCAGTGCTCTTTTTCCTCTGTCCGCTTTGGGCTTCGGCCGATGAAGGCGAGGAAAAGCAAAATCGTACTGAGTGGCCGAATTTCGAGCCGCTCAGTACGATTTTATGTGCCGACAGCATCGGTCGAGACACTCTCCGGGAAGAGCGGCATCCTTATGGCTTTTCCCCCTCCGGATTGTTACCCCATCGGCAGACAGAGGCCGACCATTGGCGCAACATTCCCGAAGAATGTCGCTTCCGCTGGTCGCGGCCGCGCAAACATTTTCTGGTGGATTTTGTGACCGATGTGAGCCGCTATCTCAAAGCATGCGACACGACCTATGTTTCCCGCAACCGCTACGATGGTATGCTCATGCTCGACAATCTCAACCTTTTGCAGCGTATTCGCATCTCCGGACGCAACAATGAGGGCAAGCACCAAACGCTTACGCTGGCTCCTGTTCACGCCATGCGCCTCGGCCCTTATGGCGGATGGTTGGGCATCACATTGGGCTACTCTTTCGGACTTGTGCCCGACCGATACGGCAGCCACACCTTTGATTTCAGTGCTACGGCCTATTCGGCAAAAGTGGGTTTTGACTTCCGATACACCCGTGCCAAAGGCAATTTCAACCTGCTCAATGCCACAGGATTTGACGGGATTGACGCAGACCGCCTCACCAACATTCGGCTGGAAACGATGACGTGCAACAGCACAGCCATCAACCTCTATTACGTCTTCAACAACCACCATTTCTCCTACCCCGCCGCCATGGCCATGACCACGGTACAACTCCGCAGCGCCGGTTCGTGGCTCATGGGCATGCGCTACGATCAACAGCGCATCACCTTCGACGCTGACAATACGGAACGTGTGCTGCAACAACTCAGCCCTACCGTGCGATTGATGGACGAACTGCGTTTTTCTTCCGTCAACTATCACCAAGTCAGTTTCTCATTGGGCTATGCTTACAACTTCGTACCTCACCGCGGTTGGCTCCTTTCTTTCGGAGGTACCCCGCTCTTAGGCTATAAATATCAGAAAGGTGAGAGCATCTCAACTCAGAAGATTTGGCGCAGCATTCGCAACCTCAATTTTGATTTTATCTTCCGTGCAGGAGTCGTGTGGACCACGGGACGCTATTATGTCGGCGGCTCTACCGTGAGCTATTTTTACGACTACCGCGATGAGGGATTTCATCTCACCAACTCCCTCCACTATCTCCGCTTGTACCTCGGTCTCTACTTTCATCGGCAGAAAAAATTCAAAGGCAAAGGTGATTTCTTCTAAAATCTACCCCAACCTTTTGAGGGTGGGCTTTTGAAAATTCATCAGACCTTCAGTCTGCAACGCATTATCTCCTTGGGCATCTTACCGCTTCAACGCTTGAGCTTTCATGCCCACCGCTGCTCGACGATCGGCGTCTTACTCTATTGCCGTTCTTTTCTTTTCCGGAATTTTTCCAATAAGTTGGAAAATAAATTCCAGTATGATGGAAATTACTGCGGTCTTGGGAAAATGAAGCCTATCTCACGACTGCCATTTATTTGATTGTTCATGTCTGCAACACCCATACTTATGTTTCACCCCTCCTCTACGATTTGTGCCATCTCCACTGCTCCCGGCGGTGCCATCGGTATTGTCCGCCTCTCCGGCCCTTCTTCCATTGCTTTGGTGGATGCTCTGTTTCGTCCCCGGCAAGGTGCTCCCCTTCGCGAGCGCAAGAGTCATTCTCTCACCTTTGGCACAATCGTAGACCATGAAAACACCATTGTCGATGAAGTGCTGGTCAGTGTGTTTCGTCCTCCACATTCCTACACCGGTGAGGAGGCTGTGGAAATCTCTTGCCATGGCTCACAATATATATTGCAGACCCTCCTCCGCCTGCTCATTGATGCCGGTGCACAGTTGGCAGCACCGGGGGAGTTCACGCAACGCGCTTTTCTCAATGGGAAAATGGATCTTTCGCAGGCCGAAGCAGTGGCCGATGTAATTGCCGCCACCACGGCCGCCAACCACCGCATCGCGATGAGTCAGATGCGGGGCGATTTCAGCCGCCAACTGGAACAGCTGCGTGAGCGACTGCTGCACCTCACGGCTTTGCTCGAACTCGAACTTGATTTCTCCGATCATGAAGATTTGGAATTTGCCGACCGCAGCGAGTTGGCACAGTTGGCCGAAAGCATAGAAAGCCTTGTTGCTCGTCTGGTCGACTCCTTTGCCACCGGCAATGCCCTGAAAAATGGTATACCTGTGGCCATCGTCGGCAGTACTAATTCAGGAAAATCCACCCTCCTCAATGCGCTCCTTCATGACGAACGTGCCATTGTGAGCGACATTCACGGCACGACCCGCGATGTCATCGAAGATACTTACAACCTCAACGGCACCCTTTTCCGCTTTATCGACACTGCCGGTTTACGCACCACTACGGATACCGTAGAGCAAATGGGCATTGAGCGCAGTTGGCAGAAACTTTCTGAAGCGCAGATTGTGCTCTTTATGATCGACAGCACTCAGGCGGAAACTCAACTGGCTTCGCTGGCTTCTCAAATTCTTCGTGATGCCCAAGGCAAAACACTCATTGCCCTCTTCAATAAGTCCGATCTCGCAACGGTGGACATCGATATGCTGATGCAGAAATACTTTGCAGAAGCATCGGCCTTGCCCCTGCAACATTTGCAAGTCGTAGAACGTGGGGTAAGTCGTCACTCTCCTGCACCCTCTGCACCCTCGGTCGACAACGCGTCCACCGCTGCCGCTTCCCTTACGACTCGTGATTTTCACACCTTATCCATCAGCGCCCACCGGCCGACCGACATCGACCGCCTCACGGCTTTACTCACAGAAGTGGCTGCCGCCCGCACGGCCGATGCCGGTAGCGTAGTGGTCACCAATGCCCGCCACTATGCCGCTCTCACCGAAGCACTGGCCGACATTCGCCGTGTGCGTCATGGACTCATCACCCAACTTTCCGGCGATTTCGTTTCGCAAGATCTCCGCGAATGTCTTTTCCACCTCGCTCAAATCACCGGAGGAGCCATCACCACCGATGAAGTTTTGGGCACCATATTCAAACACTTTTGCGTGGGCAAGTAATTTCTGAATTAACCCATAGTCAAAATTCGATTAACTGGAAACCCATTATGCCTAAAACAAGTCTAAAGAAATACTTGTCCTCACTTACTAAGGAAGAGATTGTGGACATTATACTTGCACTATATGATGCACGTAAAGAGGCAAAAGAATATTTAGATTTTTATCTTAATCCGAACTGCGAAGCGGCGTTGGACAAATGTAAAAAAAATATCCGAAATGAGTTTTTCCCAAGTCGTGGATTTTCCGATAGGCCGTCATTTGCTAAATGCCGAAAAATTATTTCCGATTTTCATAAGTTAAAGCCGGAGCCGACCTTTGTTGCTGATTTAATGTTATTCTATATTGAGCAAGGCTGTGAATATATACTCGATTTCGGCGATATCTGGGAGAGTTTCTACACAACATTGGAAAAGAATTTCGACAAGGCAATGCGCTTTATCTTTCTCAATGGATTGTTCGCCGAGTATTATGAACGTATCGAAAGACTGATTGACAGCGTATCGGAGTGTGGTTGGGGATTTTATGATACATTGCAAGCTATCTATTCGGAATATCGAGAATCAACAAGAATATAGCAAAATGACAGCAATAAGACAAAGGTTATTCAGGAAGCATCGTTACTTGAATACAACGATTGCTTTCTAACAGTTGGCGACATAGGAGACGAATATCCTCAGTGGTGAGGGCTTTCACACGGTTGCAATAGTCATGGTCGAAGTTGAGGCCATAACGCAGTTCTTTGTACTTTACTTGCTCCCAGTAATTGTTCATCACGATGGCTTGCCCATAGGTTTTAAGTTCAAACTCCTTGACTTTCTTGAGGTCTTTCTCAGTCGGCCCATTGGCTGCCATGGCATAGAGTTGTTCGTAGATGATGGGCAGGAGATCGGTATATTTTCCAGGATCGGTACGGAAGTTGATGTGTACAAGGGCTTCATCATTGGGGAATTGCGACATCGTTCCACTAATTCCTACACCATAGGTTCCTCCCTTCTCTTCACGTACTTTCTCTGTGTAGACCATACGCATGAGCTGGCACAGCACATCAAGACGCAGGTCGTTGTCGATGGTATAAGGGACGGAGGCCGTAAGGTAGATATTGGTTAATGCCGATGGTGTAGCCTGCTTCTTCAGAAAGACATGTCTTTCGTTGGTTTTTCGGATATTAACCCCACGATCGGTGATTTGCTCACGCGTACCGTTGCCAGGAAGTGAAGCAAGGTATTGACAGAGCATAGGACGGAACTTCTTAAAATCAATACTGCCGGTGAAAATCACACTGAAATCGGAAGCGTTAGAAAAGCGTTCCGTATAGATTTGTAGAATACGGTCAAGACTCACTTTGGAGAGGTCATCCTTCTTAACCGGAGCTTGTCGGGGATGATTTCCGTAGAGGATGCTTACCACAGAGTCATTATACTGCACACTAGGGTTCGCATCGCGGTTGGTGAGAAAAGAAGCTTGTCGATTCATCAAACTCTTGAAAGCCGTTTCATCACGTCGAGGACTGGTAAAGTAGAGATGGGTGAGCTGCATTAAAGTTTCAAAATCCTTCATGCTGCTTGACCCTCTCATGCCTTCGGTTTCATCACTTAGATAAGGACTCACACTCACCTGCTTACCTGCCAACATTTTCTCAAGGGTGCGCTCGCTGAAGTCGGCAACTCCCGAACTTCCAATAACAGAGGGTAGATACTGCATTGAGGGCATATCGCTATCGGGATAGACATTTTTGCCACCAGGAGAAAAGAGATACATCGAAACATAATCGGATTTGAAATCTGTAGAGCGGGCATAGACACGCATACCATTGGAAAGGAGAAACTCGCGGTAGCCATTGCTTACCTCCTTTTCCGAAACAATCTTGCCTTTCTTAGGGAGTTTTGACATCAAACGGCTTGGCACTTTCTCCTCCTTCGGTGCCTCGTACTGCTTGGCTTGTGCCATCAGAATTGCCTGTTCCACCTCCTCGTTGCCAGGGAGCTTAAAGCCGTCTTTTTCCGGGCCATAAAGCGTAACAACTTGGTTTTTGTTACTTATCATCTCCCGCAACATACGGTTCACTTCGGCTATTGTAACACTCTGGTCTAAACGCTTCACGAGCTGCAATTCCTGCTCGGCAGAAAGCATGGGTTCGCCATCAGTAAAATTACGAAGACATTTGCGCACATACTTGCCGTTGCGCTCTTTGTCGCGCTCAGCGTAGTCGCTCTCCATGCCACTCAGCAGTTCCTTCTTCGCACGGTCGATTTCACTTTGAGTAAACCCATGTTGCCGCGCACGCTCCATGGTCGACACCAAAGCTGTGATTCCACCCAACACGTTCTCCTGCTTGCAACCTGCAAACCCACTGGTAGCATCCTTAGTACTTGAGAGAAAGAATTCACCATCACGCAAAGAGGCAGAAATGACAGGGGCATCGGCTTTCTCGGTCAATTCTTGCAGGCGCTCGCTCATCACCTGACGCACAATGTCGGCCAAATAGCCATCACGATAGTAGGCCTCTGTGTTGCGTGCTTCGCGAGGGGTGGCATCACGCTTCATATAGAGGGTAAATAGTGTTATGGGTTGTTCGGCATCCTGTTTTTGAAAAAGAATCATCTTCTCGTTGTCATTCACAGGATAATACACACGCTCGGCAGGATTGGCCGGCATAGGAATAGGAGAAAAGAGTTTCTTAATCTTTTGTTCAATCCAGTCGACATCAATATCCCCCACAACGATGATGGCTTGCAGGTCAGGGCGATACCACTTGTGATAATAGTCTCTCAAATCTTGGTAGGGGAAGTTATCTACTACTTCCATTGAGCCGATGGGTAAACAATCTTCATACTTTGTACCTTTATAAATGACAGGTTGTGCCTCTTCCATCAATCGCTGCATAGCCATACCCGAACGACGTGTACGCCATTCTTCGTGTATCACACCTCGCTCTTTGTCAATTTCCTCGTCACGCAACAACAGTGAATGACTCCAGTCATGCAGAATGAGCAGACAAGTGTCGATGACTCCCGTTTTATCTACAGGTGCCGACGAAATGTTGTAGACGGTTTCGTCTACACTAGTATAGGCATTAAGATTTGCTCCAAACTTGATTCCCTTACGTTCACACCAGTCTCGCAATCCTCCCTTCTCAGCTCCCGGAAAATGTTCAGTACCATTGAAGGCCATATGTTCAAGAAAGTGAGCTAAGCCTCTCTGTTGTGGTTCTTCGAGAATGGATCCCACACGCTGTGCGATGTAGAAATCGGCCACATTAGGCGTTTGGCGGTTTTGACGAATATAGTAGGTTAACCCATTTTCGAGTTTGCCCTTCCGTATGGTTGGGTCTTGTGGCAGTTGTGCCGTTGCGTTGATTGTTGCCGTTGCTACGGCCAAGCCTAAAAGCAAATTCTTCATAACAGAGTATTGTTGAAGTGATTTAAATACTATGTAGGTAAGTTTTGGGAGTAGTGACAAGTGTTTTTTGTTGTTGTAAAGTAGCCCCGTCACGAGTCATAGATAAAGGAAGGTATGGTTCAGAAAGTGATTCCTACGGAAGTGTGGAGGAGATAGCCATGATTACCGCTTGCAAAATTGTTCGCACGATAGACGGCACGCGTTTCAAAGAATAAACCCATATTATCCAAGAAATGCGGTTGCCACTCGGCATGCAGTCCGCAAGAGAGAGAGAGGTAAGAAGCCAATGCCTGTGCAGCACATTGTTCCGTCATTCTCTTCTTGGCAAGCGCCACGTCTTTTTTAAGTGGCGAGGTGTACCCCTCATCAGATGTAGTGATGAAAGAGCCGGACACATTTCGAGAGTATCGGCAAGCTGTATCGAGCGCTAACAGCCAACGATTCTTTGTAGTCTGCCATTGCAAGGTTCCATCGACATAATGCTTGCGGTAGTTGAGTGCACTGTAAGGATAAGCGTAAGAAGAGGTGTAGCGTTTCTGTCCGCCTTGTAATCGTAAGTTCAGCATGTTGCGAGGACTCAAGGCAAACTTTATCATCATTGCGCCATGTAGATCGGTGGTACGATTTTTGTACATCGTGAGATATCCTCGAGCGACGTATTCGTCAGCAATGGATTCACCAGCAATGATTTCATCACCGCAGCGGTTCTCACTTTCCAGACCCATCCAAACCCAAAATTCATTGGTATTCTTCACTCTTCCCTTCCACCCCAAGCGGGTGTTCCATTGCGTTACGTAGAGTTTACTTATTGGTAGGGCGTTCAGCGTCGAAAGAATACGTTTATAATTAAGATATTCATAATGGGTGGTGAACATCAAGCCCCCTTTATCTGTGGTTGGACGCAAACCGAGTTCTACCCCATTTCCGTTCCCTTTATAATAGGCTTTATTGTTGGTACCCGAAAAGCGCTCATACCAATTACCGAGCCCCATCATTTGATATTCGGGAATTTTCCCCTCCTCTCGATAGAACTCCACGGAGTTGGTCTGCTTATAGAGTTTGAGCATACCACCGAGTGCAAGTTCATAATCCACCCATCGGCGAGAGAGCCCCATTTGCGCTTTTACCTCCGTCACTATACCCCGCATTCGGGGATCTCGAGTACTCCATTCGTGTTCTGCTCGGAAGACTACCCCCTCGCCGACAGTCCATCTGCCCAATCGTGTGGCACATCCTCCTTGGAATGCGTATTGCTCGGTGTTGCGATCGCCCCCTAATGTGTCGGCAAGAACGTAGGGATAAATGGTGCGCCAGTCGGCTGAAGCATTCCAGTTCACATTTTCTCGTAGTCCTTTCTGATAAGAGGCTTCACCCCACACGATGGTCTGTGGTTGGTGTATAGCAGGCATGTGCTTGTTGTAAAGCCTCCGATAACTCATTGCCTTTATACCTATATTCTGAAGCGCACGCCCCTCCTGCATCACGAAGGCTTCCTCCTCCCTTCTTTTGTCCGAATAGACACTCAAAATGCTGTAGCTACTGCTATAGGCATCGAAATGCAGTGCAGGGTTTTGCCACCAAGCGTTTTGAGTACTCAAAGAAAGATTGTGGTGCTCAAGGGCAGTTGCGAGGGAGGAAACGACAGAGTCTTTGCGTGCCGACTCACCGGAAAAGGCAAGGCTTTCCGAAACAGTGGTAACGGTGAGCAAAGCAAGGCAGAGGTGGCGTTTTGTCATTTGAATAATTGTATGTCAAGTTTCACTTCCGATGGTTGATTGAGGAGTTCAACATAACTGTTGGCTGCACGAAACCGATAGACCTTGCGACGTCCGCCTTTGATACTCACTGCCACTTTGCCATCGGCCGTTATGTTGTAAGGGCCGCGCAACACCTTGGGAAAGACAACACTGATGCTGTCCCAGCGTGCTTCGGTCCAAGTGAACTTGTTCGTCAGCGATTGTAGCGACATGGTTCCCTTGACTTGTAGCAATGCCATGCTGTCGGGAGCAACTAATGTTACTCGAGCAGAAGTGAGCACATCATAGTTATGCTCTGGTTCACAGCTCCAGAAAGAAAGTATAATCCAAAGGCAGATTATGAGTTTCAATAGTTGTATGGGCGGTATCATATTGTTGTTTAACCAAGGGGGTCTAAGCCGCTCTGATATGCCATCATATTTTGAGCGGCTTAGACCGACCATGGGTTTTACTTTATCACTTTACGGCCATTGATAATATAGATGCCGGGGGTGTTGGTGTTGTTCACACGCACACCATCAATACGATAAATCTTCGTGTCCTTAAAGTCGTTGCGGCTCACATTGCCGATAGCGGTGGTGGTGGTCAACATTGAGGCTTTGGCATCAGAGAGGAAATCTTCAGTAGAATTGTTGGTGTCAATCCACTTACCATTTTCATCCTTCTTACGAATCACTGCAAGGCTGTAGCGCGTCTTGTCATGGTCCACGCTACCACAGTGTGCCCAACCGGAATCGAGCGTAGGTGCAAGCACGTTCCATTGCCATTCAGAAGCTACGCTTAATCCCACAGCATCTACAATCCAAGCGTTGGGCAACTTATAGCCATCGCCATCCATCGGATAGGAGTTCCCACCAAAGGAGAATACATAAGTGTATTTGTACTTGAACTTGGTAAGGTACTCTTCCTTGCTGACTTGAGGTTTAGCCAAAACGTAAGACTTAAATCCTCGGTTGTGCATTGACCAATATGTTCTGCTGTAATCGTACCAGTTCACCATATTATCTACATTGGGATTGTCGGAATCTTGAAACTTAGGATTGGAAGATACATCGTAGAACTCAAATTTGGCTTTAGAGAGATCAAAAGATTTCGGGTTTACTTCCTTATGATTGATAGCATTGACGGCCAGCAGAATTTCCTCTCCGGGGGCGATGGGATAGTCATTTCCGTTGCCCGGGAAAGCATAGATGGCTCCGATAGTTGTCGTGTCGGCCATAATGTCGGGTGTATAACTCTGCTTGTTTACCGACAGGAATTCAGTCTCGGCAAAAGCATAACCATCGAGGTAAAGAGTTTCGTTGCTGTTGTTGCCAATTTTAATGTATTGGTCATCGCTATACTGCTTACCTTGTGGTGTCGTCGTACCGGTAAAAAAGATTTCACTGATGACAAGACCTTTTGAACCTACGGGTTCATCAAAAGCCTTGGTTTCAACAATGGCCTTAAAGAGGTGATAGTAATCTTCGTTCTCAAAGCCCTGCTTCATCAACTCAGGCACGTAGAGGGTCACGTTGGCAAAGTCAAAGGAGTTTTGCTCCAGTTCGGCAGGTTCTGCCATATAAGTTGTGAGCAGGTTGGCACACTCTTTGAAAGCCTCTTCATTGATATACTTCACCGAAGCCGGAATACGCACATTACTGACACTCTTGGAACCATAGAAAGCTTTCTTACCAATGGCAGTCACATCGTAAGTCTTTCCATCCTTGCTTACTTTGGCCGGCAATGTGATATTACCGGCATAAGAATTGTACTTATCGGTTGCAAAAGTCACCTCAACGGTTGTCGCACCGGTGATGTTGTAATACACATTACCGCTCTGAAAGTCGAACGCATGGGCATTGCTGACGACCAGTGCCGTTATTGCACTGAGCGCAAATCGAGTAAAAGTTTTGTTCATAAAGGTAAGATTTTGATTATAAATTGAAGTTGAGTTCAAGTCCGAAATAAGGGGTTACGTATCTACGGACAGTATAGTTATTACGCTTATAATCAGGATGTAAATCAAAGATTTTGTTGACAAACAGGGCAGTCATCAATCGGTTGCGCAACAAGCGTTTCGTTACCTTCAAGTTTAGATTCATGTAGAAAGGTATCGTCTGTCGCTGCTCAATACTCTTGTTGTAAGTGCGCACTAAAAACTGGCGTTCTATGTCTTTCTCGTCTGCTTCAGTGAAAGGATGAACCATGCCATCAGCAGTCATGTAACTGACTGGCTTCACCTCCTTATGCATGTGCTGCTGTGCGGTGTACCACATACATTGTGCGGAGAGTGAAAAACCAAGGGCGAGTCTGGGCACATCGGTGTCAAAAGTAAAATTGGTGTTCCACATTTCTCGTATGTAGCCATCGTCATCGTTATAGAAACCCACCAACTCAAGTTCGCGCCCGCCCACACGGCGCGACACGTGCTCCTGCACCAGCATCGAATTCCGGTACTGCGACTTAAACCACGCTCCAGTCACAGTTAGGCGTGTGGCAAGAATCGGCCAACGTGGTGAAGAGTAGGTGTACTCCACTCCACGCTTTAGCGTCCTACTTCCATTACTTATTTTCCCTGTGCTGCGCAACACATTCCTCACCTCGTAAGGTAGTGTTTTAGGATTAGGGGCAGTAGTAAGGTTGTTGTGATCAATGCCCGAAGTATCATACCATTTATAAGAGTAAGAGTGATAGTCATTCATATGGCGGAACCCCGACTTCATATCTTCTTCAAAATAGGTCACAGTAAATCGATGTCCCAACCACGATGCATCAAGACTCACCTCCCACTTGCTGTTACGTGCAGCTTGCAGATGATAGTTTGTAGGATCCTTGAGATAGGTTTGCAGCCAAACCGAGCGTAATTCTCGCTTTTCATGCCAATAGTTCATCTCAACCATGTCTATATACAAAAGTTCAGGATAAAGCTGATCAATCGTAGGCATCTTGGTATGTTGTCCCCATCCACCGCGAACTTGTAAATTCAAGGGTGAAGTCCCGACTGCAATCGGCGGCAAACTCCATCCGGCATTGAGTCTTGGGTCAAGATAAACTTTATGTTGCAAATCGTAACGATCATCGAGATTCATCATCGCAGAATTGCGCAATCCGGCAATAAGATGGAATTGCTGACGACCGATGGGTACCGTAACATCCGCCTCAGCAAAGTTCGACAACTGCACCTCCGCCGGCACATCACTGTATTTCCGCTGACGTGTGGAGAGTCCTACATACAGAGGAAATAAAGGATCGAAGAGTTGTCCTTGCCCTAAGTTCTTATCCAGTTGCCAGTCGGCTCCTATCTTCAACCGGCTGTTCATCCAGGAAGAGGGTAGAGAAAAGTCGGTTTGTGCTTTTATGAACATACCAAGCGGCCGCCCGTCAACTCTATGCCGACCTGTATATTTGTAGGGGTAAATCAGCACCGCTTGGCTTTCACCTTCCTTTTTAGTGACAGCGGCAGGCTGTCCATGCTCAATCTGTACCAAGCGTTGGCGATCGAGCAAATCTTTTTCAAAAGTCATCGAGGCTAATAATTCGGCTGACCGCCACCAATCTGTGGCGCTCAGGCTCATTTGCCTTAAGGTGAAGTTTGCAGCCCATCGGTTGCGATCGCTTCGATATGTATCTACTCCACCATAGTTGAGTTCAGGATCTATCTTATCATCATCAAACGAACCTGAGTAGTCAAGGTTGAGTATAGCATCCCATTGCCGGCGTTGGTTGCTCCAGCGATGTCCCCCTCTCGCGGAAAACGATAAGCGTTGGTAAGTCTCCAATATATTGCGTGGGTCGCCATTGGCATTCAGCCAATCAGAACTAAGGTTGAGCGTCCACTGCTGGTTATTCCACTCCATCCCCTTCGATAAGTGCAGTAGTTTACTCTCCATATCGGCTTTGAATCGCGCTTGCAAGTTGTGTCCCCCACGACGACGCTTTATCTTCACAAGGCCGCTCGTCAGGTCTCCATATTCTACACTGGGAATGCCACGCACAACTTCCACCTGCTCCACATCATCGGTCGAGATGGAACGCATATCCACCCCCGCATTAGTAAAATCTCGAGAAGTTGTCTTACTATCCCAAGCTCCGTTCATGAACTGCATATTTGCATTAGTCGATAGAGGTGCACCATCTATCACAAAACTCGTGCCTAATGAAGAAGTATTATATTTTTCTGAAGGGCGTCCCACCTCTCGCAACTTAATAACATTGGGCGTTGTCAAATTTGGGTCCTTGGCTATACCTCCCGGCAAGAGTTCCATCAGGTCGGTAAAACTCGAGGGTTGCAAGTGTTGCATAGCCTGTTTACCGATAACGGAGGATGAGGTTAAACCCCGACGTTCTATGGCCGTCACCACGACTTCTTTCAGCAAATTCGTAGAGGGCAATAGGCGATAGGTAGCATTATTCCACAGCCTCGTTTTCAGCTCTTTGTATCCTAAAAAAGAGATGCTAACCTCCATTCCGCTATCAGCCTTAAGGGTGAAATACCCATCACTATCTGTCGCCACCATCTTGCGCATAGGCCCATACAACTTGACCCACGCTCCGGAAAGTGGTTCGCTCGTCTGCTGATCCAGCACCCGTGCTCGTACCGCAACTTGAGCAACGACTGGAAGAGTCGACAGAAACAACATTACGTAAAACAATAGAAAATAAAGCCTTTGCAATATCGTATTATTTTTATTTCTTTGATGTTACTATTGAGATGAGAGTGCAAAGGTATTGATTTAGAGAAATGCATACAATACCCGAAAGTGGGTATTTTTTCACTCCTTCTTAGGTATCTCTATGGTGAAGTCATGGTTTTCTTTCGTGACTATGTACCTTCAAAATCGAAGTGCAACAAGTAGTTTGTTTCACAGACGTTTACCGCGCAGCCGGGGTGCGTAGCCCCGAAGAGCGATACCGGTAAGATCAATACAATTCGGGGATAAACCAATAAAACCGCCATCTTAGAGTTTTTGCTCTTTGATGGCGGTTGCACTTTACAAATGATAGTAACTGTTGCAGGGAATGGCGCTTTGCCACACTCCTTTTATCTTTTTTGAGGTATTTCCTTAGACTGAACGCAGGTTGTGAGAGAAAAAGTAAGGAGCATTATTTTTGTTGCCTATACTGGTACCCCCATCTCTCTATCGGATGACTTTCATGCCATTCTCCAAAACGTAGATGCCCGAAGCAGTGGCATTTACTCTACGACCGGTGAGGTCGTGAAGGTGCTGATGAGCGAAGGTATCTTCCGCTTGTTTGGACTCTTGCAGCAAAGGAGCAACAGCCGTAGTGGAATTTTCTCTGTAAGGATGAACACCTTGGTTTCATAAGGTGTAAAAGTACCTGTCGTAAGGAAATTGTTGACTTTATTCTCCACACCCATCCAAACATTCTTACAAATGTAGGTAGTGGAGGCTTTGAGATTATTGCTCTCCGGTAAAATTTAGAGGGATAGAGATTTTTGCTCCAATTCTCTAACCTCCTAAAGTTTATCGGACAGTAATAATTTTCTTTGTACGGCTTCTGCCGCCTCGTTATCCTTTCATCGTCCGTACACGTAAGAGCAAACGTCCGTACACGTACGGAAATATTTCCGTACGTGTACGGACGAATTTCCTTACATGTAAAGACGTTTATCATCTCACAAGAAAACAACAGTAGTTTAGGAAGAAAGAAGATGGATAACACAACGTAGTTGCAATGACCAGACCTTCTAACGACAGCTTAGGAGCTTCCCGACTTCGGGCAGGGCAGATCTTGTCCGAAAAAGTGTGTAAGCCTGTATATTCTCTCGGGAAGCGTTGGAAAGGAAGCTGACCGGCTGTTCACGGTACTGTTTTCGTAAATATGTTCACATCTATTGAAATGATGGTACGGAAAGATACAAGCCTCCTCATCCGATTAGCCTGCAAAATTGACCTATACACCAATTTAGGCTGTAAGCCCCATAAAGAAAGGAGCTTACAGCCTAAATTATATTCATACCGACTTGATCAATATGCTTTCACAAAATATATTTTCTACTTGGTCTGAATCTAAAAAACACAAGCGGAAAACTTAACGCTCAATTAGAAACCGGCAAGTTCGAGCACCTTGGCCACGGCATCGTCAAGGCCGGCAGTGTTTTTACCTCCGGCAGTGGCAAAGTGAGGAGCACCGCCGCCACCACCTTGGATGAGACGGGCAGCTTCCTTCACGAGGTTGCCGGCATGGAGTGAACGGCCGGACACGAGGTCTTTGCTGACCATGACCGTAAGGAGCGGTTTGTCGTCGTGCTTGGAACCCAAAACGATAAAAGTGCTTTCGGGCAACTGACCGGCCACTTGGAAAGCGAGATCCTTTACGGCAGCAGGATCTACGTCCATCGGAATAACTTGGGCGATAATCTTCACACCGTCCACTTCTTTGGCGGCTTCGATGAGACGGCCTTTCAGTTGTCCCACACGTTCGCGCACAGCGGCTTCCACCTGCTTCTTAAGGTCGGAATTTTCTTCGATGGCACGACGTACGGCAGCCGTAACGTCTTTGGCATTGTTGAAGAAAGCACCCACGCTTGAGATGATGTCTTGTTGGAGATAAATGCTTTCTTCGGCAGCTTCGCCCGTGATGGCCTCAACACGACGCACACCTGCAGCGACACTGCTTTCGGAAACGATGCGGAACAGCCCCAGTTGGCCGGTGCTCTTAGCGTGGCATCCACCGCAAAACTCTACGCTGTCGCCAAATTGCACCACGCGCACTTTGTCGCCGTACTTTTCGCCAAAGAGAGCGATTGCCCCCATTTCCTTGGCATCGGCGATGTCCATGTCGCGGTGGTCTTGGAGGGGCATATTTTCGCGAATGCGGCTGTTGACCAGACGCTCCACTTGGCGAATTTCTTCGGGAGTGACCTTTTGGAAGTGGGAGAAGTCGAAACGGAGACTCTGCGGCGTGACGAGCGATCCCTTTTGCTCAACGTGCGTGCCGAGCACTTCGCGGAGGGCTTGGTCGATGAGGTGCGTCGCGGTGTGGTTGGCTTCGCAGGCATGGCGCTTATCGACATCTACGCAGGCCATAAATTCGGCCTCGGGATGAGCGGGCAGTTTCTTAGTGAGGTGGATGGGGAGGTTGTTTTCACGCTTGGTGTCAAAAATCTCAACCGTTTCCTCCCCGTTAATCAGTACGCCTTGGTCGCCTACCTGTCCGCCCATTTCTGCATAGAAAGGCGTGTGGTCGAGCACCAACTCGAAGTAGGTTTGCTTCTTCTGCTGCACTTGGCGATATTTCAAAATGCGGCAGCCGTATTCGGTGAAATCCCAACCGTGGAAGGTAGTTTCTCCTTCGGCGAGCACGACCCAGTCGCCCATTTCCGAGGCGGCAGCATTGCGCGCACGCTCTTTCTGCTTCTGCATTTCGGCATTAAAGCCGTCTTCGTCTACCGTGAGACCGGCTTCAGAGCAGATGAGTTCGGTAAGGTCGAGGGGGAAACCATAGGTATCAAAGAGCGTGAAAGCCTTTTGTCCGTCAACCACTGCTTTTCCGGCAGCCTTGGTGTCGCTGATGACGCCTTCGAGGAGGTTGATGCCCGTGGCGAGAGTTCGGAGGAAGGAGTCCTCTTCTTCGCGAATGACCTTGGTGATGAGTTCCTGCTGAGCGGGGAGTTCGGGGTAGGCGCCGCCCATTTCCTGCACGAGCGTCGGAATGAGCTTGCAAATAAATGCTTCGCGCTGGTTGAGGAAGGTGTAGGCATAACGCACGGCACGGCGCAAGATGCGGCGAATGACGTAGCCAGCCTTGGCATTGGAGGGCAGTTGTCCGTCGGCAATGGAGAAGGCGATGGCACGCAGGTGGTCGGCGATGACACGCATAGCCACATCGACGTTCTCTTCTTGGCCGTAGGTGAAGCCCGAAAATTCAGCAATTTTGCGGATGATGGGCTGGAAGATGTCGGTATCGTAGTTGGAGTTCTTGCCTTGAAGCACGCGCACCAAGCGTTCAAAACCCATACCGGTGTCAATCACCTTGTGGGGCAGCCCTTCAAGGGAACCATCGGCCTTGCGGTTGTACTGCATAAAGACGAGGTTCCAAATCTCGATGACCTCAGGGTTGTCCTGATTGACGAGCGATGCTCCGGGCACCTTGGCCTTTTCTTCCTCCGAGCGGCCGTCGATGTGAATTTCGGAGCAGGGGCCGCAGGGGCCAGTGTCGCCCATTTCCCAAAAGTTGTCGTGCTTATTGCCGTTGATGATGTGATCCTTGGGGAAATAGCGCTCCCAGATAGAAGCAGCTTCGTCGTCGCGCTCGAGACCGGCCTCTTTGTCGCCTTCAAACACGGTGACATAGAGGTTTTTGGGGTCGATTTTGAGCACTTCTACCAAAAACTTGTAGGCGAAGATGATGGCTTCTTCTTTGAAGTAATCGCCAAACGACCAGTTGCCCAACATCTCAAACATCGTGTGGTGGTAGGTGTCGTGTCCCACCTCTTCGAGGTCGTTGTGCTTACCACTGACGCGGAGGCATTTCTGCGAGTCGGTCATGCGGCGGCTTTTGGGTTCGGTGTGACCGAGGATGATGTCCTTAAATTGGTTCATTCCCGCATTGGTAAACATCAGGGTGGGATCGTCCTTAATCACCATAGGGGCAGAGGGAACGATGAGGTGGCCGTTCTCCTCAAAGAAGCGCTTGTAGGCTTCGCGTATTTCGTTTGCTGTCATCATAATCGATAGTGTATAAATTTCGCGCACAAAAATACGAAATAATTCGCATTCAGGGCGTTTTCTCTATATAAAAAGCGACTGCTCTCGGTGGAGGGGCAGTCGTTTTGTTGCGGCGAGTTGCCGTTTTGGAGATAAACGATAAGGAGAGAAGCCAGTACCGCGGGGAAGGGCTTACTGTTGAAAAAGCTGACATTCCTCCCCATCTATCCGGAACGACCTCAAGAGGAAGGGGATGAACAACCCTATGCACAAGAAGAAGTGGGAGAAACAGAGAGAGGGAGTTTGGCTGCGCCGATAGAAAATTGTACCTTTGCCCCAGAAAACCTAATGCTTTATCCCTCTATGCGTGCATTTTTCCTTCAAGTGAAGGCTCGGTTGAGTCGTTTTTCTTTTCGCACCGGTGTGATTGTGCTCAGTCTTTGTGTGCCGTGTTATCTTATTTCCTTTGCGCCACTCCTTTTAGGTGGAGCGATGAGCGGAGGAGAAAAAGGTATGTGGTGGGTGGTCTGGTTCGGTTTGGCCAAGACTTTTCAATATGCCGGCCTGACCATCTTGGGAGTGGAAGGTTGGCGTCGACTGAAACGATACTTTACACGTCGCGACTGATGAACTATAAGCCCATTTCACGGAGTTTTTCACGCAGCCAAAACATGTGCCGGATTTGCGGTGTGTAGGTCAGGCTCTCGCGGTGACGCTTAACGAAGGGCATGTACTGTCCGACCATAAAGGCTACATCGGGAATGTGCATATCCTTTTTGAGATAGAGCGAGGTGTGTGGGATTTTATCCATCCGATCCTCGTACCATTGGAGGAGTTCGTTGATGGCCTCGGGGGGATAGGGTTCGTAACCGTATTTTGCCATGAGAAAAAGTGAGATGAAAAGTGAATGACAATAAGGGATATTCGTGCGCAAAAGTACGACTTTTGTTCTAATTCACCACCATCGCCAGCAAAAAATAGTCGTTTTATTAGTGGGGACTACCGAATTTTCAACAGTCCACACCTACCTTAAAACAAGATTCCTTATGAAAGATAAGAAACTCGGTTTTCCGTTTTTGGTGGAACCTTTTCAAGAAGACTACACCGGTCGGCTCTCATGGAGCAATTTAGGTAATCAAGTTTTACGTGCCTCTACCCTCCATGCCGAAGCTCACGGATTTGGGCATACTTATATGAAAGCGCAGCATCGGGGCTGGGTGTTGGCGCGCCTCATTTTGGAGGTTGATGAACTACCGATGACAGGGGAACGCTACGAGATTTCAACGTGGGTAAAGCGTATTTTTGGGCAATTTACCGACCGTCTTTACAGCATTACCGGTGTGGATGGCAGAGTCTATGGACATGGCACCTCTACATGGGCACTCATCGACTACACTACACGTCAGCCCGTCAATCTTGAAGAGCTTCCGGATGGTGGATTTTCTCACGTTCTGTTGGCGGAAGAAGTGCCTGTTGCGCGTCCTTCGCGCGGTCGTTGTATAGCTTCTAATCCGGTGCTCAAGCATACGGCTGTGTACAGTGATTTGGACATCAACGGACATGTCAATTCTATTCGCTACATTGATATGGTGTTGGATACTTTCCCCAAAGAATGGCACGACCATCATCGTGTGGCACGTATTGAAATGAGCTATGGTCTCGAAGGCTATTGTGGCGACCGCTTCCACATTTTCCGTGATGAACTGGACGAACGGCAATTTGCGCTGCGTATCGTGCGTCCGGCTGCCGATGGCAGCGAAACCATCATTGCCCGCAGCATCGTCACGTTCGCTCCTCTTTCTGAAAAATAATCGCGGTAATCACTCTGATTGTCAAAGATTTTTAGTATATTTGCCGCGCATTTCTCGATATATCATTTACACAATACAATTTACATTAGATGAACGTTATTACAAAGACGGTCTCTTTGCCCGATGGACGCACCATCAGCATCGAGACCGGTAAGCTTGCCAAGCAGGCTGATGGTGCTGTGATGCTCCGCATGAACAACACCATGCTGCTGGCCACTGTCTGCGGTGCCAAAGACGCTGCCCCCGGCACCGATTTTATGCCCCTCCAATGCGATTACAAGGAAAAGTATTCGGCCGTAGGTCGCTTCCCTGGTGGATTCACCAAGCGCGAAGGTCGTGCCGGCGATTATGAAATCCTCACTTCACGCCTTGTCGATCGTGCCCTCCGCCCCCTTTTCCCCAGCGACTATCACGCTGAGGTTTATGTGAATATCACCCTCTTCAGCGCCGACGGCGTTGATATGCCCGATGCTCTTGCCGGTTTCGCTGCTTCTGCTGCTTTGGCTTGCACCGACATTCCTTTTGATGGTCCTATCTCTGAAGTGCGCGTGGCTCGCATCAACGGAGAATTTGTGATCAACCCCACCTTCGAACAACTCAAGGGTGCCGACATGGATCTTATGGTTGCGGCTACCGAAGAGAACATCATGATGGTCGAAGGCGAAATGGACGAAGTGCCCGAAAGCGCTCTCCTCGAAGCCCTCAAGGTGGCTCACGAAGCCATTAAACCTATGTGCCAAATCCAAAAGGAACTCTCTAAGGAGTTGGGCAAGGATGTGAAGCGCGAATACTGCCACGAAGTGAACGACGAAGACCTCCGTGCGCAACTCAAGAGCGAATGCTACCAAAAGTGCTACGACATCACCAAGCAGGCACTTGAGAAGCACGAGCGTTTCGAGGCTTTCGAAGCTGTGCGTGAAGCCTTCAAGGAAGGCTATGCCGCTGCACACACCGAACTTTCTGCCGATGAACTCGAAGAAAAGAATGCACTAATCGACCGCTACTACCACGACGTGGAAAAGGACGCTATGCGCCGCTGCATTCTCGACGAAGGCGTACGTCTCGACGGCCGTAAGACCACCGACATCCGCCCCATCTGGTGCGAAGTCAACCCCCTTCCCGGTCCTCACGGCTCAGCCATCTTCACACGTGGCGAAACGCAGAGTTTGACCACAACCACCCTCGGCACGAAGCTCGACGAAAAGATGGTGGACGATGTGCTGGACAAGAGCTATATGCGCTTCCTCCTTCACTACAACTTCCCTCCCTTCTCTACAGGTGAAGCCCGCGCTCAACGCGGCGTAGGTCGTCGCGAAATCGGTCACGGTCATTTGGCTTGGCGTGGTTTGAAGGGTCAGCTGCCCGAAAACTTCCCCTACACCGTGCGTGTGGTGAGCGACATCCTCGAATCTAACGGTTCGTCTTCTATGGCTACCGTTTGTGCAGGTACGCTCTCGCTCATGGATGCCGGTGTGCCCATCAAGGCTCCCGTGTCAGGTATCGCCATGGGTCTTATCAAGAATCCCGGTGAAGACAAGTATGCCGTCCTCTCCGACATCCTCGGTGATGAAGACCACCTCGGCGACATGGACTTCAAGACTACCGGTACGCTCAAGGGTTTGACCGCTACGCAAATGGACATCAAGTGCGATGGTCTTTCTTACGAAATCCTCGAAAAAGCGCTCGCACAAGCCAAAGCCGGTCGCGAACACATCCTCGGTGAGATGATGAAGACCATCGACCAGCCCCGCGAAGATTACAAGCCTCACGTTCCCCGCATCGAAGCCCTGGAAATCCCCAAAGAATTCATTGGTGCTGTCATCGGCCCCGGCGGAAAGATTATCCAAGGTATGCAGGAAGAAACCGGCGCTACCATCACCATCGAAGAAGTTGACGGTGTGGGTAAGATTCAAGTTTCTGCCCCCAACAAGGACAGCATCGATGCTGCCGTTGCCAAGATTCGCGCTATCGTTGCCATTCCCGAAGTGGGCGAAGTTTACGATGCCAAGGTGGTAAGCATCATGCCTTATGGTTGCTTCGTTGAGTTCATGCCCTCGAAGGAAGGTTTGCTCCACATCAGCGAAATCTCTTGGAACCGTCTCGAAAGTGTTGAAGATGCCGGTATCAAGGAAGGCGACAAGATTCAGGTGAAACTCCTCGAAATCGACGAAAAGACGGGCAAATTCCGCCTCTCACACAAGGTTCTCACCGAAAAGCCTGAGGGCTGGGAAGAACGTCCTGCACGTCGCCCCCGCCGCGAAGATGGCGAGCGTCGTCCCCGCCGTTCTCACCAAGAAGAAGCCTAAAACGGCAGAACCAAC
The DNA here is from genome assembly GCA_963544845.1 of uncultured Alloprevotella sp. Lineage (GTDB taxonomy): Bacteria > Bacteroidota > Bacteroidia > Bacteroidales > Bacteroidaceae > Alloprevotella. The sequence goes on from CAUUGL010000022.1 coordinate 27,093, forward strand.
GTATCCGTAAAAATCACCCCGAAAGTCATGTGACTTTCGGGGTGATTTTTATTATATTGCTGTCCGGTAAAAGTTTTTCTGATGATAAAATGAAGTATGAGTTTTGAGTACTGTCGTGGCGAGAAAACGTCTGTGAAACAAACGAATACTAACGCTTTGAGGTAGAAGAGAGAGGGAAGCCTACCCCCAAAGCGATGTTGGAATTCATACTATTGACGGGAATGCCCTGCTTGGAAAGTTTGCCCAAGAAGCTGTCGGCAGCCACAAAGAAGTGAAAGCCTTGGGCATTGAGCGTGAGCATACCGCCAAACTGCGTGCCGGTGCTGGTAAAGGCGGTGCTAATGCCGACTTCTACAAGATTGATAGGACGAACACGGGCACTGAGCATCGTGGAACTCCAACTATAAATGTCGTTGATGCGATGAGAGTGAAGGATGCCGAAACTCAGTTTATCGTAAGCCGGCAGCACATACTCCGCACCGATATTGAGCGTAGTGGCCAAACCTTGCCCGCTGCCCTTCTTGCCGGTGTCGTAGAGATTGAGCATATCCTTCAAATCTTGGCCCATATGGTCTAATTCCTCTCCCAGTTCTTGGGAGTTGGCTTTATCCGAAGCCACATAGGCTTGGCGGAACCCACTGAACGTCCACTTAGCGTTGTCCTTCGTTTTCAGGTTTTGCGCCTGATAATGGTTGATACCCCCCATGTCGTTGAGCGCAGCACTCACGGTGAGGTTTTCCATGCCATGAACTTTGTAGGTGGCACCGAGGTCGAAAGCCACACCGAAGCCGGTCATACCGCCTTTGAAATCCTGGAGTTGGTCTATACGGCCTTTGTTGTCCATCTCAAAGTGGGTGTTTTGAAGAGCGATGGCGCCTTCGGCCTGCCCCGCCACCTCCCACTTGTTGTCATCGAGGGTGAGGTCAAGTTGCTTTACTTTCAGATTGGCATAGGCCAAACCGAACAAGAGTTTGGCTTTACCTCCCACAACAAGATGATCGTTGATGGTGTGCGAGTGCCCAAGAGCAACCTCCATATAGGTCTGGCTTTTCAGACCAAAATCAGACAGGTTGTAGCTGGTGTTTGCTCCACCTTCTTTGGCAAAATGGAAAAGTTGATTGGGGATGTTGAAATCGGTATTAGAACGCAGATTAACATCCACGACATTGTGTCCCTGCCAAGCATTGAAACCCACAGAGATGAGGTTCATATTGAGATAGAGCCCCCCCTGTATGTCTTTCGTACCTAAGGCATCGAAAAACTGTTGGTTGCTCACTTCGGGATGTAGGAAGGTACCATAGCGGTGACCATTGTTCTTGGCAGGGTCGATATCATAGATGAAGGTCTTAGCTCCGAAATTGCCGACTCCGCCGAGATTGAAATTGCCCAGAAAAGGCATCGACAGATACGGCTGTTCACTGATGTAAGCCGGGTTGAGTTGATGACGGAACTTTGCGGTTTCCATAAAATAGGAAGTGCGCATTTCTTGTGCTGCGGCAGTGAAAGCTGCGCTGCTGAGGAGAGCGCCCATGAGGGCTTTATGAAGTATTTTCATGATGTCGTGTGCTGAGGGTTAAAGGTGGGCTGTTCCACCGAAATGTCAGAACATAATAATCGGATGTCGCTTTGTCATCTTTTATCCGCTGTCGAATTAAAATCCTACAAAGCCGCTTTGTGCATCCCTCTTCTTAATTGAAATCCGCAGTGATTGAGCCTCCCAAAGTCACTTTGGCGTTTTGGATTTGGAGATACTGGTCGCTACGGAGGGTTTTCGCAGTGCTCATATGGGGCACAGAACGAAGCGTATATCTGTGGGAATGCTCCCCGAGGTCTTGAAC
>CAUUGL010000023.1:0-27824 GCA_963544845.1 uncultured Alloprevotella sp.
TTTCACCACAAAAATAAGAACTTTGGAGCTTACACACAAATATAGGACACTATCCCCAAGCTCTGGGAATTTTATTCCCAACCTAAGAAAAAACGGCAACCATTGATGTTTTTCATCAACGATTGCCGTAGAAAAGAGAAGGAGACCAAAAGCTCAGTTTCCTTATCAGAAGGAGGAAATTTTATTCCTCAACGACTTTGAACTTTGCAAATTTGAGCAGGAGATTCTTGCGTCCGACTTGGTCGAACTCCACAACAGCTTTAGCGTTGTCGCCGCTGCCTTCAAGTTGCGTGATGCGGCCACGCCCGAAACGGTCGTGCTCTATCAGTTCCCCTGCAGCGAGCCCATTCGGCTGTCCCGCTCCACTACCGTTGGTGGGCAACGCCGCCACACGCCGCAAAGTTTTGGTGGGCGAAGGGGAAACCGGTGAAGTCGGACGTTCGGAAGGGGGAGCCATGAAGCGGGTAGGACGAAAGCCGGACTGAGGGCGCGGAGGTTCGGAAGCCGTTCCGCCCCCAAACAAGGCTTTACGCAAAGAAGGAGCGATACCGCTCATCAGGTCTGACCCCGAAGCCGCATCTTTCACCACAAAGCGTTTGTCAATTTCTCCCACAAAGGGACTCTCTTCGGAGAACTCCAGATTACCGTAGCGATAACGCGACTGGGCATAAGTCAGATAACAGAAGCGCTTGGCACGTGTCACAGCCACATAGAAAAGACGGCGTTCTTCTTCCATCTCGTTGGCGAAAAGGCGCGCCTGACTACCGGGAAAAAGATTGTCTTCCAATCCGGTAACAAAGACGGCATCGAACTCAAGCCCTTTGGCCGCGTGAATGGTCATAAGCGTTATTTTCGGCGTCCCATCATCTTTTTCATCGGCGTCGGTCTGCAAGGCCGATTGTTGCAGATAGTCGGTGATGGGGACACGCCCCTGCATCGCATCGCCCAAGACCTCGTGTTCAAACGAACGAATGGCACTGAGCAGTTCCTCGACATTCTCACGACGACTGTCGCCTTCCGGCCCGTCTTCGCGGTCAAGATCAACCTTGATGCCGGAGTCATTGATGACCTTCAAGACGAGATCGAAAGCACCGAGATTGCCGGCCTGCACTTGAAAATCAAGCATGAGATTGCAGAAGGCATCTAGTTTCCCCAGCGTGCCTCGATTGAGATTGACGCCGTAATCGGCAGGGTGCTCTGCCACACTCCAAAGACTCACTCCGTGTTCGCGCGAAGCCGTAAAGAGTTTTTGAAGCGTAGTGTTACCAATGCCTCGAGCAGGATAATTGACCACGCGCTTGAAGGCCTCTTCATCATCCAGATTGCTCAACAGGCGGAGATAGGCTAAGATATCTTTGATTTCTTTACGCTGATAGAACGAAAGTCCGCCGTAGATTCGGTAGGGAAAATTACGTTCGCGCAGCACGTCCTCAAACGATCGGCTTTGCGCATTGGTACGGTAGAGGATGGCCATTTGCTCAAACCCTACCTGTTCGCTCCGATGCAGGCGCGCAATCACCCCCACCACCTTGGCCGCCTCTTCTTTGTCGGTCGCGGCAGGCATAATCAAAAGTTTGTCGCCTTCGGCATTTTCGCTGAACACCACCTTTTCAATCTGCCCTTTATTGTGGGCAATGATGCTGTTGGCCGCTCCGACAATGTTTTGTGTTGAACGGTAGTTTTGTTCAAGTTTCACCGTAACCGCCGTAGGGTATTGATGGTGAAAGTGGAGGATATTGTCAATTTTAGCTCCGCGGAAGGAGTAGATGCTCTGCGCATCATCGCCCACCACGCAGATATGGGGATTGTCGCGTGTGAGCAACGATACAATGGCGTGCTGGGCGTAATTGGTGTCTTGATACTCATCGACCAGCAGGTATTTGAAACGCTGTTCGTAGCGTTGGCGAATTTCTTCGTTGTGGGCAAACAGCAGGTAGGTGTAGAGCAGCAAATCATCGAAATCGAACGCCCCTGCCATGCGGCAGCGTCGAAAATACTCAGTATAGATATGGTGGGTTTCGCCGATGCCTTCGCGTTGGTCATAGGCCTGGATTTGTGCATCTGCCGCGTAGTCCTGCGGCAGAATCAAGTTATTTTTGGCAGAGGAGATGCGCCCTTGGATGCGTGATGGCGTGTAAGTTTTGTCGTTTAGTCCCCTCTCTTTGATAATGCTTTTGATGAGTGAGCGCGAATCGGCCGAATCGTAGATTGAGAAATCAGACTTCATCCCAACAGCCTCACTTTCAGCGCGAAGAATGCGTGCAAAGCAACTGTGGAACGTGCCGCTCCACAATCCGCGAGAACGCCCTGTCCCAACGATGCGGGCAATGCGTTCGTTCATTTCTTTGGCCGCTTTATTGGTAAAGGTGAGTGCCAAAATCTCCCAAGGCCGATAGCCGTGCTCCAACAGATAGGCAATTTTATAGGTCAATACCCGTGTCTTGCCCGATCCGGCTCCGGCAATCACCAAAAGCGGACGATCGCAATGGCGCACGGCATCCCATTGGCTGTCGTTGAGTTGTTCCTGCCAAAAACTATCGGGACGCGCCAAAAAAGTTTCGTCCTCCTGACGATAGGGATCAAGGATGTGACCTGCGTTGCTGTTTGTCATGTTGAAGTTTGCGTTGATAAAATTTCACCTGCCTACACGTTTCGTCAAATTGCTGATGAAGCCTTTCGGCATCGGCCTTTGAGGGTTGGCGTTGCGCGGCCTGCCATTTTTCGTCAATTTCTCGGAGATGTTGCTGCGCCATGAGCAACTCCACACTATCCAAAAGCACTATCCCTTCTTCGCGGGCTTGAAGCGCATAACGGCAACTATCGCGCATCTCTTCAATGCGCTGTCGGGCCTTGATGAAATTGCGCTGTTGCAAATGAGCACGCGCTTCGGACAAGAAGCGCCGGGCTTGCTCTTCGGCCTGCCGGCGGCGGTCAGAGGCTCGCGATGCGTCCGAACGGCAAGCTGTCAGCAAAATAACCAAGCCTAAGAAAATGAGAGAAAGGGGTCTGTGCATGAGTTAGGAAAGTGATTTTGAGGTGCTAAATTACGAAAAAAAAGCCGTAATCGTTATTTTTTCGCTTCTTTTCCACAAAAATGCAGCCTCACAGACTTGCCGGAGTGCAGCTTTTAAGTAAATTTGCAGTTACAACATCTCTTACATCTCACCTTTATCGTTTATTCATATGAAAAAAACTCAAATCAACACTACCATAACCCATTACGCTGCTGATGGTGCGGAACTCTCCGAACAAGACCGCCGCTTAGTGGAACACGCCAAAGAAATCACAAAAAACAGTTATGCTGTATATTCTCATTTTCATGTAGGTGCGGCATTGTTATTGGAAAATGGCGAGATTGTGTGCGGCTCCAATCAAGAAAATGCTGCCTATCCCGCAGGCACTTGCGCAGAACGCACTGCCATCTTCTATGCCAACGCCAGTCAGCCCGATGTGGCTCCCGTGGCCATTGCAGTGGCGGCTTGGCGCGAAGAAGACCAGCAGTTTTTGGAAAACCCCATCAGTCCCTGCGGTGTGTGTCGCCAAGTTTTGGTCGAAACTGAAAAGCGCTACGGCCACCCTATCCGCGTTCTGCTCTATGGTCGCAACGGCATCTTTGAAGTCGAAACTGCCTCTGCACTGCTGCCTCTGCGTTTCGATGGTGATGCTTTGTAGTGGACCGCAAATCTCTTATTCTTATTTTATTTACCTTACCTCATAATCTTAAAACATGAAACGAATCCTTGGCCTTGATTTAGGAACCAATAGTATTGGTTGGGCTTATATTGTCTTTGACGACAATGGAAATCTGATTGAAAAACTACGTTTGGGCAGTCGTATTATCCCTATGTCGCAAGACGTGATGAGCCGCTTTGAAAGTGGCGTCAGTGTGTCACAAACCGCAGAACGCACAGGTTATCGCTCGGTACGTCGTTTGCGCGAACGTTCACTACTCCGAAGAGAACGCCTGTTTCGTGTGCTGCATACAATAGGGTTTCTTCCTGCGCATTTTGATCAATCCATAGGTTGGGACAAGACCCAAAACAACACCTATGGCAAGTTCCTTGACAACAGTGAGCCAAAATTGGCTTGGAAGCCCAACAAGGATGGCAAAATGGAATTTCTTTTTATGGACTCGTTCCATGAAATGATTGCCGACTTTATGGCACACAATCCAACATGGCCTGCTGATCAAAAAGTTCCACTCGATTGGACACTTTACTATTTACGCGACAAAGCTTTACATGCTCCCATCAGCAAAGAAGAACTGGCCTGGATTATTTTGAGTTTTAACCAAAAGCGTGGCTACTATCAGCTGCGTGGCGAAGAGCAGGAAGAGGATGTCACTAAACGCGTTGAGTTTTTAGAAGCTCGCGTGGTACGCGTCGAAGCCAGCGACAACAAGAAAGGTAAAAACACTTGGTACAACGTACACCTCGACAATGGTATGATTTATCCGAGGGCAAGCGCTATTCCATTGGACAACTGGGTTGGTCAGACACGCCAATTCATTGTTACCACAGAATACGAAGCTGATGGTGTTACCTTGAAACTCGATAAAGAAGGAAAGGTTAAGCGCAGTTTACGCTCTCCTCAGGAAGATGACTGGACACTTCGTAAAAAACGCATTGAGCATGATATTGAACAGAGCGGCCTACATGTAGGTACTTTTATCTACCAAGCCTTGCGCGACCGTCCAAAAATAAAAATCAGGGGCAACTTCGTACATACCATTGAACGCAAATTTTACAAGGAGGAGTTGCGTGCCATTCTCACTAAACAGGCCGCCTTCATACCTGAGTTACGAGACTCAACCTTACTGCAGTCTTGCATCGAAAATCTCTATGCCAACAATAAGGCTCAACGCCAAAGTCTGCAAGGCAAGGATTTCACCCATCTCTTCCTCGATGATATCATTTTCTACCAACGTCCGCTCAAAAGTAAGAAAAGTTTAATCAGCAATTGTCCACTTGAGAAACGAACATCCATAGACCTCGAAACAGGTGAATGTATTGATCACCCCATTAAATGTATTGCCCGCTCAAACCCCTATTATCAAGAATTTCGTTTGTGGCAATTCATCACCAATATCCGCCTTTTCGATCGTGAGAGCCAAGAAGAGGTAACTTCAAAATACATCTCTACCTCTGAAGATTGGGAACGACTTTACACATTTCTCAACGACCGCAAAGAAATCAATCAAGACACTCTCTTCAAAGACTTCTTCGGGTTGAAAAAGCCACGAGGAAAAAACAGCACTTATCCTATCTATTGGAATTACTCAGAGGACAAGGAAAAAACTTATCCCTGCAACGAAACGCGTGCTACCCTCCTTCGTGCTTTCCAAAAATCCGGAATGGACACGGCAGAACTCAACACACGAGAAAGAGAAATGCAGTGGTGGCATCTCCTCTACTCCGTTACCGACAAGTTAGAGTTGGAGCAAGCTCTTTACAAACGTGGTTTAAGTCATGAAGCCGTCAAAGTATTCACACGTATCAAACCATTCGATAAAGAATATGGCGCTTTCTCAGAAAAAGCAATTAAGCGCTTTTTACCCCTTCTCCGTAAAGGTTCATTTTGGAATCCAACCAACATTGACGCTGTCACGCGTGCACGTATTGAAGATATAATTGCAGGCCATGTTGAAAAGAAGTTGCTTGACAAAATGCAACACAAGGCTTATCCTCTCCAAAAACTCGAGGACTTTCAGGGGCTTCCTGTTTGGTTGGCAAGTTATATCATTTATGGACGTCATAGTGAAGTAAGTGAAATTGTTCGCTGGCTCACCCCACAAGATTTGCAAAACTACATCCGTAATTTTAAGCAACACTCTCTCCGCAACCCTATTGTCGAGCAAGTGGTGCTTGAAACCTTACGCACAGTCCACGAGATTTGGACAAAAATCGGAGACATCGATGAAATCCATCTCGAAATGGGGCGTGAAATGAAAAAGACGGCCAAACAGCGACAAGAAGCACAGCAGCGCATACAGCGCAATGAAAATACCAATTTGCGTATCAAGTCGCTGCTTATGGAACTCAAAAATGACGTTGCCATTAAGGATGTTCGCCCCTATTCTCCCAGTCAACAGGACATTTTACGCATTTATGAAGAAGGAGCCTTGGCAACCCTCAGCAAAGAGGACAAGGAGTATAATGACATCATCAAAATTTCACAACTTGCCCAGCCTTCCTCAAGTGAAATGAAGCGTTACAAACTTTGGTTGGAACAAAAATACCAATCTCCCTATACCGGTCGCTTCATCTCTCTCACCCAACTCTTCACCACAGCTTACGAGATAGAACATGTCATTCCACAAAAACGCTTCTTCGATGACTCGTTCAGCAATAAAGTGATTTGTGAGGCAGAAATTAACAAGGCCAAAAGTAGTATGCTTGCCCATGAATTCATTGCCAAACACGGAGGAGAAGTTTTCCATTCACAAACCTTAGGGGATTTACGTCTACTCAAAGTGGATGAATATGAAAGTTTAGTGAAGCAAATCTACAAAAATACCCCTACAAAACGTCACAAACTCCTTCTGGATGATATCCCAACGGAATTCGTACAACGCCAGCTCAACGACTCTCGCTATGTGGCTCGTTTCATCCAATCCCTCCTCTCAAATCTCGTACGTGAAGAAGGAGAGGAAGAAGCTAAATCAAAGCATGTCCTTGTTTGCAGCGGTGGTATCACCGACCGTCTAAAGAAAGACTGGGGACTTCAAGATGTCTGGAACAATATAGTTTCTCCCCGATATCAACGTCTCAACAAACTGACCGCTTCTGAAGACTTTGGTCACTGGGAAAATAAAGAAGGGAAACGTGTGTTCCAAACCTCAATGCCGCTCGCATTGCAAAAAGGATATTCCAAGAAACGTATTGATCATCGCCATCATGCGATGGATGCTCTCGTCATCGCCTGCGCCTCACATAACATCATCAATTATCTCAATAACGAACATGCTGCCACTCCACAAAGTCGTGAGGATTTACGCCATCAACTTTGTGAGAAAGGTCGTAAACTGCGCAAGCCTTGGGATTCCTTTACACAAGATGCAGAACTGGCGCTACGAGAAGTTGTGGTCAGTTTCAAAAACTATGTGCGAGTTATCAATAAAGCGACCAATATCTACCAGCACTACGATGAGCAAGGTAAGAAAAAATACATATCCCAAAAGACAGAAGGACAATGGGCTATACGTAAACCTTTGCACAAAGAAACCGTGTATGGACGCGTCAATTTACGTTATACTTCACTCGTCTCTCTTGCCCAAGCTTTGGGACGTCCACAAGACATTGTTGATAAAACCTTGCGCGAATATGTATTGAAGCTCGTTGCACAACATTTCGATACGAAGCAACTCAAGTCCCACTTCAAAGCTTTAGGAAACAAATTCGAGAAGCAAGATATCAGTAAAGTGGAGATTTGGATGATGACAGACGAAAAACAACCGCTTGTCGCTACCCGCAAAGCCTTAGACGAAAGTTTTGATAAGAAATCTATTGCTAAAATTACGGACACCGGCATTCAAAAGATTTTGCTCAACTTCTTACAGTACAAAGGAAATGACCCTAAAGCGGCCTTCTCGCCAGAAGGAATTGTCGAGCTCAATGACAACATTGCAAAGTTCAATAATGGAAAAATGCATCAGCCCATCAAGAAAGTGCGCATTTTTGAGCCCTTAGGGAATAAGTATAGCGTAGGAGAACGAGGCAACCGCAAGAAAAAGTTCGTTGTGGCTCAGAGTGGTACAAACCTTTACTTTGCCATCTTCGAAGAGAGTGAGAATAAACGCTCCTATGAAACTTACCAACTCTGCGAAGTTATAGAACGCCTCAAACAAGGCTTATCACCGGTTCCCAATAGTAATGCCAAAAACTTCCCCCTCAAATTCTTCCTTTCTCCTAACGATTTAGTCTATGTTCCCAGTGAAGAGGAAATGGGATGTGAAGTGCAAATTGAAGATCTGAAAACAGAACGGATATATAAATTTATTGATTCCAGCGATACTACTGCCAACTTTATTCCTCACCACACAGCAGCCCTCCTTCTCAATGTAAGTAGTCCTCTCAACAATATAAAAAACGAACTCGGATTAGGCAGTTCTCAATCTAAAAACCAACGTGCCCTTACTGGAGAAATGGTAAAAGCCGTATGTTGGAAACTTCAAGTTGACCGACTGGGTAACATTACCAAAATCATTCGATGAAATTATGATTAAACGCACCCTCTATTTTGGCAATCCTGCCTATCTTTCCTTGTCCTCTCGACAGTTGGTTATTCGTAAGACGGAAAGCCAAAAGGAGGGTGCGCAAGGTGAAGAAACTTATACACGTGCCATTGAGGATATTGGCGTACTAGTTGTCGACCATCCACAAGTCACTTTAACAAGTGCTCTTATCTCGGCACTCCTTGACAACAATGTAGCCATCATCACATGCGACTCGCATCATATGCCCACAGGCCTGTTACTTCCTCTTTCTGGAAACACCTTGCAATCTGAGCGATTTAATGCTCAAATCAATGCTTCATTACCTCTAAAAAAACAGTTATGGCAACAGACAATTAAACAGAAAATTGCTAATCAAGCAGCAGTGCTGCGAAAGCTAACCTCTGCTGAAACACGCTGTATGGACAAGTGGTTCAACGATGTGCGCAGTGGTGATATCAACAACTTAGAAGGTCGGGCAGCAGCCTACTATTGGAAAAACCTCTTCGCTCAAGAAATCGAACATTTCAAGCGTGGACGGGAAGAAGATGCTCCCAATCATCTACTTAACTATGGTTATGCTATCCTACGAGCCATCATTGCTCGCGCTTTAGTTTCCAGCGGACTATTGCCGACACTAGGCATTCATCACCATAATCGCTATAACGCTTACTGTCTGGCGGATGATATTATGGAGCCTTATCGTCCTTACGTAGACGCCCATGTTCTCACCCTTATTCGTCAAGAGGGTTTTCAAGAAGAGTTAACCAAGGAGCACAAAGCCTACCTCCTGCAAATCCCGACCCTTGATGTTATCGTTGAGGGAAAGCGAAGTCCGCTACTGGTAGCAGCATCGCTCACAACTGCATCACTGGCAAAATGTTTCACGAATGAATTGCGAAAAATCAGTTATCCTAAAATATAAAGATACTGCTTTATCAAGTGCTTCTTAGAGATAGACTCTTTCTAAATCTTTTATTATGGAACGCCTGAATGAATATCGTATTATGTGGATTCTTGTCCTCTTCGATCTCCCGACAGAGACTAAAAAGGAACGCAAAGCTGCTGCCGACTTTCGCAAGCATCTCATTGAAGACGGCTTTACGATGTTCCAATTTTCAATCTATGTGCGTCACTGTGCCAGTATGGAAAACGCAGATGTTCATCTTAAACGTATCCGAGGACTACTTCCGGAATACGGAAAAGTTTGTCAACTGTGTATCACCGACAAACAATTTTCCAAAATAGAGATTTTCCATGGCCGAAAGAAAGAAAAACCACAAACCGGCCCCATTCAATTGGAGCTTTTCTAAGATAGGATGAGCTGCTTTCTTCAACAATCTCCACCTTAGTTTCCTCGATACAATAAAGATACTATACTCGATAAAAGATATGTGTCTAAGTTCTAACTTCTTTCGAAGAAAAGAAATTATTACTGTCCGGTAAAACGTTTTCACCTGCTGCGATGGAAGCGTTTCACAAGGGGACTGTTACAACACTCGGACTTGCTCTCCGATGGTAGATTAGAGAAACTTACACACTTTTTCGGACAATACCCTTCTTTGTTCCTAAGCTACTGTTGTTTTCTTGTGAGATAATAAACGTCTTTACACGTAAGGAAGTATTTCCGTACACGTAAGGACATCTTTCCGTACACGTACGGACGTTTTTCCTTACGTGTACGGACGATAAGGAGATAATGAGGCGGCAAAAGCCGGACAAAGAAAATTATGGCTGCCCGGTAAAAAAATGGAATCACCTTCACAACCTTCTGTAACATAGTTGTTGGAAGAGCAAATTGGATTAGGAGGCTCGTATTTTTCATACTATCAAATTCAATATACTCAAGTTCCTTTTCCCTCCATAATACTCTTTTGGAAGTCTGTTTTCACAAAACATGAAGAACCTGACTTCGATTTTCTAACTTCACACAATTTTACCGGACAGCAATAAAAAGAAATAAAATGTGAGGTAAAACTCCAACAGAAATAAAAAGCAGGAGATGGGTATTGACTCTCTATTTTCTTTGCAACTTCTCCGCAAAGTCGTATATTTGCAGTGGAGAGCCTCTCCTTTTACAACTTTTTTGTCATCGTATGAGATATTCTATTGTCGTTCCTGTGTACAATCGGCCGGATGAGTGCGACGAACTCCTTGAGAGTCTACTTCACCAAACGGTCAAAGATTTTGAAGTCATCATTGTTGAAGATGGCAGTTCGGTGCCGTGTGCTGAAATCGTAGAGCGCTACGCTTCTCAACTCAATGTGCGCTATTTTGCCAAGCCCAATAGCGGGCCGGGACAAACGCGCAACTATGGTGTGGAACGTGCCGTCGGCGACTATGTAATCATTCTCGACAGCGATGTTTTAGTACCTTCCGACTATTTAGCAGCCATTGATGCCGAACTTGCTGCCGAGCCTTGCGATGCTTTCGGCGGTCCGGATCGCGCCCACTCCTCCTTCACACCGATGCAGAAAGCCATCAACTTTGCGATGACTTCCTTTTTCACCACAGGAGGTATTCGTGGAGGAAAAACCAAAATGGATAAGTTCTACCCTCGTTCTTTCAATATGGGCGTGAAGCGTGAAGTTTACGACACTTTGGGTGGTTTTTCGGCCATGCGCTTTGGCGAGGACATTGATTTCTCAACACGAATTTTCAAAAAAGGCTACCGCTGCCGACTGTTTCCTGAGGCTTGGGTGTTCCACAAACGCCGCACCGATTTGCGGAAGTTTTTCAAACAAGTACACAACAGTGGTATTGCACGCATCAACTTGACTAAGCGCCATCCCGGCACACTGAAAGCGGTGCACCTGCTGCCGGCAGTATTCACGCTCGGCGTCTTCCTGTGCCTGCTGGGAGCCGTGGTTTCTGCTGCGCTCTATGCTGCCGGCAGCTGCGAAAGTGATTTGATGCGCGCACTCCCTCGCTTGTTTCTCGCTCCCATCGAAGCCTACAGTTTCCTCATCTTGCTCTCGGCCACAATCACGACCCGCTCATTTATAGTGGGCATTTTGGCAGTCCCCGCAGCGTTCGTCCAACTGATGGGCTACGGTACGGGCTTTCTGCGTGGGGTGTGGGAACGCCTGATTTTGGGACACGGCGAGTTTGAAGCCTTCAAGAAGAACTTCTATCAATAAACTCTCCTCTCATGAAACTGCTTGAGCCCTCAGCCCCGACTCAGAAGCCACAAAAGGAATCCATTAAACATTGGGATGTGGATGAGCGACCGCGCGAGCGGTTTATGGGGGGCAATCGCGACACTCTATCTCCGGCTGAACTACTGGCCATTTTGGTGGGCAGCGGTTCGGCCAAAGAAGACGCTGTTACCCTTATGCGGCGTATTCTCGACGATTGTAATGGCAGCCTACGCCTCTTGGGACGCAAGTCCATCGAGGAACTCTGCGCCTATAATGGTATCGGCCCTGCCAAGGCCATCACTATTTTGGCAGCATGCGAGTTGGGGGTTCGGCATGAGCGCGAAGAGTTTCGCCCTCAGTTGTTCCATTCCTCGGAAGACATCTACAACCACTTCTATCCTCGACTGCGCGGCCGCTCTACAGAGGAGGTTCACGCCCTCTACCTCAACCAACAACTGGGCTTTATCCGCAGCGTAATGATTTCGCGCGGAGGTATAGATGCTTCGTTGTGCGACCTGCGCGTGGTGCTTCGCGAAGCCCTTGTGTGCGATGCGGTCCACGTAGCCCTCTGTCACAACCACCCTTCGGGTAATAAAACGCCTTCACAGGCCGACGATGATTTGACCCGACGATTGGCGCAAGCGTGCAGCACAGTGCAACTCAAATTTATCGACCACATTGTCCTCATCGATGGCGACTATTACAGTTACTCCGACGCAGGAAAATTATAAATCTTCAAGACAACAGCTACATGACTCCTTACGAAAAACTCCAAATCGAAGAGCGCATTGTCGAAGTGCTCAAAACCGTATACGACCCTGAAATCCCCGTAGATATCTACAATCTCGGGTTGATTTACAATATCGACTTGGCCGACGACGGGCTTCTTGAAATTGACATGACCCTCACGGCACCCAACTGCCCTGCGGCCGACTTCATCATGGAGGACGTGCGCATGAAAACCGAAGGTGTGGAGGGCGTGAAAGATGTACGCATCAATCTCGTGTTTGAACCCGAATGGGACCGTGATATGATGAGCGAAGAAGCCAAACTCGACCTCGGTTTCCTATAAAATCTCCTTGTTTCTTCTGTTCGGGCTCTGCCCCACCCTTTTGCTCTTATGTCTGCCCCCTCTCCTCACCACTATTGGTTGACACAGTTACGCACAATATGCCGCGCCGCACTGGCCTTGCTGTTCGACGAACGCTGTCCCATGTGTGGCAGGACGCAGCCCAAGAGCGAGATTTGCCCAAGTTGTTGGTTCAACATCCCCTACACCCACCTCCGTGGAGCGGAAAGTAATGTTTTGGAACGACTTTTTTGGAGCGAACAGATGGTGGAGCGGGTCAGTGCCTATGCGTGGTACAAACCCGAATACGACATTGCCAAGGTGGTGCATGCCTTTAAATATCACGGCCGTAAAGATTTAGCAGTGCTTATGGGGCAGGCCATGGGCAGAGAACTGATGGGCAGCCGTTTCTTTGAAGGAGTGGAGGCTTTGATGCCTGTGCCGCTTTCCACACAGCGGATGCGCCAACGCGGCTACAATCAAAGCGAATGTTTGGCAGAAGGTGTGTCGCAAATCACGGGCATTCCACTCCTCACCACAGCTGTTGCACGCATCATCGACAATCCTTCGCAAACCACTCTCGACCCTTCGGCGCGACGCGAAAATGTGAAAGACATCTTTGCCGTCATTGATGCCAACGCCCTCGTCGGCAAACATATTGTCGTTATCGACGATGTTATCACCGTAGGCGCCACTCTGCTCAGTCTTGTCCATACCCTCCGTTCTGTTCCCGGACTGCGCGTAAGTTTGTTGGCTTTATGCGCGGCAGGGCGCTACCATGTGGGACGTTTGTCGGTCGGTGAGTTGCATCTTCCTGATGCCACGACCGATGTGCAACAGCACGTGGTACGAAAATACCACAAGCCATAGCCGCTCACAACCTTCTGCGGCTTTTCGACCTCTTTTTATTTCTCAGAGAACAACTTGATTATGAAACCGATTTATTTCCTATCGGACGCCCACCTTGGCAGCCGTGCCATCGAAAGCCGTCGTATGCAAGAGCGCCGTTTGGTGCGCTTCCTCGACGGCATCAAGCATAAAGCCGGTGCCATCTATATGCTGGGCGATATGTTCGACTTTTGGCACGAATACAAGACCGTGGTGCCCCGTGGCTTCACCCGCTTTTTGGGCAAAATCTCCGAACTCACCGACCTCGGTGTAGAAGTACACTACTTCACGGGCAACCACGATTTGTGGATGAACAACTATCTCGTGGAGGAATGCGGTGTTGTGCTACACAAGGAGACGGCCTGCACCGTGGAAATCTATGGAAAGGTGTTCTATCTTGCACACGGCGATGGCGTTGGCGTACAAGACCGAGGCTTCCGTTTCCTCCGTGCGCTCTTTCATAATCGTTTTGCCCAAAAACTATTTGCTGCCATCCACCCACGTTGGGCTATGGATTTCGGTTTGGAATGGGCAAAGCACAGCCGTCTCAAGCGAGAAGACGGACGAGAAGAACCTTTTAAGGGTGAAGACAAAGAACCGCTCATTGTGTTTGCCAAAGAATATCTCAAAGACCACCCCGACATCAATTTCTTCCTCTTCGGACACCGCCACATCGACTATGACCTTATGCTTTCCCGCACGGCACGCGTCATTATTCTCGGCGATTGGATCACGCTTTTCACTTATGCCGTGTTCGATGGCGAACACCTTTTCTTGGAGGAATATATCGAAGGAGAAACCGAACCTTAAACCCACAAGAAACCATGGCACACGAACATCACCATCACGACCTCCATCATCACCATCATTCGGTGGACAACCTCAGCAGCTTAAACCGCGCCTTCTACATCGGCATTGGGGTGAATCTACTCTACACCGTGCTGGAATATGGAGTGGGATTTCACACCGACTCTTTGGCGCTGATTTCCGATGCCAGCCACAACCTAAGCGATGTGGCCAGTTTGGTAATTTCACTCATCGGACTGAAATTGGCACAACGGGCAGCAACAGCGCTCTACACCTATGGCTACAAAAAAGCCTCCATCTTTGCCTCTCTCATCAATGCCGTACTTTTGGTGAGCATTGTCATCAAAATTGTCATCGAAAGTATCGAGCGCCTTATCTCCGCTCCGGAATTGCCTGGCGGTGTCATTATGACTACAGCCGGTATCGGCATTGTCATCAACGGACTTTCGGCCTATCTTTTCCATCAGGGGCAGAAGGACGACATCAACGTTCGAGGAGCCTTTCTTCATCTCTTGGTCGACGCACTCGTTTCAGTAGGAGTAGTGGTCTCCGGCGGTATCATCGCCCTTACGGGCTGGACGCTCACCGACCCCATCATCAGCCTTGTCATTGCAGGTGTCATTCTACTGTCCACTTGGTCACTGCTCTCCGAAAGCACCAAGTTGCTTCTCGATGGTGTCCCCAAGCAAATCCATAAAGAGGAGATTGAAACCCTCATCCGCACTTTCCCCGGCGTAGCCTCGGTGCACCATCTCCATGTGTGGGCGTTGAGCAGCGCACAAAATGCGCTCACCGTGCATTTGGTGCTGAAAGAAGGCATGGCGCTTCACGACTTTCAAAAAGCAGAGTTGAAACACGCCCTTGCCCATCACCACATCGGGCACACCACCTTCGAAATCGAAGAAGCCGGAACCGAGTGTGCCGACAAGACTTGTTGCTAAACCTCCTAAGACAACCTCATTTTATGAAAGAATACCTCCTCACTGCGAGCCACGTTTGCAAACGCTTCGCACAACACACCGCTCTCAACGACGTTTCCATCAACGTAGAGCGTGGAAAGATATTCGGTCTGCTCGGGCCCAATGGTGCCGGAAAAACGACCCTCATCCGCATCATCAACCGCATCACCGCTCCCGATAGTGGAGAGGTGATGTTCTGTGGTCATCCGCTTGCCCCCAACGACGTGTTCAACATCGGTTATCTACCCGAAGAGCGCGGTCTCTACAAAAAGATGAAAGTAGGAGAACAGGCCATCTATCTGGCACAGCTCAAAGGTTTGTCGCGCAAAGAGGCCAAACTGCGCCTTACCGAATGGTTCGAACGCCTCGACATCATTCCTTGGTGGAACAAGAAACTTGAAGAACTCTCTAAAGGTATGGCGCAGAAAGTGCAGTTTATCATCACTGTCCTCCACGCTCCCGAACTTCTCATTTTCGACGAACCGTTCTCTGGCTTCGACCCCTTGAACGCCGATCTGTTGAAGCGAGAAATCCTCGAACTCCGTGACAAAGGGCACACCATCATCTTCTCCACCCACAATATGAGCAGTGTTGAAGAAATCTGCGACGACATCGCGCTGATCAACCGTTCGCAAGTGGTGCTGAGCGGCGGTGTGGACGAGGTGCGCAACCGCTTCCGCAACGGCACCTTCCAAGTCGTGGTGGAAAACGGTGCTGTGCAAGAACGCCCCGAACTCTACACCATCGAAAGCGTGAACACCCTCCGCGGCCTCACCACCTACCAACTTCGGGCAGCCACTGATGTGAACGCCTCACAACTTATGGCACAAGTGGCGGGCGATGCAGCCATCCGCAGTTTCTCAGAAACGATGCCCAGCATGCACGATATTTTTGTTCAAACCGTAAGCGAAGCCAACCATGAATAAGACCCTTATCATCATTTTGCGCGAATACACCACGCGCGTGAGCAAAAAGTCGTTCATTCTGCTCACCCTCCTCATGCCCTTCCTTTTTGCCGCCATCGCCACCGTACCGTTTCTCTTAGGAAAAATCAAAAGCGACGAGCAACAGAAAGTGGTCATCATCGACAAGACTGGGCAGTATTTCCCCCTCTTTCATTCCGACGAACACTACCTCTTTTCTGCCGAAAAAGCCCTACGTCCCGAGTTCAAGAGCGACACCACCGATGTGGAGGCCGTGGTGCTAATCAGCGACCTTGTCAGCCGCAATCCCAAAGCGGTGACTATCTATGGGAAGCGCGAAATCCAAACCGACTTGCAGCGCACCATCGAAGATGTCCTCACCACACAACTGCGCAAGGAAAAACTCAAAGCCTACAACATCCCACAGCTCGACAACATTATCGACGATGTCCAGCAGGAGTTTTCCGTCACCACGGTCAAGTGGGGCAAAGACGGTGAGGAAACGTTCTCCTCCTCCGACTTGGCCATCGGTGCAGGTTTCGTTTTCACAATGCTCATCTACATCTTCGTACTCACCTACGGCGGTATGGTGATGCAAAGCGTGATGGAAGAAAAGACCAACCGTATCATGGAAATCATGGTGTCGAGTGTAAAACCCTTCCAACTGATGATGGGAAAAATCATCGGAGTCGCCCTCGTCGGCTTCACCCAGCTCCTCATTTGGGGCATCATGATAGGTATCATCACCACCGTAGTAGGTAGTTTACTTGGAGCCGATACAGGTATGGGGGCAGCCCCCGGTGCCGAACTCACCGCAATAACCGGTGCCGACCCACAGGCGCTGGCACAAGCAGCCTCCGGAGACAACAACGAAATGTTCACAGCACTGATGAACCTCCCTCTGCTTGAACTCGGGGTGATTTTCGTCCTCTATTTCATCGGAGGCTATCTTCTCTTTGCCTCTTTCTTCGCCGCTGTTGGGGCTTCGGTCAATGCTCAAGAAGATTCTTCGCAATTCACTCTGCCCGTAATACTCCTCATGATGTTCGGTCTCTATGCCGCTATGGGCAGCGTTGAGAACACCAACGGGCCGCTGGCTTTCTGGGCCTCCCTCTTCCCTCTCACTTCCCCCATCGTTATGATGGTGCGCATCCCCTTCTCCGTACCGCTTTGGCAGGAAGTGTTGAGCCTTGTTTTACTCTATGCGACCTCCCTCGGTATGGTTTGGGCAGCCGCAAAGATCTACCGCGTCGGCATCTTGATGTACGGCAAAAAGCCCACCCTCAAAGAGATGCTGAAATGGATGCAGTATAAGTAGACTTGAAGCCCGAAAATTTATCTCTGAGATAGAAATTTCTACCTCAGAGATAAAATTTTCTACCTCAGAGATAATTTTTTTTTACCTCTGAGGTAAATTTTCGTAACTCTTAGGGCAATTAACTTGATGGTAATGCCCCTTCAAGGCGAGGGCTAAAACAAAGCACTCATCATCACACAGAATACGACAAATTCGCATAAAACTTTTCTCGAATCTCACCTTGATTTACTCAAGAACTCGGTAATTAGTATTGATATGTCCCCACGTAAACTCCTTTCTCTCCTATTCGTCCTCTTGTTTGCTCTGCCCACATCGGCTGTGCTCCGTGAGCGCGATTTGGCACGCACCCTCGGTGTGCTTCGTGCCGAGCTCGAACAGAACTACCCCGAAAAGAAAGCCTATGTAGCGCGCCTCGAAGCACAAAGCCGCTCCCAGCACAAAGCACTAGTCGGCTATATGCAGCGCTCCGAACAAATCGCCCTGATGATCTATTCGCAAAAGGACGACCATACTTTCGACCTCTCCTACGCCTGCCGGCAGGCCACCGACCTCTATCGACTGCTCAACGATAATCTTTTGCCTTTCGACCAGGTGCAGGCGCAACTCACCACCGAAACCCAACGATATACACAGCTCATTCGTTCGCTTGAGGAACTACCCCCGACACTCAACCGACGTCACGCGACTCAATCGGCCGAGACAGTAAAGGAGGCGGTAGACAGTCTCAGCTTGACTGCGGCACAAACACGCCGTCTCAAACGTGACATCAATGCCCTCTCCGAAGCCTACACCCTCACACCGGAACAACAGCGCGATCGTGCAGTTTGTCTGCGGTTGGTGCGCGACCTACATACCAGTTTGGCGCGTGTACAGAGCAGCCTTAAAAGCGACCGTGTCTATTATTTGGCTGTCAAAGCGAAAGTCGAATCCCTCAACGCCTATGCCATGGCGCGCTATCGCAACCTTCAGCACAACATTTTCCTCAACGGCGGCGACAACTATCTGAACATCTTGCGCAACCTGCCCGAGGTGGTTTCCATCGCCCGTGCCGATCTCAAACAAAAGTACTCCGCCCTCGACCATCTACCCTCGACTTACAGCGAATGGCGCGGCCCTGTGGTGGTGTTTATGCTCCTCTTTGTTCTGGCCTACGTGCTTCTCTCCATCGGACTGGCCGCTGCCCTGCTTCGCTTTGCACCACGGCGGTGGCTGCCACACGATTTTACCGACAAACGGCGCACCTATTTCACCGCCCTCGGTCTCCTCTTCTTTGCCCTCTCCATCTTTGTGGTACGCCTTTTCACCGACCAAGGTTTCACACTGATGGCCATGACCTTGATGACCAACATCGCTTGGCTGGCTTTGGCCATCGTGGCTTCGTTGTTGGTACGCCTCAATGGGGCACAAATCGAAAAGGGTCTGCATCTCTATCTACCCTTTGTGCTGATGGCCTTCATCGTGGTGGCCTTTCGTGTACTGTTCATCCCCAATGTGGTCATCAACCTCATCTACCCACCTCTCCTCCTGCTCTTCGCCTTTTGGCAGGTGCGCACCCTGCGGTTGCCCAAAGGCAGTGTACCTACAAGCGATATTCTCTATGCCTCGGCCTCAATGTTGGCCATGTGTGCAGCCACTGTGATGGCATGGATCGGCTTTGTTCTTATGGCCGTCCAACTCATGGTGTGGTGGATGTTCCAACTCGCCGCCCTGCAAACCATCAACGCCCTCTACCACCTCCTTTCCCGCTACGAACATTCGAAAGTACTGCCCAAGCTCCTCCAATCCCTGACACCCGAAGAACGTGAAGGAATGGACGAAGCCTCCCTCCTGCAATGGGCCAAGCAAGGTGGCTACATCACCCGCACCTGGGCCTATGATTTTGTCAATCGTACCATTATCCCTGTTCTCGCTGTAGGCTCGGTTTTCCTCAGCGTATGGTATGCCGCAGGAGTGTTTGAAATGACCGATGTGGTGCGTATGTCCTTCTCCTACAACTTCATCGACCAGCCCGGAGTCATACAGCTCTCCCTCCATAAAATCAGTTTTGTCATTGCTTTCTGGTTCGTATTCTCTTACCTCAACTACGCCCTTCGTTCTTTCTATCAGCACGTCACGCGGATGCGGGGTAAACTCCCTTCCTATCAATACAACTTTACCCTTGCCAACAACGTCATTGCCATCCTCGTTTGGGGTGCCTACATCCTCTACGCACTCTTTCTGCTGCAAGTGCCGAAATCGGGCATCGGAGTCGTTACGGCAGGATTGGCCACGGGTATGGGTTTTGCGATGAAGGATCTTTTGGAAAACTTCTTCTATGGTATTTCTCTGATGGCAGGTCGTGTGCGCGTGGGTGACTTTATCGAGTGCGACGGCATCCGTGGTCGTGTGGAAAGCATTTCCTATCAAAGCACCCAAATCAGCACCTTCGATGGTTCCGTCATTGCCTTCCTCAACACGCAGCTCTTCAACAAAAACTTCAAAAACCTCACTCGCGACAATGCCTATGAGTTGGTAAGAATTCCTTTGGGCGTAGGCTACGGCAGCGATGTGCAGCAAGTCCGCTCCTTGGTAATCGACGCTCTCACTCCGCTCAATGAAATCCTGCCCGATGGTCGCCCCCTCTTCAAGCCCGACACGGCCATCGGCGTTTCCTTCTCCGATTTTGGTGCCAGCAGCGTCGACCTTATCGTTGCATGCTGGGTTCTCGTTGAGCAACGTGCAGCCTTCCTCTCTCGTGCTCGTGAAATTATCTACAATACGCTCAACCAGCATGACGTCGAAATCCCCTTCCCGCAAGTTGATGTGCATATGCGCTGAATTGTTACCTCCGTATTGTCCATCTCTCCGAAAGAAACAAAGTTCAACCGCTATCATTGAGTTTCCTCTTTGATAGCGGTTGATTTTTACCGGAATTTATTGCTGTCCGATAAACAAGAATACAAGATGGGGATACAATTATCCATATACAAAAAAAACTCGACCTCTGCATAGCAGAGGTCGAGAACTAAACCCCGAGATTAAAACCTATTGGTTATCTATTAGCTATATGGGTCGGAAAGAGGCGACTCGAACGCCCGACCCCTACGTCCCGAACGTAGTGCGCTACCAACTGCGCTACTTTCCGATGTTTTTGTTTGATGATGCAAAGGTAGGCATTTCCTCTGGATTGACGAAATTGTTTGCTACTTTTTCATCGACACATGCACTATGATTTTTGCATTCTTAGGATCATTTGTAATCAAGAGGATGCGGCGACTCCCTCGAAAAAGGTTGGATTGGGCGGTTGCCGAAATCTTTAGTTTTGTGCGCTCTCCGGGTTTAATGACCGATTTTGCGAGCGAAACGCTGATACCCGGATTGTACACTTGAAGGGTGCTCACAATCAAAGGAGTACGGCCTTTGTTAGTAAGAATGAGTTCACCTTTCAACTTTGTTTTTTTATGAAAACTGCCCAAATCAATGAGTGTATCTATCTGAGCTACGGGAGCGTTGTCGAGGTCGGCTTGCGCCACCTGCGGAAGCAGAGTGACCGATAGCCCCAAGTCATTGTGTTTACCCACGTGATCACCGGCATAACGCGCCAAATAGATTGAGGATTGCGTCAAACCGATGTCATGCACCTCGTTGGAGTTCAGATTGATATTGATTTTTCCCACTTTTCCCGGACGAACCACCTCCGGTTCGGCATAGGCAGTAAGGTATTTGGGGAGATGGAGCAGAGCAGGCATGTAATTTTTCTTACCATTGTTGAGTACGAAGATGGTTTGCTGCAACTGTTGGCCGCGATAAGCATCAAACTCAATGTTATCCGTCGAAACCTTCACATCACCCACAGTATAAGGAAAGCGTAGGTCCTCATCTTGCTGTTTGTTGACGACACGTCCTTGCAGTTTCACCCACAGGGGCTGCGAAGAAGCTGTGGTGGAGAATCGCACTTGCTGTACAAATCTTCCCAAAGTGGCAGCATCATAATGAGTCGTTACCGCAGCAGTTTGTCCGGGGGCAATGGATTGCCGCTCCCAATTGAAGGAAGTGCATCCACAATCTCCTTCCACCGAGGTAATGGTGAGCGGAGTATCCCCCACATTTTTCAATTGAAAAACAGCTGTGGCGGGAGATTTCCACGCCACTTCACCTAAGTCAATCTTTGAGGTGAGGAGTTCAGCCTTACCTTGTGCCCAAGCAGAACAAGAGAATACGAAGAATAAAAGAACTATAGTAAAACTGCGAATGAATGTCATGAAGCGTAGAGTTGGTGATAAGTAGAAGGATGAAGTCATCCTTCCTCAACGAAAATTCAGAAGGTGAAAAACAGCTTGCACGTTATCGCGCTTAAGGCACGATTTTTGGTTTTATCGCCCCTCAATATCCGAGCTGTCATTTAGAGAAAATCTCTAAAAACCTATCAGATTTTTGAATAAGAAGAAAAGCATGGGCATGAGTAATGCCGGGAGCAGGTTGATGGTTTTACAGTCTTTGATGTTCATCACGCCCAGTCCTGCTGCCGCAATCAGCACACCGCCCACGATGGAAACTTCAGCAATCAAATCGTCAGATATGAAGCCGGCCGATAGTTTGGCAATACCATAAATCGACCCTTGCCAAGCGAAAACAAACAAGGCGGTGATACATGTCCAAAAGCCATAGCTTGATGCCACCACTATCATCGTCACCAAATTGAGCGTGGCAGCGGTCATCAAATAGGTATTGTCGCCTTTCAGAGCGGCCAACACAGGCCCCATCATCGAAAGTGTACCCACACAGCAGAACAAAACGGCGGTGGTGATGCCTTCTACCAAGTTACTACCGCTTTTTGACACGTGTTTCGTAGCCGCTTCCAAGCGCTGATCCAAACGTAAGACGGTGCCTAATAATCCCCCCAAAGAGAGGCAGAAAATGAAAAGCACGGGCAGCTTACTACGTCCCATATTGCTCATGGCGACATTGATACCCAGCACCAATGCTGCCAATCCCATGGCGGTGTTGAGCACGGTAAGATATTTTTCGCTGATGCCTCGTTTGGCCAAGGCACCAATGGCGCTTCCCACCAGCACAGCGAGTGCATTAATGACAATTGCAATCATAAGATGAGGAGGATTGTATGGTCTGTTCAGCAGGCCAGTTGATAAGATAGAGATTGCCCGAAGTTCGGGTAAAAGCGGTGTACAGCCATCGCAAATAAGCCACAGGGTCGGTATCGTCGGGTATGTAGCCTTGGTCGATATAAACCTCATGCCATTGTCCCCCCTGCGATTTGTGGCAGGTCACGGCATAAGCATACTTGATTTGCAACGCATTATAATATGGATCTTGGCGAATGGCTTTCATACGCTCGCGTTGGTTGCGGATGTCGGCATAATCAAGATAGACAGACTCATAGAGTTGTGCCGATTCCGCCGGCGTGAGAGAAGGCGATTCAGAAAGCAGGGTGCTTAGGAGGATACGACATTCCAACTCCCAATTGTCATAGTCGGGAAAACGTAAGGTAGCATCGGCAAACTGAAATCCATGCATCGTGTGGACATTGTGCAAACGCATCACTTCGGCACTATCGCCATTGGCCACAAAGGAAAGAGGAAGCGTTTCACCTTCTGCGAGTCGCGTGGCCGCCTGTGCCGTCCAATAGTAGTTGTTTTTGACCGCCATAATTTGGTCGCCACGCACCAAAATGTCTTCGCGGTCGAAAATGCGGGTTCGCACACCTTGATTGAACACATTGGCGCGCTTGTTGCTCCGCGTCACGATGATGGTGTCTTGCGTACCCCAATTCTGATAACTGGCTTCCAGCATTTCTATCAATTCATCACCAGGCACTACCCGCACTTCACTACGTTCGCCTACAGTGATGAGCGGCAATCCGTGTTCATTGACAGCCTCGTAAGTCCCTTCATCATCGGCATAAGTTCCTTGCACCGTAGTGCCATCAAAAGCACTAATCTGCACACGTAGATGGGTGGCATTGCGAAGTACAGCCGAGGCTTTGGCTTGGCGCACTACTTCGGTCAATTCCGCCATACGCACATTCAACCCATATCCTTCCAAGGTGCAAGGTTGCAAGGCAGGACTTTCTTCTTCACCAACAGGAGGCAGCTGTGCCGTATCGCCCACCATCATCAAGCGGCAGGCAGAACCGGTATAGACAAACTGAATGAGGTCATCCAACAAGCAGCCTGTACCAAAAAGACGATTTCCTCCATTGTTGGAAACCATCGAAGCTTCATCGACAATAAACAAGGCATCTTTGAAAGGATTCCAACCTGGATTGAAGTGAGTGTCCTCACCTTTAAAAGCATCTTGTCGATAAATGATTTTGTGAATGGTATAGGCAGGACTTCCTGCATGAAAAGAAAAAACCTTGGCCGCACGTCCCGTGGGTGCTAACAACACAACAGGGCGTTGCAAACGCTGCCACACGCGAACCACAGCTCCTACAAGAGAGGTTTTTCCTGTTCCGGCATAGCCTCGCAAAATAAAAGCTTGAGAAGTGCGCGGATCGGAGAGAAATTCTCCTATCTTCACCGCCGCCTCTTCCTGATGTGGTGTTATGGCGTGGGGGAACGCCTCGGCAATGTTTTGTGCAAAAAGCCGACTAATCATTTGCAGAGCGGAAAAAGGAGAAATTCACCGAACCATAGGCACGATGCTCCAAAAAGCAGGGGTGTGCTGAGAAATCATAATTTTTTCCATGCTCCAGTACCAACAGCCCTTGTGGGGCTAACAACTTGCTTGCTAAAATGCGATCGGGCAGTTCGGGCAACTCTTTCAAGGCATAAGGTGGATCGGCAAAAACGAGGTCGAAAGACTGTCCGCTTTTTGCAATGAAGCGCAGCGCATCCCCACACAAAGGACGTGCGGCAGCATCGCCTAAAGCCTCGAACATACGGCACAGAAAGATGAAATGCTGACGGTCTCGCTCCACACAGACCACTTCCGGACATCCACGCGAAAGCAGTTCGAGCGATATGCTGCCCGTCCCGGCAAAAAGATCGAGTGCACGGGTTTCCTCAAAGTCGAGGTAGGCACGAAGTACGTTGAAAAGGTTTTCTTTGGCAAAATCCGTGGTAGGACGCGCCTTAAAGGAGCGTGGCACTTCAAAGTGCTTGCCCTTATATTTTCCGGTAATGACTCTCATTGATGCAAAATTTGAGTGGCCAAATCGAAAGGCATAGTTGCGATTTCGGTAAGAGGATGTCGATTGTATTCCGCAGCCAACCGCAAACTCAGCACATCTGCAACATAGAGTTGCAGCTGCTTCACAATTTCTTGTGTCTTGCTCTCTTCTCCCAAAATGATAAAAGGCTGTTTGTCTTTTTCCAAACCTAAACTCTGTGCCAAATTGAAAGTATAATAGGCCACATCGGTGGGCGATTGCACTTCAAAGGTGTTGAGTAGCAAAATACGCGTACCCTCAAAAATACAAATATCCACCTTTTGGTCGTGGCAATACACATAGACACGGCGTTTAAAAGAAACGGACGTTTTCGTCGATAAACGCTGCAAGATGGCGGTCAAATAAGATACGTAATGCACCTCGCCCAACACGGCTTCAATGTCATGACAAGTATCTTCCGGCAAAGCGAAAAGCAAAGCCGCATTGGAGGCCGGAAGCAAATCGTAGAATACGCGCATGGCCGGCTTCAACTCATCGTCCCCCGTCACACAAAAGCGATAGAGGGTGTCGCAAGCCTCTTCCTCAAACTCGGAAAGTGGCACCAACGTGACCGGACTTTCCACGATTACCTGTGTGGGCTGCGCTTGGGAAAAGGCTTCATGAACCCCACAAAACTCACGCAAATTTGCTTCAAAACCATGAGGCGGACGCAAAGCGCAATGCTCAAAGAGCGGTTCCAACGACTTCCTTGACTCCGGTGAGCCCTCGTAGACCATCATCGTCAGATGGGTATCATTAATCCTAAGATAGCGCATATTGAGTGTTTAATGAGGTTGAATACTATGTTTTGATAGGTGTTTCGATGTCACACGCCCTACAAAGACGGCCAAAGCAACACCCAAACTATTGGCCGCGACATCAAGGAGATCACCATGACGACTCTGAGTGCAGAGGGATTGGAGAATTTCGATGAGCACACCCATCACCAACGGCCAAGCCACACAAATACTCCATCTTTTCGGTTGAGAAAGGGAGTGAAGCCCTGTTTCGCTCCACAACCCTACGCCATAAATCAAATACATCAGTATATGGCTGTACTTGTCGATGAAGCGCACATTTTCAAGCGGTATCTCAGGCAGGTCATACAAACAGACAGCGAAGATGACCACCGTCAGCACCACACTGAGGCGATAGTCCATAAAACGGACGAAAAGTGAAGAGAAAAGCATCATGGAGAGAAAAAGCCTTTGGCGCAACTCCGATAGAAGCTGATCCAAAGGCGATAAAGTCAGATGGAAAAGAGATTAGGCACGCTCTGAGCGTTCAATGTAGGCAATGACGTCTCCTTTCTGAACATGAGCACCTTGCTTGGCATTGATTTCAACCAACTTACCTCCGAGGGCAGCAGGAATCTCAAGAATTTTACCAAAACTGTTTTCGATATAGCAGAAGAAGTCTTTCTCATTGTACTCCTTACCAATGAAAGGCTCAATGGCTTTCACGCCTTCGGCATCGCCTCCGATTTCCCAAAGCACAATACCGCTTTCGGGAGCAACAAGAGCATCGGCCTTAGCGTGCTTGAGGGCAGCAGCCTCTTCCGGCGTCATACCGGAAGCATTGGCTTTATCCTTGGCTGCTTGGAGGTCGGCGAGGAAACGTTTCTTGGCTGCGCCGCTCTTGTAGTCGCGATATTGTGTTTCGTGCATCGCAAACTCAAAGAGTTCCTCATCGTCTTGTCCACGATCCCAACCATTTTCTTCCATTTCCTTGATGAAGCGATCCAGTTCGTCGGGATAGTTCGTTTGAGGGTCTTCGGTGGTAAATTCAAAGCCTTTCTCCTTGGCAAGCGCCACAATTTCTTCATCGAGCTCACCAGGGAGTTTACCGCTCTTACCGAGAATCATACCCCAAATACTATTGTCCATCATCGTGTAGCGGGGCTTGTCCATCGACTCTGTGAGGAGGTTCATCAGCGCAATGTTCTTGACATATTGGCTGAAGGGCGTCACCAAGGGAGGATACCCCACACGAGGCCAAACGTAAGCCACTTCGTCAAAGAGTTTGACGAGCAAAGCATCTTCCGACAAGGGAGCCTCACCCTTCTTCTCACGATTGGCATTGATGGCACTCATCACACCCGTCAGGTCAGCCATCATTGAACCCATCATTCCACCGGGAAGACCACAGCCAAGGAGGAGCGACGACATCAGTTTATTACCAGGATTGATGAAATAACCCAACCACTCGTCAATAAACTCTTGCGTGAGTTTGCGAGCTTCCATATAGGCTTCCATATTGATTTCAGGCACATCGAAACCTGCGTTCTTCAGCATACTCTGCACCGAAATCACATCGGGATGCACCTTACCCCAAGCCAGCGGTTCGATGGCACAGTCAATGATATCGGCACCATTGCGGCACACTTCGAGGATAGAAGCCATCGACAGACCAGGGCCGGTGTGACCATGATATTCGATTATCACTTCCGGATGCTTTTCCTTAATCATGCGGCAAAGTTCACCCAACAAAGCGGGCTGACCGATACCGGCCATATCCTTCAAACAGATTTCGGGAGCACCGGCTTCGATGAGTTGGTCAGCAATGCCGGCATAATACTCTGCAGTATGAATGGGCGAAGTCGTGATGCAAAGCGTAGCCTGAGGAGTCATTCCCCCTTCGATAGCGTACTTGATGGAAGGAATGATGTTGCGCACATCGTTCAATCCACAGAAAATGCGGGTAATATCAGTACCTTGAGCATGCTTCACCTTGTACATCAAGCGGCGCACATCGGAAGGCACGGGGAACATGCGCAGACCATTCAAACCACGGTCAAGCATATGCGTCTTAATGCCCACTTCGTTGAAAGGCTTGGTAAAAGCACGTACGGCTTCGTTGGGATTCTCACCGGCCAAAAGGTTCACCTGTTCAAAGGCACCACCATTGGTTTCAACACGGCTGAAACAGCCCATTTTGATAATCACGGGAGCGATACGCTCGAGTTGGTCCTTGCGGGGTTGGAATTTACCCGAGCTTTGGAACATGTCGCGATAAACCAGCGAGAATTGAATCTTTCTTTTTTCCATAAAAGTAGGAGGAGATATTTTCAGTTCAAATTGCACAAAAGTGCTAAATCGGTGCAAAAATACGATATTATTGGCAATTGACAAAAGATTAAGCCCAGCCTTTGCGCAGAAAAGTGCCGCGGTCTATTCTAAAATCCGCGATTGGCCTTTTCAGATATCGTATTTCAGACCATTTTTGGTTCATCCGACATTTGGAGTGATGCGGCAATCATGTAGCGCATATAACCTTAACTCAAAGTTCCTTTCGTCCCTAAACCCATAAGCCACTCTCTTCATGACCTTTATCTTGTTATTTATCCCCTCTACTTTCC
>CAUUGL010000024.1:0-27594 GCA_963544845.1 uncultured Alloprevotella sp.
GAGAAATGTCGAGAATAATTCCGATATTTGTGATTTCGTAAGCTCCATTGTTCTTCTTTGTTTTTTGCTTTCACCACAAAAATAAGAACTTTGGAGCTTACACACAAATATAGGACACTATCGAGCTGATTTCCCCGAATCCTTCACCGGAGGGGGAGATTTTAAGAGGATGGCCGAGGGCGTGAAGGAAGTGAAGGATAAAAACACGAATGTGCAGTAGTGTATGCGCGCGTATGCGTGTGTGCCGAGGGGGAAGCATTTTCCTCAGAGGTAGTTTTTTTTAGCTCCTATCTAAATGAAACTACCTCTGAGGTAGATTGCCTCACATCGCAGAGCGGGCGCTGAAATGTTAAAATCGTGTTAAAGTCGAGGCTCGGTGGTAAGAATCGAAGGTGAGATGTCTATATATAAACAGGGGGCTTGCTTTTTCAAGAAAAAGCCCGAAGTCCTGTTTTAAGGGCTTCGGGCTGGTATTTTTTCGGTTTTGAAGTTTACCGAACAGCAATCTTATTCAAAGGAAACGGTACCGAGGTTACGGTCTACCAAGAGGCCGTCTTTCAGGCGGAGATTGAACTTTCCGTCCTTCTTGGCACGGAACTTGAGGGTGAAGAGTTCCGGTGCACCTTCTTCAAGCAGGAAGTTGTTTCCTCGGTTCACAAAGGTGGGATAGAGTGCCTTCTGACCATTGGTGTGCCTGCGATCGTAGGTGAGGTTGACCATCTCTTTCATGCCTTGGAGATCGAGTCCGATATATTCCCACTCGTCTGCATTGTAGGGGAGCGCGAAACTGAGGGCGTTGACCTGCTTAAGGTCTTTACCGGTTACTTTCAGCTCCATCACGTCGCCTACTTTGAAGATCTTAGCCGACGGAGTCAGAACGAGTGTGCCGCTTACGCTGCTGTTGGAGTTGCTCACACCGCCATCGAGTTCGACACCTACGCAGGAAATGTCGTAAGCATCGATGAGGCCGTTGCGGTTGATATCGCCAATCGACACATAGTCGTAGTCGGCATCACCGCGACGAAGACCGGTGTAGTTCATGTAGGACGTGAAGTCGTTCTCATCAACGCGTTTGTCGCGGTTGATGTCGCCTTGTATCGTTCCTTCTGTGCCGGGACAGCGGAAGACGTACATCTCGCGTCCCGAACCATAGCCGCCGACAGCTTCGTCAAAGTGGAACTTGACATATCGTGCCGTGGGGTCGGTCGGGGTGAAGGTGAGCGTCTTGGTGCTGTCGTCCTTCTTCCATACAAACGGCGTGGGTTCGCTCCACGTCTGTCTGTCGGTGGAGAGAGCGTAAGTGCCGCGCAACAGGGTGCCGTTGCCGGATCCTTCGCGGGGAACGTATTCGATGCGGTCGAGTTGGTGTACGGCACGCAGGTCGACAACCATATCGAAAGGCAGTGCCTGGGCGTTGTCCCACGCGGTGTGCCACATGGTTTTCATATCGCGATCGAAAAGTTTTTGGGTGCCTTGTCCGCCTTGGTTGGCCACGGTGGTTTGCGCACGCACTCCTTTCACTGCCCATTCGAGTGGATCATTGACGGTGTTGAGCGTGAAGTCCGTCCACGGGCTTACCCCATCCGCATTGACGGCACGCACTCGGAAACGGTAGGCCGACAGCGGTTGAAGTTGGTCGAAGAGCAAACGGGTGTCGCGGATGGTGCTGTAGAGCTGTCCTTCAAACTCAACCTCATAATAGTCTGCATTCTCCACCTTGCTCCATGCAGGAGTGAGGGTGTAGGCCTGCAAGTTGCTCTGCGCCTTGTCGAGTAGGGGAGCAGCGAGCGTTCCGCGATGGTTGAGCAGGCGTTCCGCGGGTTTGAACGTAAAGCCTTTTACTTCGAGAGATACGGCATTGTACTTCACATGAGTCTTTTCGAGTTTGACGAGCAGTTGTGGATTTTTTACCACTTCGCCCACGCTCTCTTCACCTGCCTTTACCCAACGGTTCAAGTTGGGGCGGGCATCGTAGAACCATACGTTTTCGCCTTGTTCGAAAGCCTCTCGGGTGCTGACGCGGGTGAGTTTCACCTTCTTCTCGCCCACACGAGCGGTGAGTTTCTTGGGCATCGCGGTCACATTGATGCGGAACTCCGTTTGCTTGTCGGGGACAAAGCCCTCAAAGTTGCCCACCGCCTTATCGACCTGCACCGTCAATACATCTTTCTTTACCTTGGTGTGGATTTGAGTGGTCATTCCTTCTCCTTTGAGGTAGGCCGTCGTCTTGCCATCGTCGTCATATTCGGCGGCAGTCGTTCCACAGTCGGCATATATTTCGTAGGCACGGAAGTCCTTGCGGATTTCGTTAGGGTTGTTGTTGGGGTTCGTCATCGGGATGATGGCATCGGCCTTCACCAAGACGGGCAGTTTCCAAAGCGGAGCATCGAAGTGGTTGAGGAGGCGTCCGCCGGCATACCGGTCGCCCGTGAAGTAGTCGATCCAGTTGCCTTTGGGGAGATAGATGCCATCGCGGCGGTCGTTACCCTCCTTGTCGGCCGCGGTGTTTTGATAAATCGGCGCTACGAGAAAAGCATCTCCAAACATGAATTGATATTGGGTGCGCTTGCCGAGGGTGAAGGGGTTGGCTTCCTCCATAAACATGGGGCGAATCATGGGGCGTCCGGCCACGGCTTCGTGGGCAGCCGTGTAGATGTAAGGCATGAGTTCGCTTTTCAGTTTGAGATACCATCGGTTGAGGGCGACACTCTTACCGCCCAACACCTCAGGATATTTGGGGTTGGCACCCCAACCGTCCATGTTGAGTGCCATGGGGCTGAAGGTCTTCCATTGGAATTCGCGAACATTGATCGGGATGTTGCGCCCGCCGAAGATGCCGTCGGTGTCGGAAGAAATGTTGGGCTGTCCGGAAAGTCCGGAACCGATGAAAGTGGGAATGTGAAAGCGGATGTACTCCCATTCGCCACCGGTTTGGTCGCCGCTCCAAATGCCGGCGTAGCGCTGTGTGCCAGCCCAGCCGTCGAGCGAGATGATGAAAGGCCGCGCATTGTTGCCGTAGAAAGGCATGATTTTACCGACATCGGCCACCCCATTCAGTCCGAAACTGTAGCCCCAGCCTACCCAAGCCACATCGGTTTTGAGTACGCGCACACCCGCATCTTTGACTTCTTTCACGATGTCGCGCTGCAAGAGGGCTTCGATGCCGTCTTTGGGATGGAGGTCGCTTTGTGTCCACAGACCGATTTCTACGCCTTTCGAGCGAGCGTAGTCGCCAAAACTCTTGAGATTGGCAATGTTGCCGTCGAGCGTGGCGGTCTGTCCGTAGCCGGCACCATATCCGTCGTTGGGGAGGAACCAACCCAGCGGCATGTCGTGTTTGATGTAGCGGTCGATAGCGGCACGAGCCGAGAACTGATAATTGTTGAGTTCGCCGTTGAGGCTTTCGCGAATGCCGCCGTTGTTCTTTTGGCTTTCGTTGTAAGTCTTGCCGTCTTCAAACTTCATGAAACCCTTACCATCTTTGGCCTCTGTCCAGTAGTCGCGGTTGTAAGCATTGAGATGCCCCTCATAGAAACCGAATTTGGGCAATAGGACAGGGTGTCCCGTGAGTTGGTAGAAGTCGTTGAGTAAGGCCGTGGGTTGTGCATCGACCATGAAGAAGAGGTCGAGGTATTTGTCGAAATGATAAAGTTCCACCTCGTCTTTCTTGGCCGCACCGAAGTCGTAGTGGCCGGGCTTGAAAGTGTGCCACATCACCCCGTAGCCGGCGGTCGACCAGTAGAAAGGTGTGGGTGAAGCCACACCTCCGTCCACCCAGTTGTTGGTGTTCTCGATGGCGATGCGTTGGCCGCGGTGGGAGAAGCGACCATTTTGCACACCGCCCCCGTAGAAGTATTCCTCCGCTTCACAAGCCAAATTCAGTCCCACACCCTCTTGTTGGAAAGTGGGGGCAGCCGTTGTGCGGAAAACATCGCGTTGGGAACGCAGGTCTGCCACGGCAAAGGTTTCCGTGAGGCGGTCGATTTTCACTTCCACAGCGGTGGTCGTGAGGGTATAATAGCGGTCGGTGGTCGTGAGGCGTACTTCTCCTGCCGGCTTGCGCGGTTGTTCGACGAGGATGTCGGCCTGCGGTTGCGCGATGGGATTGCGCACAGCGTTGCCCACCGAATCTTGGAAATATCGGAAGATGTGAGGAGCGTAGAAGTCGATGGTGATTTTCTGCTGCCGACTATTGAGCAACTCTATCGTATGGTCGTTGACTTTGCGAGCACCATAAAGTTTACTTTGGGCGTGCTCTCCGGGGCCGGTCTGCACGAGTTGAGGACGCTCTGCGTTGTTTTGCGCCGACAAGGCTGGAGGTAGTAGCCAACCGCCCGCCAAAGCAAAGGCAGCCATACCGGAAAAGAGAAAAGGGAATTGGGATTGTTTCATGGTTTGAAAAGTGATTGTGTGGAGCAAAGTTACGACTTTCTGCGCGGTCGCAAAAGCAAAGTTATGCAATTTTCGGGGTATTTTCATAGAATTTTGGAGTTTTTATGTGGAAGATGCCTTATTTTTTGAGTAAACCTCTTTTTTTGAAGTATAAACTTTCCTACATCAAAATAAATGATTATTTTTGCTTGCATAACATTTCTTGTCAAACATAAAGTGCGTGTTTGCCTTCTCCGCATTTATCTAATCTACGTATATGAAATTTTCGACCAAACTCGGACGATTACTTCCGGCTATTGTGGTAATGGGCGATTTGCTGTTGCTGTTGCTCATTATTATGATGATGAAGTGGGCTTATGCTATAAAGCCGGTCTTAAGCCTTGAGGTGTTCAAGCTCTTTGTGCTGAATGCCTTAATCTATCTGCTTTTCATAAGTCCCAAGAGTGTGCTGCTCCATCTCCGTATTGTGCGGGTTGACCAGATTGTACGCAACATCTTTCGTTCCAGTCTGCTCTTTGCAGCCATCGCCATTCCCACCACTTATCTGCTGATGGATAATGTGTCGGAGATGCCTGCTTTTTGGCTCATTTACCTCGTGTTTTTTCTTTTTGCTGCCGTCAATCGTATGATTTTGCGCCGTCTGCTCAAGCTCGTGCGTTTGCGAGGGCGCAACACTTGTCATGTGTTGCTCATTGGCAATGAAGACAGTATGGAGGGTGTTTTTCGAGAAATCGTGCTCCATCGCCATACCGGTTACAAATCGTGGGGCTATTTCTCCGATGCTGAAATTCCTAAGTTTTCTGAACAAATCCCTTATCTCGGCCATCCCCAAAGTGTGCTGAACTATATGCGTACTCACTATCCTCGTTTGGATCAAGTGTATTGCAGTCTGCCTTCAACGCGTGCCGATGAGATTTTGCCCATTGTCAATTTTTGCGAGAATCACCTCATACGTTTCTATGTGGTGCCCAACGTGAGCACTTACCTCAAACGGCGGGTTGAGTTTGAAACGCTCGGTGGTGATGTCCCCATTCTCTCCATCCGTCGTGAGCCGCTTGAAAAAATTTCCAATCGTATCATCAAGCGTATGTTTGACCTTTTTGTTTCTACGCTTGCCCTCCTCATTTTATTCCCATGGCTACTCCTCATTTTCGGCACGTGGATTAAATTGACCAGTCCCGGCCCCATATTCTTCAAGCAAAAGCGCAGTGGTGAAGACGGCAAAGAATTTTTGTGCTATAAGTTTCGCTCTATGCGGGTCAATGCTGATGCCGACAAACAGCAAGCCACTCGCAACGACCCCCGAAAGACCTATGTAGGCGAATTGATGCGACGCACCAATATAGACGAACTTCCCCAGCTCATCAATGTCTTCAGAGGCGAGATGAGTCTTGTCGGCCCTCGCCCCCATATGCTGGTACACACCGCACAGTATAGTGCTTTGATTGACAAATATATGTTGCGTCACCAAATTAAGCCCGGTATCACAGGGTGGGCACAAGTGACGGGCTACCGCGGTGAAACCAAAGAACTTTGGCAAATGGAAGGACGTGTGCAGCGCGACATTTGGTATATGGAACACTGGACATTTTGGCTTGACATCTCCATCATTTTCCGTACACTTTGGAATACGGGTGAAAAATCAGCTTATTGATATAGGTTGCCCTTTTGTTCATCCGCATTTCACTATAATTATAATATACGCGCGTGCGGCCTGCTCAGCGGCCGATGTTTGCGGTGCATTTCCACCTTCTATTGAGAAATGATTTTGTAAGGTCGGCATTAGATGAAGGTCTTGGGCGAGGAGAGAATAAAGGGGCTTTTTCACCAGGCAACCCTCCATCAAATCCCTAAAAAGAAGTCGGGTCAAAACCAACAGGTTTTGACCCGACTTCTTTTGGGTATCGACGTTGCAAAGAGAGGCTATTGGAAGTATACCCGCTTCACACGGTCGCTCACCGAGGTGAGAATTTCGTAGGGAATGGTGCCGAGGCAGTTGGAGAGGGTGGACACTGGCAGGTGGTCGCCAAAAATTTCCACGTAGTCGCCTTCACGGCAGGGGATGTCGGTCACGTCAATCATGCAAACGTCCATACAGATGTTGCCCACGTAAGGGGCGCGGTGTCCGTTGACGAGGCAGAAAGCATTGCGATTGCCCAAACGGCGATCCAGTCCGTCGGCATAACCGATGGGAAGGGCAGCGATGCGCGAAGGGCGGTCTACGATAGTGCGGCGGGAGTAGCCCACAGAAGTGCCGGGCGCAATATCGCGAATTTGGAGAATGGTGGTGTGGAGCGAAGCCACATTGGAGAGGGTGCGGTTGTCGATAGGGTCAACACCATACAGCCCCAAACCGAGGCGGCACATGTCCAAATGACGTTCGGGGAAGCGTTCGATGCCTGCCGAGTTGCAGATGTGGCGGAGAATAGGGTAGGGGAAAGCCTCCTGCAAACGGCGCGAAGCACAATCGAAACGCTCGAATTGCTGCGTGGAGAAATCATCGAAATCGGGGGAGTCGCTCCCTACAAAATGGGAGAAGACAGAGCGCGGACGAAGTGCCTGCTGTTGGTGGAGGCGCTCAATGAGGGGAAGGATATCAGCTTCGGGATGAAAGCCCAAACGGCACATGCCGGTATCGAGTTTGAGGTGGATGGGGAAGTCCGTGATGCCCTCCTGTCGGGCTGCACTAATCAAGGCATCAAGCAGTCGGAAACTATACACCTCGGGTTCTAAGCGATACTTAAAGAGGGTGTGGAGCGCACTCATTTCAGGATTCATGATGAGAATGCCCGAAGTGATGCCGGCCTGCCGCAGTTCCACTCCTTCGTCGGCCACCGCCACGGCCAAATAGTCCACACCGAGGTCTTGCAGCGTGCGCGCCACCTCAACGCTTCCGCTGCCATAGGCCGCCGCCTTAATCATACACGTGAGTTTGGTTTCGGGGCGCATAAAGGAGCGGTAGTAGCGCACATTTTCGGCCAACGCCCCCAAATTGACTTCCAGCGTAGTCTCGTGTACTTTGAGCAGAAGTTCATCGGCGATGCGCTCAAAATGAAATTGGCGCGCACCTTTGAGCAACACTATCCTCTGTGAAAGATGGTCGAGCAGGCTGCTTTCGAGTAGACTTCGGGTGCTGTCGAAAAAGTGCGTTTCTCCCGAAAAGAGGTGGTGCATTGCACTGATGTGCGGACCGATGCCGATGAGCATATCGACCTGACGCCGGCGCAGCATTTCGGCGACACGGCCGTAGAGAGCGGCATCGTCCTGACCGGTTTGACAGAGGTCGCTCAACACGACCACCGAAGGCTGATGCTCTTTGCGGCGAGCAAGAAAGTCGAGGGCAATGTCGAGTGAGGCGAGGTCGGAATTGTAAGCGTCGTCGATGAGTGTCAATCCGCGCACACCGGCTTTCACCTCCAGCCGCATCGAAACCGGCTGCAACTGTGCCATGCGCTCCGCCAGTTCGGGAAGCGTGGGGAGAGGAAGTTCTTTTCCCTGCAAACTGCATACGGTGACGAAGGCTGTGATGGCATTCTCAATTGAGGCTTCATCGGTGAAAGGAATGCGAAAATCGCACAACGTCTTTCCGCCCTGTCGGCAGACAAAGCGAGTGTGTGCGCCTTCAATCTGGGTATTGAAAGTGTAGGTGGTGCGCGATGAATGTCGCGACCAACTGATGCGTTCGCCGGAAAAGTCGGCCTCGGCCAAGCAGCGTACAATCACTTCGTTGTCGGCGTTGTAGATGAGCGCATCGGTGTGCTTGAAGAGCTTGAGTTTTTCGAGGCATTTCTCCTCCATCGTGGCGAAATTCTCTTGATGTGCCGGCCCGAGGTTGGTGAGAACTCCCAGCGTGGGGCGGATGATGTGGCGGAGCGCCGACATTTCATGCGGCTGACTGATGCCGGCTTCAAAAATGCCCAAACGACTGCGCTCGCCTAGCAACCACACCGAGAGCGGAACGCCCACCTGCGAATTGTAGGAGCGAGGGGTGCGTGTTACGGCGGGGGAGTGGTCGAGGAGTTGATAAATCCACTCTTTGACGATGGTTTTGCCGTTTGAGCCGGTGATGCCCACCACAGGAATATCAAAGCGGCGGCGGTGCTGTTCGGCCAGTAGATGGAGGGCTTTCAGCGGAGAGACGCTGAGGAGAAAGGCGGCTTCGGGATATTGCGCCGTGTAGTTGTTGGGAAGATGCCCCACCACAAAACTGCGCACCCCCCGTCGGTAGAGGGTGTCGATGTAGCGGTGGCCGTCGCCGGTTCGCGTGTGAAGAGCAAAGAAAAGGGAAGTTTCGGGATAGGCCAGCGAGCGGCTGTCGGTGAGCAGCCATTCGATGACAGGGTTGGACGTTCCAAAAAATCGGGCGCCGATGAGCGTCGCTACTTGTTGAAGGGTGTAGGACATGAGGAGAAATGAATACTTGTGGCTGGGGCTGAGAAAGGCTTGTAGGCTTTTGAAAGCCATAGCGGTTAAAAGCAGACCATGCAAAGCCCCATGATGGTCTTCGGATATTTTGAGGAGAGAGGCAAAGCCCCCTTAAAACGTGCTGCAAAGTTACGACTAAATCGCGGGTGTGCCCCACTTTTGCAGGAAAAGTTGCAGGCGCGCTCGGTGTTTCTGCTCAAATTCGTGGTGGGCGGCGCTGTTGGGATGAAGGGGGCGGTGGGCGGCTTCGCGGCGGAGGGTGTTGCGTTCGGCCTCAAAGGCACACAAATCGGGGGAGAAACACCAGTCGTGGAAACGCTCCCAAATGTAATCGACCGTTTGCGCTGTGGGATGGAGCATGTCGGGTTTATAGAAACGGTAGTCGCGGAGTTCGTCCATCAAAATTTCATAGGCCGGAAAGTAATGACCATGCGCATCGGCGGCGGTGAGTTCGTCGATGAGGAGCAAGAGTTTGGCCTTGTCCACCTGCGAGGTGTGCAGACCGTATTTCCGATAGCGGTAAGGGCTTAGGGTGAAAACCACCTTGAGGTCGGGGCGGTGGGTACGCAACAGTTGCCATGTCGGCTGCCAAAGTGCGAGTAAGTCGGTGAGCGAGTCGTTGTCTTCGATGAAAGTTCCGGACGGTGCCTTGTGGCAGTTGGACACCACCACATCGGGACGTTCGGCCAATCGGTAGCAGTGTGTGGTGCTGAAAGTGAGGAAGAGCACATCGGCTTGGGCGAGCATCTTTGCTCCGGCGTGCAACTGTTTTTCGACCAACGTGCGGCATTGTTCCCGTGTTTCGGCCACGAAGGCTCCCGAGTAGAGCCAACTGCGCCAAAGGCCGTCGCCGCCTTGGAAAAGAAGGCCATCGTCCGGTAGTTCGTCCAGCATCAGACAGCGCAAGAGCTGCGCGATGCTGCGAGCGTTGTAAAGCACGCCGAAGGGATTGACGAGGGCATTGCCTTGCGGCAGTGTGCCCTCCATGTGCCGTCCCACTTCCTCAGCGAAGCACGAACCGATGAGGAGGACGCGGGACGCGGGAGTGAGCAGAAAGGAGGGAGGATTGAGGTGAACGGGGGTGGTGAATTGCATAGGCAGGAGAGAGGAGTTGAGAAGGAAACTTAGATGCGCCAGACATAACTATTGCTGTCTGGTAAAAGTTTTTCAAAAGATATCATATCATCACTCTAATTTTTTAAAAGACCTTTTTGTAGAAAGAATCGGCGCGCGGCAAATGGACTCAGGGAGCGAAATCCTCGCGCGCGCACGCGCGCATCCCTTGCAAAATGTGTTTTTTTCCTTCACTTCCTTCACCGGAGGGTCTATTCTCCTGTCGGACAGAGGGTTGTAAGTGAAGGCATTATTTTTCCAAATCCTTCACCGGAGGTGGTGATTGTGAGAGGATGGCCGAGGCGGTGAAGGAAGTGAAGGATAAAAACACGAATGTGCTGTAATGTATGCGCGCGTATGCGTGTGTGACGAGGGGGAAGCATTTTCCTCAGAGGTAGTTTGATTTAGATAGGAGCTGAAAAAAACTACCTCAGAGGTAGATTGAGCCATATCGTTCGGAGGAAGTTGAAATGTTAAAGTCGTGTTAAAGTCGGGGCTTCGTGGTAAGAATCGAAGGTGAGATGTCTATATATAAACAGGGGACTTGCTTTTTGAAAAAGAAAGTCCGAAGTCCTATGCTAAAGAACTTTGGGCAGGTATTTTTGCGGTTTTGAAGTCTACCAGACAGCAATAAAACATAACATCATTTTGGGGTCATCTCTGCGCGGGTGTCTTTGTTAGACTTTATCATATGCTTGGTCGGATGAAGCGTGTTTCCATAAAAAAACGAAACGAAAGCGGGAGTTCCGCCTTCGTTTCGCGCTTCGGTGGTCGGGTGGGATTAGTCTTCGTTGGTTTCAACTTCGTTGTCATCACCCAGCATCACATCATCGGGCGCGCCCTTCATGGCAGCCACCACTCTTGCCGTGATTTCCTCGGTCAGTTCGGGGTTGTCGGTAAGGGTGCGTTTCAAACCTTCACGGCCTTGACCGAGTTTGGTGTCGCCGTAGCTGTACCACGAACCGCTTTTGCTGATGACATCATACTTCACGCCGAGGTCGGCCACTTCGCCAATGTGTGAGATACCTTGGCCGAAGGAGATTTCAAATTCGTAGCGCTTGAAGGGAGGGGCGAGTTTGTTTTTGGCAATTTTCACGCGCACTTGGTTACCTACAATCTCGTCGCCATCCTTAACACTGGTGATGCGACGGATGTCGAGGCGCACGCTGGAATAGAATTTCAGCGCATTACCGCCGGTGGTGGTTTCGGGGTTGCCGAACATCACGCCAATCTTTTCGCGCAACTGGTTGATGAAGATACAGGTGGTGTTGGTCTTGGAGATGGTGGCGGTGATTTTGCGCAGTGCCTGGCTCATCAATCGTGCTTGCAACCCGACCTTGTTGTCGCCCATGTCGCCTTCGATTTCGGCTTTGGGAGTGAGGGCGGCTACGGAGTCGATGACGATGATGTCGATGGCTGATGAGCGGATGAGTTGGTCGGCGATGTCGAGCGCCTGTTCACCGTTGTCGGGTTGAGAGATGAGGAGGTTGTCGATATCTACACCGAGGGCGGCGGCATAGAAGCGGTCGAAAGCGTGTTCAGCATCGATGAAGGCTGCGATGCCTCCCATCTTTTGCGCTTCGGCAATAGCATGAATGGCGAGGGTGGTCTTACCCGACGATTCCGGACCATAGATTTCGATGATGCGGCCACGAGGATAGCCGCCGATACCCAGTGCGTGGTCAAGGCCGATGGAGCCTGTGGGGATGACAGCGACATCTTCAATCTGTTGGTCGCCCATTTTCATAATCGAGCCTTTACCGAAATCTTTTTCGATTTTGGCCATTGCGGATTGCAGTGCTTTGAGCTTTGCGGCTTGCGAATCCATTTCTATCACTTCTTTCTTTGCCATATTGGGGAGTTGTGTTTATTGGTCAGGGTTGTTGGATGATGACTCCGAAGGGTGGTGGAGCTTTTCGTTATTTTTGTGGCGGCTGTGATCCCGCTCAGTCTTTTTGAGGAGGTTGGCTTCCAAGGCCGCGTTGAGGTCGACGCCGGTTTGATTGGCCAAACAGAGGAGCACCCACAGCACATCGGCCATCTCGTCGGCCAAATTGTCGCATTCGCCCGCTTTGAAAGATTGGTCGCCGTAGCGCCGCGCCATCACACGTGCCAATTCGCCTACCTCTTCTGTGAGTACGGCCATATTGGTCAGTTCCGAAAAGTAGCGCACACCGTAGGTCTTAATCCAATCGTCCACGCGCTGTTGAGCTTCTTGAAGGGTCATATTGTGGGTTTTACCATCGCTTTCTTGCCGAATAGAACGAAAGCGACGAATTATTGACGACAAAGATACGTATTTCTTTTCGGATGACGACTGCCCGAAGCGGAGGATTTTGCATTGTCGTCTTGAAAAGTACCTTAGGTTTTGGGGTTGTCTTTGGGAGCAGTGACCCCCAATTTTTCTTCTACAAAAGCGGAGATAAAACGGACGGTACCTTCCACGCCGAGGGCAGAAGAGTTGATGCAGAGGTCGTAGGTATCGGCGCTGCCCCATGTGCCTGAGGAGTAGAAATTGTAGTAGTCGGAACGCTGTTCGTCGTTATCCTCGATGATGTCGCGTGCCGTCTTTTTGTCGATATTGCGGCGCTCCATGATGCGGCGCAGACGATCGTCGAGATTGGCAGCCACGAAGATATTGACATGGCGGGGATGGTGGCGCAGAATGTAGTCGGCCACGCGTCCCACAAAGATGCAGGAACGGTCGGCGGCCACCTTCTGAATGACACGGCTTTGGAGGGTGAAGAGGTTTTCGTCGCTCAACTGATTGTTATAAAACTCTCCTCCGCCTCCGATGAATGGCTGTACCACACTGATAACAGAGCGGAAGAAGCCTTTCTTTTCATCGGAACGCTCAAAAACGTGCGGACTCAAACCGCTCTCTTCGGCGGCTTTGGAAAGAATTTCTTTGTCGTAGCAGGCAATGCCGAAGCGGTCGGCAAGAAGCTTAGCGATTTCGGAACCGCCGCTACCCAACTGGCGGCCGATATTGATGACAAAAGGAGTGTCCATAAGAAAAAGGGAGGTTGAGGGGTGGAGAGAAAAGAAAAATTATGCTGCGCTTTGCTTAAAACGATGAATCTGCTTGTAGAGCAAGGTGCCGGAAAGGAGGGTGGCGGCCAAGTCGGCAATGGGCATGGAGAACCATACGCCCAATTCGGGGGTATCGAAGAAGTGGGGCAGAATGAGCAGCCCGGGGAGGAGGAAAATCATTTGCCGCGTGAGCGAAAGGAAGATGCTTTTGCCCGGCTGACCGATGCTTTGGAAAAAGGCGGTAGACACGATTTGCATACCGACGAAAGGAAACATAATCACCGCGATGCGCAAACCTGTGGCGGCACGTTCCACCAAAAGCGGGGCGTCTTTGGCAAAAGCCGAAACGCAGGCCGTGGCAAAAAACTGGCTGACGAGAAAGCCCAACGTGGTGATGCAGGTGGCGGCGATGATGGTGTACTGGACAACGCGCGCCACACGATCCATCTTCTGCGCACCGAAGTTGTAGCCGGCAATGGGTTGCATACCTTGATTCAGCCCAATCACAACGAAGACAATGAGGGTGAGCAGACGGGCAATGATGCCATAAGCCCCCACAGCGGTGTCGCCACCATATTCGGCCATGGAGCGTGTGATGATAATTCCCACCAAAGCCGTGCAGGAGTTTACCAAAAACTGCGGTAGTCCGATTAAAATCGATTCGCGCATGATGCGCCAATGGGGTCGAAGGATGTCGAGCGAGAGGTGAATGGGATCTTTCTTGTTGGAAAAGAGGTAGATTTGCCAGCAGAGCATGGATACTTGTGCCAGTACCGTGGCGAACGCCGCACCTTCGATGCCCCATTTGAAACCAAAGATAAAGAGGGCGCAAAGGACTGCATTGATAAAGACGCTGCCGAAGGTGGAGAACATGGCCAACCGTGGGCGGTTGGTAGAGCGCAAC
Source organism: uncultured Alloprevotella sp. (assembly GCA_963544845.1). Classification (GTDB taxonomy): domain Bacteria; phylum Bacteroidota; class Bacteroidia; order Bacteroidales; family Bacteroidaceae; genus Alloprevotella. The sequence continues at coordinate 13,868 of CAUUGL010000024.1, forward strand.
TGGGCATTCAGCCCATAGAAGAGGTGGGTGAAGACGTTGCCGAAGAGGATGATGTGCATGAACTGGCGCGCATAGGGCAAGGTGGCGTCACTCGCACCAAAGGAGCGCAGAATGGGGTCGAGGAAGAAGAGCAGCCCCACTTGGATGAGCAATCCTGTGAAGATGTTGAGCAACACAACATTGCCCAAGATTTTGCGTGCCGACTGATAGTCCTGCTGTCCTAAACGCACACTCATCAAGGTGGCACCCCCCACACCGACCATAGCCCCAAAGGCAGCCGAAAGCGCCATCAGCGGATTGGTGAGTGCTAAACCGGTAATGGCATCGGCGCCCACACCCTGTCCAATGAACACACCGTCGATAATGTTATAGAGCGATGAGGCCATCATGGCGATGATGGCCGGAAGGGCATACTGGAGCAGCAGAGCCCCTATGGGTTTTTCGCCCAAAACGGTGTAGGACTGGGGGGAGGACATAAAAGAGAGGAGGAAAACGATTAGCAGAGTTCGTGCTCTTGCATGAAGCGGTCAATGAGTTCAATGCCTTGCAGCGTGGCACAACCTCGCAACGTGACGAGCACCAAACACAGGAAACAGTGGTTAAGGGATACGTCGGCAAATCGCTCATCGTTGAGTAGGTCGCGAAACTGAGCGAGCATGGCTTTCAAAATAAAGTGGTAGTCGAAATTGGGGAGAAACCACCCTTCTTCTACACCGCGTTGGAAAAGGAGGAGGTGGGCTTCAGTAGCCATTCCTTGTTTGTTGTCGAGGTGTTCGAGTAGACGAGGGTAGCGTTTCAAGTCGGTGAAGAAGCAAGGTGTACACTCCTTGATGCGCTTCATGCGATACTCAATGATGCAGAGGATGAGTTCGAGCACATTCCCTACCTCCCGAGTCTTTTCCTCTACCAGCCTTTCAATCTCCTCATGCTCGTGGTCGATGGTGGCAATGATGAGTTCTTCCTTGTCCTTGAAAATTTGGTAAAGGGTGCGCTTCGAGATTTTCAATGTATGGGCAATGTCGTCCATACGCACCTCTTTGAGTCCTTTTTCGCGAAAGGCTTGAAGTGCCACAAGAATGACACGGTGGCGGGTGTCGGTGGATTGAGATGAACGTTGAGACATACTATATCTATAAATGGGTGTTCACAATTAGACAATAGTTATTTCTACAGAGGTTCCATGATAATGAAATGCTGAAGACCTACTTGAAATAGAAATTTGCTGCAAAAATACAAATTTATTGGCAATGGAAACGGCAAATGGGTGGTTGGTTTTGGGAGCAGGCTTCGATTTTGACATTTTGAAAGGGTTGCAGGGGAATGACTCTCGTTTTTATGGGTAGACTTCCGTAAAAAAATAGTACTTTTGCACTCAATAAACACGAAATAAATACACAACCACTATGGTAAAAGTGACCAAAGAAGCTGCCTTAGCCTATCACGCACAAGGCAAACCGGGAAAGATTGAAGTCGTTCCCACCAAACCCTATCGCACACAAACCGACCTTTCCCTTGCCTATTCGCCGGGAGTGGCCGAACCCTGTCTTGAAATCCAAAACAACCCCGATGATGCCTATCGCTACACCAACAAGGGTAATCTCGTGGCCGTTATTTCCAACGGTACGGCCGTACTGGGGTTGGGCGACATCGGCGCCATGAGCGGAAAGCCCGTGATGGAGGGAAAGAGCTTATTGTTCAAAATCTATGCCGGTGTGGACGCTTTTGACATTGAAGTGGACGAGAAAGACCCAGAGCGGTTCATCCAAGCGGTGAAGGCCATCGCTCCCACTTTTGGCGGTATCAACCTCGAAGACATTAAAGCCCCCGAATGTTTTGAAATCGAGCGCCGCTTGAAGGAAGAACTTGACATTCCGGTGATGCACGACGACCAGCACGGCACGGCCATTATCTCTTGTGCCGGACTGATTAACGCGCTTGATGTGGCGGGCAAAGACATCAGCAAGGTGCGCATCGTTATCAACGGGGCTGGTGCTGCAGCTATCAGTTGCACCCGTCTTTACTGTGCTTTCGGTGCCCAGAAGGAGAACATCGTGATGCTCGATTCTAAAGGCGTCATCCGTGCCGATCGCACCGACCTAAATGCTCAAAAGCGTGAGTTTGCCACCGACCGCACCGATGTTTCCACATTGGCCGAGGCCGTCAATGGTGCCGACGTGTTTGTCGGACTCTCCAAAGGCAATGTGCTTTCGCAGGATATGGTGCGCTCTATGGCCGACCAGCCCATCATCTTCGCCTTGGCTAATCCTGTGCCCGAAATCACGTATGAAGCCGCCAAGGAAGCCCGTCCCGACGTGCTTATGTCTACCGGTCGTACGGACTACCCCAATCAAATCAACAACGTCATCGGTTTCCCCTATATCTTCCGTGGAGCGCTCGACACCGCCGCGAGTGCCATCAACGAGGAGATGAAGTTGGCCGCCGTGCAGGCCATTGCCGATTTGGCCAAGCGTCCTGTACCCGACATCGTGAATCGCGCTTACAACGTGCGTCATTTCACTTTCGGCCCTGAATACTTCATTCCCAAACCCGTAGACCCTCGTTTGGTGACGGAGGTGTCAATGGCTGTGGCACGTGCGGCAATGGAGAGCGGTGTGGCACGCAAGCCCATCACCGACTGGAAGGCCTATCGCCAACAACTGCGCCAACTCATGGGGCAGGAAACCAAGTTTGCTCAAAACCTCATTGACACCGCCCGCACCAATCCGCGTCGCGTCGTCTTTGCTGAGGGAACGCACCCCAACGTGCTTGAAGGTGCTGTGCGTGCCAAGGAAGAAGGCATCTGTCAGCCCATTATTTTGGGCAATATGACCAAGATACACCGACTCGCCGATGACCTCAACCTTAACCTCGACGGCTGCGAAATCATCGATATGCGCGAACCGCAACACGTGCCCCAACGCCAGCGCTATGCACAGGCTTTCGCCGACCGCATGCAGCGCAACGGTTATAGTTTGCAAGAGGCCATCGATAAGATGTACGAGCGCAATTATTTCGGTATGATGATGGTAGAAATGGGCGATGCCGATGCACTGATTACCGGCATCTACACCAAATACTCCAACACCATCAAAGTGGCCAAAGAAGTGATTGGTGTGCGTCCTCCTTACAAGCACTTCGGGACGATGCACGTGCTCAACACCAAAAAGGGTATCCTCTTCGTGGCCGACACACTCATCAACCGCCATCCCTCTAAGGAAGCGTTGCGCGACATTGCCTTGCTTTCGGCGTCAACGGCACGTTTCTTCAACCGCACGCCCGCGATTGCCATGATTAGTTACTCTAATTTCGGCACCGACAGCGAAGGTAGTGCAGCCCAAATGGCACAGGTGGTGGCCGAATTGCAGCGGGAACATCCCGACTTGGCCATCGATGGTGAAATGCAGGTGAACTTTGCCCTTGACCGCGAAGCCCGCGATGAAAAATATCCTTTCACCCGACTCAAAGGCATCGATGTCAATACTCTTGTCTTCCCCAACCTTTCGGCGGCCAACTCTTCCTACAAGATGATCAAATCGCTGGCGGACGACGGTGAGGTGATAGGCCCGATTCAAATGGGATTGAATAAGCCCATTCACTTTACCGACTTTGATGCATCGCCCCGCGACATTGTGAACATTGTGGCTATTGCTGTCATCGATGCTTTGGTGCAAGCCCGCAAGCAGCAGGCCTAATCTGTTGTTGCAGCGCCGATTTTACAGGAAGGTTTCTTCCTCACTATTCTCCCGCCGACTATCTCCGATGGTCGGTGGGTTTGTTTTGTTCGGAGGGCAATGTGGCTAAAGTAGGTTTTTTATTGCTGTCTGGTGAACTTCAAAACCGCCCAGCAATAGTTATCTTTCTGTTCTGACTGTCCGGCAAACACACTCATTGACACTATAAGAGTATATGGGTATAACTCATATCAAACGAGAAATTGATGCCGATGTTGTTGTACCCCGTTGGGGTACCTATTTGTGGTGCGCTCACTCCCCGAGGTAAGTGAAAGAGAACTTACCCTGGGTGGATCGCCTTCCCCCTACAAACAATTCTTTTTCAGAAAGGTTGTGAAGGTAATTCATTTCTTACAGGATAGCAATAATTTCCAACGAAGTGGAAATAATTTTCCAAACTGTCGGTGTTTTTTGGGGAAAGACACTGAACGGAAAAAACATCCAGCGCACACGTTCCTTTACCACGAGGTATGGTCTGGAAAAGTGGATAATTAACTCCATATTTACCAGACAGCCATATTTTGAGGTTGATTTCCACGGGAAAGAACCTTTCTTGCGTTTTTTCTTTACAGAAATATGTTTTTCTTCACTTGAAAAAAGGCAGGTTCACTTAATTTCTATAGCTCTCCAAAAAAGTGTGGTTTCTATTTGGAAAAGACGAAAATAATATGTTCTTTTGCAAAATGAAAATAACAAATTGTGTTTAATAAATAAAATAGTATTTTTATGACGAATTTACCCCCCCCCCATTAAAAAAGAGCTGACACCTTATACTAAGCGTGAGCTGTCGCGCCGGGTGTACAAAATCAATTTCAATGAGTTTCTTGCCGAATATAGTAAGTGGTTGGATTGTAGTGAACTCAAGTCGGTGAATAATTATCTTTCTTATGCCCGTACTTTGGAGAAAGACGTCTTCTTGAAGTGGTATACCAACGAGGACTACGACTATTTGTTGAATTTGGTGCTGGCACAGCGTAACAGCGATATGGAGGCCTACAAAGACGTGAAGCAATGGGGCGACGACTACCTCACCAACTACATGGAGCGTACGAAGGCCGAGGACGACCTCAATACACGTCGCAGCACTTCTATCAGCGACTTGCGTTCTGGATGGAGAAAGCTTTGCGAGTTTGTAGAACAAAAAATTTCGGCGGATAATGCTCGGCTTCAATCTAAGTCAATCATCGGTATGGAGGGATGTTTCCTTTGGTGGTTGATGGAAGAAGAGGGTTTTACTATTGACTCGGCTCGCACTTACGATTCGCGTTTGGACAATATCGCTAAGAATTTGTTCGAGAAAGAAGGTTTCCATAACATTATTAAAGAGGTGCAAGCCATTGCTGTGAACAATGCCGATGATGCACTGACGATTGCCGACAACTTGGTGAGCCATGTTGAGGAAGAGAAAGAGAATGGATGCCCCATCACCGGATGGACGGAAAACGTGGCCGGCAGCAGCAGATCGACCATTCGTAAGTTCCGCGATTACATTGTATTCCTTGCACAAGCTGTGCATGATGATGAACCCTGGGGAAATGAAAAAGATGAAATGGTGAGAGAAATCCCAGTTTCGTGCGAAATGCTGGAACGTATGCGTGAAGAAACGGGACGCAATCTGCATATTTTTGATAAGGAAGCCCTTTACCGCAGATTTTCCCTCCGCCTGTTCACGCAAGACCGCTACACGGACAACGGCCGCTTAATCTTCCCCATTCGCAGTATCAAAAAAGCATTGACCCATTGCTGGCAGCCCGAAATTCTCGAAACTTATCCCAGACGTTGGGGGAAGAAGAGTCTTGACAAAATGAAGGTCTGGACCAACAAGGGAGTGCGAGTGATGGCTGAAGTGGAAGAGCTTCGCATCAAGGACGATGGCACGGTGTTTGTGACTCTTATCAATGGAGAGAAAGAGCAGCTCTTCACCCACAACAAGGCGCAGGAACTCGTGCCGCTCGAAGCGAAGAATAAGGAATTGAGAGACATCTCTATCGAGCACCTTACGCCCATCACCTCCTACCTCAAAGACAATCTCGACAAACTGCCTGCTCTGAAAACTGTGGTTGAGAAGGGAGAAGTCAATGCGCATGATGAAGAACTGCTCATTGACCTTATCTTCGATTTGGACTTCCTCGCCCGCACTTTGGAACTCGAATTGATGCAGAGCGATTATAATGTAAACCCTGGCAAGAATGCCAACGCCTAATGATTGAAATCGAAACCATCACTGAAAATACCTCTTCCTACTTCTGCGAACAGATTCGCCGAACAGGTACGCGTGGTATGTTTCCCATTGATCTGCATCACGAAGCGATGCAGTCGCTCCTTGCCGACATTGAGAAAGTTGTTGTGGTGAAGGACACTGACAACGACTTTCGGGCGGCACTCTCGGCTTTGGCCGGAGAGTTGAACGCTGACGAAGACTCTCTTGTTGTGGATGTTTCGGGGGCGGCAGCGGGAAATCTACCTCCTATGGATATGGATTGTTTGGAAGCCATAGACCAAATACTTTTTGTTCAGAAAGATCCGCAGTTCATCTATTTCAGAGGAATGGGCAACATTCGGTGTTCGTGCCTTACTTTCACTTGTGGCGTGCTCCGCAAGGAAAAGTAACATAGGGCATAAAAATAAAAAGGCTGCGCTCCATCGTGGAGTACAGCCTTTTTTGTGTCTTATAAGTGGTGGTGTGGCGAACCTTATTGCAATTCAAAATCTAAACTGCCGCCTCGCAACAAGTCGGCGTGGGTAATGCGGAAAGCCTTGAAGGGTCGACCTCCCAAACGAATGGAACGGATGCGTTGGCCTTGCGCGGCATTGGGGGCGGAGATGACCAAGCGGTCGGTGCCGTGGATGGCAGGGTCGAGACGCAGGGTGATGCGGTCGAACACCGGAGCGGTGAGGGTGTAGGAAGCATCGGCAGGGTTGTCGGGGTAGAAGCCCATCATCGCAAAGACTGCCCATGCACTCATCGTGCCGGTGTCGTCATTGCCGGGGATACCATTGGGCGCATTGTGAAACACCTTTTCGAGCCATTGGCGGGTGAGGAGTTGGGTGCGCCATTCTTCGCCCTTGATGTAGGAGAAGAGATAGGGGTAAGCGATGTCGGGTTCGTTGGCAGGGTCATAGTTACCGTTGTCGAAAACGCTTTGGAGACGTTCGGTAAACTTGCGGTTGCCGCCCATCAATTTAGCTAAGCCGGCAATGTCGTGCGGCACAAAGAAGGTGTAGTTCCAAGCATTACCCTCGTGAAATCCGGGCGAAGGTTCAAAGTTCTCTCCCTGTTTAGGATTGAAGGGAGTGAGAAATTTTCCATCCGGTGTGCGGGGGCGCAACGTGCCGTATTCGGGCGAATAGTAGTGCTTGTAGCCCAAAGAACGCTGATGGTAGCGGCGGGCATCGGCTTTTTTGCCAAGCGCATTGGCAAAACGTGCCAAAGCAGCATCGGCCACATAGTATTCGAGAGCGTGGGAAACGGAGTTGTCAAAGGGTTCACGCAGTGGGCAATAGCCATAGTGCAGATAGTCGTCGTTGTCGGGGCGAAGAGGATTGCTTCCTCCCGGTGTATCGGCTCCTTTGCACATCGCTTCGTAGGCGAGGGAAACGTCGAAGTCGCGCAGTCCCTTCATCCACGTGTCGACAATGACCGGTATGGCAGGGTCACCCTCCATAGTGTAAGTTTCCTGCCCATAAAGTTCCCATTTCGGCAGCCAGCCCGTTTCGCGATATTGGTCGAGCATGGTGCGCACCATGGCCTGCTGTCGGTGAGGGAAGAGAAGGGTGAAGAGTTGGTGGGTGCAGCGATAAGTGTCCCAAAGAGAGAACACGGTGTAGCGGTCGGTCGAAGTGCGGCGGGTGATGCCGGTTTGCATTTCGGGATATTCGCCATTGACATCTTGCAGAATGTTGGGATGGAGTTGGGCATGATAGAGCGCGGTGTAGAAGATGGTGCGCTGGTCGGGTGTTCCACCTTCGACAGTGGCCACCGAGAGGGCCTCTTCCCAAATGCGTTCAGCAGCTTGACGGACATCGGCAAAGTGGGTGCCTTGGGGCTGTTCGTGTTGCAAGTTTTCGCGGGCATTGGCGGTACTCACAAAGGAAACCCCGATTTGCACTTCTATCTGTTCGCCTTCTTCAACATTGAAGGAAAAGTAAACCCCGATGTCGTCGCCGGAAATCTCACGGTGGAAGTTGGGATACGGTTTGCGCTTTCCGGCAAAAGGTTCCCAATCAGCCTCGGCCGTCATGGGGCGCTGTTGTTTCCAAAAACCGCGTTGTTGGGGCGCACGACTGATGCGCATCACGAAGTAGAGCGGATAGACGGCTTGTGGGTTGTTGTAGCAAAATGTGCCGAGGAGTTTGCTGCCCTCGATTTCGGTATCGCTCACATAACGCACCGTAGCACCACTCTCGTTGGTCAAGCCCTCGCCAAGGTTGAGCAAGACGTTGGCCTGCCCTTTGGGAAAGGTAAATCGTGCTATGGAACTACGGAGAGTGGCCGACACTTCGGTAAGGATTCCGTATTTCGTCAGGCGGTTGCTGTAATAGCCGGGGTGAGCCACTTCGTTGGTGTAGGTCGATCCATAGTTTTTATAGTCCAACTCCAAATTGCCGGCCGTGGGCATCAACAAGAGCGAACCCATGTCCGGACATCCCACACCACTGAGATTGACGTGGCTGAATCCGGTGAAGAAACGGTTGGTGTGGTCGTAGGGGGTAGACCACCACCGTGCATCCTTATCGTAACCATTAAGTTCGCTGCCCATCACATTGAAAGGCGTTACACTCATCAATCCGGTGGGGAGCACAGCCCCCGGATTGCAGGTGCCGAAGTTGGTGGTGCCGATGAAAGGATTGACATAATCAATGAGTCGTTGGCCGGATTGGGCAAACGTGGAAAGGGAGAGGGCGAATAGTAAGAAAAGGAAAAAGCGTTTCATGTATGGAGAGGTAAGTAGGGTATTTTTTCGGACAGAAGCGCGAGTTTGGAGGGCTTTTTGAGCGGAACAACTATTGATGGGTGCGATATTTTCCCTCTTCCTTGTCGTTGAACATCGAGAGGTAAGAGGTGTAGCGAGAAGGCGCAAGTTGATGCTGTTCGAGGGCTTCAACGACAGCGCAACCTGGTTCTTGGGTGTGGGTACAGTTGGAAAAACGGCAATTTTCGCTGAGGGCAAAAATATCGCGAAAGTAATGGGCGATTTCTTCAGGCTCCATGTCGAACGTACCAAATCCTTTGATGCCGGGGATATCGATGAGGCTTCCTATCCGTCCGTCGGCATCGGCAGGCAAATCGAAGAGTTCGCTGAAAGTGGTGGTGTGCATTCCTGTACCGTGAGCATCGGAAATCTCGGCAGTCTTTACTTTCGCTTCGGGAATGAGGTCGTTGAGCAGGGTGCTTTTTCCTACCCCCGAATGCCCTGCCAAAAGGGTAATTTTTCCGCTGAGTTGCGGGCGTAATTGGTCAAGGCCGTTCCCATTCAAGGCCGAAATGGGGTAGACCTCGTAGCCCATATCCCCATAGATATAAGAGAGGTAGTCCATCGTAGCCTTTTCATCGGCAGTCAAGTCATCGATTTTGTTGAACACCAGTGCTATAGGTACGCGGTAGGCTTCGGCAGAGGCCAAAAAACGATCAATGAAAGTTGTGCTTGTTTCGGGGCGGGCGAGGGTGACAACCAGCAGCACTTGGTCGATGTTGGCCGCAAGGATATGACTTTGCTTGGAGAGGTTGGAAGCCTTGCGGATAATGTAGTTTCGGCGGTCGTCGATGGCGGTGATAAAGGCCAGTTCGCCTTCGCCATTGGTGCGCAACGTCACGCCGTCACCCACCGCAACGGGATTGGTGGTGCGGATACCTTTGAGACGGAAATTACCTTTGACGCGACTTTCTACGAGTTCTCCCTCGTCGGTGCGTACAATATAGCTGCTGCCGGTGTTTTTGATGACGATGCCGTGCATAGGCGTTTCTGAGTTGGCGGGATGGATGGAAATGAAAGGACGCGTGCCCTCTTCTGTTGGGATTGAGTAAGCTTCTGAAAACGAAGAAAACGATGGGCAAGCAGCGAAATCACTACTTGCCATCGTTTTTTAGGGGAGGCGAAAAACAGCCTTTGACTCTATACGGTCATAATCTCTTTGCTCTTGGCAGCGAGCAGTTCTTCCACGCGCTTCACCATTTTGTCGTGGAGCTTTTGCAAATCGTTTTCCGCATCTTTAGCGACATCTTCGGGCACACCGTCTTTCGTGCTCTTTTTGAGTTTGTCAATACCATCACGACGAGCGTTGCGGATGGCGATTTTGGTTTCTTCGCCCTCGGCATTACACTGCTTGGTGAGGTCGCGACGGCGCTCTTCGGTGAGGGGAGGAATGGCAAGACGAATCACTTCACCATTGTTCTCCGGCATAATGCCCACGTTAGAGTCGATAATCGCTTTTTCGATGGGGCGGAACATCGACTTATCCCAAGGCTTGATGGCGATGGTGCGGGCATCGGGGGTGGTGATGGCAGCACAATTGTTGACGGGTACCATAGAACCATAGGAGTTGACCATCACTTGGTCGAGGATGTGGATATTAGCCTTTCCGGCGCGGATGTGCGAAAGAGTTTCTTCGAGGTGCAGGACGCTCATTTCCATTCTTTCTTCGCTGTCAGCGAGCAGTTGCTTTACGTCTAACATGATGTTGTAAAGTGTTATCGTTGAATTATAAAATTTCGTTTTGCAAATATACTTCATCTTTTCCTATTTGCAAAGGAAAAATGTCAGATTTGTAGCGGCTGAAAGTACATTTCGCTATTTCTCAGTGGAGCGGCCGCGTTGTTGTGCTTTGTAGCTGTCCCAATGCGCTCTTGTGCGCTTCCAGCGGTTGTGGGTCCAAAGCCAAAGGTGCGGTTGCGCCTGTATGCTGGATTCAATGCAGCGGGCAAAGGCATCGGTAAGGGGGAAGGGCTGCTCGGGTGTGGCAGCTTTTTGCGGCATCTCTTTCAATTCAGCGCGATAATAGCCCCTTCGCGGTCGCGTCATTTCGACATAGAAGAAACGCGCACCCAACCTTTGACCAATCTTCTCGGCTCCAGTGAAAAAGGAGGTTTCGTGGTGTAGAAAATTCGTCCAGTGGTGCATCGCTTCTATTTTAGGGGCTTGATCGGAAATGAAGCCCACCATAGAGGAGCGGCCTTCTCGCTTCCAGTTCACCAAGACGCGCAAAGTCTCCTTCATCGCGATGTTCGTGGCGCCAAACCTACTTCGGATGTGGAAGAACAGTTTGTCCATAGCCGGAGAATGAAGGGGGTGGTAAATCTGTCCGAATGTCGTGTCGCGCTGGCTCCATAGCGGTAGCGAAGCCACCCATTCCCAGTTGCAGAAGTGACCGAGGTAGAGAAAATAATGCTGCTCCGGCGTGCCGGCCATTTGCTCTTCTATTTCCGAGAGGTTGACAAACTCCATGCGGCGCATCATTGCCTTTTTTGAAATAGAGATTTCTTTAATGGTTTCTACGATATAGTCGGCAAACCAGCGGTAAAATTTTCGTTCGATTTCCTGCCGTTCTTGTTCGCTTTTTTCCGGAAAACAATCGCGGAGATTGCGTTGCACCAGTGCGCGGCGGTATTTCAATCCGTAAAACACCAAAGGGAATACCACGACATCGGCAAAAACATAGTGTACTCGCAAAGGAAGGAGCGAGAGCAAATATGCCGAGCCATAGGCCATATAATACAAAAGTTTCATGCTGCGAAGTTACAATTTTAAGTTGAGATAGGGGTTATCCCTCTGCTACATTTCATGGAGGTGGGTGATGAACATCACGAAACGCCCACTTGTGACCATTCCTTGATAGAAAGTCTGCTTGACAAAATGTATATATAACATTTATTGAAGATGTATTAGGACTTTCTGTCCAGCGAAGCATATGAAAACGTGTTCTTTGCTGGTATATATGTTGAATGCAAACTTGACTCTCCAAATTTTATTTATGGTCGTTAAAAAAGTGCGGTTTTACCCTATTTTGCTTGTTGAAAAGTTGCAAACATAGTATCTTTGCATCAGAAAACGAACGGTAGCGCAAGGCTTTCCGAAGTTTGCCGCTTCGTTCTCCCGATTATAGAATTAAGGTAAAAAATAAGGATAATGTTTGCTGCGTGATGCAGCTGATTGATTAAGGTAAAAGATTAAGAATTAGATGTTGACTGTCGTGAGACAGACAAACACTTGAACAAAGAGGCCGGCAAAACGGCCGGTTCTCTTATTGTTGAATTACAAAAAAAAGAGCCAACTATTATGGATAAAAAGACAATTGACGAACTGATGTATCGCATTGCTCGATACCGTTCGATGGGCAACGGCACCATGTGTCAAATGCTCAACAGCCAACTTCGTGCGCTTCGTGCACAAGTAGGTTAAAGAATATCTTTTCAGCCTCGTACTTCCCAATTCGGGGAAGTCGAGAAAAAGATAAACAACAGAATTCAAATCTATTTCGCTGAGGCTCCTAAAGAGCTTCTTTTTTTGTCTATACATTTTACAAAACTCAACTCTCCGGATAGAAGTGCAGTGTGGTCACTGTACTCTTCGCGTGAGAGGCATAGCATGAAGAGATAGGGTGGAGCAGTAATGCTCCACCCTATTTGCATATTGTAGAAGTGGAAAATAGCGAATTATTACTGTTTGGTAAACTTTTTCAAAAGAGAGCATATCATCACGCTAAATTTAGGAAAACCTTTTCGGTAGAAAAGAGCGGCACGCGACACATGGAATCAGGGAGCGAAAATCTTCGCGCGTACGCGCGCGCATCCCTTGCAAAATGTGTTTTTATCCTTCACTTCCTTCACCGGATAGGCTATCCTGTTGTCAGACAGAGGATTGTGGGTGAAGGTTTTCGTTCAGCCAGACGAGCAGTTCCAAAACGAAGTATGAGTTTTGAGCAATGCCGTGGCGAGAAAACCTCTGTGAAACGAAGGGTTTATTTCTCAGAATTCTTCACCAGAGGGGGATTTTGAGAGGAAGTCCGAGGAGGTGAAGGAAGTGAAGGAAAAATACGGAATTTGTGTGTATGACGCGCGCGTATGCGTGTGTGTGGAGTGCGAGCATTTTCCTCAGAGGTGGTTTGATTGAGATAGGAGCTGCAAAAAACTACCTCTGAGATAGATTGGCCCACATCGTTGGGAGGGCGTTGAAATGTTAAAGTTGTGTTAAAGTCGAGGTTTCGTGGTAAGTTTGACCGGTGAGATGTCTATATATAAACAAGGGGCTTATTTTTTGAAAAAAGTCCGATTCCTGGTATTGTCCGCAAAAGTGTGTAAGTTTCTCTTTTCCCCCTCCCTTTTGTGGTGAATAATTAGGATGATTATTTGATGTACCAGTCGTCAAAGTGATATAGACGATGTGAGTATGTTTCAGTTGTCATTTGTAGTGCCACAGATCCCAACAGAAAGAGCACCGCCTCCGGCGAGGGCATCGCGGCACGCATGTGCAAGGTGCGTTTATAGCTGCGATTGAGCCGTTCTATCCAATTAGTTGTGCATAGCATACGACGTAAATGAGGTGGAAAACGAAGATAAGTGAAGTAAGCTATACTCCTTTCATGGGATAACCTTTTGAAAGAGGGATACTTACTCGACCATTTCTCCGTAAGCCTCTTAAGGTTTTCATAAGCCTCTATAGGCATCATTTCCGTATTCTCCATGAGAAAAACTTCGGCTTAAGGGTCAAATATGCTCCTGGAAAGGGTACTTTAATCAATTGAATTTGAACTAAGGGTCAAAAAGGCTCCTAAAAGTATTCAACTTCCCTTTCTAGACCGAGGCTTATAGGCCATTATAAGGTTGGAAATTAGCATTTCTCTTCGGTTGCGTGAAATCCCAGAATGCAACTGCAGTTTCTTCTTCAACCAACTATTAAACGACTCGAGCGCATTGTTTGTGTTTGGTATCGTTCCAGATGGAAAATCGGTTCATCCGACATTTGGAGTGATACGGCAATCATGTAGAGCATATAATCTCAG
>CAUUGL010000025.1:0-27312 GCA_963544845.1 uncultured Alloprevotella sp.
TAGAATTAAACACTTCGTTTACGAGTGACCTAACATTTCGTTTTGCGGATTATACATTTTCAGAAAAAAATTGCGCACACAAAAACAAGACCTGCGACGAAAGCGTTCCATCGCTTCCTTCGCAGGTTGTTCTTTCATCGGAGGAAATCATTTCTCCGCAAGAGTACTTTTTCACTGCCACGCTGCAGCAACAGCCGCTTGCAGTTTCACAGCATCAGGCGTATTCGCATCATCAAAGGCGGCGACAATCGTTCCGCTGCGCCCTACGACATAGACACGGGGGATAACCATCTGTGCAAAAAGGTGATAGATGGTTCGGTCTTCTTGTGCCGAATAAGGCACGGTGAAGTGTTGTTCCGTCCAATAGTCGGTCACTTCCTTATCTTTCTGTGCCCTACTGATGGCCACAAACTCGGTTTGTTGCAGAGGTGCGGCAGCAGCTGATACCTCCCGATAAGCAGTTTCGAGATGCGGAAGAAAACGGCGGCAGTCACCACAAGCCGTATTAAAAAAGGCTATCACCGCCACCCTGCCCTTCAGCGCCCGAGTGTCGAAAACACGGCCATCATGGAGCTTCACTTGGAAGGCAGGCACACGGTCGCCCACCTTGATGATTTCTGCCGATTTTGTACCCTCTTCTCTGCCGTTGCAGGCTGCAAAGAGCAGGCCGCCCATAAGAGACACCCCCAAGAGTAAAAGTATCCGTTTCATACGTCTATTGATAAAAATGAGTCAAAAAACAAGTATTTGAAAAAAGGGTGTTTCGCCCTCTCCCATTTCTCTGAAATCGAGAAGATTGACCGTCCCTTCTTCGCACGAAATGCGGTTTTTCGAGTCAAAGGCAAAGCACTAATTGCGCCAACGCTCCAAAGCCGCGTGCAAGGCTTTCCAATGCTCCGGTGTCATGCTCTGCGCAGAAAACAACGAAATGCCTTGTGCTCCGGCGCGCAACGATCCTTCGACAGCTTCTCCGATTTCTGCGGGCGTCAATCCGGAGTTTTCAGGATCGACTACATCGGCTTTATTGCGCCAGTCGCGACAAATGAACAGTCCGCTGTACACGGGCTGCTTCCATCGCGCATGAACGGTTTCGATCTCTTCGCGCGTAATTTCCCCAACCCACGCAGCCGGACGTAGGTAGAAGTCGTTGTAGTTCATCGGGAAATAAGCATCCACGTGCCACTTGTCCCATTGCTGCCGCACCATACGCTCGGCATAGCCTTTCGGCCCCGGGAAGACATCGGCGCTCACCCGCTTGCCCACGGCATGCACCGCCGCACAAATGGCATTCACACAGCGGGTCACGTTGTCGCAACGAAACTGCGCCCATTCTGCCACGGTCGAAGGGTCGGCCACCCGCCGAATGTCAATACCCGTTTGTCGGCGGAAGTCGTCCACACAGTCGTCACAGTAACAATAATCGGCAGGGGGATATTCTTCATGCATCACCAACCCATACTTCTTCCACAAACCCTCGGCCAAAATCACATCGGCATAGCGAATATAATCCAACTGCACAAAGTCCACCTCAGGAATGGCCGCCACACGTGCATACTGCTCACACAGCCAACGCACGACCTGAGGGTTGTGCGGATCGAGCGTGGTGTAGTAGGGCACATAGGCCGGCCGCCGATAGGCACTTTCACCGTGGCGATTGATGGTGTACCACGTGGAGTCGCAACCCGCCTGCATCATCGCCGGCACCCAGGCATGGAATTCCAGACCTTCTCTTTTAGCAACACGAGCGGCCAAAGCGATACGCTCAAAATTGAACTCGGCATTGAAGCACACCCCTTTTACCCGATAAGTACGAAGGATATGAAAATCGCGCTCCAAACTTTCCTCGGTCGTGGAGTCATTCCACTGCTGCCAAACATAGACGGGCACTTCTGCTGCCACAAGCCGACTCAAAGCCGCGCAACTCCAAAGCAAAAGAAGAAAAAGAGAAATTCGTTTCATAGAGAAATAGAAGGTAAATCAGAAAGCAAAAGATTGAGAAAGCAAAAATACAAAAAAAAGACGAAACCCCCAATTTGACTCCTAAAAAGTATCTTCTCCTCGCGCGCGTACATGCGCGCGCATTCCCTTATATTGTTTGTTTTTATCCTTCACTCCTTCACCGGCAGGAATAAATCACAAGAAATCAAAACATTACGGGTGAAGGATTTTGGAATCCCAATCCTTCACCACCCACCGGTCTACTCTTGTTCTTTTCCCTTCGGGTGAAGGAGGTGAAGGATAAAAACACGATGAGCCAGAAATGCGCGCGCGTGAAGGAGAGGGGCGCACCACGAAGAGAGAAAATGGAGAAAGACTTCTGTTTGTCCGACAATCTTCTCTCAGAAAAACTACCTCAGAGATTATTTCAACCGGCTCTCAGATAGAAAAAATTAAGTCTGAGGTAGTTTGACGTTTGTCCTATCCCCATCCTCTTTGCGGTGTATTATCGCAGTACATCACATCGGGAAGAACGAGGGAACTTTTCCACCCGATGAAATTCTCGACCCAGTCGCAATGTTCGGCAAACCTCTGTTCTGCTCAAAGCGCTGCCGGAAAGGAGGAGAAGAAGGCTGTGCAAAATGTTAAATTCGTGTTAAAGTCCGGTATCACTGGTAAGATTGACCTTCGAGATGTCTATATATAAACAGGGGCAGTTCTCTCCGTTTCGGATAACCGGCATCGGGAGAGGATGCGATAGGGGAGATAGAGGTATTCCTCAAAAAGGAGGTTTCTCGAAAGAAGCGGCGTGTTTTGTTCTGCTTAGGGAAAGCCTGTCCGCCCCACGACAAACCATCACCCCTGATGGACGAAACAGGGTTCGTCCATCAGGGGCGGCTCAATGCTCCGCTATGGGAGGAAGGAAAAAATGCGGTCTGTCATCAGGAAGAGAGGATAAATAAGAAAATTCTTTCTCCCTACCCCGCTATTCAGAGAGTTTATCACCGTAACAGAGGTCGCCGGCATCACCCAGTCCGGGCACGATATAGGCCACGTCGTTGAGCGTGGGATCGATAGCGGCAATCCAAAGTGTCACATCGTCGGAGGGGAAGAGTTGCTTGAGGCGCTCCACCCCCTCTTCGCAACCGATTACGGCGCAAATGTGCAGGCGGGCAGGGGTGCCTTTGGTGAGGTAGGCTTGATAGGCCAGATTGAAAGAACCACCGGTGGCGAGCATGGGATCGACGAGCAGGAAGGTGCAACCATCGAGCGAGGGAGAGGCAATGTATTCCACACACACCTCAATGTCCTCCTTACGGCCTTCTTTGCGGTAGGCACTTACAAAGGCGCTGTCGGCATCGTTGAACACATCGAGAAATCCTTCATGGAGTGCCAATCCGGCACGCAGGACGGTACCGATGACGATGCGGTCGTCGATGGTGTTGACTTCGGCAGGAGCCAGCGGTGTCTGAACGACTTTGCGGCTGTATTGAAGAGTGCGCGACACTTCGTAGGCCATAGCGTGCCCGATACGGCGGAGGTTTTGGCGAAACCACGCGCGGTTCTTCTGAATGTTGATATCGCGCAGTTCGGCGATGTAGTTGTTGATGACGCTGTTTTGTTCGGCAAAGTTGATTACTTTCATAGACGAAATGGATGGTAAGTAAGGTTGGAGAGGTGGCGGAATAGCGATAGATGCACACCGTTGTACTCAAAAAAACTCCCCTTGGAGATGTCGAAACGGCATCTCCGAGGGGAGGAGGAAACGGAATTAGTGTCGCTGTCGGCGCACAGAATAAGAGGTTGATTTAGATGATTTCTGAGGTTTGGGCGCTTCGCGCTTAGTTGTGGTTTCGGCCTTGACGCTGGAACGCCTTGTGGAGCGACGTGTGCGACGAGAGGGGATGGCTTCAGGGGTTGAAGTGCTGTCGGTGGAAAGGGTATCGATGGCAGCGGCTTGTTTTTTGAGATCGTTGCCCCAAACATGGTCTTCAAACTCTTTGAGTTCGCCCTCAATGCGTGTCCGCTCCTTGACTTGTGCCGAGTCGGTCACGGCATATTGCGCGATGATGCGGTCTTGGAGGTTGGTGGTTTTGTAGATGTCGCCTTCGTAGCGATTGGTGGCGAAATAATCGTCGGCTGAGATTTCCGCTGCGTTGTTGAGGTTGCTGCCCATCAGGGAGAGTTTAGCCAGATGGGGAGCGGCTTCTTCGTAATTGACCCAAAAGAGGGGAATCTGCTGCTGTTCGCTTTCGCCAAATTCACTGGTACCACTTACGACAACGGGACAGAGTGCGGTGACCTTGGTGCGGAAGATGGCGGTGCGCTGATCGTAGTAGACGCTTTCTTTGAGGAAGTAGACTTTCACGTCTTCGGAGGGAAGGTCGGCGTCGTTGAGTCGCATCTTGCCATCGACCGATTCGTAGAAGATGTGGTTGTCGTCGAGGATTTTCTTGCCCTTCACCACATGCGCTTCATCGAAATGTTCATTGGCATCGCGCGTGTATTCGTAAGCCTTGATTTTGTTACGCAGAATGAGGTGGAAGAGGTAGACAAAAAGGTTTTCGCGCCCATTCTGGGGAAAGATGGGGTAGTAGAGAGGAGCATTGGCATCTTTGCGCAAATCTACCCGACGGTAGACGTCGCGACGCCACACCACATCCTGCGGCATTGCAGCGGCCGTGGGAAACTCGCGGATAGAGCCCAAAGCAGCGGCAGAGCGCGACTTTTCGGTCGCAGGTTTTGCTCCGTTTTGAGCATTGTCCGTGGCGGCAGCTTCTCGCTGTCGTGCCGGAGGTTGTGCCACGCCGTGGAGAGCGACGAGGAGCAGAAGTAGGCTGAAAATGCGTTTCAAATTCATGACTGTGGAGATAGGCGGAATGACGAGTTAGTTGATGATGACTTCGAGGGCGCCGGAAAGGGTGCGCTCAATGCCGTCAGGGCCGATGGCGCGCACCGAACTGATGTAGAAGCGGTTGTTGCGCGAAAGACTGCGAATGATGTTGCGCTGATCGTCGGTGAAGTCGGCACCGGCAGAGCGGCGCTGGATGGTGTTGCCCAAGCGGTCGAAGAAGACGCACTCGAAGGAGAGGACGCGGAAGGGGATGTTGAGCAACCCATCGTCGATGGCGGCACCGAGGCGCTTGGCACCGATGATGTTGCCTTTGGCAATCTTACCGCCGCGGAACATATCGTCGCCCACGGTGATGTAGGCCGTGGGGTCGGGAAGTTTGCGCACTTTGAAAGAAAACGCGCCCATGGTTTGCGATTTGCCGCCCACAACACCGGTGACGGTGAAGGAGACGTCTTGTCCCACTTTGGCAGGGCGCGCCACATATTTTCCGTTACCGCGCGAAACGAGGCTGCCGCCGCTCATGGCTACCGAGATTTTATCGGCCGATACGCCCGAAGCGCTGACGGAGATGGGGTTTTCATAGCCGGCATAGAGCACATTCATCAAGTCGGCCGCCACTGTGGCACCCACCGGAGGGGCGATGACATTGTATTTCTGCTTGAATTCCCGTCGCACGATTTCACCCGTAGCATTAGGCATAGAGATGTACCCGCCGAAAGTGTATTCGCCCGGTGCACCCACGTGGAAATTGTATTGTCCGTTGGCACTGATGCGGCGACCATTGACGTAGATTTCGGGACGCTGAGTGGTATCAACAGCGGCCATGAAGATGTGGCTGCGAAACTCGTCGCCGGGGAAGAGCGTCGTAGATTCGGGCAGCACGTAAGCGCTCAGTTCGTTGACGCGGATATCTTTTACGTCAATGTTGGCGGCCAGTGTGTGAATGACCTCGTTTTCGGCTTTGCGCACATCACTTTGCAGTTTGCTCAACATCGTGACCGCGGCAATGGAGGGCATGGCCTCAAACATATATTCCTGCCAGTTTTTGCCGATGTTGTCGGGTGATGAAGGAACGTCGGTGCTGAGGTTGGAAGCGATGATGGCTTTCTGTCGCGCATCGGTGACGTTGCTCAAGATGAAGTTGCGGTAGGCATTGATTTGCTTGAACAACTTGCGTCCGTGCTGCGAAACGGGATTGAGTAAGACAGCTGGAGCGGCATCAAGGTCTTCTTTGTTTTGAATGTTGCGCGGGTCGCCGTCTTTGCCGTCCGCTTCTCGCGCAATCGCCCATTTGTAGGTTTCAGCCATGGCACAAAGGCTGTCGGAAGCGCGCTTCACTGCCATAGCACGGTCATACCACGCCCGCACTTTGGTGGGGTTGGTTTTGAGCTGGGCGGCAAAATCTTCGTAGATGGCTTGGTTCTCTTTCTCCGCGTTGGTAATGGTGCGGTCGAGGCTGTCGCCCACCAAAACAAAGCCTTTGAGCACGTCTTGGGAGACATTGAGTGCCAACATCGCCATGAGCACCACATACATGAGGTTGATCATCTTTTGGCGCGGAGACACCGGTTTTTTCTTGATTGCCATGCTTTGTGAGTTGGAAGGGGAGAGGTTATTCTTGTACGGCGTCGGTGGAAGCCGGTGCGGCAGCAGCCATGGGGTTGCCCATCACGTTGAGCGTCTGCATCATACGGGCATAAATGCGATTGACTTCTTCAATCTTGGCCGCCAGTTGTTGCGTTTGGCCATTGATATCTTCAATGGTCGTTACCTGACGAGAGATAGAGGCGAAATGCAGGTCGTACACCTTGTTGATACCGATGAGGGTGCGGTTGAGATTTTCCATCTCCTGCGAGTCGCGCGTGAGTCGTGCGCTCTGTTCGTCCACTTTGGCCAATGTATCATTGAGCGTACGCAGTTTCTCGATATATTCTTGCGTGGCGGCTTCCATCTCGGGCGAAAGCACGGCTTGGGCGCGACGGAGCAATTCGTCGTTGGCCAGTCGGATAATCGTAGCGAGTTTGTCGGCTTCTTTTTCCACAGTGGCTTCGCCTTCGGGAGTATTGAAATGCGCGGAAACAGCGGCCTGCAAAGGTGATGCAGCCACGGTGGCTTCGTCCGTTTCCACAGCCGTCGTAGGCTCAAGCGGTTCTGCCGATGCTGCGGTGGAAGCCGAAGCCGGAGCCGCATTGCCGCCGCCGACAACAATCACCGTGCCGGAAGCACCGACGATGCCGCCACCCATACCGGAAACGCTGCCGGCAGGGGCTGCCGTTCCCTCTGGCTCAACCGTTTCTACCGAAGCAGAAGACTGAGGTTGCGCATCGTTACGCCACCCTTCGGCACGTTCAATCTCCTCGTCCGTTTCAAAGTCGTGTGCCAACTCTTTGTCGATTTCTTGTTTGTCAAAAGGACGGTCGAAAGCGGCCAAGAAGAACACGAAAGCCTCCGTACCCATACCGATGAAAAGCATGAGGTTACCCCCCGGAAGGTGGGTCAGTTTGAAGAGCGCACCCAAAATCACGATGGCAGCACCCCACGAGTAGGCGTAATTGAGAAAAGTTTGCCCGGGCACACTGTCCATCCAGTGTTGTAGGCGCACAACGATATTGAGCTTAGACATAATATAGTGGTGATAAGGTGAAGGAGGGCGGTGCAAACACCCTTCAAAAATTATCGTTTCTTTTTGATTTCAGCATTGCTGCTGGCGGTGGCGGCTTTGGTGAGCACACAACGGAAGCCCACAAAAGAGCGGGGCTGATTTTGATATTCCCAAGTGCGCCATGCCGAACGGATGAAGGAGAGGGGATCTTTCCACGAACCTCCGCGCACGCTCTTCCGCTTGAGGAAGTAGGGGTCTTCTTTGGCGGCCTCGTAACGCAGTTCCGGATTGACATCGGCCATCGACTCCACACCGGCTTCGGTAAATACCGTGTTCGTCCATTCGGCCACGTTGCCCGCCATGTCAAAGAGTCCGTTGCTGTTGGCGCCATAAGTACCTACGCGCGAAGTGATGAGGTTGCCGTCTTCGGTGTAGTTACCGCGGTCGGGCTTAAAGTTGGCGTAGAAACAACCTTTGTCGTTCTTCGTGTCGGCGGTTTCCCAAGGGAAGAGGTTGCCCTCACGACCACGTGCGGCATATTCCCATTCGACTTCCGAAGGCAGGCGGTAGCGTTGGAAGAAGCGGGCTTCGGGACCCATCGCGCGGAGGCGGTGCTCCGTTCGCCACGCACAGAAAGCCTGTGCCTGCTCCCACGTTACGCCCACAACGGGATAGTCGTTATAGGCCGGAGAAGAGAAGTAGTTTTTCATGTACACCTCATTGTGCGCATTGGGGAAGTCATTGACCCAAACGGTGGTGTCGGGATAGACCGCCACAATATAGGTGTTCAAAAAGTCGTAGGAAGAAGAGAGGGGGCGGTTGATGGTTTCGCGCACCACACGGCCGTTGTCGTCCACGTAGGCGGTATCTTTTGAAATCATCACCTGATCTTCGGGATTTACGTTCACATCGGTGTTGAGCACACGCTCTTCGGGATTGAGGCGGTACTTGCGAAGTGCCGCCTTTTCGTAGTCGAAAATTTCGTAACGGAAGAGCATTTGCCGCTCATCAAGCATCTTTGTACCATCAATGTGGGTGGTGTAAAGGCTGTTGATGGCACGCTCCTGATCTTCGTTGGGTTTCCGCCAAGGAAGCGCTTTGTTCCAGTTGAGGTGGGGCTTCACGGGGTCGCCGTAACGGTCGGTTTCGATTTTGTAGGTTTCATCGCCGCCAAAAGCAGGGTCGGCCAATCGCTCGCGGAGGATGCTGTCGCGCACCCACTCCACAAACTGCCGATACATCGAGTTGGTCACTTCGGTTTGATCCATCCAAAAACCATCGACCGAAATTTCACGATCGGGCACTACCGTTCCCCAAAGCGAGTCCTGCTTACCAAGACCGACTTTCAGAAAACCGCGTTTCACTTCGACCATACCATAAGGCGTGGGCTCCATGGGCGTAGCAGAACGACGTCCCACCACTTCACCACCATTGCGCATGGCAGCACCGCCTCCGCCGAAACAAGAAACGAGCGTTGCGGTGGAAAGCAAACCGATGACGAAAAGAAGAAATTGCTTCATATTTTGATTGGGTAGAAGAGTAGATGAGTATACGACAAGAGCGGGAGCGTTCTCCGAACTACAACCAGCGCACACTTTTGTGCAGGTTGCGGGTGCGGCGTCCCAAGTTGAGATCCATTTTGTAGCCGATGACGACTTCGTGCTGACCCGCTCCGATACCCATGCCCGAAGTGTTGGCTTCGTAGCCGTAGGAAATGTCGAGTCCACGGAGGGTACCGCCCACAAAAAGGCCGACACTGCGTCCCGGTGCATAGTTGATTCCGCCATAGAAACGGCGCTTCTCAAACGTGTAGTTGCCACGGAGGGTGAGGTCGACGCGATAGTCGCTCAAATCAGTGCGCAACATCGCAGAGGGGGTTATCATAAATAACGGACTTTGTGTCGCGATATTGTATGCTGTGCCGAGATTTAGCAATCTTTTTACTTCCATTTGGTAGGTTTCGCCCAGCGTGACGGTGGGAGCGAGCAGATGAAGGGTGGACACACCGACCCGCAGCGGCCCACGCTCAAAATGCACACCCACAGAGGCGTCAAAGGCCGAACCATTCACTTTGCTCGAGGGGAAAGCAGGGTCGTTGCCTGTGCCTAAATCGGCTTTCGATCCGTCCAAATCTTCTTGCAACATGTCGGCTTGAACTCCCAAGGAGAGCCGACCGCCCCAAAGATTGTGGTGATAGGCATATTGCAGAGCAAAACGCTTGTGAGAAAAGAGACCGATTTCGTCGTTGAGAAACGAGGCACCCACACCGTGGTTCGTTTCGCCTAAGCGAAAGGCCATATCGGCACCTGCCCACATGGTGCTGCCTGCTTGGCTAAATCCCGAAGCATGGCTCTGCACGGCGCCATTGATGGAAAGTTGCGGCGACCGCCCTACGGCAGCGGGATTCCAAAGGGTTTCCACCCGCCAGTATTGCTGAAACGCCACATCTTGTTGCGCCTGCACGCACTCAAAGCCCGCTCCGAATACCAGAACGAGCAGCCACAATTTGTAGCACAGGAAGGAAGAACTCATCCGATGCCTAACGCGGCAAAAGGAGTATCTCACAAGAGAGACCCACCGGCGGTTTGAAATGTTCAACATATTTCTTGGCCACAAAGTTACAACATTTCGCGCGTTCACCCAACGATTGCCGACATCTTTTCGCTTTTTCACGCATCGACCCTTTTTCTTATGCATTCTCTTCATCATCAAATCGGTGTGTCGTAACTGCTGGCGTTTTGCCACCTTCTCTCGCGCGCGTACGCGCGCGCATTCCCTACTATAATCGTGTAAAAATCCTTCAATCCTTCACCATTACAGTTAAGTCGTTTATTATCAAAGAGATATAGGTGAAGGATTTTTCGCAGTATTCCTTCACCTCAATCCTTCACCGCTGCATAATCGCCCTTTATCGTAAACAGCTGATTATCAAGGAGTGTGAAGGAAGTGAAGGATAAAAACCGGTTTTCGACAGTAAGACGCGCGCGTACGCCTACGCGCACGCGAGAAGAACGAGGCAGCAAAGTGTGGAAGGGGAGAAGGTGTTGCAGATAGACACTGCCCACCGCGCATCCATGAAGGAGGCACAAAAAACTCAGAGGTAGTTTTACGCAGCTCTTAGTTACGCAAAACTACCTCTGAGTTAAATTTCGCTCCGATGGAGAAAGCTGCAAATGCAACCTTCTGCCTTAATTGCGGGGCTTTCCCAAATCCCGCTGACGAGGTTGGGCAGGTTTGGGTTTCACTTTGATTTTGTCGAAACCATAGCCAAAGACTCCGCTGGCGAGGGTCTGGCTCACAAAGGCATTGGGATCGATGCTCTGAATGATGCGGAAGATGATGTTGGATTCACTTTTCTTGGCCAACACCACGAGCACTTTGCGCTCCTGCTTGGTGTACCAACCCGTTCCGTTGAGCACGGTTACCCCGCGATGGAACTCATTGATGGCCGAGGCGATTTCGTCGTAACGCTCTGAGAAAATGAGAAACTGCACCGACTGCCGGCCTTTATTGACCACAAAGTCGAGCATTCCCGTGATGACGATGAGCGTGGTGTAACCATAGAGGAGATTTTGAAAATTTCCGCTGGGCAGCAGCAACGAAGTGCTCACAATCACGATGTCGCTCATCAACACGATGGTGCCCAAAGAGACATTGCGGTGCTTGTTGACCATCGCAGCGATAACGTCCGTTCCGCCGGTGGAACCATTGCTCAAAAACACAAGCCCCATGCCCATACCCATCATGCCGGCAGCAAAAATGCAACTCATAAAGGCATTGTCGATGACGATGGGTAGCTGGACGTGGCTGTTGAATCCTGCTGGGAAAAGAGCAGGTGTGGTGGCATAAAGATACTGCATGACCCACTCCACGCCCGAGAGCAGAAAAGTGAGGAGCACCACGGCGAAAATCGTTTTCACGCAGAAACGCAACGAGAGGGTGCGTAGGGCGAGAATGAGCAGAATGGTGTTGGCCAGGAAGAAGGTGTATTGCACCTTCCACCAACCGGTGGCGTAGAAGATGATAGAACCCAAACCCGTGGTGCCGCCGGTGGTGATTTCGTGCGGCAACAGAAAGAGGGTGAAGCCCACGGCATAACTCAGTAGGCCGAGGGTGATGAGCAGATAGTCCTTGACTTCGAGCCAGAGGTTGAATTTGAAATGTGGAGACATGGTATGGCAAGGGGTGAGTTTGCCCTTTTCAGCAAGAGAAAAGGGCAAACGTGACATTTACTTTTTCAAGACGATATTGACAATGCGACCCGGCACGACGATGACTTTCGCCACGGTCATTCCTTCAAGATAGCGCTGACTTTGCTCCGCTTCGAGCGCTGCCTTTTCGATGTCGGCGGCTGCGGCATCGGCAGGGAAGTCGAGGGTGAAGCGGGTCTTTCCGTTGAAGGAAATGCCGAGGGTTACGCTGTCTTCTTTGAGATAATCCTCGCAGAACTCCGGCCATTCGGCATCGCACACGCTGGTGGTGTTGCCCAAGGCATGCCACAACTCTTCGGCAATGTGTGGTGCAAAGGGAGCGAGGAGCACCACAAAGGTGGAAAGCACACTGCGCGAAGTGCACTTCTGTTGCGCCCATTCGCCCACGGCAATCATAAAGGCGGGCACGGAGGTGTTGTAAGAGAACACTTCGATGTCGTCGCTCACCTTCTTGATGAGTTTGTGGAGCGTTTTGAGGTTTTCTTTTGTCGGTGCCTCATCGCTCACCGCGAGCGCATCGCCTTTGTAGAAGAGGTTCCAAGTTTTCTTCAAGAAGCGGAAACAGCCGTCGATACCGTTGCTGTCCCACGGCTTACTTTGGTTGATGGGCCCGAGGAACATTTCGTAGAGGCGGAGGGTGTCGGCGCCGTATTTTTCAACAATCAAGTCGGGATTGACCACGTTGAACATCGATTTCGACATCTTTTCAACCGCCCAGCCACACACATAGCGGCCGTCTTCAAGCACGAATTCGGCGGTGGCATATTCGGGACGCCAGGCTTTGAAGGCTTCGAGGTCGAGCACATCGTTTTCCACGATGTTTACATCCACGTGGATGGGCGTCACTTCATAGTTGTCCTTCAGGCCGTGGCTGACGAAGGTGTTGGTATCCTTGATGCGGTACACGAAGTTGGAACGTCCCTGAATCATTCCCTGATTGACGAGCTTTTGAAAAGGTTCGTCTTTGAGACAGACGCCGAGGTCGTAGAGGAACTTGTTCCAGAAGCGGGCGTAGATGAGGTGGCCGGTGGCGTGCTCCGAACCGCCGAGGTAGAGGTCTACGTTCTGCCAATAGTTTACCGCTTTTTCGCCCACCAAAGCCTTTGAATTGCGCGGATCCATATAGCGGAGATAGTAGGCCGACGAACCGGCAAATCCGGGCATTGTGCTCAATTCGAGGGGGAAGACCGTCTTGTGGTCGATACGCGCATTGTCCGTCACGCAGTTGGCAGCGGTGTCCCACGCCCATCGAGTAGCGTTGCCCAAAGGCGGTTCGCCCGTTTCGGTGGGGAGGAAGTTGGAGACTTCGGGGAGTTCGAGGGGCAGGCATTCGGCAGGTATCATCTGCGGCATGCCGTCCTTGTAGTAGACGGGGAAAGGTTCGCCCCAATAGCGCTGACGCGAGAAGATGGCATCGCGCAGGCGGAAATTGACCTTGATGCGGCCGAGTTGTTGCTGAGTGACAAACTCTTTAGTCTTCTGAATGGCGGCTTTCACCGAAAGGCAGTTCAGCGTAAAGCCGGCGCGTGCCGTTTTGCCGGCCGCCGGCGAGTTCATTACGGTGCCTTCTTTGGCATCGAAACTCTCTTCGCTCACATCGGCTCCCTCGATGAGGGGCAGAATGGGGAGATTGAAATGGCGGGCAAAGGCATAGTCGCGGCTGTCGTGGGCAGGCACGGCCATGATGGCACCGGTGCCGTAGCCGGCCAGCACATAGTCGGAAATCCACACGAGAATTTCCTCACCGGTGAAGGGATTGACGGCATAGCTGCCGGAGAACACACCGGTCACGCGGCGGTCGGCGATGCGTTCGCGCTCGGTGCGCTTCTTCGTGGCTTCAACATAAGCCTCCACTTCCGCACGCTGCGCCTCGGTGGTAAGTTGTGCCACGAGTTCGCTTTCGGGAGCGAGCACCATGAAGGTAACGCCGAAAATCGTATCGGCACGGGTGGTGAAGATGGTGAAACGCACTTCGCTGTCTTTCACCGCAAATTCCATTTCGGTACCCTCCGAACGACCAATCCAGTTGCGTTGCGTTTCTTTGAGCGAATCCGTCCAATCGACAGTTTCAAGTCCGTCCAACAAGCGTTGCGCATAAGCACTCACGCGCAAGCACCACTGCTTCATCTTCTTTTGTACGACAGGGTATCCGCCGCGTTCCGAAACGCCGTCTACCACTTCGTCATTGGCCAACACCGTGCCTAAAGCGGGACACCAGTTGACCATCGTTTCGCCCAAATAAGCGATGCGGTAGTTCATCAGCACTTCTTGCTGCTCGACACTGCTCTTGGCTGCCCACTCTTCGGCGGTGAAATGCAGTTCTTCGCTCTGTGCCACATTCAGTCCGGCGGTGCCGTGGGCTTCCAGATGCGCCACGAGTTGTTCGATGGGCGCAGCCTTTTGCGTAGCGTTGTCGTAGTACGACGCGAACATCTGCTGAAACGCCCATTGCGTCCAGTGGTAATAATCGGCATCGCAGGTGCGGATTTCCCGATTCCAATCGAAGCAAAAACCGATTTTGTCCAGTTGTTCGCGATAGCGTGCAATGTTCTGTTGGGTGGTGATGGCAGGGTGCTGCCCCGTTTGAATGGCATATTGTTCGGCCGGCAGACCGTAGGCGTCGTAGCCCATGGGGTTCAGGACGTTGTAGCCGCGCAGACGCTTGTAGCGGGCATAGATGTCGGAGGCGATGTAGCCGAGAGGGTGTCCCACGTGCAGTCCCGCTCCCGAAGGATAGGGAAACATGTTGAGCACGTAGAATTTCGGCTTGTCGGCCTTCTCTTCGGCGCGGTAAGTGCCTTCGCGCGCCCAGGTTTCACGCCAGCGCTTTTCAATGTCTCTGAAGTTATATTCCATAGCTTTCGTTTGCTTATTATTTTGTTCTAATTGCAAAGGTACATCAACGTCTGCAAAACGACAAGAAAAGCGATGATTTTCTCTCCTTTTTCTCTTTCTCGCGCTAAAAAATGTGCTTATCTGCGGTTATGTTGTACGAAATCTGTATCTTTGCGCCCAAATAACATTATTAAGACAACAAAACACATGGATAAACTCTCTTACGCCCTCGGCTTGATTATCGGCCACAACCTCAAAGGAATGAACATCGAAGGTTTCAACAGCAGCGAATTTGTGCGCGCCGTTGACCACGTGCTCCAAGATGAAAAGGCTGAAATGACCGAAGCTCAAGCACAGGGACTCGTGCAGGAATATCTCCAAAAACAACAAGAGGCTGCCGGTAAGGAAGCCCGCGAAGCCGGTGAGCAGTTTCTCGCTGAAAACGCCAAGAAAGAAGGCGTAACCGTAACGGCTTCCGGACTGCAATACGAGGTGCTCACTCCTGCCATCGGTCAAAAGCCTACGGCTGCCGACCGCGTGCGCTGTCACTACGAAGGCCGCCTCACCGACGGCACGGTGTTCGACAGCAGTTACAAGCGCGGCGAACCGGCCACTTTCCCCCTCAACGGTGTGATTGCCGGATGGACAGAAGGTTTGCAGCTCATGGCTGTCGGTGCCAAATTCCGCTTCTTCATTCCCTTCAATCTCGCTTACGGCGCACAAGGTGCCGGCGGCAGCATTCCTCCTTATGCTGCGCTCATCTTCGACGTTGAATTGTTGGGCATCAACGAGTAATACCTCGTTTCTCTATCGCAAAACAAAATAATATCATACGCAATGAAAAAAACATTTATGGCCGCCTTGATGGCCGCCACCGCTCTTTTGAGCGCCTGCAACGGCAAAGGGAGTCAGCCCGAAGCCAACTTGAAAAACGACATCGACTCTCTGAGCTACATTCTGGGAGTGGCCAACAGCCCTACGGATGAAGAGGCTAAAATGTATCTCATGCAGGCCGGTAGTGATTCGACCTACGTAGAAGCCTTTTTGAAAGGATTGAAAGACGGAATCAACTCCTCGGACGACAAGAAGGCAATAGCCTACCAAATGGGTATGCAGGCCGGTATGCAAATGAAGACGCGTATGTTCACCGGTATCGAACAGCAAGTATTTGCCGGCGACAGCACCAAGCACATCTCCACCAAGCAATATCTCGCCGGTTTCTTTGCAGCACACAGCGGTAACAGCGGTCTTTACCTTGATAAGGAAAAGCAGCAGCCTGCTACTCGTGAAACCGTGCAGCCTCTGCTGAAGGAGGTGATGGAACGTATGACTGCCGTTGCCAATGAAAAGGTGTTTGGTGAAGTTAAAAAGCAAAACGAAGCCTTCATTGCCAAGATGGCAAAAACACCCGGTGTGAAACCTCTCGATGGTGGTGTTTACTATAAGGAAATCGTGGCTGGCAGCGGTGCTAAGCCCCGCAACGATCAAAGCGTAGAAGTGAGCTATGAAGGCCGTCTTTCCAACGGCACTGTGTTTGACTCCTCACAAGGTCAGCCCGTCACTTTCGCTTGCAATCAAGTGATTCCCGGTTTCACCACCGCCCTCACCAATATGCAGGTGGGTTCGGAATGGGAAGTTTACATTCCTTGGAATCAAGCCTATGGCGCACAGCAGAGCGGTCCTATCCCTCCCTACTCTGCCCTCGTGTTCAAAATCAAATTGGTTAAAATCAAAGATTAATACAAGTTGGGCAGCCTTATGCTCTCGTCATCAGGTTGCCCGCTTTATCTACTTCTTGTAAGCATCATTATTTCAAAATGAAACTTCGTACTCTCTTTATTCTCGCCCTCGCCGCTACGATGGGTTTGGGCGCAGTGGCTCGTGTCCCCAAAAAACGTAAAACCACAGTTGTAGAAAACAAACTGAATCCGGTTCCCGCCGCTGAATTTTCTTATGCCATCGGTGTGGCACAAGCTCCCTCTTTGAAGAGCTATATCGCCCAACGCGGTATTGATTCTACGCAATACACTCCCTTCATCGAAGGACTGAGCGGACGTTACACAGCAGACGATGTGAAACGTATGCGTGCCATCGTTTCCGGTTTTGATATTGCCGAACAGAATGCAAAGGTCATTCCTGCTATCAATAAACAAGCTACCGGCAAAGAAGACACAACCTACGTAGACAGCCGTCTTTTCGTGCAAGGCCTCATCGATGGTCTTTCAGGTGCTGCCAAAATCTCTGCCGACTCTGCTGCCAAGGTGGCCGAACAGCAAGAGAACTACATCAACGAAACGCGCAAGGCGGCCAATGCCGCTTTTATTGCCACCTACAAGCAAGAGAAGGGGGTTAAATCTACGCCCAGCGGTCTGCTCTACAAGGTGATTAAACAAGGTACCGGCGCTCTTCCCACCGACACAGCGCAAGTGGAGGTACACTATGAAGGCAAACTCGTGGATGGCACCGTGTTTGACAGCAGTTACCAACGTGGCGAAACGGCTACTTTCGGTGTGACGCAAGTCATCAAGGGTTGGACGGAAGCGCTGAAGCTGATGCCCGTAGGTTCTACCTATGAACTCTGCATTCCCTACAATCTCGCTTATGGCGAGCGCGGCAACCGCACTATTCCTCCTTTTGCTACACTCATCTTCAAGGTCGAACTGATAGCTATCAAGTAGCACTTCGTTCCCTCGTCTTATTATTTCCGCTCCCCATCGTGCCCAGTTGTGCGATGGGGAGTTTTTTTTCACCAACAAGTGGTATCTTTCCGTGCAAACCAAAAGAAAATCTACCTCAACGACTGCCTTTCTGTCATTGAGGTAGATTTCTGTTTATTGCTGTCCGGTAAAAGCGTTCAAAAGACAGCATATCCTCACGCTAAATTTTGGAAGACCTTTTGGTAGAAAGGAGCGGCGCGCAGCAAATGAAATCAGGGTGCAAAAATCCTCGCGCGCGCACGCGCGCATCCCTTGCAAAATGTGTTTTTTTCCTTCACTTCCTTCACCAAATGGGCTATCTCCCTGTTAGACAGAGTATTGTGGGTGAAGGAATTAAAAAAATAAATCCTTCACCAGCTGAGGTGATTTTGAGAGAATGAGCGATGGGGTGAAGGAAGTGAAGGAAAAAACACGGAATTTGTGTGTATGACGCGCGCGTATGCGTGTGTGCCGAGAGGGAGCATTTTCCTCAGAGGTAGTTTCATTTAGATAGGAGCTGAAAAAAACTACCTCTGAGATAGATTGAGCCACATCGTTGGGCGGGAGTTGAAATGTTAAAGTCGTGTTAAAGTCGAGACTCGGTGGTAAGAATCGAAAGTGAGATGTCTATATATAAACAGGGGACTTACTTTTTTTGAAGAGTGTAGAGCAGCATCAACTCAGCACCCATGTCCAATAGTCGCCTTTAGAGAGTTCGGGACGGAAAGTATAGCCCTCGTAGGTGAAGTGATGAAGCCTTTCGGGCTTTTCCAGTTGCTCCACGATGATTTGGCGCGCCACGGCACCCCGCATCATTTTGGTATAGACCACGATATTTTTCAATTTATCGCCCTTATCAACCAAGAATTCAGGCGTAATGACGCGCACTTCACGCGACACGCGGCGCCAATCGAAAAGCTGTTTCATTTCGGCCGAAGCCAAATTGATGAGCACACCATCATCGGCACGCACTGCCTCAATGAGCGGATCCGTAAGGCGTTGTCGCCAAAACTGAAACATCGTCTGCCCTTCATGGTCGGGAAGCACCACTTTTCCCTCCATACGATAGTTTTTAATCTCATCGAACGGACGCGTCAGTCCGTAGAGAAAAGAGGTGATGTTGAGATGATCCTGTGCATATTCCATCTCTATTGGTGAAAACGCTTCTGCGCGCAAATGATGGTAACTCATGCCGGTATAAGAAAGCACGGCTGCTGCCCGAGGTTCATGGTCGAGAAAATCATGGTAGCGCTGCTTGTTGAGCGCGGCCAACTGCAAGTTGGTTTGGAGTGTAGCGGCCAATTCCTCCACACTCAGCTCACTCATTTGCAGGGCGCACCGTTCGGCCTCACTTTGAAAGCGTGGGCGGGTGGTGAAAGGCGCTTGAGTGGCGGGAACGCTCACCATATTTTTGGAAGGAGAAAGAAGAATCTGCATAGTCTGAACAAAAATTCCTATTCCGGATAAACCATCCGTTCGTCAGTGATGTCACGAAGCACTTCGCGGAGGAACTTCTCAGCCTCCCAACGAGCGATGTTGAGATCCATCAGTTGGTAATTGCCACAGTCGCGGGGAGTTGCTCCGGGAATGTCGCCCTCAAACGTGGCGATGAACGTAAAGGTTTCGAGCAGCAGGGGGAGAATGTCAGGCGGTGTGAGGTCGCCTCGAAGAATGAGGTAGTTGCCCGTGAGGCAGCCCATCGGCCCCCAATAGATGACACGATCCGCCCACGTGGGATGATTGCGGAGGAAGGTGGCAGCGAGATGCTCCATGGCGTGAATGGCATTGACGTGAAGCGCCGGTTCGCGGTTGGGCGCTTTCATACGGATGTCGAAAGTTGTCACCAACTCATCACCCACGCGGTCTTGTCGGCTCACATAGACGCCGCGATGCAGGGTGAGGTGATTGACGGTGAAAGAGGGTATTTTTTTCATAAAACGGAGAGGTAAAACATGGAATATAAGTAGGTGTTCAGAGTTAATTGAAACAAATATAGTATCAAAGTAGAGAACATTCTATAATTAAGATAGTTACGTTTAATTTTGAAGACCTACTTAAAGTAGAAAATCGCACACCGGCCGGCTTCAACGCACCAGCCGTTGGAGGGCTTCGAGCCACTTGTCCGTAGGCATATCGCGGTCAACAATTTTGCCTTTTGCGTCCACCAGCAAGCAGCCCGGCACGTAGCGCACACCTAAAGTCTGCACCAGTGGCGTACTGAGCCCTTTTCCGGGACAGAGAAAGTGGGGAATCGAGTCGGCAAAGTTCAGCGAACGTGCTGTTTCGGCAGAGGTGTCCAGACAGAGTGCCACCACATGGGCACGGTTCCCCAAAGCACGACGTATCTTTCCCAAGGTCGCCCCGACAGCGTAGCGGCCGTCATCCCACGAAGCACAAAAAACGATGAGCGCAGGTTTGCCTCGCAAAGTAGAGGAGGAAAAATTGCCGCCACTGAGTTTCGGTGCCGTAAAGGGTGGGAGCGTACCTCCTTGGGCGGTGAGAAGTTGTGGGCGCAGACGCTTCACGAGCGTGCGCACCACGGGCGACTCCGGTTGCGCCTTTCGCATCGCATCGAGCAACGAAAGAGCGGGTTGAATTTTGCGCTGCTTCACTTCATCAAAATAAGTGCGAAAAACGGCAACGGCAGCGAGCGAACCGGCATGTGAACGCACAAAACTGGCCGCCTCCATCTGTGCATCGGCAGGCGATTTGTGGAGCAGACGCAGGCGCAGGTCGGAGAAAAGGTCGTTGTTGTCGGTGCCTTTCACCGTCACCTCACTGAGTCGGTTGGCATCGCCCGAAAGGTGGAGGGTATTGCCGGGTTCGGCCACAAAAGTAGTGGTGGAACTATTGGGGTAGATGAGGGTGAGCAGCGTGGGTTGGTCAAGGTGGCGCTCATAAGTGAACGTACCTCGCCGCACATGAAGGGTGTCGAGCCCGATGGTATCGACACTGCTTTCGGCTTCGCACACCAACAATTCGGCTTGCTCAATACCTTTGATTTCGCCTTTCAAACGAAGCGTCTTATTGTCGGGTCCGCAGGCACAAAAGAGCAGCGGCAGCGCAAAGAGGAGGGGACGGAGAAGGTTCATGGGAAACAGTAAAAAAGAAAAAGAGAGATGCAAAGTTCATCGCACTCTGCATCCCCCTTGTGATGAAAGGTGCGATGGGTTATTGCCCGATGAGCGCACCAAATTCGGCGTTGCCGGCAAGGCGAGCAAACTCAATGTCGCGTGCTGCCCGCTGTGCCCAACGGCTGTCGCGGCGGACAGCGGCAGTGAGCGATTGGAGGGCTTGCTGTGTATCACCCATGCGCATCGCTACAACAGCGGCGAGATAATCGCTCGCAGCATCGGGAGTAGCGATAGCGGCAAGAGTGGCTTGCGCACCCGTATAGTCTCGCGTGAGCAACTGTGCCAAAACAGCACTATTGCTCTTCACGCCTTTGAGCGTTTGCGCGGCTTGGGGATAGCGACCTTGTGCCAACTGCAAGTTGCCCAACACCTCGTTGTAGTTGTCGGCCGTGAGGGCTTTACCCAAAAGGGCTTCGGCAGGTTCAAGGCGTCCTTCGCCGATGGCTATGAGTGCCGCGTTGGCATTGGGGGCAGCCCCATCGCCGGCCTGCGAAATGGCATCTTGGGCAGTGGCATAGTCGCCTTGGGCGTAAGCCACCTGCGCCAAACCATTGTAAGCGCGCTTGTCGGCAGGATATTGACGGATGGCGGTTTCAAAGATTTGCTTGCGCTGCTTAAGATCGGGAGTAAGGGTAGCGGCATAAAGCAGTTCCTCAATGCTCAGTTGCGTGGGGTCGGCTTGATACTGCGTTTGAATTTCAGCATCCGTACGGCCGATAAGACGGTAGTTGAGCGTCAAGCGGGCACGGCGCAGTTCGGGCAGCACCTCGTCGGCCAGTTCGCGGAAAGCGAGGGAGAGGTTGCGAATCTGCTGTTCGCGCTCCTCGGGATCTTTGTACATGGAGAGGACGCGGAGAATGACCTCTTTGTCTTGGATGTTGCTGGCTGCTACCAATTCTTGGAAACCATTCCAGTCCTCGGCGGTGTATTTTGTATCGACGTTGGTCGCAATCTGTATCTTCTTGAGTTGCTCATCCACATAGCGCGAAGCAGTGTTTTGGCGCTGTTCGGCCAACTGGGTGTTGTAGCCTAACGTGCCATCGGGCGAGGCATAAGCAGAAACTTCGATATTGTCGAGCGCAAAACCCTTTTGGTCGGCCTTGATGTCGCGCAGCACCTTTACAAAATCCTGTACAGAGGTCGTGTTGAGTTGGCTGGTGCGAATTTTGGCTTGATTGATGAGGTATTTAATTTGCGCTTCTTGACGCAGCACAATCTGCTGCTGATAGGCATCTGCTGCCGTGGCTGTACGAGCAGAGCGCACCGTTTCGTAAACCAAGTGCGAAGTGGCATTGATCCCATTGGCCACCTTGACAGCAGGTAGATTGACCGACTTGCTGCCTACTTTGGCTGCAAAAGTCAGGTAAAGTTCGCTCATCGCCATCTCCGGACGATAGGTGAAGACTTGGCGGGCAGTAAAACTGCTTCCAGTCTTGTAAGCGATAACCTGATCGTTACCTATGACTTTTTCACCTTGGAAGGTCACTCCTTCCGTGTTGAGCGTCTCGCCGTTGCCGTAACGAAGTTGAGGGGTGATGGTCACCACGGCTTTCTTTTTCATATACTTCTCAGGGAAGTGTCCATTGAGCGTGAAAGCCACATTCTGCCCCACTGCTTCAAGCGGACTGGGCGTTACGGTGAAGTTGTCTTGCGAAAGAGGAGCCAGCCCGCTGCTGCATCCGCAAAGTACGGAAACGGCCAAGGTCGCGGAAAGCGCCAAAGAAAGAGGAGTTTTCATAAGTGTAAAATAAAATGAATGAGTTGTTTTTATTCGTACAGTCCGTTATCCCCCAATTTACGGCAGAGTCGCCCTCCCAGCAGGCAGTAGACACCGATGAGGATAAAGGGAAGGGAGAGCAACTGCCCCTGATTGAGGTAGATGGTTTGCTGCATGGTCAGTTCCCAAGGTTCTTGCACCTCTTTGATAAATTCTACCAAAAGACGGAAGGTGAAGATGCTCGTCAAGCACCAACCGAAGAAGAATCCTGTGCCGAGTTTGTTGGGGCGCCGCCAATAAAGCAGCAATCCGACAAAGAAAAACGCCAGATAGGCAAGGGCTTCATAGAGTTGGGCAGGATGGCGGGGCTGCGTTTCGAGATTGCGAGCGAAGATAAAACCGAAATCCGTTCCGGTGTATTTCCCCACTATTTCGGAATTCATCAGATTGCCCATGCGGATGGCAAAAGCCGTGATGGGCGTAGCAATGGCGATGTTGTCGAGCACACGCATCAAACTGATTTTCGTGCGGCACACATAAGCCCAAATCGCAATCATCAAGCCCAGCGTACCCCCGTGGGAGGCCAAACCGGCATAACCGATGTAGCGCCACCCATCGGCCGTTTGTTGAATGGGCAGCAGCATCTCCAAAGGATGGGCGAGGAAGTAGGCCGGTTCGTACAGCAGGCAATGCCCCAAACGCGCACCGATGAGAATGCCGAAGAAACAATAGAAGAAGAGGGGGTCGAACTTCTCTTGCGGAATGCGCTGACGGCGATAGAGCCAATAGACCACAAAGTAGGCGGCAATCAGCCCCAGCGTCCAGCAGAGGGCATACCAACGCACGGCCAATGGGCCGAGATGGAAGGCAATAAGATCGGGATTCCAAGTAATCATATTCAATATCTGTTAGCAGTGACAACAGCCGTTCATTCTCCCCTTATACGTTGAAGAGGAAGTGCATGATGTCTCCATCCTGCACCACATATTCTTTGCCTTCAATGTGGAGCAGTCCGGCTTCCCGCACCGCAGCTTCACTGCCGTATTTGATGAAGTCTTCGTATTTGATGACCTGAGCGCGAATGAAGCCCTTTTCAAAGTCGGTGTGAATGACGCCGGCACATTGTGGAGCCTTCCACCCGCGCTTATACGTCCAAGCATGCACCTCCACTTCACCTGCTGTGATGTAAGTTTCGAGGTCGAGCAGACGGTAGGCCGACTTGATAAGCCGCGAAACGCCGCTTTCTTCCAGCCCCACATCCTTCAAAAACTCCTGCCGCTCTTCGTAGGTTTCGAGTTCGGCAATATCGGCTTCCGTTTGTGCGGCAACGACCAGGATTTCCGCGCCTTCGTCTTTCACCGCTTCCCGCACCCGCTCCACGTATTCGTTGCCCGTGACTGCGCTCGCCTCATCCACGTTGCACACGTAGAGCACCGGCTTCGACGTGAGCAGAAAGAGGTTGCGCAAAGCGGTTTGTTCGTCTTTGGAGTCAAACTCCACGCTGCGGGCATTCTTACCTTCCAGCAGGGCGGCACGAACGGCCACCAGTACGTCGTACTCCACCTTGGCATTCTTATCATTGCCGATTTGGGCGATTTTCTCAACGCGCTTGATGCGGTTCTCTACCGTTTCCAGATCTTTGAGTTGCAACTCTGTGTCGATGATTTCCTTATCGCGCACCGGATCAACGCTTCCGTCTACGTGCACCACGTTGCCATCATCGAAGCAGCGCAACACGTGGAGAATGGCGTCCGTTTCGCGGATATTACCGAGAAACTGGTTGCCCAATCCTTCACCCTTCGAGGCGCCTTTCACTAAGCCGGCGATGTCTACGATTTCCACGGTGGTGGGAATGATTTTGGTCGTTTTTACCAAAGCGGCCAACGCAGCCAAACGCTCGTCGGGC
The DNA here is from genome assembly GCA_963544845.1 of uncultured Alloprevotella sp. Taxonomy (GTDB): domain Bacteria; phylum Bacteroidota; class Bacteroidia; order Bacteroidales; family Bacteroidaceae; genus Alloprevotella. The sequence goes on from CAUUGL010000025.1 coordinate 23,894, forward strand.
ACCGTAATCACCCCTACATTGGGCTCGATGGTACAAAAAGGAAAGTTGGCGCTTTGCGCCTTTGCGTTGCTCAGACAATTAAAAAGAGTCGACTTCCCCACGTTGGGCAGGCCGACAATACCACATTGTAAACTCATTCGGTCTTTTTTACGATTTCAAGTAGATGTTCAACATTAAACGTCATCTTCAGTAGGTCTTCTCGCCTTAACTTTGACACCCTCTTCCCCCTTTGTTTTCGCCGGGCTACCAAGAGGCTGCCCGCAATAGGGAGAAATCGAATATCATTTTATTCTGAATACCTACTTATTTCGGGCAAAGTTACCATAAAAGCAGCGATTTGCCAAATTTCACTTCAACAAATCGGCGCTTTCACACACAAAATTGCTTAATCCTTTGCTCCTCTGCCAAATAAGGTGTAATTTTGCTCCAAACTATTCGTTTGTAACTCACGATAATCAGGCGGCAAAAACCTCTTTTTACCGCCCTCACTCCCAGAAAAAAATATGAAATTTGCACTTATCGGCTACGGCAAGATGGGGAAGATGATTGAGCAAATCGCGCGCCATCGCGGTCACGAAATTGTGGCCATCATCGACGTCGACAACCCTCAGGATTTTGAAAGCGAGGCCTTTCGTTCGGCCGATGTCGCCATCGAGTTCACCACCCCCACAGCAGCCTATGGCAACTACCTTCGTGCTTGGGCACAAGGGGTGAAAGTAGTGAGCGGATCGACAGGTTGGCGCGAGGAGCACGAAGCCGATGTGCGCCGTGCCTGCACCGAAGAGGGGCACACCCTCTTTTGGGCGTCCAACTTCTCGTTGGGCGTAGCCATCTTCTCGGCCGTCAATCGCCATTTGGCAAAACTCATGAACCAGTTTGCCGACTATGACGTAACGATGGTCGAAACGCACCACATCCACAAGCTCGATGCACCGTCGGGCACCGCCATCACCCTCGCCGAAGACATCGTCCACGCCCTCGACCGCAAAACCACATGGGTCAAGGGAGAAGTGCATGAAGCCGACGGCAGCATCACCGGCAGCCGCGACAACGCCCCCTCGGCGCTCCGCATCGACGCCATCCGCCGCGACGAAGTGCCGGGCATCCACTCCATCACCTACGATTCGCCGGCCGACAGCATCACCATCACCCACGATGCCCATTCGCGCCAAGGTTTCGCCCTCGGTGCCGTCCTCGCGGCCGAATTTACCGCACGGCACGAAGGACTCCTCTCCACCGACGATTTGTTTAAGTAAGACTTCCGCACCAACCGGCCTCATCTTGACCGACACGGAAAGGTAACTACCGCTGCTGACGTTTATTTCTTTGAATCCCCACTTATTTTTTCAGCCCTCCAACGCTATGCCCTACGATCTTCATCCGCAAAAGAAGCAATGGCCTGCTTTCATCCTCATCTCCGTTCTCTATCTGCTCTTCCTGCTCTGGGTAGGTTCGTGGTGGGGACTATTGGTGCTCCCTTTCATCTTTGACGCCTACATCACCCACAAAATCAACTGGGGCTGGTGGCGCTCCAATCCCAACCCTGTGGTGCGCTTTGCCATGGGCTGGGTCGATGCTATCGTTTTCGCCCTTGTCACCATCTACTTCATCAACCAGTTTTTCTTCCAAAACTTCGTCATTCCCTCTTCCTCTTTGGAAAAGAGTCTGCTCACGGGCGACTATCTTTTGGTGTCCAAACTGAGTTACGGGCCGCGCATTCCGCAAACTCCCCTCACCGCCCCCCTCACGCAACACAACCTCCCTGCGCTTCTCGGCGGCGGCAAGAGCTACATCGAGTGGCCGCAGTGGGACTACCGCCGCGTCAAAGGACTTGGACAGGTGGAAGTGGGCGACATCGTGGTGTTCAACTACCCCTCGGGCGATACCGTGGCCGCCAACTTCCAAAATCAGGACTACTACAGCATGGTCTACTCCACAGGAGCGCAGGCACTGAACATCGCCGAACCTTCCGACAGTATGCCGCTGCTCGCACAGCGCACCCTCTACAACAAAATCTACGACACGGGACGTTCCATCTTGGCCAACGAACCTTCGGTAGGCGGCATCCTCAGTCGCCCTGCCGACCGTCGCGAAAACTATGTGAAGCGCTGTGTGGGTAAAGCCGGACAAACCCTCGAAATCAAAAACTACATCGTCTATCTCGACAACCGTCCACAGCCGCAGCCCGAACGCGTGCAGCAAGCCTACGAGGTGACTTTCAAGCAGATTCCCTCGGTCGAATTCCTCCAAGACAACGACATCTCTTTTGAAGACCTCGGTTTGCCCCCTGCAGCCGAAGGTGGAAGCCTCGACAACCTCACCCTCGGCAGCCCCATCCGCATGCCGCTCACCGTTGCCACCAAACGGGTGCTTCAGCAACTTCCCTCCCTCTGCACGGTGGGTTCGCTCTCCCCGGCCTACGGCAGTTGGCTCTTCCCCCTCAACAAGGCCAAACGCTGGACAACCGCCAACTATGGTCCCATCTGGATTCCTAAAAAGGGCGCTACCCTCCCCCTCACGCTCGACAACCTCCCCCTCTACGAGCGCTGCATCGCCGTCTACGAAAACAACAAACTCGAAGTGCGCGGCAACAACATCTTCATCAATGGAAAGCGCGCCCAAAGTTACACTTTCAAGATGGACTACTATTGGATGATGGGCGACAACCGCGACAACTCCGCCGACTCCCGCTTTTGGGGTTTCGTCCCCGAAGACCACATCGTAGGCAAACCGCTCTTCGTGTGGCTCTCGCTCAATCCTGACTACGGACTTTTTGAAGGAAAAGTCCGTTGGAACCGCCTCTTCAAGTGGGTGGCCGACATCAAATAACGTATCCCCTTTACTCAGGGGCTGCATCAGGTTTTCGATTCCGATGCAGCCCCTGTTGCTTTCCCGCTATCAGCCCCTCTTTTTTGCAATCCTTATTCTTTCCAAAGGTATTATCCGAAAAAACGGCTGTAAAACGGCCGTCAAAATGCCTGCTCCTCGCGCGCGCGTATTACCCTGTAATACGTGTTTTTATCCTTCAATCCTTCACCGACGTTGTAACGTTTTGATTTTCTTTGGCTTACGGGTGAAGGATTTATTTGTGTCCATCCTTCACCTCAGAAGTTTTCTTTCACTACGCAGTGGGGTGATACCCCTGCCCCAATGCAACTGTATTTTCAAAGTCACCCCTTCAGCATCTATTCTCAAAAAATCCTTCACCTCTATCCCTCTCATTATGTGGAAGTTGGAAGATGAGTGAAGGAGGTGAAGGATAAAAACACAAATGTGCTGTAGTGTATGCGCGCGCGTGAGGAGGGAGAAGGAAGTCATGCTCACTACCTCTGAGAAAAATAAAACTACCTCTGAGGTAGAAAAAACGGTTCATCCGACATTTGGAGTGATACGGCAATCATGTAGAGCATATAATCTCA
>CAUUGL010000026.1:0-27185 GCA_963544845.1 uncultured Alloprevotella sp.
ATTATATGCTCTACATGATTGCCGTATCACTCCAAATGTCGGATGAACCTAAAATAGTAAGTGCAGGTCACCACCAAGTCAAAATGCTCTTGCGATAGCTGCTTATCTAAAAAATCCCCTATCTCTCGAATATACAATTCAGGATGGTAAGCATCATTTCTTTGCAAGAAGCGATGATGCCACAATGTTCCTCGGCAGACATTAGCTCCTATCCATTTCACTTCATGCCTTTGCCTCAAAGATTGGAAGATATGATGAGGTGTTCCAGACCAAATATTTAAATCAGTAGGATTGTAATCTGCTAAAAAAGCTATTCTCATGCTTGTTGTATAAAGAGGAGGAGTGAAACTATACGTGATTTATAGTGGGATTTCCAAATGGAACTGTTGGTCAACAGGAATAAATTCGTAAGAGCACGAAGAAAACGGCGAGAATAGAGTGTTCAAGATGAGGTAATAAATCTTACTGAGTAGTTGAGTGTTCAACCACACTGGCCTCTATTCTTGGTTTAACTTGATTTCCACCTCCTGCACAATGCCATTTTTGTTCACTCTCGGACACAGAACCATTGAGCAGTTGTCTTGCGTGGTGGGAAATAAAGAGCGAATCTTTTCCCTGAGCAAATCTGCCTCTTGCTGTATCTGCTCAGAATAACGAAGAGACCAACGAAACTGATTTTCTGGATTTGTCTTTGGAGACCAGTCTTTACTGAGAATTGGCTGCCTTACAAACGTAAGGATATGCCAGCTTTTTTCCTCGAATTTGTCAGGGGTATCAAATACAGTGAAACGCTCAATTTCTCCATTGGCAGACTGCACTATTGTCTCTTGCGTACAATTTTTCCATACTGCTACCTGAGCATTTCCTGCGAGAGGGATAAGTATCAAAGCGAAAGACAAAACCAGTTTATTCATAATTACGTTTTCTTAATAACATCTTATACCCATTTTGAGATGATATCTTGAGAGAGGTTGAAAAAAATCTTACTTTCTGATGAGACAATGGGCATATGTCTATCAACCTTCGTTTTCAACAGGCGTTTTCTCGCCATGGCATAGCTCGAACAAGTTCGGCTCTGCTCACTGGCTTATCGAAAACGTTCTAAAAATAAAGCTCAATCTGCTCCAAAGGAGGAGTTCCTTTCAGAATGAGTGTATCAATATCCTTAGGGTCAAAACGAACGTATAGTTGGTGAGGATTATAGGACAAGTCGAGATAAGACAAACTATAATCAGACCGTGACAATTCATTTTCTTTCTTTGTAGAAATCTCAAAACTTGTCAACTGATTATGAGAAGCAACCACATAAGTTGTCGCTGACGATATGCGTAGATAACTTAAATCGTTGTGATGACAGAGCATTTTCTTCAATCTTAAAAAAGTGGAACCCACAGTAAGTTCTTTTAAATGGTTATAACTCACATCTAATAATTCTAAGCTATCCATTGGAAGATTTCCGTCCATAAAGTTCCCTTTCAACTTATTGTGAGAGAGGTTCAAGACCTTAATCTTATAGTGATAAAGCGCGGGGACTTCCGTGAGTTGCTGATGAGAGAGGTCAAGGGTGTCTATCATAGTCCCCCTGGGTAGCCCCCAAAGGGCTTTGAGACTCTTGACCGTCAAAGAAGTCGTATGTTTTTCTTTCATATTATGCTCTGTCCTCGTTGTGTCAAACTTTGAGGTCTCATGCGGTGTAGATTGTACGCGTCCTTTACATCCTCCTAAGAACAACAGAGAACAAAGAAAAAGTAAATCAAAACAGCTATTTTTCATAAGGCGGTATCTTTATTGTAAGTAGGTAAACAAAATTAATTGACACGATGTTTGTCTCAAAATTTCGTCAGATTGCCACTTGAGAAGAAGGAGTGTAGCGAACTGCACGACTGATGAGCAAGGGCGAGGTGACGGAAAAGAGATATAAACAAAGGTTAAATAGCTTGCAACATAGAAGTGTGCGATTAATTTTGAATATCTACTTATTGTATAGATATTGGTTTAGAACTCTATTAAAAGAGCCTTGATTGTTCTTTTTTAGATAATCATGCTCGTCCTTGATAAAATCAGAATTATGTTCCCATCTTCCATTTATACATCTAAACATGACATTTGCCAATGCATCTCCATATCTACTTCTTACGAACTCTGCGGCTTTAGATAAATCTCCGCCTGAATATCGAACAGCTTCATCACGGATATGATAATGCTTTGCATGCATAGCCTCATGGGCTATCCCTACAGCAAATACACTGTCAGCACCACTATGTACATAACCAACATTATCTTTAATCATTGATGAGGCATAAAAACCTCTGTCGCTAACATATTCCTTATTTAGCGTTATAATGATATTCCCGTTCTCACCATAGGATGTTTCCATCACAGACGAAGACCTCCACACTTTTCCAACTCTAAATGTAAGATGTTCATTCCCTCTCATAAATGATGAAAGGATACCTCTCAGTTCAGAACTCTGAAAGAGGCGAGCCATTTGATTACTCAGCGCAGGATTTTTAGTTATGGAGGAGTCCATATGGATTCCATCTCCAATCTTAGCAGTTATACGCAGACGCTCACTGTCGTTCTCGCTATTTCCCGAAGTTCCATTACCATAAAAGAACGAGTTGGCATCGTTTGTCCCCCAAAACGAAAAGTCTTTTTCCTCATGCCCTCCCCAATAAGGTGTACTCAGATAGTTGGCAATGTTATAGTTTTCAGGGTCTTCAACAAAACCATGCCTAAAAGAATTTCCCATTCTCATATACTCTTCCTATGTATATGGTGATGCTATAGAGCCATTTCCACCTCCCATATGTCCATTACGCCTTTTTTATCTTCCTCTGAGAGGATTTTAATGTCGTTGAAAGAAGCCAAGTCGGCGAGCGTGATTTTCCGTCTTTTTATAAAATCTATTTATTTCGGTTGTCTAACAAATTTAAGATGGTGTAAAGATACGTGTTTTTCTATATAAAGCCAAGTGCTTTCGTGATTTTTTTGCAAATAAATCACCGTGTAAAGCTTAAGCAGAATGGACAAATGTTGAATGCAAACCTTTTATAGCTCCCATCGCCACCACCCACCTGCACCAATAGGTGGGCATTCGGTCGATGATGTCTTGTACTTCTTCACTACGGTCTGCCATCTGTTTTATGATATTGGTGATACACTTGTTCCATCATCGCAAGACGTTGATGTGTGTGCTGGAAATAGCGTTCTATCAGTCCTTTTACTTCATTGTTTGAAGTGGTGACATCGCTATATCCAAAATCCTTTTGGACAGAGAGGAAAGGAAAACAAGTCTCTTTGTGTTGAGCAAGAACGGAGAGTACACCATCTGCGGTGTCGGTAGGTTGAAAATCGTAGGACAAAATCTTATCGAAGAGACTTTCAAACACTACGATAAACTGCGTGCAGTAGAACCAATCCATCCAGTATCTACCTGTCCCTACTCGCATGGCGTGCCCAAACCCACCGATGCCTCCCGAGAGAAGGTCTATGGGATTTTTTGCCGCATCGCAGAGTAAACGAAAGAAATGGTCGCGATGATATGCTTCGGTGAAACAATGGTCGTCTTCACAGATAAGAATGAGGTCTTCGCCTCGCTCACGAGCCGTTTTAATGATTTTGACAATGCTTCGCCACAGGCCAACTCGTCCATTTTCGTGCGCTACGGCTTCTACAAAAGTAACGTCAAACTCTTCCCGTCCTTCAAACTCTCGTTGCATGTGCAACTTCCGTTCGGGGCGAGAAGCGAGATTGATGATATAGGTGGAAATGACCCAATCAAACTGTTCCGTTTCCATTCTTTTTCTTGTATTCAGCAAGGGTTTCTTCAAAGATTTTATTGACGCGTTCCAACCAAACATCCCAATTGAGCCTTGTTTCATACTCTTTGCGAGAAGATAGGCGCAGAGCGCGATATTGCTCAGGGGCTGACCAAAGCTCCATAATTTTGTCGGCATACTTCTCTGCTCCAGCTTCGAGCGGAAGTAGATAGCCATTCTTTCCGTCACGAACAACTTGTGGAGTACCACCCACACGTGTCCCAATACTGGGCACACCGTAGGCCGAGGCTTCTGCAAAGGCGATGCCAAAAGCATCGAAACGAGTGGGAAGTAGCAAGAAATGTGAGTGATACAGAATGTCACAGAATTGTTGCAATTCTGCAGGCTTTGATTTGTCTAAGAAAGGAAAGACGGTTGTCCCCTCGTCCTTGCCAACCTCTTCAGGAGGTGTACAGCCAATGAAAGTGATGTGGCAAGGGACACCTCTTTCTTGAAGCTGTTGGTAAGTCTCGAAAGCAATGTCCCCTCCTTTCTCTTTCCAATGCCGCCCAATGAATACGATTTGACAAATATCATTAGGCATATCGATTTGATAGTGCGCAGGATGAGGGATGTTTGCACCAAATTCTACTATGTGAATCTTATTAGGTTGGATAGCGTACTCTTTTATTACTCTTTCGGCAATCCAACTTGTAGGATATATCAAGCTCTCAAAGCTATGTAGAAAGTCATACTCCAAAGCATCTTCTGCAAGCGTTTGAGAATAATCTTTTTTGTACTCCTCTCTAAATATTTTGGATGTTACGTCGCTAATATAAACTTTAGGTAAGTCTATAGATAGTGCTCCACTGATGTTGGGTTCGCCAAAGAATACAAGATCAATAGGAGCTAAGGCGCTTATAAAATCGTCATATAGTCTCCCAAGGCTTTTTCTATATCTACTTAAATTACGTTTATTGGTAAAATTTGCAGCACTAAATGCATGCACCATTCTGCCAATGTTTGCCCCCAAGGGGTATACATTATGATTAGCAAGCAGAGTTTGATACATATGCGATACAGTGCCAGACCACTCTTTCACATCATGTACATTAAAATGAGTTAGGAATACGATATTCATCAAGAAATGATAGTGCTAAGGAGAATAAGTGGAGAAATTAAAGTCGCCTTTTACATCTCTCTTGAAATTATCCATAAAACAAGGAGTATAGTCGTCCGTAAAAAAGATATAGAAATAAAAGTGATTTGTTTCGTTGAGCGTTACGAAGCACCGAGCACGAGAGTATTGTGCTCCCCAAATTTTCCCGCGCAAGTTTAATGGATAAGAAGCTACAAATGATGTTCCGAAAAGTTGCTGTGCTTCTGCAGAAGAATAGGTTTTCAGATATTCAACAACGTCCCAAAGATCGATATAAGTAGATGAGTAAGGAGCGCCATAATCCAAGTCGCTTTTCACGCGTTGAAGATCTAAGTCCCTCGCGGTCATCTCAGCAATCTCCTTGTGTGTAATGGGTTTGTGAGGACTAATATACAATGCTAAGAAATAGTTAGACTTTGTTTGAGGTACAAATACATAATGCACCCCTCCGAGTAGTTTCCGAAAGAAATCTTCTTCAATACGCCCATCCTCTTTATTTGAGGTTGGAACAACATCTGTAAAGTATAAAAATCCTCCTTTATTGGTGTAAATCTTATACTTTTCTGAGAAGTTCTCAGGGTTAACAATAAAACTAGGCATAGTTTCAATCATCATATTTTGCGCTAATGTACAAGTCGTTGGGAGGAAGAGAAAAAGGAAGATGAATAAGGTTTTCATATAGCAAATAACAATGTTGACTTAAAAGAAAGAATTCTGTTGTACAGAGAAATGCACGAATTAAGCTTGTAGCTAACTGAATAGCTTTAAGATTACTCGGGGGACCAACGAGTAACCAAAGATCTGTCCGTAATTGTACCCTCCTTATTCTGCTGTGGATCAAAGTATTGATAACTGCCATCTGGATTTTCTCCCGTTATTACTACACCATGTCCGTAAGATGCCCCTGGTTCTGATGCTACATGCGCAATATACCCTTTGTCTGTTGGCATACTGAAAGCAGAATATGTTGCTCCTAGTTCAAAAACATTACGTGCAACAGACCATGGTGTTAGTGCAGTATGCTCACTATAGTATTCTTTAGCAGCTGAGGTAGCGTCAACGTCAAAGTAATGGTTGCTGAATGCGTAGTATAAGTTAGCTATTTTCTCTGCACCTGCCTCAGATACATCTCCGTTCTTCAACCAATTGACACATCGCCAAAAACAATCTTCTTTGTAACCTCCAATATAGGACTTTTGGTCTTCTGGAGTTAGGTAGGACATTGTCTTTGCAAGTTCATCAAGTGAAAGTCGTGTGAGTTTTCTTTTTTTCATTTTAGATAATAAATTTAGGTTGGGTTATTAGATTTATATTTTTCAATAAACATTGCCAATGCCACGTAGGGTTGTTACGGAGGAAAGACCAATGCTTTTCAATACTCTTTTGGAGTTCTATTCCTGTTAGTAGTAGTGCCTGAATGTCATCTAGTAGATTGAGTAAATCTTTGTAGTCAAGGAATGGCTGTTGTGCAGCATAGTAGAGATTAAGTTCAGCCACATTGCTATATAAAGTTTGTTGCTTGTTCTTTGAGAGATGAGACAAATATGCTCCAATAGCCAATGAACTAGATATATGATGATGTAAGAAGAGTTGGCAATATGTATCTATTAAAGACGGTGAGGGGTGAGGAAACCTTAATATGAAAATGAGACGCAGATAATTTTGTAATGTTTTGAGCACAAAGGGGCGGCTGCCTATATAATCCACTTCACACCAGTCATTAAATTGAACGGATAAATATAACTCAATGCCGTGAAGTATTTTGATAATTGCATCTTGTGCCCATTGTTTATCTTCAAGAAATGGAAGTATACGATGTAGAAAAAGTGGCATTTGGATATGATTGAGCAAATCCATCGGGCGAAACTCAATGTTCTCCATTTCTTTTTGGATAGGAACTAATTTATCACCAAAGAGTTCCATGAAGTCCCCATCGATAAATTCTTCCTGTATTAGGTACAATAGTCCATATCCGAGACCTGCCAATCCTTGTTCAAATCCAACATGTTGTGAAGATGCCGCCAAAGATTGTTGCAAGAGCAAAAAGGCCATGTCTTCCAAATGCTCGTCATTCATCGCTCGGGACAATCCAAAGAGAGTAATGGCGTATCCCATTTTTCCTGCATACAAATATGGTGCTGTCTCTTCTTGGCTTTGAGAAACAACATACTCTATTAAATCAGAGGAAATAGGAATAGCAGTCATTAGATGTAAGATTTATGGTGTAAAGATAAATATATTTCCTCATACAGCAAAGAAAATAGCGTTCTATCAGTCCTTTTACTTCATTGTTTGAAGTAGTAACATCGCTATATCCATTATTGCTGTCTGGTAAAACTCTCGAACATACAATTCAGGATGGTAGGCATCATTTCTTTGCAAGAAGCGATGATGCTGTATCTGCTTGAAGAAAGAGGGTATCGGAGGGATACTCTACAAACAGGAACGGGGATACCTAAAAACAATCTCACGCGAGACAGTTTCATAAAGAAAGGACAAACAAGCCTTTGTATGAAACTGTCTCGCGTGAGAGCCGAAAACGAGACTCGAACTCGTGACCTACGCATTACGAATGCGTCGCTCTACCAACTGAGCTATTTCGGCAACCTATACTTATAACTTATGAGAAGCTTTAAGGCCGAATTTCACGCTAAGCGTTTTGGCCGAAAAGCGATGCAAAGGTAATGAGTTTTGTGGGAATGACCAAATTTTCGGGAAAGAAATACACATCGACTTCTACAAAAAGCATTTCGTAGCGTCTGTACTTTCAAGATAGAAGACTAATAATGAGTAGACCGTCCGGCATTATCTCATAGATATAACCTTATCATATGGGGTTATACGACTTAGTTCTTTGAAATCAATAAGCGTCACTTTTTCTCTCCCAAACCCTCAATGAGAGTCCGCTGCTGCGCGCCAGACGAAGAGGGGTGTGCAGGCTTCTGCCCGGAAGTTGAGGATCTGGGTGTGGACGGAGAGGTTTTGGGCGTAGTCGGTGTAACTTTGGAGTTGGTCTGCCCCTTATTGTTTTTGTTAGGTGAACCGTTTTTCTCTCGCAGCGCATCATTTTTGGGGTCGTGATGGTCGGCAGACTTGACTTCGCGCGGTGCGGCCGTTGGCATTGAGGTTGGTGATTCTGTCGGTGAAGACGCATTTCCATCGGTGGGTAAATCTTTACCGGCTTGTCCATCTTCAAAACCCTGCGTATAGCCGCGACGATAGGCTTCGGCATAGTTGCGCCGCTGTGCTTCGGTGGGGAACTGCGAGGTTTCATCGTAAGAGAAGCGCTCTTCTCCCGTCACCCCGTCTTCCAGTCCGGCGAAATAACCATCTTCATACCCTGCATCGGAGGGGATGCGGGTGTCGGTAGTGACGGAATCTTCATCGACCGACTGTGCATCGTCAAGATGGTAAGCCGGAGTAAGTTCGGGGGCATCGGTGGTATCGGGTGTGGCTATCCGCGAAAGGCTGTCACGTCGAGCGGCATGTTCGGGCGACAACGGCACATCGGACGACTTTTTCAGAAAGAGAATGAGTCCTACGGCAGTCAACGCAATCGTTCCAAAGAGGAGGGCACGGAGGATGCTTTCGCGGCGATCGGATTTAGACATGGTGTGAGAAAACTGAAAAAAGAAAGAGGGTGGGACAGATGAGAAAGGAAGGAAGAGGAGAAGGCATCAATGCCGCTTGCGACCTGCATCAATGCGCAGGAAGATGAACAGCATCAAGGTGAAGCCCCAAAGCGATGAGCCGCCATAGGAAAAGAAAGGCAGCGGAATGCCGATGACCGGTGCCAGACCGGTGACCATTCCGATATTGATAAAGACATGAAAAAGCAGAATGGAAAGCACGGAATAGCCAAAGACACGGCCGAAGGTGGTGGGCTGCCGTTCGGAAAGGACGATGAGCCGCAAGATGAGTGCCAAGAAGAGGAGGAGCACCGTTGTGGCACCGAGAAAGCCCTCCTCTTCACCCACGGTGCAGAAGATGAAGTCGGTGTCTTGTTCAGGCACGTAGTCGAGTTTAGTTTGTGTACCATTCATAAAGCCCTTACCCTGCAAGCCTCCCGACCCGATGGCAATTTTGGATTGATTAACATTGTAGGAAGCATCGCGGTCTTCTTCGACCCCGAGGAGCACTTTGATGCGCGTGCGTTGATAGTCTTTCAAAACGTTGTTGAGCGCATAGTCGGAAGCATAGAGAAAGCCAACACTACCGAGGGAAAAGATGGAAATGAGCAGAAATGTTCTGACGCGCTGCCCGAGCCATTGCGTCCCCAAATAGGCTATGAGCAAGGCCATCCCCCCGATTTGCACCCAAGAAACGTCGAAGGGATAAATGAGCACGCTCACCCCCCAAGGCAGAAAGTTGAGCACCAGTCCGACAAGCAGAACGCGACGGGCGTGTTCGGGTTGTCGGGGAAAGTAGATTCGGAGCATACCATAGGTAAAAATCCAGATGAGCGACATCACGACATATTCGCCCACCGAACCCGTGGTACCGGGCAAGAGGGTTTCGCCATAGCCGATGCCGATGACAAAATAGGCAACGGCTGCAACGGCTATAAAGAGAATAGAACCCGGCATTCCCTCACGGTAGAACATCAGAAAGAAAGCAAAATAGACCAAAGCCGACCCCGTTTCCTTCTGCAAGACGATGAGGGCAAGGGGCAGGAGCACAAAACCCACAGCGCGCAGCAGGTTGCGTCGGACATTGAGGGTAAATCCGTTCTGATTGATCAGTTTCGCCACCATAAGGGCGGTGGCACATTTGGCAAATTCTGCCGGCTGCAGACTGACCGGTCCGAGCGATATCCACGATTTCGACCCCTTGATGTCGTGGGCTATGAAGGGCGTGGCAAAGAGCACGAGCATCATCACCCAATAGAACAAATCGGCGAGCATATCGAAATAATGGTCGTCGAACATAAGAATAATCGTTCCTAACCCGAGCGAACAGCCAATCCAGAGCAGTTGTTTTCCGGCACGCGAATCGAACGAGAAGAAGTTCATCTCACCAAAACTATGGCTTGCCCCGCACACGCTGAGCCACCCGAAAGCGAGTAGCAGCAAAAAGATGAGCAGCACCCATCCGTCGGCACGAAAGGCAGGGTTGATATTGTTGGATCGAGACATATGGTAAGTGTTCTAAATATAAATCAGCGTTCGCCGCTGCCGTAATTGATGCGGCGCGCTTGGAAGGTGGCCGCTTTGACTTGGGAGTGGGGAGAGAGTTTTCCCGTGAGATACTGCTCCATAATCAAACTGCCGATGGGCACGGCAAAGTCGGCACCGAAGCCACCATTTTCAATGTAGACGCAGATGGCAATGCGAGGGCTGTTCATCGGTGCAAACCCCATAAAGGCCGAGTGGTCGTGACCGCGATTTTGTGCCGTTCCCGTTTTGCCACACACCTCGAAGCCCGGTAGGTCGGCTCCTCGGCAGGTTCCGCCCATCACTGCCCGTCGCATACCAGCCACGGCGTAGTTGTACCAATGCGGATCGACCATGGTGCGATGGGGACGGGTGTAAAGAGTGTCGATGCGCTCGCCCTGCACTTTATGCACGATGTGCGGCACGTAGAAATGGCCGCGATTGGCGATAGTGGCCGCGAGGTTGGCAATCTGCAGCGGAGTGGCCGTCACCTCTCCTTGACCGATGGAAATGGAGATGATGGTCAGGGCGTTCCACGACTTTTTATAGGCTTTGTCGTAGTAGGCCGCGTTGGGAATCATTCCCCGTCGCTCTCCCGGTAAATCGACTCCTAATTTGTAGCCGTAGCCCATAGAAACCACTTGATCTTTCCAGCGCGTCATGGCCGCCTGCACCGAGCCGTACTTTTGCCGATTGCCGAGCATACGCATCAAGTTCCAGCAGAAGTAAGCATTGCAAGAAGTACCGATGGCGGGGACGAGGTTGATGGGTGAGGAATGACCGTGGCAACCGAGGTGAAGCCCTTTGTAGTTAAATCCATGGTGGCAGGGGAAGGCCACTTGCGGATTGATGGAGCCTTCCTGCAACCCCATGAGTGCCTGAGTGATTTTGAACGTAGACCCCGGCGGATAGGTGCCACTGATAGCACGGTTGAGGAGCGGTCGTCGGGGGTCGCGCATGAGTTGTTGGTGATGCTTTCCGCGATCACGCCCCACCATGGCACGGGGGTCGTAGGTGGGGGCAGAAGCCATGCAGAGAATTTCGCCCGTAGCCGGTTCAATGGCCACAATTGCCCCGAGTTTGCCTTCAAGCAGTCGCTCCGCCAGTTGTTGCGTTTTCAGGTCGATACCGAGCGACAGATTGCGTCCGGGTCGGGCTTCGCGGTCGAACTCGCCATTTTTATAGCGCCCTTGCGTACGCCCATGAACGTCGCGCAGCATGATGCGCATTCCCTTTTCGCCGCGCAACGTCTTTTCGTAAGAGCGCTCCACTCCGAGTTTGCCGATAAAGTCGCCGCTGCGATAATAGCTGTCGCTATCGACATCGGCTTGCGACACCTCACCCACATCGCCCAAAATGTGCGCTCCGATACCTTGGGCATAGCGGCGCACGGAACGCTTTTCGGCCGAAAAGCCACGGAAGCGGAATAGTTTTTCCTTGAACATCGAAAACTCGTGGGCGGGAATTTGGCTCATAAAGAGCTGCGGTGTGTTTCGCGAATAGCCCACATTTTTTTTCGAATCCTTGATTTCCGCCATCCGTGCGATGTACTCCTCGCGAGTGATGCCTACTGTCCGACAAAAATCGAGGGTGTCCACGCCGCGCTGGTCCTGCATGGTGACGAGGATATTGTAGGAGGGCTCGTTGTAGACGAGCAGCGTGCCATGGCGGTCGCTGATGAGCCCTCTCGAAGGGTAGATAATCTCTTTGCGAAAGGCGTTGGAGTCGGCACTTTTGCGATAGTCGTCGCTCATGAGTTGGAGTGTGAAAAGGCGCACAATATAGATGAGAACGATGGCTACTGCCACCGCTCCCACTACATATTTTCGCTTTTCAAAACTATAATCTTTGGCCATAAGCTAAGGTCTAACGCGGTGAACGCGACAAGCGGACACGCTCAATGGCGGCGATAAAAATCAGGGTCAGCACCGTTGAACCGCCGATATTGAGCAGTAAATTGAGGGGATGGAAGAATGAAAAACTTTCCAAGCAGAAAAACAACGTGGTATGCACCAGCGTGAGCAGCAGGGCATAGCGAAGGAATTTTCCCCATTGCATCGTGCGCACGGAAGGTTGGAACTCTTCGTCCCGCTGATCATCGGGAGCAAACAGGTTGAGCACCAGTGGGGTAATCAGCCCCACGAAGGTCGTGGTGGCCGCTGCCTCGCCTATGGTCGAAGAGAACACATCAACCGTCAGGCCGAGCAAAAAGCCCAACCCGACATAAACCCATCGCGCCGTATGGTTGGGCAGGATGAGCAGGAGGTAAAAATAAGGCATCGGCGTGGCATAGCCTGCAATGTGGATGTGGTTGAACACCAACACTTGCAGTCCCAACAAGAGGAGAAACCAAAAAGTGCGCGTAAGAAAATCTTGCAACATAGCAACGAACTGGAAAGAGAATGTGCCGCTCCGACACAGCCAAGTGGTAAAGAATGGGGCGCAGAACAACAGAAGAAAAGACGGATTGAAAAAGACGGCCATCGTTTTCTTCTCTTTGAAGAGCAAATCTTCTACCTCCAAAGAGGAAAAACTTCCCCTCGAAAGGCGGTGTTTTATTTCGTCAGACCGTTATTGGCAATAAGCCATTCGGCAATCTGCACGGCATTGAGGGCGGCACCCTTCTTGATTTGGTCGGACACGAGCCAGAAGGTGAGTCCATTGGGGTTGGCCAAGTCTTTGCGAATACGTCCTACGTAGACATCGTTGCAACCGGCCAAGAAGAGGGGCATAGGGTAGTCGCGCTCGGCAGGGTTGTCCTGCAAAGTCAAGCCTTCGCCGCCCGCAAAAGCCGCCCGCGCTTCTTCCACGGAAATGGGGCGTTCGGTTTCCACCCAAACGGCTTCGGAGTGGGAGCGCATCACCGGCACACGCACACAAGTGGCGCTGACCTCGATGTCGGAATGCATGATTTTCTTCGTTTCGTTGTACATCTTCATCTCTTCTTTCGTGTATCCGTTGTCGGTGAAGACGTCAATCTGCGGAATGACATTGTAGGCCAGTTGGTAGGCAAATTTTGAAACGGTGGGCTGCTCTCCACGCACGAGTTGGGCGGTTTGCTCTTCGAGTTCGGCCATAGCCACTGCACCGGCACCCGATGCGGCTTGATAAGAAGCCACGTGAACCCGACGGATGTGGCTGAGGCGTTCCACTGCTTGAAGGGCAACGACCATCATGATGGTGGTGCAGTTAGGGTTGGCAATGATGCCGCGCGGACGATTGAGGGCATCGGCAGCGTTACACTCGGGCACCACCAATGGGACATCGGGATCCATACGAAAGGCCGAGGTGTTGTCGATCATCACGGCGCCATGGCGTGTGATGTCTTCCGCAAACTCCTGACTTGTTCCTCCTCCGGCACTGGTGAAGGCGATATCGATGTCTTTGAAGTCGTCGGTATCGTGGCGAAGTTCGCGCACAACGATGTCCTTATCTCGAAAGCGGTAAGTCGTTCCGGCACTACGGCTCGAACCGAAGAGGCGAAGTTCGTCAATGGGAAAATTGCGTTCGGCCAGTACGCGAAGAAATTCTTGGCCCACGGCGCCACTGGCGCCCACGATGGCTACGTTCATTGAAATGGATGAGTGATTTGAATGATGTTGAGGAGCAAAAAGGAGTAAAGACAATTCGCTTCCTATCCAAAGGATAGATTTTGCGATACGGCTTCTGCTCCGAAAACTCCTTATGTACTGCAAAATTATAACTTTCTGCGCTATTAGTAGGTACTATTGTGAAGTTTTTTGCTAATTTTGTAGGCGAAATTCCTTTTATTCTCTTGCTCACGCATCAATTTGCATGCCCAACTTTTATATTCCCATCACCGACCCCACGTGGATTTTCTTTCTCGTGCTGAGCATCATCTTCTTTGCGCCGATGATACTTGAGCGCCTGCGCCTTCCCTCCATCGTCGGGATGATTGTGGCGGGGGTGCTCATTGGGCCGCATGGTTTGCACGTGTTGGAGCGCGATGCGTCGTTCGAGATTTTCGGAAAAGTGGGGCTTTACTACATCATGTTTCTCGCCTCGCTGGAGATGAATCTGGTCGATGTCAAGAAAAACCGCAACAGCGCGTTGGGCTTCGGCCTGCTTTCGTTTATCATCCCCTTTGCTTTGGGCGTGGGCGTGAACCTTTCCGTGCTCAACATGACCTTGCCTGCCGCCATCCTCGTGGCGTCGATGTATGCCGCCCACACCCTGCTCACTTACCCCATCGTGATGCGTTGGGGGCTCTCTCGCCATCGTGCCGTGGGCATTGCCGTGGGAGGTACCATTATCACCAACATCCTCACGCTCTTGGTGCTGGCGGTGGTGGGGGGTATGTTCCGCCCCGATGCCGACAGTTTCAATCTGGCGCTGTTGGTGGGAAAAGTGTGCCTGACAGGCGGACTGATAGCGTGGTCGTTTCCGCGCATCTGCCGCTGGTTCTTCCGCCGTTTGGACGACAGCATCGTGCAATATATCTTTGTGCTGGCACTCGTGTTCTTGGCTGCCGGTTTGATGGAGTGGGTCGGTATGGAAGGCATCTTGGGTGCGTTTCTCGTAGGCTTGGTGCTCAATCGCGAAATTCCCCCTGCCGGCCCTCTGATGAACCATATCGAATTTGTCGGCAACGCCCTTTTCATTCCCTACTTCCTCATCGGCGTGGGTATGCTCATCAATGTGCAGACGATGCTCACCGGTTGGCAGGTCTTTTTCATCGCCGGAGTGATGTTGCTCACCGGTACCGGTGGTAAATGGCTTTCCGCCCGACTTTCGCAGCGGCTTTTTCGCTGGTCGAAGGCCGAAGGCAGCATTGTTGTGGGACTTTCCACCGCTCGTGCAGCGGCCACACTCGCCATCGCCTTGGTGGGCTACGACATCATCATGCCCGATGGATCTCATCTCTTGGGCGACTCCATTCTCAACGCCTCGATGCTGCTCATCTTAGGGTCGTGCCTCATCGCTTCGATGACCACCGAACGTGCCGCTCACCACATCGTGCTTTCGGGTGAGGCGAAGCAGGAAAGTTCGGGCGAAGCGAAAGACACCCTCGTTGTGGCTCTGCACAACCCGCGCACCCTCATTCCCATGGTCAATATGGCATTGATGCTGCGCACACCATCGCCCACCGCCCAAATCACCGCCGTCTCGGTCATTTTGGGCGATGATGCCAACGTGCGCTCCGAAGCGCAGAAGCAATTGGACTACGCCGCAAAAATGGCCGCCGCCATCAATGTGCGCATGCAGACCCACTGCCGTTGGTCGGTCAATCCCGTCACTGGAATTGTCCATGCCGCGAAAGAAAGCGAGGCCTCCGACATTCTCATCGGCCTCCACCAAAAAGCCACCATCGGCGAAACCTTCTACGGCAAGTTTGCCACCGATCTCATGGCGGCTGCCTGCCAGCAAATCATCCTCTATCGGCCGCTCGTTCCCATTTACAGCATCCGCCGCCTCCATGTGGTGGTGCCGCGCAAAGCTGAGTTCGACCCGGGATTCCGACATTGGTGCCATCGGGTTGCCACGCTTTCTCTCCAAATCAGTACCCGCATCTCCGTCTACAGCGGGAGCATCACCCTCGAAGCCGTGCGGAAAATGTGGCGATCACAACATCATGCCGTCGAGGCCGACTATCACGACTACTCCTCGTGGAGCGACTTCCTGCCGTTGGCAGAGCGGCTCCGTCCCGACCATCTCGTTGTGTTCATCTCCGCACACAAGGGAATGCCCTCCTACCACCGCTACATCGAAACCATTCCGCAGCAAGTGGAACGCTATTTTTCGGCGCGTTCCTCCATGATTATTTTGCCCGCCCGTTCGGGAGGTATGTCCAATGCAGCCGCCGATCTTCGCAGTGGTATTTCCGTCATGCAGAAGTAACGCAAAGCGGATACCGGCAAAATGCCTGATATTTCCCAAGCGCACTGAGTGGTGTCCAGTTCGCTTTCTCTCACTCTCCACCAAGTTCTAAAAAGCATGATACATCTTCAAAATATCCACAAGTCTTTTGGCAATCTTCACGTACTGAAAGGCATTGATTTGAGCATCAATAAGGGTGAAATCGTGAGCATCGTCGGTCCTTCGGGAGCCGGAAAAACCACCCTCCTCCAAGTCATGGGTACGCTCTATCGCCCCGATGAAGGCACCATCGAGATGGCCGGTACCGACGTTACGCGCATCTCGAAAAGCGCCCTCTCCAAGTTCCGCAACCGACACATCGGTTTCATTTTCCAGTTCCACCAACTCCTTCCTGAGTTTACCGCGCTCGAGAATGTGATGATTCCCGCGCTCATCGCCGGCACCTCACGCGCTGCCGCCAAAACGCGCGCCCTCGAACTGCTCAACTACCTCGACCTCACGGCACGTGCCGACCATAAGCCTGCCGCACTCTCAGGCGGTGAAAAGCAACGCGTTGCTGTGGCACGGGCTTTGATGAACGAACCGGACATCATTTTGGCCGACGAGCCTACGGGCTCGCTCGACTCCCACAACCGTCAGGAACTCCACGAACTCTTCTTTCGTCTACGGCGCGACATGGGGCAGACTTTCGTCATTGTCACGCACGATGAGGAACTGGCTCTGCTGGCCGACCGCTGCATTCACATCGTCGACGGCATCGTACGTCCCGAAGAAAGCCTTGAATCCGCTCCCACCGCCAACACGCCCGAAGCCCTCTAAACCGAACGCATCATGATCAATCTCGGACAACACAACACCCTTACCATCACCCGATTTACCGACCACGGCGCTTATGTCGACGGCGGCGAATTGGGCGAAATCCTCATCCCCAAAGCCTACGTCCGCCCCGAAATGCGTCCCGGCGACACGCTTTCCCTCTTTGTCTACCTCGACCAACAAGAGCGGCTCGTGGCTACCACTGAAACCCCACTGGCCGAGGAGGGCGACTTTGCCTTTTTGGAAGTGGCGTGGGTCAACGAACATGGCGCCTTTCTCAACTGGGGCGTGATGAAAGACCTTTTCGTGCCTTTCCGCGAACAAAAGCGGACGATGGAAGTGGGCGAAAGTTACATCGTGCGCATTTACGTTGATGCCCAAACCCAACGTCTGGCCGCCACGGCCAAGGTGGAGCGCTTCCTGCAACCTGCTCGAATGAACGAGTACCATCGCGGCGAAGAGGTAGACCTTTTGGTGTGGCAGCGCACCCAACTCGGATTGAAGGTCATTGTCAATGGTCGCCACGCCGGCTTGATTTACAACGACGAACTCTATGCGCCCGAACCCCGCACCGGCCACCGCCTTCGGGGCAGCGTGGTGTCCGTTCGCCCAGATGGACGCCTTGACATCTCTCTCCAGCGCTTGGGAAAGGGGCGCTTCCGCGATTTTGCCGACACCCTTCTCGAAGCCCTCGAAGAGGCCGACGGCTTCCTCCCCTTCACCGATCGGAGCGATGCCGATGCCATTGCCGATCGCTTCTCGGTGTCGAAGAAAACTTTCAAGCGCGCCGTCGGTACACTCTATCGCAACCGCCTCATCACCCTCCACGACGAGGGCATCCGCCTCGTTCGTAAGGCGTAAGCCGCAAGGCCGTTCTGCCACCCATACGGCGGCGGTTTTCTACTCCGTCCAATCGGGTTGAATTTACCTCAGAGATAGTTTTTTCTACCTCAGAGATAAAAAAAATTACCTCTGAGGTAAATTTTTCTCTCTCCTATCTTTTTTTGAGTCCTTCCCACAGAAGGTGGCTTCCTCCTTATTTTCGTCATGATTTATCCCGCTCGGCTTCACACTCGCCTGCGCTCCACCACTCCCGAAGGGCAGCAGGACGAAATCGTCCAAACCTACCGTGCCATGGTCGCCCTCCGCGACAACGGCACTTGGTCGCTCCGCTATACCGATACCGAAAATCACGGACAGACGGCTTTGCAAGGTGCGCCGCAATGGATGTCCATTTCACGCGATGGCGACACCCGTTCGCGTCTTCTTTTTCGTGTGGGGGAGCGTTTGGAAAGCGTTTACGTCAGTCCGATGGGTGAATTTCAAATGCACACCCATACCACCCTTTTCAATGCTACAGTCGAAGCGGAACAAGGGCGCGTGGAACTCCACTACGAACTCTTCCTCTCCGACAGCCTTGCCGCACAAAACGAATTGGAAGTGTGGTGGGAGCGACAAACGTAGATTTCACGGCTTTTTTGATAGGAAAATTTGTCGCATCAGCCGACTTTCATTATATTTGCATTCATAGCGCTGGGTGCGAAGGAGTCCCCTTCCATATCCTTTTTACCCATACTCACAGCGGTGACAAGATGCTCTTGGAACTCCGCCCAATATAATCCCCTCAATCCCCCTCCCCACTATGCAAGACATTCAAAACTACATTGCCGAGAACGAACCCCGTTTTCTCGAAGAACTCTTTTCGCTCATCCGCATCCCCAGCATCAGTGCGCACCCTGAGCGCAAACCCGACATCGAGCGCTGTGCAGAGCGTTGGAAAGAGTTGCTCCTCGAAGCCGGTGCCAACACCGTCGAAGTGATGCCTTCCGATGGCAACCCTTTGGTTTATGGCGAGAAGCACGTGAGCGATGATGCCCCTACGGTGCTGCTGTATGCCCACTACGATGTGATGCCTGCCGAACCTTTAGAATTGTGGCACTCCAAGCCCTTCGAGCCCGAAGTGCGGGAAGACCGGATTTGGGCGCGTGGAGCAGACGACGACAAAGGTCAGTCGTTCATTCAAGTCAAAGCTTTTGAATACCTCGTGCGCCACAACCTTTTGCGCCACAATGTGAAGTTCATTTTTGAGGGTGAGGAAGAAATCGGCAGCCCTTCGTTGGCCGCCTTCTTAGAGCGCCACCGCGACCTTCTCAAATGCGATGTCATTCTCGTCAGCGACACCTCGATGCTCGCTCCCGACCTCCCCTCGCTCACCACCGGTTTGCGTGGTTTGGCTTATTGGGAAATCGAAGTGACAGGCCCCAACCGCGACCTTCACTCCGGACACTTTGGCGGTGCCGTGGCCAATCCGGCGCTTGTGTTGTGTGAGATGCTGGCCAAAATCGTGGACGAACGCGGCCGCATCACCATTCCTCACTTCTACGACGATGTCGAAGAACTTTCTGCCGAAGAGCGCGCCATGATAGCCTCCATTCCCTTTGACGAAGAGGCTTACAAACGCTCTATCGATGTAGACGCCGTGCGCGGCGAAGAGGGCTATTCCACCATCGAGCGCAACGCCTGCCGTCCCTCGTTCGACATCTGCGGCATTTGGAGCGGTTATCAAGGCGAAGGTTCTAAGACCGTGCTGCCCTCCAAAGCCTATGCCAAAGTGAGCTGCCGCCTCGTGCCTCACCAGCAACACGAGAAAATTCAGCAGCTCTTCACCGACTACATCACCAAAATGGCACCCGATTGTGTGCGCGTCAAAGTGACACCGATGCACGGCGGCGAAGGCTATGTCTGCCCCATCACCCTCCCCGCCTACAAAGCCGCCGAAGAAGGCTTCACTCAAGCCTTTGGCAAGCGTCCCTTGGCGGTGCGTCGCGGAGGAAGCATTCCCATCATCAGCGACTTTGAACGTGTGTTGGGTGTCAAGACGGTGCTGATGGGCTTCGGCCTTGAGCGCAACGCCATCCATTCGCCCAACGAAAACTTCAGCCTCGACATCTTCCGCAAGGGCATTGCTGCCGTTGTGGGCTTCCACTTGAATTATCAAGGATAAATCTCCCTCTGTTTGCTCTCTTGTCGGCTTTTTCCGAGCCGGCAAGAGAGTCGTTCTGTTTCGGTGCAGACTCCCTGCACCTCACCTCCCTCTCTTCTCATGCACCTCAATCACAAACTTTTGAAAGGGGTGGGCATCGCCCTCCTTGTGCCGTTTCTCCTCATCTTTTTGCTCATCGTCGCTCTCTATCTCCCTCCCGTTCAGCGGTGGGCGGTAGACAAAGCCGGTGCATCGCTGGGCGAAAAAATGGGGTTGAAGGTGAGCGTGGGCAGCATTCGCCTCACGCCTTTTCTCGATCTGCGTCTACAAAAAGTCACTGCACTCGACAGCCAGAAAGACACCATTCTCCACACCGCCGACATGATGCTCGATGTGGCCTTCGCCCCACTTCTCGATGGACGTGCCGACATCGAAGGCTTTCAGTTGCGCGGGGCGCGGATTGACACCAAAAGTTTTGTGCCTGATGCGCGCATCAGCGGACGTGTGGGCGAACTCTCAGCCGTGGCGCACGGTGTGGCGTGGAAACAAGAATTGGTGCATCTCGACCGCGCCTTGTTGGCCGATGCCGACTTACAGGTAATACTTTCCGACACGGCCCAAAAAGACACCACCTCCACGCCCAACAAATGGGTGATTGAGGTGGTACAGGCTCGGTTGCGCAACACCGCGCTGCAACTCACGATGCCCGGCGACTCGATGCACGTGTCGGCCTCGCTGGCCGATGCGCTTCTGCAAGACGGACGTTTTGATTTGGGCAAACCCTATTACGCCTTTCGACAGCTGAAAATTCGTGAAGGGGCGGCTATGATGAATCAAGCACGTAGCCCTCTGCCTCAAGCCGCGCTTTTCGATTTGCGCCACCTGAATGTGGGCATCGACACCCTCAGCTACGACCAAGCGGGACGCTTACAACTCCACGTTTCACAACTGGCTTTTGAAGAACAACTGCGCCGGCTCTCCGTGGCGCATTTAGGTGGTCGCGTCTATCTCGACACCACCCGCGTCAGTCTGCCGGCCTTCCGCCTGCGCACTCCGCAGTCGGAACTCAATGCCCAAGTCGAAATGGAATGGGCGGCTCTCAAACCCGAAGGTAAGGGTACGATGCATCTGCAACTGGAAGGTGCCGTTTCGCCCAACGATATTTTGGCAGCGGCACGGGGAAATATGAGTGCGCAGGAATGGCAGCAACTCTTCACGATGATGCACGACGGACTTCCCCAATCCTCCATCCGCCTGCAAGCCGAGGTGCAGGGCAATGTCGGCAACCTCGCCATCCGTCGCGCACAACTTCAACTGCCCGATATGTTGCAGTTTGAAGTCAATGGTTTTCTGAAAAATCTCCTGCTCGACGAACGCAGCGGCCATCTCAACTACGACCTCCGCACCCACCATTTGCAACGTCTTGAACGCCTCCTGCCTCCTTCGGCACGGAGCAACATACGCCTGCCCGAAGGTTTGGGATGGGCAGGTGTGTTGGATTTTCAACGCAACGACTATCGCACACAATTTCGCGTCAATCTCGGTCACGGACAACTCACCGGTCGCGCTTCCGTAGGGCTCGACAGTGAACGCTATGAAGCGATGCTCCAATTCACACGCCTCCCCCTCGGTCACTTCCTCAAAGGGCAACCGCTCTCGCCCTTCACCGGTCGTCTGAGCGCTTCAGGGCGGGGTTTCACCATTCCGGCCGTACGCTCCAACCTCGTGGCACAGGCCGACATCCACCAGTTGCGCTACGACAAGTATCCGCTCGATGAGCTTCACCTCCAAGCACAGATGAAGGGGACGGATGCCGTGGTCAAATTCGCAGCACACAATCCGCTCCTCAAGGCGTCGGGCAATGTGGTGGCCCATCTGGCGCGCGGCTACAATGCCGATGTCGATTTCTCCCTCGAAGAGGTCGACCTGCACCGTTTGGCTGAAATCAAAGACACCCTTTCCGTGGGGCTTCAATTCACCGGCAACCTGCAAAGTTCGGCCGATATGAAGCGACTCTCGGCACGCGGTTCGTTCGGCAGCATTCGTCTGCTCACGCCCGACCAAAGTTTCTTGCTCAAAGACGTAGATTTCGGTTTCCGCACCGCGCCCGACACCGCCGCCGCCCATCTCACCACAGGCGACCTCAGTTTACAATTCGCCTCTGCCACCGACCTGCCGCGCATCTCCCGACAGGCCGACCAGCTTATGCGCCTCATCACGCAGCAAATCAGTCACCGCAACATCGACCAAGAAGCGCTGAAACGCGCACTCCCTTCGCTTTCCTTCCATCTCAACGCCGGCACGGACAACCTGCTGGGCGGTTTCCTCCGCTATCAGGGTTACGACCTCGCTTCGCTCACCGCTCATCTTGAGGCCGACAGCCAAAAAGGACTCAACGGCCGACTCGCGGTGGGGAAATTCAAGACGGGCGCACTCGTGCTTGACACCATTCACGCCCATCTGACCCACGAAGCCGACGGTTTGAAACTCCTTGGTGTGGTACACAACGAGCGGCGCAGCAACCCCAACCCCTTCAACGCCGAACTCAAATCTTATCTCTTCGAGCAGGGTGTGGGTGCCGAACTCGTTTTTGCCGATGGAAAGGGTGAGGTAGGGCTCAATCTGGGGGCGAAAGTCGAACTCGCAGAGGGGGGCTACAACATCCGTCTGTATCCTGATATGCCCATTGTTGCCTACCGCAAGTTTGCCATCAATAGAGACAATTTCCTCTTCTTCGGCGAAAATCGCGAAATTCGTGCCGACGTGCGCCTGATGGCCGACGACGGCACCGGACTTCAAATCCAAAGTGAGGGGGGCGATGAGATGAAGAACGACATCTCCGTTCTTATCAAAGATCTCAACTTGGGCGAACTCTCCAACGTCCTCCCCTATCTGCCCCGGATTGGCGGACGGCTCAACGGCGACTTCCACTTGATCGACAACCACAAGACCATTTCGGCCGTGGGTACTGTCGAGGCGCGCGATTTTGCCTACGACAACATTCCCATCGGCAATTTGGGTGGCGAACTCGTGTACATGCCCAAGGAGGGCAACGAACATTATGCCGACGCCTTCATCACTTTCAACGGCGATGAGGTGGCCGAAGTGAGCGGTTCTTATTTCAACGAAGGCAAAGGCTCTTTTGAAGGCACCGCCCGCCTCAAAAGTTTCCCGCTGAAACTCATTAGCAGTTTCATGGCCGAAACCGGTTTTGCCATGCGCGGCACGGCCGAGGGCGAGTTCACGATGTCGGGTGCGCTCGATGCTCCCGTGATGGATGGCAGCCTCGACCTCAACAAAGCCCATATTTACAGCGATGTCTACGGCATCGACTTTGAAATGGACGAACGTCCGATTGTGTTTAACAAGTCGCGCCTCTTCTTTGAAGATTACACACTGAACTCGAAAGGCGGCAATGCGCTCACCATCAACGGCGATGTCGATATGCAGCGGTTAGAGTCCATCGGACTCAACTTTACGCTGAACGCCAAAAACTTTGCACTCATCAACGCTAAGCGCAGCCGCGAATCGCTTGTATTTGGTAAGGTCTACAGCGACTTTACCGGCACTATCAAAGGTACGCTCGACCGTATGGTGGTGCGAGGTGGGCTGGATATTCTCAACAACACCGATGTTACCTACATCCTCGCCAATTCGCCCCTCACCGTCAAGGATGAACTGGCCGATTTGGTCACCTTCACCGATTTCAGCGACACCATCGCCACCACACCGCCCGAAGAAAAAGCCACCTCGGCCATCGACATTCTGCTGGGCATCAACATCAAGCCCGGTGCTCACTTCTTGTGCAACCTCTCTCCCAATGGCGACAGCTACGTTGATTTGTCGGGCAACGGCAGACTGACGTTCCGCATGAACCAGCAGGGGGAAATGCGCGTCACGGGGCGGCTTACGCTCGACGAGGGCAAGATGAACTACGAACTTCCTGTCATTCCCCTGCGCACCTTCACCCTCGCCGGTGGGTCGTACGTGGAGTTTAAGGGCAATCCGATGAACCCCACCCTCAACATCACTGCCACCGACCGCGTCAAAACGACCATCACCGAAAACGACCGACAGCGCACGGTCAACTTCATCGCAGGAGTGAAAATCACCCGCACGGTGGAAGACATGGGACTTGAGTTTACCATTGAAGCCCCCGAAGATCTTTCCATCCAAAACCAACTCACCTCCATGAGCGAAGAAGATCGCGGTAAGGCTGCCGTTGCCCTCTTGGCCACCGGTATGTACATCAGCGACGACAACCTCTCCACGGGAGGACTGAAAGCCTCAAACGCCCTCAATGCTTTCTTGCAGAGCGAAATCCAAAACATCGCCGGCAAAGCGCTTTCGACCATCGACCTCTCCATCGGTATGGAAAACGGTACATCGACCTCGGGCGCGACCACTACGGACTATAATTTTCAGTTCTCCAAACGCTTTATGAACAACCGTATGCGCCTCATCGTGGGCGGAAAAGTGTCCACCGGCAACGATGCTGCCACCGGCACACAGTCCTTCATCGACAACATCGCTTTGGAATACCGCCTCGATCAGAGTGGCTCACGCTTTGTGCGGGTCTTCTACGACCGCGACAGCCAAGACCCTCTGGAAGGATCGCTCATGAAAACCGGCGCCGGCCTTGTGTTGCGTCGCAAAAGCGACCGCATCGGTGACCTCTTCCTTCTTCGTCGCAAAAAGTCAAACTCCACCAACGTCGCAACCTCCCCCAAATGAAATACGCTCTCTCCTACGCGCTTCTCTGCAGTTTTGCACTGATACTCTCCGCCTGCTCAACCACCGACCATCTGCCGGAGGGCGAACAACTCTACACTGGTATCAAACGCATCACTTACGAAACGCCGACCACACCGCTCAAGCGGACAACAACCACAACAACTACTGACAGCGCGGGGGTCATCACCGCCATTGCCGATGCCGTCGAAACCATCGACCAAGCCATCAAAGGCGGAAAACGCCCTGCGCTCTCCCTTGCCGAACTGCAAGCCCGCGACCCAAAGACCCTCACCAAGGCCGAACGCAACTATCTGCGCACGCAGGAAAAAGCCGAACGTAAGGCCATGACGCAGGCCAAGACCGAGATTGATGCGGTGTTGGCCTACGCGCCCAATGGTGCGCTTTTCGGCTCGTCCTCCTTCACTTCGCCTTGGAAGTTCGGACTGTGGGTCTACAACCGCTACGTAGACTCCCACACTATCTTCGGTCGCTGGATGTTCCGCACGTTTGCCGAAGCACCGGTGCTCATCTCCAGCGTCGCCCCGCAAACCCGTGCCAAGGTGGCCAACAACACCCTCCACAGTTTCGGTTATCTCAACAGCTCGGTCAACTACGAAGTGCTCTCACAGCGCAACCCGAAGAAAGCCAAGATTGCTTACACGCTCCGTCCCGGCCGACTCTTCTACCTCGATTCCATCGAGTATCGCGGCTTTGACGCCACGGCCGACAGCCTCCTCCGCACCACTCGCACTGCACGCTTGCTCCGCCGTGGCGATGCTTTCAATACCCGCAATCTTGCCGGCGAGCAGGCACGCATCGAAACGCTCATGCGCAACAACGGCTATTATTACTACACCGCCGGCCTCACCACCTTTGCGGCCGACACCACCGCACACCCCGGATTTGTTCAGCTCCGCGTCCAACCCAATCCCAACCGCAAGGCTGGCACGCGCCGCCCATGGTACATCGGACGCACCTATATCAACATCCGCAACCTCGACAACGATCCGCTCGAAGGCACCATGGTTCACCACGACCTCAGTTTTGCCTACCCGGGGAAGCGCTTCCCCATCTATCCCAGCCTTTGGCGACGCGCCATCGCCCACTTCCAAGGCGACCGCTACAGTCTGGCCGATCAAAAAGCCACTTTTGAACGCCTTTATGCTATGGGCATCTTTTCCAGTATGGACATCGACTATGTGCCGAGCGACACGTCTGCTACCTGCGACACCCTCAATCTCCACATCAATGCCGTCTTAGCACGCTCCTACGACTCCTCTTTTGAGATGAACGCCACGCTCAAGAGCAACCAGCAGGTCGGCCCCGGTGTCAGCTACGAACTTTCCAAACTCAACGCTTTTCGCTCCGGCGAAACCATCTCGGGAAAACTCTTCGGCAGCTATGAGTGGCAGATGGGCAGCGGTCGCAACGGCGGCAACTCCCTGCTCAACAGTTTTGAGTTGGGCACGAAGTTCAGCCTGAAATATCCGCGTCTGCTACTTCCTTGGGACACAAGCCGCTGGCGCGAACGTCAGCGACAGAAGTGGCGTCGGGAGTATGAAAAAGCCCGTCTTCTGAATCCTACCATCCAACCTTTTCGATTTGGCAACACCCACCCCATTGTGGGAAGCACCACTTTCTCTCTCAATGCCGATTGGCGCAACCGCTCGGGCTTCTTCCAAATCATTTCCACAGGAGCCGATGTGGTGTACAAATGGAATCGACATCCGCAGTTGCTGCACGAACTCACGGTATTCTCCATCGAATACAACCGCTTGGTCAATACCACCTTGGCCTTCGACTCCATCACCAATGCCAACCCTGCCCTCTATGTGTCGATGCGCAACCAGTTCGTTCCCTCCGTGGGCTACACCTTGACCTATCGCTCTTCGGCCGCCGACCCTCATCCTTTCATCCTGCAAGCCGGCGTGAAGGAAGCAGGCAATCTGCTCGCCGGAGCCTACGCCCTTGCCGGTAGCCCTTGGAATCAGGTCGACAAGCACCTCCTCGGTTCTCCCTTTGCGCAGTTTGTCAAAGCCACCTTTGAAGCCCGCTACACGCGTCGCCTCAATTCGCGCTTTAATCTGGCCACCCACTTCTTCGCCGGTGCCGTTTATAGTTTCGGTAATAGTACTCGTGCTCCCTATGGCGAGCAGTTCTACGTCGGAGGTGCCAACTCCGTACGCGCCTTTTCTGCCCGCACCATAGGCCCCGGCGGCTACTACGCCCCACACTCCCGCTACTCCTACATCGACCAAACGGGCGATATCAAACTCGAAGCCAACGCCGAATTGCGTGCGCGCCTCTTCGGTTCGCTTCATGGTGCGGTGTTCCTCGATGCTGGCAACGTATGGCTCATGAAGCCCGACCCCATGCGCCCCGACGGTGAAATCTCACTCAACAACCTGAAGCGTGTGGCGGTGGGTACCGGTGCCGGCCTGCGCTACGACCTCCAATATCTCGTGGTGCGCTTCGATGTCGGTGTCGGTTTGCACACCCCCTACGACACCTCAAAAGATGGCTTCTTCAACATTCTCTATGGAAAGGATCGCTTTGCTTTCCACTTCGCCATCGGCTATCCCTTCTAAGTCTCACCTTTGTCTGTGCCTTTCACGCGTGTACGCGCGCGTTTTCTGTTATAATGCGAAAAAATCCTTCACTTCCTTCACCGATGGTGTGAATGGGTTGATAATCAGTGAAATGTGGGTGAAGGATTTTTTCTTGTCGATCCTTCACCCTGT
>CAUUGL010000027.1:0-26610 GCA_963544845.1 uncultured Alloprevotella sp.
TACATCAAATAATCATCCTAATTATTCACCACAAAAATGCCCTCCCTTTTGTTAGACTAGCCTAACAAAAGGGAGGGGGAAAAGAGAAACTTACACACTTTTGCGGACAATACCATCAGCTCTTTGCTTGCAACCCATTGTATGACAGCAAGATAACCTCTTTTGGTGAAGGAAGTGAAGGATAAAAACACATTTTGCAGGGGATGCGCGCGTGCGCGCGCGAGGAATTTCGAGTCCTAATTCCATTTGCCGAGTGATGCTCCTTTCTACAAAAAGGTCTTCCAACATTTAGAATGAGGATAGGATATCTTTTGAAAAACTTTTACCGGACAACAATAATTTCCGAAGAAGACTCACCACAACCTAAAAACTCCGCTGTCAATGCTTTCGACAGCGGAGTTTTTGGTTTTCTCCTTAGATATTAAGACGTTGCTGAAGTTTGACTTTCAACAATGTTCCGAAGTAATGCTACGGCATCGGCCACGGAAGGAATGCTCTTGATGCGCATAAAGCGCTTGCCTTTCTGTTCCCCAAGTTCGCAACGGCGGAGGTGGGCCGGTGAGGTGGCGAAAGCCAAGATGCGGCCGAAAGCCCCACTCTGATAGAAAGGACTTTGGGCGTTAGCCACAAAGTAAAGCGTCATCTTCGAAGCCTTCAACACCAAGCGCTCAGCCCCACATCGGCGACCCAAACGGCGGAGCGGAAGCACCCGAAGCAGCTCCTCGGCTTCGGGAGGCAAAGCCCCGAAACGGTCAAGCAGTCGGCGGCGGAAGTCTTCGATTTCAGCATCGGTGGTGAAGCCGTCCAACTCACGATAAAGCAACATACGTTCGCTCGCTCCCGGCACATAAGTTTCGGGAAGATAGGCGCGCAAATCGCACTCCACATTACACTCTGCCACAAAGGCAGCGCCGTCAAGGTCGGTGGTGCGTTGTTCGAGCTCTTCGGCAAAAAGGTCGGAGAACTCATCGTTTTTCAACTCCGCTACCGCCTCGGCCAAAATTTTCTGATAAGTTTCATAACCCAAGTCCGCTATGAAACCGCTCTGCTCTGCACCCAAGAGGTTGCCTGCCCCGCGGATATCCAAGTCCTGCATTGCGATGTGTATGCCCGAACCCAAATCGGAAAAGTTCTCGATGGCTTGCAAACGGCGGCGGCTGTCGTCGGGCAGCAGGGAGAGCGGCGGTGCCATAAGATAGCAGAAGGCTTTCCGATTGCCGCGTCCCACACGTCCCCGCATTTGGTGGAGATCGGACAGGCCGAAATGGTGGGCGTTGTCGATAAGTATGGTGTTGGCATTCGGCACATCAATCCCATTTTCGATGATGGTGGTAGAAAGCAAAACGTCATACTCGTGGTTGACGAAGTTCATGATAATCTCTTCCAACTTCTTCGGATCCATTTGTCCATGTCCCACCACCACCCGCGCATCCGGCACATGCTTACGAATGAGGGCTTCTATGTTGGTGAGCGAAGAGATGCGATGGGTCACGATGTAGACCTGTCCGTTGCGTGAAAGTTCAAAATTGATGGCATCGGCAATGATTTCATGGCCGAAGTTGTGTATCTCCGTTTGGATAGGGAGGCGGTTGGGCGGCGGCGTGTTGATGACGCTCAAATCGCGTGCTCCCATGAGGGAAAACTGCAACGTACGAGGAATGGGAGTGGCCGACATAGTCAGCGTGTCCACATTGACTTTCAGTTGGCGGAGCTTCTCCTTGACAGAAACCCCGAATTTCTGTTCTTCGTCGATGATGAGCAAACCCAAATCTTTGAACCGGACGCTCTTACCTATCAGTTTATGCGTACCTATGATAATGTTGATGTTCCCCGCAGCGAGGTCTTTCAAGATTTCTTTCGTCTGCGCAGATGTCCGAGCACGCGAAAGGTAGTCCACGCGCACAGGGAAATTCTTCAGTCGCTTAACGAAAGTCTTGTAATGCTGGAGGGCGAGCACCGTTGTCGGTACCATCACTGCAACTTGTTTGTTATCGCAGGCTGCTTTGAAGGCTGCCCGTACCGCAATCTCCGTCTTGCCGAAACCCACATCGCCGCAAACCAAACGATCCATTGGCCACGAACGTTCCATATCGGCCTTCACCTGCTGCGTCACCTTGAGCTGGTCGGGGGTATCTTCGTAGGCAAAGGAGGCTTCAAGCTCTTGTTGCAGGAATGTGTCGGGCGTATAGGCAAAGCCCTTCTCTTCACGTCGGCGGCTGTAGAGGAGAATCAGGTCGCGGGCAATGTCTTTGAGTTTTTCCTTCGTCTTAGTCTTAATGCGCTCCCACGCTCCTGTTCCCAAGTGCGAAAGACGGGGAGGATCGCCTTCCCGTCCTTTGTACTTCGACACCTTGTGCAGCGCATGAATCGACACGAAGATGGCATCATTGTTCTGATAGGTGATTTTGATAACCTCCTGCATCTCCCCGTCACCGCCGGGTATGCGCACCAAGCCCGCAAACTTTCCCACACCGTGGTCGACATGAACGACATAATCCCCCGGCTCAAACTGCATCAGCTCTTTCAGCGTCAAGGCTATCTTGGCATTGCGGGCATGATCCGAACGGAGGTTGTACTTGTGAAAGCGGTCGAAAATCTGATGGTCGGTGAAGAGTGCCACCTGCGCCTCCTCATCGACAAAACCTTCATGGAGCGTAAGGTGCACGGGCGTGAAAAGCGGGGTGGCGCAGGCAGCCTCCTGAGAGTGTTCCACTTCCGACTGTTGAAGGTCGGCAATGATTTCGCCTAAGCGCTCGTTTTGCTTTTCGCTGTCGGCCAACACATAGGTGCGCATTCCTGCCCGCTGGTGGCGCCACAGGGTGTCGATGACCAAACCGAAGTTCTTGTGAAACAAAGGTTGCACCTGCGTATGAAACACCACACGCGAACCCGACGCCTCGGCTGCTTTGGTCGATGAAGTCAGGTCAAAGCGCTGCAAATTCCCTAGCCCTTGTTGCAGACAGTTGCCGCTCACCAAGCGGGATTCCGACGAAAGACGGGCACGCACTTCGGCCGCCTCCATTTCACTCACGGCCTCCATCTCGGCGATAGCCTGCTGTGCAAAACCCTCATCGTAAACTTTCTGAACGGCA
This sequence comes from uncultured Alloprevotella sp., assembly GCA_963544845.1. GTDB lineage: Bacteria > Bacteroidota > Bacteroidia > Bacteroidales > Bacteroidaceae > Alloprevotella. The sequence continues at coordinate 3,093 of CAUUGL010000027.1, forward strand.
GCAATGAGAAAGGAGAAGTTCCTCACCACAAGGCGGGTAGTGGAAGGTAGGAAATCGGAGAACGGCACCAGTCCTCCGCTCAACTTTTGCTCCTCCACATGAGGCACCAAGCAGGCTTCCGAGCAGAGTTGCGAAGAGAGCTGGCTCTGCACCTCAAAGGTGCGGATTGTCTCCACTTCATCACCGAAGAAGTCGATGCGGAAGGGAAGTTCCGAGGCAAAACTAAACACATCGAGTATCGACCCACGGAGGGCATACTCTCCTGGTTCATAAACGTAGTCCGTGCGGTGGAAGCCCATCTCCTCCAACCGGCGTGTGAGGGCGATGACATCGTGTTCCTCCCCTGTATGCAGGGTGAGGGAGTGGTCGTCGAGTTGCTTACGTGACGCCACCCGCTCGGCCAATGCTGTGGGAAAAGTCACGATACAAAGCGCTTTGTCAGGCAAAGCCTCAGCGCCCTCTTCCCATTGGCTCAGGCGGGAAAGCACATCGGTACGGAGAATCTCATTTGCCGCATCCCGCTGCCCGTATTTCACCGCCCTACGATAGGAGGAGGGGAAGAACAACACACTGCCATCGCCCAACAGTTGTCGCAGGTCGTGGTAGAAATAGCCCGCCTCCTCTTCGTCATTCAGCACGAAAAGAAACGGACACGGATGTTCGTGGGCGGCCGCCCCCAACATCAAAGCCGGAGCAGAACCGCGCAATCCTTCCAGCACAACGGGCGACTGCCCCTCGCGCAGGCATTGGAGCAGTGCCCTCACACCGGGATGATGGGCAAAAAGGGGGAGAAGTTCGGGAAGTTTCATAAGTGTAGGAAAGAAAGAGAAGAGGAGAAGGGGTCAGTCGCAGACAAGTTGGTTGCTGTTGATGCGCTCCATGTAGGACTGAATGTAGGCTTTAAGGAGCGTTTCGAGGGCGGATTGCTCTCGTACCTTCCCCACCAAATTCTGTTTACAGAGGCGATCATCGGCCATGTTATAGATGGCGGTAGTACGCTCTCCGTCGAAGAGTAGTAAGTAGGTACCGCGAATGATGTAGTAGGTGCCGTTGTCCCATCCGGCTGTCCATGTTTCAGCATCGGGAGTGTGGAGTAAGTCGTGTCCAAAAGCCACAAAAGGACGCTTGTATCCGAGGTAGCTGAGGACGGTGGGCATGATGTCGGGCTGTTGGGCAATGCCCTGCCGGAGCGTGGGTGGGAGTTCACCGGAGGGATCGAAGAAGAAGATGGGGACAGAGTGGAGTCCGGCCACCGTGCGGTATTCATCGTGAATGGGGGCGTTGGTATGGTCGGCCGTAAGTACGAAGATGGTGTTGTTATACCAAGGTTGTCGGCGGGCTGTCTCAAAGAAACGTCGCAGCGCGTAGTCGGCATAACTGATGCACTTGTAGAGGGGATGTCCGCCTTGTTCAGGAAATCGTTTGGCGTAAGCCTCGGGGACATGAAAGGGATGATGGCTTGAGAGGGTGAAGACGGTGGTCATGAAAGGAGGCCGCAAGTGGGTCATCTTGTGAGCATAGTATTGTAGGAACCATTCGTCCCAAATTCCCCAAGTGCCGTCGAAGGCCTCTTTCTTCCCCCAAACGGGATCTGCTTCATAGTCTTCCCACCCGAAGTAATGGGCGAAACCCGTGGTGCGGGAGAAGGGAAGAAATCCCATCGAACCTGTTTCGGCACCGTGGAAGAAGGCGGTGGTATACCCCTCTTGGCGTAGTTCTCCTGCCAGACCGCTCATCTTGTTGAGGGCGGCAGAAGTGAGGAATATCGACTCCCCCATCATCGGCAGACTCGAAAGAACAGAAGGCATACCATCAATACTCTTGCGCCCTGTGGCATAACTTTGTTGGAAGCGGTAACTTTGTTGGCAAAGGGAGTCTAAGAAGGGGGTGAAACCTCGATAACGTCCGCCATCCAAGTCGCGATTGAGCGCACCTATGTATTCGCGTCCCATACTTTCGACAATCAGGACGACCACGTTCTTTCGACGCATCGGCCGAGCATCGCCTACTTCGTGAAGCGGCGAGTAAAGTTGCGCTACACGGTCGGAGGGGAAGTAGTCAGGGACAACAAATGAGCGTTTGCCCAGTGTACGAATGAAAGAGAAGGGGGTGTTGAGAATGAGGGAGGCTTCGGTGGGACGTTTCACAAAGACATTGGCATCGGTTAAACGTATGGGACGCTCACCACCTACGTATCCCCCACGCATACCTACTACGGCGATGAGAGCGAAGAGAAGTAAGGTGCCGATGCGGGAGAGGTAGTAGTTGCACAGAGCAGATTTTTCTTTCGGTACGACCGCTGGACGATAGCAGCGGTGGATCAGAAACACCAGCAACGCACCTACCACAAAGAGGTAGAAATGGGGAAGCACTTCTGCCCAAAAGATGCGTCCGATATTGCCTTCATTGGCAAACTCTTGAAAGACTGCCGACGTAGTGCGACGTCCGGTGTATTGGACGTAGACGGCATCCACCAGATTGAGCAGCACACACAAACTTTGCACACCGACAAAATACCATTTGGCCAACCGTTGTCGGGCTACACCTTCCCAACGGTGGAAGGGGAACACCAGTATCAAGGCGTAAAGCAGTTGGGTATAAGCCACGGCTGCCCCGTCAAACCGCAAGGCTCCTTCTCCCATTTTGCTCCACTCCCATTGAGCAAAGTGGGCGGCATAGGTTGCATAGTTTTCTGCAAAGAAGACGAGGCGGCACATCGCAAAAACTGCGAGTGCTAAAAGGGTGTTGGACAAGAGTGCGGTTGGGGTGCTCCACTCCGTGTAGCGGGGCGGACGCGAAGAAGAAGATGTGGACATATTAAGGAAGAAGAAAAAGCATCAAGAAGGCGGGAGGGAATGAAGCCGAAAGAAGATAAGTCCTTCCCAAAGAAAAGGCGGAGCACTTCTGCGGCAATGCAAAAAAACAAGGAAAAAAGCGAAGTGGGGAGTTTCACCTCCTCACTTCGCTTAGGTGAGTCTGTAGCTCATCAACGATGAGGTTAGAACTTATAGCGATGGTCTACAATTTCAGCTTTGCGTGCCAAAGCACTAAGCACCTGCTGAGCAGCCTGCATGTAGCTGCGTTGCGTCATATTCATTTCGAGTTTGGCGTCAAACTTCTCCGTACCCTTGTTGCGTGATACAATTTTAGCCACGTAAGCACCGGCAGTACCGATAACGGGAGCGGTGGTCTGTCCTACCTTCGCCGTGCTGATGGCAGCGGTAAGCAAAGGTTCGGGAGCACCCACGACAGGAACAACGGAATAGCCTGAGAAAGTTACGTTATTGAGGCTGTCCACGATGGCGCCTTTGGCTTTGGCGGCTTCGATGGTCTTCACGCCGGCGAGCTTCTTAGCGGCTACTTCACCCTTCTTTTGGCTCTTCACCACTGCGGTAAGGAAGTCTTTCACCTGCTTGTTATCCCAAGGCATATAGCCCTTCTTGTACACTTTGTCCAAACCTACAACAAGGAGGTGGTTGTTGGCTTCGCCCACTTCGTAAAGGGGAGAAATCTCACCTTCTTCAGCGGTGTCGAACAACCAGCGTACGGCTTCTTTCGAACCTGCGATGCCGGGGAATTGACCACCGCCACCGATACGACGGTTGGACGCGGAGAAACCTTCTTGGTCCATCACTTGGTAACCGGCTTTGGGAGCGTTCTTCACGAGGTCGGCCAAGGAGTGGTTTTCAGCCAAGAAACGATTGAACTTGCTCACAGCAGCATCGTAAGTGGCTTTTGAGAAATCTACGGGAATCTTAACCACAGCAGCCACTACCTTAGTCTTCATGGCCTTACGATCCAGTACTTGGAGAATGACCTTGTTGCCACCTACTTCAAGCACGGTGTAGCCCTTCAGCGGAGCGTTATAAAGCGCATTGACAAACTTGGCATTGTCGGCCGTGATTTCAGGAGATTCAAATTGGGCGGCGGCAATCCACGAAGAGTCGCTGGGCACGCCTACCTTTTTGGCGATATCGGCATATTTTGCACCGCCATTGAGGGCGTTCAAGATGGAATCGGCGCGGGTATCAACCGCTTTGGCATCGGCGGCTTGTACGGGCAATGCACGATAGAGAATAGAGTCGGGAGCCTGTACCTTAGAAAGCACCTTGACGATGTTCATCGTGTTGTCCTGCACATTGAGGTAAGGGGCTTTTGCGGTACCTACACCCATAGAGTCAAGTTGCGCTTTGATGTCGGCAGGGAACACTGTCGTAGCGAGAGGCACATTGGCAAAACGTACCACACTCTTGCTGGCATTGATCACGGCTGCAGCGTCTTCGCCGGCCTGAAGTTTGCCAAAGATGGTGTTCATCTCGTCGTTGAGCGCCTTCTTGTCGGCCGCACTGGCCATCACGTTGACATCGATATACTTAATGTCGCGCACTTCATTATCCAAGCGGAACAATTCCTTGTAGTTGTCATAAGCCGCTTTGAGATCGCTGTCTTCCACCTTGACTTCCTTGTCGGAAATGGAGGCAAAAGGCAATGCTGCCACTTGTGTGTTGGTGGCAATGGTGCGATCGTCGAACGCAGCCTTTGCACTCACGGGATTGCTGGTGAAGGAAGTGACGAAGAGGGCTTGATACTTGTTCATAAGCAGTTCGCGACGCAACTGCTTTTCGGTGTAAGCCCAAAGGTTGTTGATGGTAGCAATTTGTTCGGCCACAGAAGCATCCACCTGCTTACCCTTCATCTCCTTCGCTTGCTTGAAGAAGCCTTGCAGAGCGGTGTAGTTAAAGCGACCGTCTTGTCCCATGAACATGGGTACGTTTTGGAAGCTCTGTGCCGTACCTTCGCGAAGCGCTTGCTTCACTTCCTCGTCGGTAACGATGAGGCCGATTTTGTCGCACTCGTGCTTGATGAGTTCGTAAGAAACAAATTCGTTCCACACTTGATCACGCACCTGTTCCGTCTGTTCATCGGTGAGGCTGCCGCCGGTGCGAAGCTTTTGTACTTCCGAAGCCTCGTTGACCATGTTATAGAATTCCTCTTGCGAGAGGCTTTTTCCATAAACCTCACCCACATTGCGGCCGCCGCTGGTGATGGCGGAAATGGTGTTTTGATCGAGTACCATGGTGAGGATGAAGAGGAAGAGTCCTACTCCCATGATTGCAATAATCCACGTATTGCTTCTGATTTTTTGTAATGCTGCCATTATTTATTGATATTATTATTATTTCGTTTCACAGACGATTTCTCGCCACTAAGCGCCCTCCGTTGGGGGAGCACGCACAGATTTGGCGACAAAGATACGCAAAAATCTTTGTTTCTACTGCTTTTTGGACTAAAAAAGTGTATTGCAAGTCACATGTTCGTTCTATCGCAGGGGCAACTTAGGGGAGCGAATGCCGTTGCAACACCTTCTTCCACTCGGTCTTCTCTGCTGGCCGGTACTGTTCCAAGATTTCTTCTTCGCGCGCGCACGTATTACACTATAGTGTCAGAAAAATTCCTTCACTCCTTCACCGACCGATGCAGTTTCTTGAATTTCAAATAGTTACAGGTGAAGGATTTATCAATAAAAATCCTTCACCCCACAAATGTTTCTCCCGACACTGCAAGGCAAAAAGAGGGTTCTTTTCTCCCACCATTGGGATAAAGGAAAATACGACATCTTCGTCAACTAAAGGAACAGATTAAAGTCGAAAAATCCTTCACCCGTTTCTTCCTGACAATCAGCAATATAGAAAAGTGGTGAAGGAAGTGAAGGCAAAAAACAAACATGCATAGAGTGCGCACGCGCGCGAGGGAGAGAGGTATTTTTCGATAAAATCGGCACAAATCCGCGTTCCCTATTTGTAAGACCAATTGATGCACTTTGATGCGCTTCTACCTCAGAGGGCGTTTTATTTTTCTCAGAGATAAATGAAACTACCTCTGAGGTAGATAAACCTACATCGGAGAAGGCATCTCGCGGTGGGCTTCGGCGGCCATCCAGCGTGCCAACCCCTCTCGCACGGAAGCCATGGCAAAAACCGAAAGGTCTAAATCGGAGGGTGCCACCCAAAAAGCGGCTTCAGCATCATCGCCTGCCACGACGGCTGCGGGGTCGTCGATTTCGACTTCAAAGAAACTATCGATTGTGGGCACGGTGAAACCTGAGAAAAGATACTGGTTGGGCAGGGAGAACAAGAAGCGGACAATGCGACCCGACACTCCCACTTCTTCCTGCACCTCGCGCAGACAACCGGCCTCCAGACTCTCGTCGTGCTCCACGAAGCCGCCGGGAATGGTGAGCAGCCCCTTGCCCGGTTGGCAGGCACGACGCACCACGAGGAGTTCGCCGCGCTGGTTGCGAATGATGGCCGCAGTGGCGGCAGCGGCATTCAGGTAGAACACAAAACCGCAATCGGCACAGCGTTTGGAGCGATGGTCCGACACGGCAAATCGTATGCTGCCGCAGCAGGGGCAATGGCGGAAAGCCGTAAGGCAGTGGGAAGAGGGAACAGAGGGAGTAGACATAAAACTACTGGTAAATCAGTGTGAACAAGCGGTCGGGTGCATAAATCTCTGCCGCCACTTGTTGCAGTTCTTCGGCGGTGACTTCGCGGACAGCGGTGACGACATCGGCCACGTTGCGATGACGGCCGAAGTGGGCAAAGGTTTTGCCCATGGCCAAGGCATAGCCTTCGCGATTGTCGCAGGAGATGCCGATTTGTCCGCACAGTTGATCTTTGGCGGCTTTGAGTTGAGTGGGGGTGAGGAGTTTGTCCACAAACTTCTGCAATTCGCGTTCTACCAAGCGCAGGCAGCGCTTCACATCGGACGCATCGCAGCCGAAATAGACGTTCCAGTAGCCGGCATCCGGATAGGAATTGAGATAGGAGTCGATGCTGTAAACAAGGCCGTGACGCTCACGCACCACCATATTCAAGCGGGAGTTCATGCCCGGCCCACCGAGCAGATTGTTGAGCAGGAGCAGGGCGAAGCGGCGCTTGTCGCTGCTACCGAAAGTGGGAGCGCCCACCATAACATGGGCTTGATGGGTATCCTTGTGTACCACGCGGGTGGTGGGAACGGCGTAGCCTATGGGGGCGGTAACTGCGTTTTTTTCGTCGGCCACAGCATCGTTCTGCTGCATCGTTTCGACCTCGGTTTGATGCGCTTTGCAAAGCAGGCGCAGCACGCGAGAGAAGTCGGTTTGCCCATAGGCAAAGAAGACGGCATTTTCGGGACGATAGTAGCGGTCGGCAAACCGACGGGCATCGGCGGTAGTGTATTGCCGCAGGCGGTCGGGACTACCCAAGATGTCACGCCCAAGGGGGGCATCAGCAAATAGCATTTGTTCAAACTCATCGAAAATGAGTTCGGAGGGGGTGTCGCGATAACTATCGATTTCATCAATAATCACCTCTACTTCCTTCGTGATTTCGGCTTGGGGGTAGGTGCTTCGGAAAACGATGTCGGTGAGCAAATCGACCGCCCGCGCCACATCTTTGCGCAGCACGGTAGCGTGATAGACGGTTTCCTGCTTGTTGGTAAAGGCATTGAGGTCGCCGCCCACACGCTCCAAAAAATTATTGATTTGGGTGGAGGTGCGGCGGGTGGTGCCTTTGAAACTCAAATGCTCCAAGAAGTGAGCCATACCGGTGTCGGCCGCTGCTTCATGGCGTGTGCCGGCACACACCACATAGCCGCAATAGAAGACTTCTGAGGCGGAGGGTTCAAAGATGACACGGAGTCCGTTGCTGAGCGTTGCTGTTGGCATAAAGCGTGAGAGAAGATTGAAACGTTTGGGGCGTTAAGCACGGAAGTATTTTCCCACCCAAGGCAGACGGGAGAGGGGAAAGTCGGCACGCACCACGTAGACAAGGAAAAGGAGGACACAGAGGGTATTGACCGACAGGTGAAGCGGGACGGAAGAGGTAAGGGTAGGCAGAACGGCCATTACGCCATAGAGAACAGCCGCCAACACCATGTAGACAGCGATGGAGCGCAGCGGATAAGGGATGGGATAGTAGCGCTGCCCCACAAAGTAGGAGAGCAGCATCGCCGTACCATAGCCGGCCACACCTGCCCAAGCGCAAGCAATATAGCCGTACTGGGGTACAAAGATGATGTTGCACGCGAGCAACACGGCACAACCTGCTCCCGAAAACCATGCTCCCCAGATGGTGCGGTCAGTGAGTTTGTACCAAAAAGAGAGGTTGAAATAAATGCCCATGAAAATTTCGGCCACCATCACAATAGGCACGGTCTTCAGCCCTTCCCAGTAGTCCCGGCCAATGATGTGGCGCAGCACATCCAGATAGGCCATCACCACCAAGAAGGCCAAGAGGGTGAAGATGATGAAAAACTTCATTGTCATGGCATAGGTGCGGCGGTTGTCGGTACTGTCGCCTTGTTTGGCTGCGGCAAAAACAAACGGCTCGTAAGCATAGCGGAAGGCTTGTGTGATGAGCGCCATAATCATGGCTATCTTCACGGCCGCTCCGTAAATGCCGAGTTGAACCTTGCCCTCTTGTCCGGGAATGAGTTGCGGAAAGAGGATTTTGTCGGCGGTTTGATTGAGAATACCAGCGATACCAAGCACCAAGATGGGCCATGCGTAGCGCAGCATACGCCGAAGGAGGGCTTTGTCAAAACGCCAACGCACACCGAAAAGTTCTTTCCAAAAACCGAGAGTGATGAGTCCGGTGCAGGCGAGGTTGATGGCAAAAACGTAGTCGACTTTTATTGCAAAATCGTCCATCATCGCCGGTAGAACGAGGAAGAAGAGGAGATTGAGGGCGATATTGAGGAAGATAAATCCGAGTTTGAGGGCGGCAAACTTTATCAGCCGCTTTTGGTAACGGAGATAGCAGAAGGGTATGGCTTGAAAGGCATCAAGCGCCACCACTGCCGCCATCATCCATACGTATTCAGGGTGGTCGGGATAGCCCATCCACTGCGCAATGCCGTTCAAACCGAGCAGCACGGAAGTCAAAAAGAGCAACCCTACGCTGCCCACAGTTATCAGGGCGGTGGTGTAGACGCGGGTCGGGTCGTGCTCATCTTCTCGGTTGATGAAACGGAAGAGGGTGGTTTCCATACCGAAGGTGAGCATCACAAAGAGCAATGCCGTGTAGGAGTACACCTCTGTTACCACACCGTAGCCGCCTGTGGAAGCGGCAATCTTGGCAGTGTAAAGGGGGACGAGTAAGTAGTTGAGAAAACGCCCAAGGATGGAACTCATTCCATAGATGGCGGTGTCTTTGGCAAGGGTTTTCAGAGAAGCCATAGTTGTTGCTTGCAGAAAAAAGGGGAACGTAGTCTTCGGCAACTTTCCGCTGATACCGGTGTCTTTTTTGTTGAACCATCAAAAGATACAGCCGATGGTCGGAAACACTGGACACCTACGTGCAGGCAGTGCCGCATCTTTTTATGCGTTGCCGCAGTCAGAAAATATGTACCGAAACGAAACAAAAATGCGCTAATCGGAGCGTCGCGGACGCAGCCAATCAGCGCATTTTGTTGGGTCACCGGGATTCGAACCCAGAATGACAGAACCAAAACCTGTAGTGTTACCATTACACCATGACCCAATTGCGCTGCAAAAGTACTACATTCTTTTTATACTTCCAAGCGTTTTGCCGGTTTTTTCTGCTTAAAGGGCAATTTTTCTACATTTTGAGCTGAAAATCGCATCATAAGAGAAGAAAAAGCAGACCTTTTGCCCAAACGATGCTGAAGTAGCAATTGGAAAAAGGTATCACTTTCTGGCGAAAAGAAGGTGAAACCTTGTGAGTATGCCTCACTTCATTTCCCACTCCAAGAGTGCACCTGAGGTCAGGACGTTGTGGGTGAGGGTCGTGGACCGGTGGGGCTTGCCGTTGATGCGTAGATTGGCCACACGCCAATGTTCGGCATCAACACGAGGAGCGAGCAAAGTGGTTGTTTTGCCGTTGGGCAGATGGAGGCGGAGACGGGGGAAGAGAGGCGTCCCCATTTCATAGCGTCCACCCACGGGATTGACGGGATAAAAGCCCATAGCGCTCCACACCAACCAAGCCGAAAGTTGTCCGCAATCGTCGTTGCCACACAATCCCGCAGGTTCATCGCGATAGAGTTGCTGAATGATTTGCGAGACGTAACGCTGAGTCTTTTCGGGTTGCCCCACGGCATTGTAGAGGTAGGCGATATGATGCGAAGGCTCGTTTCCATGCGCATATTGCCCTAACATTCCTGTCGAGAAGAGGGGCAATGCGGCTTTATCGCGTGGGCTGCGCGTGAAAAAGAAATCAAGGCGCGCTGCCATTTTTTGACTTCCCCCCAGCAACTGCATCAGGGCAGGGACGTCGTGCTGCACACTCCACAGATACTGCCACGCGTTACTCTCACAGATGTGGGGCGTGTAGGCTTCGGGGTCAAAATTCGCTTGAAACCGCCCTTGACTGTCACGAGGACAGAAGAAACCGGAAGCAGGATTGAAGAGGTGACGGAAATTTTGCGAACGCCGAGAAAAAGCAGCATCGCTCCGCCCTTCGACCCTCTTGGACATCTGCGCCACACAATGGTCATTATAAGCATATTCGAGGGTGCGCGAAAGCGACCAATCGTCGTTGCCCATATCGGTCACGTCGGAGGGAACATATCCCAACCGGTCATAGCGTCCCAAACTGCGGTAGTCGGCATCGAGCATCGAACGTCGGCTCAGTTTTAACGCCTGTGCATAGTCAAATCCGCCAATACCTTTGCTGATGGCATCGGCCAAAACCGGAATCGCGTGCAGTCCAATCATCATATCGGTTTCGCTGCTCCACATCGACCAAACCGGAAGTCGGCCGTGTTGTTCACCGAAATCAATCAAACTCTGTGCCATATCGCCCACTCGCTCCGGACAAATCAGTGTGAAGAGCGGATGGGAGGCGCGGAAGGTGTCCCAAAGCGAGAAGGTGGAATAGTGAATGCCCGCCGTATGGTGGAGGCGGCGGTCGGCACCGAGATAAGTCCCATCGACATCGCTCGCAATGGTGGGAGCAAGGAGAACATGATAAAGTGCGGTGTAGAACTTGCGGAGGTCGTTTTCATTCTCACTATCGGCTTCAAGGCGTGACAACTGCTCATTCCAAAGCCGGCGTGCGCCCTCTCGATAGCGTTCAAAATCGTTGTGCGGAGCTTCGGCAGCGAGGTTGTGCAGTGCACCTTCTGTTCCGGTACCGCTCAGTGCCGTAGCGAGCGTAATCTCTTCGGCAGTGGTGGAGCGACCGAAATAAAAGCGCACCACCAAGCCTTTCCCATCAGTGGCGGGAAGCGTATCGACTTCTGCGCGATGCCAAGGTTGCGAAAAACGAGTGGCAAAGAACACCCGCTGGTCGCGTGCCCATCCTGTGGAAAAGCGGTAGCCGCAAAGGGTGGTATTGTCAAGAAAACGCACATCGGTAGCCTGCGTAGCATCCCAATTCATCGCCCGCGCAAGATTGAGCGTAACGACGCGCTCGCGCCCATCAGCAGGGAAAGTGTAACGCTGAATACCGCAACGCGGTGTCGCCGTGAGCTGTACGCGAATGTCATAGTCGGCAAGGCGCACTGCATAATAGCCCGAGGTGGCAGTTTCCTCATGGTGATGAAAGGTCGAATAGATGCCCAAAGGGAGCTGATCGGGGTGATGCTGTGTGAAATCGGCTTTCTGCGGAAGCGTGGTGGGAAAGAAAGAGATGTCGTAAAGATCACCTGCTCCTGTTCCCGAGAGGTGCGTATGGGAAAATCCGGTCAAGGTGCTGTCGGGATAGAAGTAGCCGGCGATGCGGTCCCATCCGCCGATGAGATTGTCGGGACTGAGTTGCACCATGCCGAAAGGCACTTGTGCTCCGGGGTAGGTATTACCCACAAAATCAGTGCCTACAAAGGGGTTGACATAGCGCGTGTAATCGCGTTGTGCGGTAAGGGGTAGGCAGCATAAAGTTATCAAAAAGAGGAGAAAGGTAGTTTTGCGGTTCATAGAGCAGCGCTTTTCTTCTTTTCACAGCGGGTCTTCGTTGTGAAATTCGTGGTATAGTAGCAAAGATACGATTTTTTTATTACTGTCCGGTAAAAGTTTTTCAAATATCCTCACTCTACATTTGGGAAGACCTTTTTTGTAGAAAGAATCGGCGCGCGGCAAATGACATTGGGGAGCGAAAACCCTCTCGCGCGCACGCGCGCGCATCCCTTGCAAAACGTGTTTTTTCCTTCACTCCCTTCACCGAATGGGATTATCTTACTGTTAGACAAAGCGTTACGAACAAATGGCTAAAAAATAAAAATCCTTCACCGGAGATGGTGATTGTGAGAGGATGGCCGAGGCGGTGAAGGAAGTGAAGGATAAAAACACGAATGTGCTGTAATGTATGCGCGCGTATGCATGTGTAACGAGTGCGAGCAGTTTCCTCAGAGGTAGTTTTTTGCAGCTCATACCTAAATCAAACTACCTCTGAGGTAGATTGAGAAGCACCGTTCAGAGGGAGCTGAAATGTTAAAGTAGTGTTAAAGTCGAGGATTCGTGGTAAGTTTGGCAGGTGAGATGTCTATATATAAACAGGGGGCTACTTTTTGAAGAAAGCCCGAAATCCTATTTTAAGGGATTCGAGCTGATATATTTTGGTGGTTTTGAAGTTTAACCAGACAGTAATATAAAACTTTAGAGTAGAGCCATCTGCACATTATCCAAATCGACCCACATTCGTTTCCACAGCTTTTTCAAGTGGAAAATAGCTACTTCGGCTTCAAATTAGATAAGCGATCAGAAATCTCATATACTTCCCACAAGCAGTCACCATCTTTCACTTTCAAGTTTAGAAGGAGCATAAAAAATCCCTCACCATCTAAGATGGCGAGGGAAATGTATTATGAAAAATTACTCGAAACGTGATTATTCTGCGATGCAGATTACAACACGGTTGTCGTCGTTGTTAGCGAAGGGCTGAACAGTGTCGCCCTTAGAATCCTTCATGATACGGCTTGCAGCGATGTTCTGCTTGATGAGAGCATTGAACACAGCGTTAGCACGCTGCTGAGCGATACGCTTGTTAACAAGAGCAGTACCTGTACCCTTATCGGCGTAACCCGTAATGGCAACGCGAGCGTTAGGATTGGCGTTGAGGTAAGCGACAACTTCGTTAACCTTAACGAATTCAGTAGCAGAGATCTTAGCAGAGTTGATTTTGAAAAATACGTTCTTCGTGATGTTCTTGGGAGCAGGTGCGGGAGCAGGTGCAGGTGCGGGAGCAGGTGCAGGTGCAGGTGCGGGAGCGGGCTCGGGCTCGGGAGCAGGTGCGGGCTCGGGAACAACAGGAGCAGGAACGTAAGTGTTGATGGGCTCAGTGTTGATGTGACCGATGCGGTAAGTTAAACCAGCAAAAGCGTTAAACTGCCAGTCAAGGTTACCTTTCTTATCAGAACCCATATACTTGCCATCCACGTAGTTTTTGCTGCTTTTAGAGTTGAAAGCATCGTCAGTAGCAGTAGCAAGAGCTTCAAGGTTGAGAGAAAGGCGCTTGCAAAGACGGAAGTCTACTTGCAAACCACCACGAGCTCCCCAAGTGTTGAGTTTGTTGTCTTCCCAAACGAGGGTCATAGTCTTGGGGTTGCCGGCGTGGTATTCACGAGCTTTTTCATTCTTAACACCATGAACATAGCTAGCACCAAGGATAGCGTTGAGTGTTACAGGACGATTGGGGTTGTAACCCGCGAAGAGAGAATTAAGATCTACTACGAGGTCAAGACCAGCTTGGCCATAGTTCCAAGTATAAGTATAAGTCTCGGCCTTACCTTTGAACTTGAGATCCCAGCCGTTCTTTCCTTCCCAACCGCTGAGATGTAAACGAGCACCGAAAGCGGGAGCGAAACGGTAACCAACAGAAACTGCTGCCGCGGGAGTAATCATGTCGGTAAACTTGTCAAAGCCACCGAGAGAGTAACCCGCACCACCCTGAAGCTGGACAGTCCAGTAGGGATTGAATTCATACTTGGGAGTTTCCTGTGCGGAAGCTCCAAGCGAAACTGCTGCAAGAGCAGCTACGAGAAGAGTTCTAAACTTCATAATGAATAAATTTATAAATTTACGAATTTGTTTTAGTCACATTGATTCGCTGCAAAGGTAGTACTTTTTAATTTGACAACAAATGTTTTCAGCAGAAAAAAATGCTTTCTCCGCCTGAAAAGGCTGTTTTTTCGAACTTCTTTCCCTCCTTTTGCCAATTTTGCCTACCATTCCCTATCAAAAACTCGCTATATTTCTTAATTTCAGGGGCAATAGGAGCATAATCACCACGCTCCAAGCTGTTTGAGCACAAAGTACCGGCGAACCATATTACCCGATAAATGGCGAGGTGACGTGAGCAGGGCGTGAATACCATTACGTCGAAGCGTTTCGACCATTTGGCGCTTTTGCAGAACAAGGTCGGTGGAGAGCGCACGCAGCAGGTGTTCATTAATGGAAACAGAAGTCTCCAACAGAGAAGAAGTTCGGGTAAGTTCCTCATCCTCAAAAAAGACCACAACCAAAGCATGGTGGCGGGCAATGCGGCGCAGGTGAGGCAGTTGGCGCAAGAGAGCGTCGTGAGTATAAAAATCCGTATAGAGCACCATTAAGGCATGGCGTGGGGCGCGCGTTTCGAGCGTGGCAACCAGTTGTGAGAAATCACTCTCTGCATAACGAGGTTGCAAATTATAGAGCGTTTCGAGCAGCCACCGAAGATGCGCCGAACTACGCCGCGGAGGCAACAATGTCGGTTGACCGGCACCAAAAGTAACAAGTCCCGCCAAATCGGCATTGCCCATTGCGGTGAAAGAAAGTTGAAGTGCGGCATTGACGGCATAGTCGACCAATGCAAGTCCTTCAAAACTGCGCTGCATCTGCCGCCCGTGGTCAATGATATTATAGATGAGTTGAGCGCGCTCTTCGGCATAATGATTGACCAAAAGTCGGCCACGCCGTGCGGTAGCCTTCCAGTTGACAGCCCGATAGTTGTCGCCTATCGCATAGTCGCGTATTTCCTCAAAGTCCGTACTATTACCGGCACTGCATCGGCGCTTTTCTCCTTGGCGCAAATCCTGCCCCAGCCGATATTGTAGTTCACGTTCTTTAAGGCGAGCGAAATCGGGATAGACCTTCACTTCGATTGATGGAGCAATGAGCAGACGACGCTCCCACATCCCCAAGCGTGTGGTTGCAAAGCACAGCATTCTGCCAAATCGATAGGATCCGCGCCGGTTAGGCGTAAGGGTGTAAGAGGTGCGTAGGGTATGCGCCGGCGGCAGAGACTGATACTGACAGGATAGTGAAGAGACGGGAATACCAATGGGTGTTTCATCATGAAAACGCACGCGAAACAAAAGGCGGGATTGATTCTCAAGAAAGAGCTTCACAGGATTGGGGGCTCCGTTGTTGAGACGTGCTTCCACTTCACGACCACCCCGCACCTGCACCATCGAGAGCAGCAACAGCGCATCGGCCAAGGAGAGCACAACCTGCACCACCAAGAGCACAACCGCAGCAGGATAGGCCGGCGGCCACCAATGACCAACGGCCGAAAGCAAGGCGATGAGGGTGATAGAGATAAAAAAACGCCAAGTTAGAAACATAGGCCAAAAGGTTACAAGCGTTTTCTCGCCGCCGGTCAATAGTAAGCCTTCGTCGAGGCTCTATTCACAGGCGGCACGAAAATGCTCAATGAGGAATTTCGGTAGTGTTGAGCAGAGTGGAAATCAAACGATCGGTCGTTTGCCCGTTCATATCGGCGTCTGCCGTCAGGGAAAGGCGGTGTGCCAAAACTGCCGGAGCAGTGGCTTTCACATCATCGGGCAGAACGAAGTTGCGCCCCTGCAACAGGGCATAGGCTTTGGCGGTTTGCAGCAGCGCCACGGCAGCACGGGGCGAAGCTCCCAAATAGACTTGCGAAGAAGAGCGCGTTGCAGACACCAACCCATGGATGTAGTGTAACAAACTATCATCGACCACCACCGTTTTCAGCAACCTGCGCATCTCTAAAATATCTTCACGGCTGAGAATGGGCAAAAGGCGGGAAACATCCTTCAATTCCTCTCCGCTGTTATAACGACGCAAAATGTCAAGCTCCTCTTCGGCAGTGGGATAGCCGACCACAATTTTTAGTAAGAAACGGTCCATCTGTGCTTCCGGAAGATTGTAGGTTCCCTCCTGTTCAATGGGATTTTGGGTTGCCAAAATGAGGAACAAATCGTCCATCGGATAAGTTTGACCGTCCATCGTTACCTGGCGTTCCTCCATCACTTCAAAAAGTGCAGCTTGCGTTTTGGCCGGGGCACGGTTGATTTCGTCGACCAACAACAGTTGCGTAAAAATCGGGCCGGCATGAAAACTAAACGTCTGCGACTTTGGGTCGAACACGCTTGTACCCAAAACATCGCCGGGCAGAAGATCGGGAGTAAACTGAACTCGCCCAAACGAAGCATCAAGCAGCCGCGCCATGGCTTTGCCCATAAGCGTTTTGGCCACCCCCGGCACGCCTTCAAGCAAAACATGTCCATTGGCAAGCAGAGCAGTTAAGATGAGGTCTACCGTAGCCGACTGCCCTACGATGGTTTGTGAGAGCGCAGTGCGCAATGCATTGATTTTTTCGGAAAATCGGGTGAGTTCAAGAGAGGTTTGTTGTTCCATAAAAATAGTGAGATAACAGAGAAATCATCATAGTAGACAAAGAAGCGAGAGGTTACACCTATCAAGAAAATATAACGGTATATTCTTCAACAGATCGATATAATATATGTCTCCTTCAAATGCTCAGACTGTGGAAGTAATCCACCGATGCAGGAGGTTGATTTGCCGCGAAAGGGGCAGATAGTCGGTGCGTTTAAGGGAAGGAGGGTCGGGTTGCAACACTGCGTTCATCTCGTGAAAGAGGAGCGCCAACTCTCTACGTTGCACTTCATCGAGTGTCAACCGCTGCTCCACCCACGGCAAATAGTCGGGCAGCGTACTGGTTTCGGGCGGAAGATCGAAACGAAATTCGCTCCGCAGCGTATAGAGCAACATGCGTACCTCGTTGCGCAGCAAACCACCGTAGTCGGTGTTGCGGCCGTAGAGAGCTGCCACTTGTTTCAAAAACAAGAGCGAGGAGTTATGCGGCAACGGTCGATACTCCACCACTCGACAGCGGCGGCGACCATTCACCACTACTGCCAGCAGCCCCATTAGTGCAAACAACCATACGAGCAGTTGCAAAGGTGGGTGCGACAAAAAGAATTTGAGTACGCTTTGAGTTTCGGGCAACGCCTCCTCGGAAGCAGGCGTGGTGGGATAAGGAATGCGCACCACGGGACGGTCGGAAAGCGGGGCAACAAAAAGCGTCAGCAAACGCCGCCATTCGTCATCGACCGCTCCATAGTTGGTAAGCACCACCGGTGTGTTGGTCAGCAGAATACTGCCGCCCGATGGAAATTCGTAGCGTAAAGCCAACACCTGCCGTTCACACCCCACCAGCGCCACACGAATGCGAGACAGCCCGAAATCCATCACCTGCGGATAGGTCTCATCCGATAAGTCTGTTTCAAACAAGTGCTTCTGCAGCACAATACTGTCAGGAGCAAGACGATAGCGGTCAATTAAAATGGTTTTATCGGAGAAGTCACTCAACTCTCCCCGCTGCATATCGGGATGTACGAGCATCGCAACAGGTTGACCATCGGGGGTGGGCAGGGTGTAGTGCATCTCTTCAATCTTGAAAGTGTGCGACTTGAACAGGTCGAGCGTAAAAGGGAAACACCGCTGCGTGATACCGAAAAACATGACGGCATCGTTCGAAAATTCGGGTGAGCAGAGAATAATGTGGTCGCCACGACGCGCCATTTCCGCCAACACATAGAGGGTGCTGTCGGTCAACTTACCCTCAGTCCCTTCTAAATCCTGCACAATGAGATTGGCACGGCCGCGGCATCGGTGGAGGCTGTCGAGCACCGCCTCCACATTGGGCTGCACACGATAGCCTTTCGGCAACGATGCCTCCAGCACTTGATCCAGCACTGCCGTCGAAAAAGGTTCGTCCGATACGGGGGCTTTCACATTCCATTTCCACTCATAGTGGTCGCGTGGCTTCAGCAAAACCCAGCCCACCACTGCTGCCATCACAAGTCCTATCAAGACAGACAATCCTCTGGATGGAAAACGCTTCATCGTTCACCTCCTTTCCGTTCACACCGCTGCACAAGAGTTTCGCTCCACGTCGTACAATCGGCCACCATTTCGGCCGTGGCGGGATAGTGTCCGTAGAACGTGTAGAGGTAACTTTGGGTGAGTTGTCGCAAAGGGTCGACAAGCGCCGACGAACTTTCCCCCAATACCTCCAACGCCCGCAGGTATTCGCTCGGTGTCGAAGATGGTTGCCACGAGAGCATCTCGGCATCGCAAAGCGCACGCAGGGTACGCAGATAGCAAAGTTGTACCAATGTGCGATAGTCTTCTGTCTGAACGGCCACCTGCGTTTCCGCCTCGATGTCATGGGCGTAGATATCGGTGTCAAGCGCAGTTTCATCCATCACAAAGTTGGAAGTCGAGGTAGACTTTCCTCGGCCTCCAAGCCCAAGCCACCCCATGCGGTAAATGAGAAAGAGCAACACGGCCACCGCCACGGCAATCACGATGATATAGACCGCCGTTTCACTGAGGTGAAAATGCTCCCACCAAGCCGGCAGCTTCATCGGCTTCAAGGGTGTGGTTTCAGTTTTCTCGGGCACAACTTTGCCCGACAACTTCGCCAAATCTTCATTGTAGCGCAAGTGACTGAGAGAAAGAGTATCGGAGAGTTCAAACATGAGGAAAGGACGTTAGAAAGTAGTCCACTTACGCCGAAGCGTGGGATAATCGAGTTGTTCAACACCATGCCCATAGAGAAAAAAGCACACCGCCGCTGCCCCCATCACCATCCAGGAGAGCAATACGGCGAGCACCACCGACCAGAACGTAATCGCGATGGGTGCAATAAGATGTTGATAAAGAGAATGGAGCTGTTTGGTTTGAAAAAGAAGACTAAACACTTCATCAATCATCACAAAATAAAAACCCAACGAACTGGCAGCACCCAGCACCACCAAAAAGACAAATACACCAATGGCCATCAACGAAGGAAAGATGAAAGGCAGTACCCGAAAAATATCGGCCACGGGGGAACGTGAACCACTCTCGGCCATGAGATTGGAAAACAGAAAGTAAGGCACAATATACAGCAACGGAAAAAGCAACAACCACCATCCCCACCCTGCCATCGAAAGCAAGGTTATCACGCCCAACGCTATTCCACAAAACAATCCGTTCCGCCACGGCAGATGATCATATAGTTCTGACCATGTCGGTTGAGGCAGGGGAACATCGGCATCCACGTTCTCCGGCTCCCAAATCTTTTGCTCGTAGTGTATAAGCGTTGCCATCAGCATCAGCAGCCAATAGATGGAAAGTCCGATGCCTATTTTCAGCAACCACACGCTATCGGTGAGCGAAAGCAACGCAAGTAAAATTGTAATCGGCAAAACACCTCGGCGCAACAGCAGGCCGAAGTGTGCCAACATCCACTCACTGGCAGCGGTAATCACCTCACCCAGCGGACGAATCTGAAAAAGCAGTATCATGATGCGACAATTGTTGAGGAAGAACCACTACATAATAAATCACTAATAGAAAACCCGCCACCACAAAGGCGATACGCGCCGGCAAAGGCAGATTAGCATAGCGCGTAACGAAACTTTCAATCACGGCGGCCAAAAAGGTGATGGGCAACGTACCCAGCAACATCTTCGTCCCCCGCTTTGCCCCATCACGGAAGGCCGACCATCGCGAACGCTCTCCCGGAAACACCCAACCTGTGCCTAATGCCAATCCTGCCGCACCCGACAGCACAATGGTGGGCAGTTCAAGCGAACCATGCATATTCACCACAAACAAGGCTTCCAGCAAACTGCCGTTTTGCGCCAAAAAAGTTTCAAAACAACCGACCATCACTCCATTGCTAATCACCACAACGCCGACCATCAACACCGTGAGCAGCCCTGCGGCAAATACTTTCAAATCGACCAGTGTATTGTTGAGCCAAATGTGCGCAAACATCTCCATCGGTGCCTCGTTGTCATAAACTGCCATCGGCTTCCCTTCGGCGATATTCTGCAACGTCATCTCCACATACTGATCCCCCAAAACAAAGCGGGCAAACTCCGGCTCTCCACACTGTGAAACAATGCCCACGACCACAGCAAAACAAAAGATGAAAAGCGATACCAGCAGTTCGCGACGCGACTCGCGGAAGGCCGACGGCACTTCACGAAAAAGGAAGCGTCCCAGTTCACGCCACCGTCCGGAGCGTCGGCCGTAAAGGCGCTGATGGAACACCAACGCCAAATTCTCCAAATAGAGCGTGAGGCGGCTTTCGGGATAATGGGTTTGTGCAAACACCAAATCGGTCGTCACATCGAGATAAAGCCGCGCCAACTCATCGGGGGGAATCTTTTGAAACGATAAGCGCAATGTCTCATAGTGCCGCCACTTTTCACGATTTTGGTGTACAAATTCTATTTCTTTCATAAGGTGTTGTTCGGGGAAATGCCGTTGCCGTCGCATGTGCCGTTTTTTTTTGAAAGACAGCCGTACGATGCCCGCAACTACGCTTCGCAAAAGTAAGCATTTTTCACGAAAAGAGATGCAGCATACGGCATTTTTTCGTACTTTTGCCTCAACAAAATCTCCAAATGATGGGTGCAATTTTCTCCCATCGACTCAACTCCGAAGCCTTTTCAACTCATGCCCCACCTCCGCTCCATTCAAAACGTCAGCATCGCCCAACCGCCCGCCTCTCTCTTTGCCCGCAGCATGGCCGCAGCCATTGATTTGGGATTTTTAGCGAGCTATTACGTCCTACTTTTCCCTTTCCTCATCAACCACCTCCCCTCCAGCGGTTGGTTAGCGTTTCTGCTGTTCACACCGCTCCTCTTCCCGATGCTGGAAGAGATTTTTTGGGAGGGTCGCACTTTGGGAAAGTTTTGTCTCGGCATCCGCGTAGTTAATACCGACGGAAGCAGCCCGCAGTTGTGGGCTTACTTCTTGCGCGGTTTGCTGCTTTGGGTCGATCTCTTCTTGAGTTTGGGCGTAGGCATTCTGCTGTTTCTCGGCACACGGCAACATCGCCGTTTGGGCGATCTTGCCGCGGGGACTTTTGTAGTGAATGCCATTTTGAAAAGCGACCAACGTGCCGTTCTCGAAGCCTTTGCAGAAGCACCGGACGACTACGTCCCGCGTTTCCCCAACATCGCTGCCCTCACCCCGCACCAAGCGGCATTATTGGACGAAACACTGTTCTTCATCCAAACCTCTGCCACCCACTCGGGGTGCACTCCCGAATTGACAGAACTCTCCGAGCGTGTAGAGCGACTCATGGGACATCGTCATCCTGAGGAAAGCGACTTCCACTACCTCGCGTCCGTCCTCTATGACTACCGACACGCGCTGTAAAGCAGACAAACTCTGATCGCCGTCTTCACCGCCCAAGTCATTTTTCCCAAAGCCCTCTCAAAAAACGTCTTATTTTCTCAAACAATAAGCAGCAGAATTTTGCCACGTGACAAAATTCTGCTGCTTATTTATGTTCAGAAAGCCAGCCCTATCCAAGAGGGTGGAACGACTACATGAAGAACAACAACACAAGTTGTGCCATAAGGATACGCAGGAACATCGCGAGCGGATAGACCGTGCTGTAACCTACGGCCGGAGCATTGTTGCCCGCAGTAGCATTGGCAAAAGCCAAAGCAGGGGGGTCGGTATTGGAACCAGCAATCAAGCCCATCAGCGTGAAATAGTTGAGCTTCATTTTCAAGCGGCCGTAGAGCCCCACGATGAGAATGGGAAGCGTTGTAATGAGGAAGCCCATCCAAACGTAGTGAACACCATCGCCTTCCATAATGGTTTTCCAGAAGGAAGCACCGGCTTGAATACCCACACTGCTCAAGAAGAGGATAAGACCGACTTCACGCAGCATCAGATTGGCCGAAGTAGAAGTATAGGTATTGATTTTGTAGCGATAGCCAAAAGCACCGATGAGAATGGCCACAACGAGAGGACCACCGGCCAAGCCCAGTTTCACAGGCACGGCCACTCCGGGAATAGGAATGGGCAACTGACCCAAAATGATACCGATGAGGATACCGAAGAAGATGGCACCGACATTCGGGTGGTCGAGATGCTTGACGTGGGCACCGATGACGTCTTTCAGGCGCTCGATGTTTTCTTCACGTCCCGTTACCATAATGCGGTCGCCCACTTGCAAAGGCAGATCACGAGCCGCAAAGAGTTCCATTCCGTTACGCGTTACGCGTGTTACATTAACACCATAAACAGAAGAGAAATGCAATTGTCCAAAGGTTTTACCATTGATTTCGGGTTTGGTAATCACCAAACGCTTGCTCACATAGTTGCTCGTTTCGATGGTTTCGGGTTCATCAAGCTGCTCGGCTTCTCCGATGAGCAGGGTGAGGGCTTCCGCTTCGTTTTCCGTGCAGACGATGTGCACACTCATGCCCAAGGCAAGTTCGGTGACATGATTTGGAATGAAGAAACTGCCATCGGGATTGATGCAGCGGGTAACAATAAACTGCCGATTGAGGAACTGGTGAAGCGCTTCAAGTGAACGACCCACTACGGCCTTATTGGTCACCTTTACAAGGATGTGTTTAGGCGTAGCGTGGGGATTGCTCTCTTCCGATTGGCGGATTTGCTCTTGTTCTTTTTCATAAGAAACACCCGTGAGCAGACGGATGGCAAGCGTAGCAAGAATAATTCCCACCACACCCAGCGGATAAGCACAGGCATAACCATTGGCGATGGTAGGCACCACACCCGACTGAATGAGGTCGGGAAGCACGCCGTTGGCAGCACCAAGACCGGGGGTATTGGTTACGGCACCATACATCACACCCACCATCATGGGCAGGTTGTTAGGATCGCCGGGGGTTGAAAAGATACCGGCAAAGTCGCCCAGATAGTAGAGGCCGAGCATGACCAAAACATTGAGCAGCACCAAACTCGCGGTGAGCAAGTTCATGCCCAAACCGCCCGATTTGAAGGTCTCAAAGAAACTTGGTCCAACTTGCAGACCGATGCAGTAGACAAAGAGGATAAGCCCCAGTTCCTTGACCACATCAATAATGGGTTTCTGATACGCTACGGCAGCGGCTGCGTCGGGATAGAGCCAGTTTGTACAAATGTGGCCCACAATGATGCCCACAAAGAGCACCCACGTCACCCCAAAGGCGATACCATTACGGCCGCCGATTTTCCAACGACCCAACTTGACCCCTAAGCTGATGACCAGCGCATATAAAATCACGATATGCGCAATACTTTCAGGGTTTTGTAAAATTTTTACGAACCAATCCATGGTAATGAATAATGAAATGAATGTTGTTTGCAGCTGCAAAATTAAGTATTATTTGCGTTCCTGCAAAATGTATCTCTCAAAAAAAGTACGCTTCTCTCCTGC
Organism: uncultured Alloprevotella sp.; assembly: GCA_963544845.1. GTDB lineage: Bacteria > Bacteroidota > Bacteroidia > Bacteroidales > Bacteroidaceae > Alloprevotella. The sequence continues at coordinate 26,546 of CAUUGL010000027.1, forward strand.
CCTATCATGTCGCGTAGAGTCAACCGGCAAGTGCAAAATTAAGGTATTCTTTTGAAGAACTCAGC